>NZ_BAABEP010000002.1:0-322508 GCF_039540215.1 Streptomyces tremellae
GGGGCACGGCGGGACGGGGCGCGGGACGGGGCCGGGGCCGGGACGGGGCGCGGCCGGTGGACGGGCGGCGCCGGGGCGGCGGGCGGGGAGGTCGGCGGAGCCGGGGCACGGGCGGCGAGGCGGCGAGGAGGTCGGCCGGGACGGCCAGGCGACGGCAGGCGCGGACGGAGGAGGCGTTTTCATTTGACTTACCCCCCCTAATGGAGTACATTAGTGAATACAGGGAGGGGGTCACCTCCCCAGACAGCAGGAGGAAGCTCATGGTCATCGACTGGAACAGCAACGCGTCGTACGCCTGCCCCCGGTGCAACCACGACACGGTCGCCGACCCCTCCAGCTGGGAGGTCTACACCTGCTGCAACTGCGGCACCCGCTTCTCGCGCTTCCCTCGTCTCCAGCGCTTCCTGCGCCACGTTGGCATCACCTGCGAGTTCTGCACCGAACGTCACCCCGTCCTCGTCGACGGCAAGCCCTACGGATTCCTGCGCAATCGCCACAACGGCATCGGCACCTACGCCCACCACCAGGTCGAGGCATGGATGTACGACACCGACGAGATCCCCGACCACAAGGACCGCGTCCTCTACCGCGACACCTGCGCCACCCGCGCGGAGGCAATGGCCTCTCTCGCCCGCGCCCGCAGCTTCGGCCCCGTCGAAGACGACTTCAGCCCCGTCCTCGCCGTCGTGGCCGATGAGAAGTTCGACAGGTACTACAACGTCGACCACCTCACCCAGGAGCAGCGGGACGCCCTCCACGACGGCACCCTTGAGGTCTACGGAGTAGGCGTCATTCGCACCCATGACGCCCCCAGTCGCATGCGCGGCTGGTTCTACCCCGACATGGACACCTTCACCTGGGGCTTGATCGCGCCCTCCGGCCTTGAGGGCCTGTACACCAAGGCGGCACCCGAGCCTCTGGCCGCGCACGCCCCGCAGCTCTGACGGGGCCGGGGCGGCCCGAGACTGCCACTCAGTGAACGGCGACAGAGGGCCGCCCCCACCCATCTTGACCCTTTTAAGTTGACCGGAAATCTCAATGTGCGTACATTAGGGAATGCAGGTGGACTTCCCCTGCTCCCTGGTGCCTGAGCTGCCCTGGTGCTCGTCGGTACTGACAGCGCGCGATCCAACACCCCTTATCTCCAGAGGAGTTCTGACGATGTCTCGACGCATGGCTGACACGCTGAAGCTGCGCGCGCCCCTCCCTGATCTTCAGGGTGTCTCCGACCTCGGGATCCGCGCCGTCTACCCCACCAACGCTCCCGATGGGTGGACCGTCGCTCTGCTGCGCCTGCCCAACGACTACTACGTCGTCGTTGGGCACCAGCCGTATGACCAGTGGGCTGCGGTGTATCGCCACTACGTCGTTCCGGGAACCCGCGTCGAGGACCCGCGCGACGTGCGGGCCGACCCGGTGACGGGGGTCGCCATGCCGCACGGCATCAGGTGGTCCTGGCGCGACGGCAGGGGCATCTCTTCAGTCCTGCGCGCCCTCGCCCCTCTCGACCGTGTCGACAGCGGCGCGGATCTTCCGAACACCCACAGCTGACTGACCACCCCGGCCCGATCTCGCCTAGTGCGGCGATCGGAGCGGGGTGGTCACTGCGCCTCGGGCAGCGGCCCTAGTCCCGGCCTCCCACTCGTCACGGTCACCTCGTCTGGAGATCCTTTGCCGCTCTTTCTCGAACAGCCCAGCTACGGACCCCGGGGTCCGGACGGGCAGGGGTGGAACCGCCTCAGCCTCAACGCGCACTTCGACACCCGCCACCAGTGCGGGCTCATGCCGACGACGTACGCGGCCCTGTACGAGTCCACGAGGGGGCTGCAGTCCTGGGGCCCCTATGAGCGCTGCTCGTCGGGCGGCCACTGCTCGGCGTGCCCCGTTCAGCGTCTCCACCTGGAACGTGATGGCGTCGACTGGCCGGCCGACAGCCCGCTCCTGCTCGCCCGTGTTCGCCCTCTGCCTCTCTCCCGGGGCCTGATGTTCGCCGACCCGGCGGCGGGGCGCAGCACCCTGCACCTTCGCACCTGGAGGGGCGAAGACGTGGATGTGGAGGCAGATTGGCGCACGGTGCGCAACTCCCCCGGTCTCCGGCTCGGACGGGCCTTCTGGGACGAGGAGGGTCACGCGTTCTGGCTCGTCCGCAGCAATCCGGCCGCGGCCTCCGCGGTCGTACGGACCCGCCGGTTCCAGTCGCACACTCGGCACGCGTTGTACGGCAACGACGGGGGCCGGCGTCTGGCGCTGCTGTCCTGCCACGGCGGATGCGCCCATGACGAGGATCACCTCCGGCTCCTGGCGGCCGATCTCGCCGGCGGTCGCCCGATCGGGTCGCAGGACAGCGCGGTGCTGCCTGAGCGGCTTCCGGCTGTGCCTGGCATCGAGTTCGGGCACGTGGACGGGCGCACGGTGCTGCAGCGCGACGCGTCCCCCGGATACCCCAGCTCCACCACCTACATCAGTTGGGCTGCGCCGGCCGACATGACGGTCGTGACCGCGCTCCTCGCCCACGCGGTTCGCCTCACGGGTCACTGACGGGCGGCCTTCGCCTGGCTGGTGACCGAGCCCACCGGCGGATCGTGTGGCGCGCCGGTGGTGCTCGGGCTCCCGCGCGCCAGGGGACACCACGAGTGCCCCGGCGAGGGGTTGTAACGGAGGTTCGCCGGGGCGCGGCACCGGCCGGTGCCGCGGGCTGTCAGTCAGTTCGCGTGGGTCTGGAACGTCCACCAGCCGTCGTATCCCGCCGGCGGGTTCTCGTGGTTCGCCAGCAGCGGGCGCAGGATCTCCAGGTGCTGTTCCATCAGGGCGGGCTCCTGAGCGCCCCAGTACCGGGTTCCGTCCCAGCGGCCGAGGCACTCGCCTCCGTGGCGGCCGTCGAGGTCGGCGGTCAGGATGGCGCGGGGATCGTCGAGGTCCACCGGCTCGCGCATGTACTGGCGGAACAGGCTGAGCGTGCCGATGCAGGCCCGGTCGACGCCCTTCTGCCGGCGAATCCAGAGCGCATTGGCCTGTCCGTGGAGGTGGTAGTAGGGGTTGCTGTCGCCGTGCTTGACCTGCCTGGCGGTCACGGTGGACAGGTCGATGGCGAACGGCTTGCGGGAGATCAGGAACCGGGTCTCACGGATCATGCAGGGTTTCCTTGTCGCGGGAGGGGTGGGGGCGAACGCGGTGCGGGGCGCCGCCGCTGATGGTCGACGCCCCGCACCGTGGGGTGTTCAGTCCGTGGGGTTGGGAACGGCGGAGAAGACGGCGAGCTCCAGGGCGTACAGGCGCTCGCACTTGGGGCAGGTCACTTCCTCGCCCCATTCGGGCAGGTCGAACCAGGAGCGGCAGGGCTCGCAGTGCACCGAGTACTTCTTCAGGCCCGCCGTCGCGAGGTTGGCCTTCAGGGGGATGCGGGCGACCGCCTTGGCGGCGCCGCGCAGCCGGTGCACGAGCAGGCTCCGGAGTCCTTCGTCGTCGGGGCTGTTCGGCCTCATGGGGCTGATCCTCATCGACAGCTTGAAGTCGCGCTGGGACAACGGCATGTGCAGCTCCTGGGTGTGTGGCGTGGGTGGTTCGCGATGGGGTTCGGGCGGGAGCGCCCGGAGAGGGTGGTTCTCAGGTGGTGGGGGCCGGGGCGACGCGCTCGACGTGCGCGAAGACCACGGTGTCGGCGGCGTAGTTGTCGAAGCCGCGCTCGCCGACGTGGAGGGTGAACTTGTAGGTGCCCGGCGCGACGTCGACGACGGTGTAGTGGCCGAGGCGCTTGTCCTCCGGGGTGCCGCCCTTGGCCTTCCAGTCCTCGAAGTCGGCGATCGAGTACGCCCACAGGTCGGTGCAAATCCACGCCAGGCGGTCCTCCTCCGGGAGGGAGGGGACATCGTCGTCGTCGCGGATCGGGGAGGCGACGATGTAGCTGTTCTCCCCGTCGCGGTACAGGCCGGGGCAGCTGTTGCCCACGGGGCCGTAGGCGCAGCCGAGGGCCGCCATGGCCTTCACGACCTGGGCCTTGCCGAGGGCGGTGTTGTAGGAGGCGCCCGCGTCGATGTCGACGTCGTAGACGTCGCGCAGGTCGTCGGTGACGATCAGCTTCCCGGACGGCACGTCGAGGGTGACCTCCGTGGTGATGCCCATCGGGTAGGGGCACGGGTCCTGGACGTGGACGGCGCCGTCACGCAGTACGTAAACGGGCCGCTCGTCACAGGTGGCGCAGCGCCAGTGGACGCCCGCCACGAGCGGCTCCTCGCCGGGTTCAGCGAAGACGATCACGTCGTCGGTGCGCTTGGGCAGGAGGTCGTGGCCGTTGGTGTTCAGGGGCATCCGGTTGGACATGGTCGAGGGCTCCTTGGCGGGGTGGGTTCGCATCGGCTCGGCAGGGCGTGTTGGCTCAGAGGGCGGCCGCAGTCCCGCGCCAGGGGCCCGGGGTGCGTTCGGCCTGTGATGTGAGGTGCCAGCGCCGGGCGTCGAGGTGGCACCGGTAAGCCCTCTTCTCCTGCTCGGCGCCGTGGTTGCTGAGGCGGTCGAGCTGGATGCCCACGAGCAGGTGCAGGGCGCGCCACAGGGTCGGCTGCGCACCCTTGCGGCAGCGGCACTTGGAGCTGCTCACGGCCCAGCGGGGGGCATCGAGCGGGAGGCGGGACGAGGCGATGAAGTGGACGAGGCCAGCGCGTCGAACGCGCAGCCACTCCGTCCATCCGTCGTCGACCGAGCCGATCACGTAGAAGCGGGTGACCCAGCCCTTCTTGAGCGTGTAGCGGGCGGTGGCCATGACGGCCGCTCCTCCTCGCCGGCTGCCCTCGATGCGCGCCGTGCCGTAGTCGCGATGCCAGGAGAGTTCCCATCCGTGCCGGGTCATCTCGACTGCGAGGTCCTCGAGCGAGGTCGGGAACGGGGCGTCCATGAAGGTCTCCGGGCGGTCGTGGTGGGGGCGGGTGCTTGCATCACCCGCATTCACTAATTTACTCCACCCCCCTCTTTGTGTCAACTTTTTAGAGTCAATGGAGAGTGTGCGACGTGCGGCATGTGACGCTAATAGATTGCCCGTAACCCCTTCATGGGGTAATTTTGTGATGCATTGCGGGGCGCTGCGTCCCACATCGACTCACCACGGAGGCTCGCCCTGACGGCACTCATATCGCTCGACGCTCACGGCCACCTGTCCATCCCGGACCTCGCCGCGCGTTACTCCTTCGAGCGCCAGGACGGTGCCGACGCGGACTGGCGGACCCTGGAGCGGTACACGATTCCGGACGGCACGCTCGCCGGAGCGAGCACCGAACTCGCCGCGGCTGTCCTGCTCCACCAGGACGACAGCATGGCCACCCTCCTGGACGACGGCACGCTGACCCTCTACGCCGACCGCGTCAGCTTCCGGTTCACACCGGTCGACGGCTGGGAGCGGATGACCCCCGCCCACACCCTCGCGGCCCGCTACCGCGTCGAAGCGACCCACGCCGGGCGCGGCACCTGGAGCACGAAGGACGCCCTCAAGGAAGAAGCCTCGGCCGACGAGGTCCAGGACCTCACCGATGAAGTGCTGCGGATCGGCAGCGACGTCTCCGTACACACCAGCGGCGTCCTGATCATCGAGACCCGGGCCGAGGGCATGGCCCTGCGGCTGACGCCCCTCCGCGCAGCGGACAGGATCCCGGCGGGCAGGATCAGCATCGGCTGACACCTGGCCACCCCTCGTGGTGTCACGCTGTCACGCTCACCCCCTGGAGCCCCCAAAAACGCCCTCCAGAGGGTGTTTGTGCAGGTCAGGGCTGTCACGCCCGTGAGCGTGACACCCGGCGTGACACCCGGCGTGACAGGGCGCGTGACACCCGGCGCGACGGCATCCAGCCTCCTTCCGGCGCCGCGCTCCGCACCTCTCCGACCGATCCGACCGTGGCTCCCGCCCAGCGCCGCAGCCTGGAGCACCCGGCGGACCTCCGAGGGCATGGGACTCCGGACCGCCCCGGCAGCGACCTGGATGCGCGCGGTTCCGAAACAGCCCGGCGCCCCCGCTGGTGGCCACCCAGCCGGCACGCGGCAGCGGCTTGTCCGGCGACACCGTGAGCGAGGGCACGCGCCCTCGGCTTCCGTCACCTCCTCGCGGTCGCAGCCAGGGGCCGTCCCGCCCGAGGTGCCGAACCCACCCCGCCCGGGACGGCGCGGGAGAACAGATCCCCGGAGGCGACGGACGCGATAGCTCGGCCTCCTCTCCACCTCGGCAGGCCAACGGGCAGTCGACGAGTCGCAGCGCGGCGCCGCCCCCGCCATGGAGCCGAGCACCCTGCCCGCCGGCTCGCCGCGCGCACCGAAGCCATTCGGAAGGGGGACACCACTTCCCCCTCTCCCAGCATTGACGCTTAAACATTGACCTATGCGCATCACGTGGGTACTTTAGTGATCTCCGAAGGCATCTCACTTGTCGAGCCGCCTACGCGACCCCGGCCGCTGCGCCGCGCCACCATTCCCCCCCTGCTTACGCAAGGAGTTCGACATGCCCGCCGCGAACCCCACCGACACCCCCTTGGATGAGCGAGGCGGCTCTTACACCGAGGATCGGTGCCACGACCTCGTCGAGGGCTACGACGAGGACGGGCCCACCGCCTACGAGTGCGGCGCCCCCGTACGGCACACCGAAACCGGCTACGGCTGCACACGCGGCCACTCCTACACCTATGCCGCACACCGCGAGGCCGAGGGCTGGGACTACGCCAGCGACCCGGTCGAGGCCGAGCTCCTGGGCCGCGCCGGGGTGATCGGAGTGCGGCCCGGCGACGGCCGGCCCTGGCTGTAGCTCCGCTCCCCCGCACCCTCAGCACACACCGGCCACCCCTCCACGAAGGAGACCCGGACATTCACCGAACCCTGATCGGGCCCCGCTTCACCATCGGGTGCGGCCTCCCCTGAAAGCGACGCCACCCTCGATGGAAGGTGGCGGATCTGCGCGGCGCGTGCGCCGACTGCGCCGCGTACGGTGAGCTCCTCCTGATCCCGCGTGAGCAGTTCGACGGCCAGGCGGGAGCCTCCGCGCCCACCTCGTGCACGCGCCGCCGGTCCGCAAGCAGCTCGCCCTTGAGCCCGACGGACCATGACCCGCCGACGGGCGCGGCACCTTCTGCGCAGCGGTCGTCGTCGACTGACGGCCGCCGCCAAACCCCAGGGTGACGCGCTAATTTGACCCCTCCCCCCTCTTGGAGTACATTAGTGAACACCGGGGCGGCAAGCAAGGCCAAACCGGCCACCACGAACCTTCCAGCGCGACGCCAGGAGTGACCATGGCCCACAACATCACCAACACCCCCACGGCCCTCGCCTCCCTTTACGACCACTTCGGGCTTCCCCACACCGACCCGGCGGTCTGGATCGGCGACCACCTCCACGTCGCAGCCGAGGACGCCACCGACGAGCGAGTCCGCGACGGCTACGAGGCCGGGCTCCACCTGTTCACCTTGGGCTACATCGAGCACGCGGCCGCCGTACTGCGCCTGCTCCCCACCCGCTGATCACCGCAGGCTGGCGGGGTCACCCCGGCCCCGCCAGCCTCGCCAGCCCCCCGACCCGCCCTCGCCACCCGGAGCACCCATGCCCCCCTCGAAGACCCCGGAACAGGTCCGCTCGGAACGACTCGCGACGATCGCGCGCGCCGTCGACCACCTGACCACCGCCGACGCCGCGACGTTGCGCGAGCAGCTCGCCTCGACATCCATCCATGACCACTGGAAGCGTGACCCCGCAGGGCTCACCGACCTCCTGCGCACCGCATCCGCCCCCCGCGACACATCCATCTACGGCCTGTGGGCCGGCGCCGTCTCGGTGCTGCGTGCAGCCGGTCTCCCGGACTGAAGCGTCACAGCAGGACGGCGGGCCGTCGCCGAGGGCACTACTCACCTCCTAACCGGGGCGCACCCCTGGCCCGTGTGACCCTTTTAATTTGACATCTACCCCCTAACGGAGTACATTAGAGATTGTTGGAGCGGGTGAGCAAGCACCCGGACCGGCCGCCACGAACCACCGCCGCAAGGAGTGCCCCATGACCGCCATGCTCACCGAGACCACCTTCCGCCTCATGGGCACCGAGGTCCTGGAGGTCATCGACTTCGACCGCATCGAGTGCGGCCAGTGCGGCAAGCTCTCCCCCTTCCTCGACGACGCGGACGAGGGCACCGACGCGGCCCACGACGCCGGATGGCACGTCGGCGACGACCTGGACGACTGCGGCTGCCCCCACCAGATGTGCCCCGACTGCGCCGACGAGTGGTGCGGCGTCCGCGACACCACGCCGCGCCTGTTCGGGATGCGGGTCGTCTGAGCCGCCCCGGTCGGGGCGGCCGACCAGCCGCCCCGATCCCCCGATCCCCTCCGAGGAGGTACTCATGGACCAGCGAGCCGAGCAGCGCCAGGCCGAGATCCGCGCGCTCATCGACAGCGACACGCTCACCTTGGAGCAGGCCAGGGCCGCTCTCCACGGCCTCCTGGACGTGACCGCCTCGGCGCAGGCCGGACCGGACGTCACTTCCTACGGCTTCGGCATGGACCTCCCGCGCGAGATCGTCGACGCCGAGTACGCGGCGCGGGAGGCGGTCGGCTACGACCTGGACGAGTGCCTGGCCCGCGCGCTGCGGCCCGTGGCTCCGCAGCACCCCTGACCCGCCTTCCGAACTCCGAAGGGATTTCCTGTGAGCGCCGAGCGCCTCGAAGAACTCGCCCGCCTCCTCCTCGACAGCGAGGACCCCGCCGGGCGCACCCTGCTGGCCGACGCCCTTGCCCGTGCGTACGACGGTCAGGGGCTCAAGGAACTCCGCTACGAACACGCCTACCTGCACGAGCAGAACGCGGCCAAGGTCCTGCGGCACCTGCTCAAGCGGTCCGACGCCCTGCACGCTCACTCCGTGGTCTGCGTCGACTGCGGCCGCACCGCCACCTTCGAGGGCGGCCAGATCGAAGGCTCCAGGGCCGCCCGCGCCCTCGGATGGCACGACCACGAGGAAGCGCTCAACGACTGCGGCACTCTCTGCCCGGCGTGCTCGGCGCAGTGGCCCGGCCTCCACGGCTTCGAGTCCTAGCGGGCCGACCAAGGCGCCCGACGTGCGCGCCGCTCCTCGCCCGGCAGTGACACGCGCCCCTACCCACCCCCGAACAGAGGACACAGACAATGACGGCGACACCGAGCGCACCGGCCTCGGGCCCGTACACGGCCGGCTACCTGGCACTGCGGCTGCCCGCCGGAACCTGGGTGCGCCACGAGGACGACGAGACCTTCCGCATGTGGAGCGCGCAGCCCTGCACGTGCACGATCTGCATGTCCGCGACGCTGCTCGGAGCCCCCGCCTCCCACTACGAATTGCGTACGCCCGACGGCAACGCCGCGCCCCTCGTCCATGTCCGGTACACCTCGGTCATCCCGCACCTCCGCCCGGACGAGCTGTTCCAGACCTACGCCACGCCCCTGACGCAGCCGCAGACCGCAGCACACCTGCGCAAGATGCTGCGCCGGGCCTTCCCCGGCGTCCGGTTCTCGGTGCGGCGCAGGCGCGGCTGGAGGCTCTCCGTGAGCTGGAGCGGCGGCCCCTCGGACATCGAGGTGGCAACCGTCACGGCGCCGCTCCTCGCCGACTACACCACGCCGGAGCGCCGCCGGGCGCGGCCGGTCACGGTCACACGCTTCGGCCGCACGGCATACGGGACGCCGCTCGTGGACGTGATCTCCCTGAACCGTCGCTGACCCGCCGCTCGCACCGCCGTCGCCGCTCTCCCGCCGCACCCCTCCGGAAAGTTGACCTCTCCCCCCTTTTGGGGTACATTAGTGATTACCGAAAGGGCGAAGCAAGCGCCCGGCCGGTCACCACGGGCCACCCCACCACGAGGAGTCGAGATGCCGCTCATCACCACCACCCCCCAGACCGCCACCACCCTGTGCGCCTGCGACGGGTCCGGCGCTGGCGGCTTCTTCGCCCCCGACGACGCGTACATCCCGTGCGAGGGCTGCGGCGAGCGAGTCCAGGTCAACTGCGAGGCGAGCTGCGGCCGCTGCTGCCACGACTGCCACCGCGAGATGCCCTGCTGACTCGGGACCGGGCGGCCCCCACCGGGGCCGCCCCTCTCCTCGACCTCACACCCCGACACCCGCCGGAAAGGCACCCCATGTACGCACGCATCTTCAGCTTGGCCCACATCCTTGTATGGGCCGTCCTGGGCTTCCTGTTCGAAGCCTTCTGGTACCTCACGACACACCATCACGCACCCCTGTGGGCGCGCCTGTGCGGCGGGTTCGCGGCAGGAGCCCTGGCCGGGCCGATCGAGACCGCCCTGGCCCGGCGTCACGCGAGGCGCAGGACCCGCGTCCGCTGACCAGGGCGTACCCATACCTTGCGTGACCCTAATAGGTTGCCATGCATCTCATTCTCAGGTACATTAGTGAATACCGGAGCGGGTGAAGCAAGCACCCGCTCCGGACACCACGAACACCCGTCACGAGGAGTCGGATTCCTGATGAGCTGCACCGCCCAGCACGGCATCGCCCAGTCCTTCCCGCACCGCTGGTGCACTCTGGTCGGCCGCACGGTCCTCGTCGTGGGCATGGTTCCC
This sequence comes from Streptomyces tremellae, assembly GCF_039540215.1. Taxonomy (NCBI): domain Bacteria; kingdom Bacillati; phylum Actinomycetota; class Actinomycetes; order Kitasatosporales; family Streptomycetaceae; genus Streptomyces; species Streptomyces tremellae. The sequence goes on from NZ_BAABEP010000002.1 coordinate 10,564, forward strand.
GCCCTGTTCGGCGGCGGCACCAGCGTGACGGTCCTCGCGCTCGCCGCGTTCGCCACCCTCGGCCTGCTCATGGTGATCACCGCGAAGCGCGCCGCACGGAGCGGCCCCAAGCAGCAGGTCCGCCCGGTGCGTGCCGCCGTGGCCCTCACCACGGACGTCCTGGTGCTGCTCATCGCGGCCGGGCTCGTACTCGGCGCGCAGCTCGGCGGCGGCTCCGGCGCGGTGCTCTTCTCCTCCGGCGGGCTGGTCACCATGGCGAGCTTCCTCGCCCTGTGCACCGTCCACCACTTCGCGCACCGGCGCTCCCACCGCCGCGCCCGCCACGGCCGCCGGTACTGAGACCCGCCCGCCGGGGCCGGGCGCGAACGCCCGGCCCCGGCCCCCGCGCCTTACCTCTTCGACTCGCCCGGGAGCCCTCCGCGATGAACGCCGCCCACGGCCACCTGCCCACCCGCGCCTGCCCGCACCGGCACTGCGCCCTCCTGCACCATCTCGTGCTGGTCCTGCTGCTGCCGAGCCTGCTGACCGCCGTCGTCTACGGCGGCTCGGCGACGGCGGTCCTTCTCGTCCTCCTCGGCGGCATCCAGCTCGGCGTGGTCCTCCTGACGCACGCCCTCGACCTCGATGGCCCGCACCGCCCGTGGGACCACCGGTCGCTGACCCTGCGCCCGATGTGGGCCGCGCTCGCCATCGCTGCCGACTTCCTTGCCCTGCTCACGACCTGTGCCTTCATGGCGACGCTCGCCGTCGACCGCAGCCACGCCGCCATCCCCGCGCCCACCCCGGGCGCGTTCACCGCGATCGGCGCTGTCTCCGCGCTCCTCGCCCTGCACCACGTCGCCCACCGCCGGGCCACGGTCCTCACCGAGCCCGTGGCGGCCGACGATGCCGAGCACGACGACGACTGGTGGGGCGAGAGCTTCATCTGGGAGCACGGCGATATGGCCAAGTACCGCAGGTGACCACCAGGGAGGGCGGGGCGCACCGGCGCCCCGCCCTCCCTCTCTTCGTCCGGGCCGGCGCAGGGGACACCACGTTGCCCGCCGGCACCCACCCCCCTGGCCGGCGCGTGGGGTCGGCGCCAGCGAGTGCCGTCGCGGCGAACAGAGTCACTCCGAAGGGCCCCGACCGATGGCCCCCACGGGGCACCACCCCCACCCAAGTCGACTCTTTAAAGTTGACACAGATCGGAAAAGTGAGGTACATTAGTGAATAGATCGGGGGGGAGGTGAGCCCTCCTCAGCCACCACGAACCCGCCCTGAGAAGGAGTGACGCCCATGACCGAGCTCGCCACCGCCACACAGACTCCCGCCATCGAGCTGGAGCCGAGCGTGTGGATTCTCGAGTCCGGCGAGGACAACGAGGGCGGCTCGATCAAGGGCGTCTACACAGACCGGAACCTGGCGGCCGACGACTTCCTCGACCTCGTGCGCGATCTCACCCGCTACAGCCGCCTCGACGTCGACCGGTCCGGCGAGGACCCCGCCACCGGCGACCTGTACGTCCACGGCGGCTGCGACTGGATCAGCCTCACCCGCTACTCCGTCACCACCCGGCGCCAGCTCCGCTGAACCCGGCGCGCCGACCCGACCCGGCACACCCGCACCCCCGGACAGTCCCCCCTCCACCCTGCATACCGAGGAGCCCGCCATGCCCGTCACGCGCAGCAGCAACGCCAGCGCCACGATCCCCGCCGTCGACGTCGTCGACACCGAGGAGCAGGCGCGGGCGCTCTCCGGCAAGTTCTGTCCGCGCTGCGAGCGGAACGCGCTGTTCGGGATCGAGTGCTCGCACTGCGGTCACGTGATCATCACGGCCCTGGTGTCCGCGCGGTGCCATCCCCCGGCCTGGTCCGCGGGGTGCTGTCCCGTGTGCTTCACCGCCGATCCGGAGGTGTGGGAGGTGCACGGCCGGCTGCTGTGCACGACGTGCGCGGAGGGCCGGAGCCGGTGGGGTGACCGGGTGAAGGCGTCACCGGGATGGCGGGGGCGCGCGCGTCGCGTGCTGGCCTGGGTGGACGAGCCGGGGTCCTTGTCCTTCGCCACGCAGTACGCCGACGAGACGGTCGGCCGGTGACGGCGTCCGGGCCGCCGCGCCCTTCCTGGGAGGCGTACAGCGCCGCCATGGCGCAGGCGCTCAAGGACTGCGACCTCGACCGGTACCGGTGCCTGTCCGCCGCCCGGTCCGCTGCCGCGCACGCCGAGGCGGAGAAGCGTCGGCGCCGTGCGCTCGGCGGAGGCTGACGGCGAGCGCGCGCCCTCGGTCGAACGCTTGCAGACTTGACGTACACCCCCTATTGAGGTACATTAGTGAATGTCAGGGCGATGCAAGCGCCCCGGCGACACCACGAACCGACCGCCCGAGGAGCACCACATGGCGCGCAGCCGCATCACCACCACCGATCTCCACGACGCCCTGCACCAGCTGCTCGACGAGAACCCGCTGCGCGCCGACGAGGGCCACCCCGAGCACCGGCTGTTCGTCTACCACGGCAAGCCCGTCGAGCTGAACGCCACGCTCCTGCATCACTTCGGCGCGAGCATCAACCAGCTCAAGTCCCTGGACGCGGCGATCTGGTCGGTCGAGAACGACTGGGACAAGGTCAAGCACCCCCTGCGCCGCCGCTACACCGAACTCGCCTGGACCTGCCTGAGCCACCTGAGCGGCGGCGACACCGAGGGCGCGTGGGCCAACTCGCACGACTACGCCTTCGGCCCCCGCGACGTGCGCCTCAGCTGGATCGCCCGCGACTACGACCGCACACTGGACGGCCGCCGCCGCCCCTGGCTCTACGACGCAGCCGAGTTCGAGCAGCCCCAGGCCGACCGTGAGCTCCACCCCGGCTGCTCCGCGTACCCGGTGCCGCCCGCTGCGCTGCGCCCCTTCGCCCGCGAGGTCTGAACCACCCGTGTCACGCTCTCGCCGGAAGGCCGGAAAACCGGCCTTCCGGGGGCGTTTTCGCAGGTCACAGCTGTCACGCTCGACACCGTGACACCCGGCGTGACACCCCACGTGACAGGGGAGCGTGACACCCTCCGGGCCACCCCGTGCGACCGTCACGAGCCCCGGCCCGAGCCGACAGGAAGTAGTAGATGCGCACTGAGATCACCGACGCCGCCATCGCAGGAGGTACCGCCGGCACAGTCCTGCAGGTGCGCCTGGCGGACTGGTTCGAGGTCCAGATCATCACCGGCCACACCAGCCAGTGCAGCCCCCGGCCGGCCTCTCCACTCCCCTCCCGGTGGGACCTGCCCGCGAGCGCGCCCGCCGACTTCGCAGGCCCGTACGAGGCGCTCCAGGTGGGGCTGATCCCGCCGCTCACCGCACCCGGGGACTGGCCCGCACCGCTTCCCGCGCACCCGCGCCGGGACCCGTACGACACCGCGGCCGCCGTTTGGTACGGCCCGGTCCCGGCCGCCCTTCTGCGCGAGCTCGTCCGTGACCACGGCGGCGAGAACTCACACCAGTACCCGAGCGCGGAGGACTGGACGACGGCGTACGAGTGAGGCCGAGGCGGCGGCGTACACAGGGCAGGGGGCGCAGCACACCCCCGCCTCCCGTCCGCCAGAGCGGGCGACATTAAGGCTTGACGCCTCCCCCCTAATGGAGTACATTAGTGATTACCGGAACGGCGATGCAGCGCCGGACCGGGCACCACAAACGCCCCGACCGAAGGACGTGCTCCATGACCACCGCCACCGCTCGCCGCCGCCTCGCGACCGCCTACCTCGCCCTGCGCCTGACCCCCGGCGCCACAGTCCGCTACGTCGGCACCGCGACCCGCATGCACGGCCCGGCGACGGTCCAGCCGTGCTCCTGCGGTACCTGCGCCGCCGACGTCCTGCGCGGGGTCCCCGCGACCCGCTACGAACTGCGCACCACGGACGGGCGGCCGACCGGCGTCTCCCACGTCCGCCACACCTCCGTCATCCCCAAGCCCACCGAGGAAGAGCGGAACTACGCCGCGATCCGCCTGTCGACCAAGGCCACTGCGGTCTACCTGCGCCAGCTGCTGCGCCGCACCTTCCCCGGCGTGAAGTTCTCCGTGCGCTGCGGCCCTAAGCGCGCGAAGGAGCGCTACCTGGAGCGCTACGAGATCACCATCACCTGGAGCGGCGGCCCGAGCCGCACCGCCGTCGCCACCGTCACCGCCCCGCTGCTCGCCAACTACGGCAGCCCCGAGGAGTGCCGCCCGGCCTGGGTGTCCGTCACCGTTGACGGCCGCCGCCACCACGGCGAGCCCGGCGCCCTCGCCATCCACCTGAACCGCACGGCGGCCTGACCCCGACCGGCCCCGGCCGCCAGGCCGGGGCCCCCGCCCCCTCCCCCGAACGAAGGGACCGGCCTGACCCTCAAGACCACGTCCAAGACCTACCGCGAGGTCGGACACAAGGACCTCGAGAACTTCATCACCACGCACTACGGCCGGCCGTACAGCGCGACCCGCGGCCTCGACGCCCAGAACGGCACGCTTCACGCGGTGTAAATGTCCACGAGCACTACGACCCGGACGCCGAGGAGGGTTCCCGCATCACGCTCCGCGACGACCCGGACCTCAAGGTCGCCGAGGAGCTGGGCAAGCGGCGGGCCGGCACCCTCGACTACGTCGGGAAGCTGCTGCACGACCTCGCGTGCAGCGGACAACTGGAACCGGGCAAGTACTTGATCAACGTCGCCCGGTAGCACCCGCCCCCTGCTGCACTCCGAGCACCTGACGCCGCATCCGCTGCAAGCCGCCCGGCGCAGCACGCGAACGACCGGGCAGCGCCCACTCCTGCTGCGGTCCCCGGGGGGAGGGCGCTGCCCTTGCAGCGCTGCACCTCATTTCCGCAGGTCAGAATGGCAGCAGCAGGGGCAGCGCGAGATACGGACCGCCGAGCAGCAGACCGGGCAGCGCGAGATACGGACCGCCGAGCAGCAGACCGGGCGGGATCGCGCTGCGCTGCTCCGTGCTGCGCGCCGCGAAGCCGATGCGCAGCAGCTCCTCGCGGTCGGCCGCTGCACGGCAGCGGGGCCGGCCGCTGCACAGCAGCGTGCTGCACACGCTGAGCGTGCAGCAGCACCTGCTGCTGTCCGCGCTTCGGCCGCGCTGCCCTGCGCAGGCGTCCGCCCCCTCGGACTGGCCAACCTCCGCCTCCCGTCGGCAAGCCTGCCGTCAGCTGGGGCCAGGCACCGCCGCTCCCGCGGCCACGACAGCGAGGCCGCGGCGGACCGCCGGCAGACCTTGGGCGCCACGCTCAGCAAGCGAGGCGCCCACCCCAAGCCCGCCACCCCGGACACGAGCAGGACCCGCCGCCTCGTGGGGACGGACTCGTTCTCGCCGAGGAGCAACAAGGGAAGGGCGCCCCCTCTCCCCTTGTGACCGGGGGCGCCCGCCCTCTTCGCTGCCGTGGGGCGCCGGTCCCCTCCACCTCCTTCGGCCCGCCTCTTCATGAACACCCGCTCACGTGACCCAATAAACTTGATTCGTGATAGCATTCAGGTACATTGGTGCAGTTGGATGGGGGTTGCTCCGGTCTCCGACTCAGTGCCCAAACACCCCCGCCCCAAGGGGGACACCACATTCCGGGGCTGGACCTGGCCGTCCTGGCCCGGCACTTCGCCTCTTGCTCTGCGCGTCGGCCTGCCCTTGAGCCGACCGACCGGCCCCCTCCACACCCCGACTTCGAAGGGAGCGGCCCGCTCATGTCAGACCTGACCGTTACCGTTCGCGCCGACCGTGGCCGCTACACCGCCGAGTTCTCCGTCCTCCCGGGCCGGATCTTCGGTCCGTGGGACATGCCCGAGACGATCCAGGAGCTCCGGGTCTCGGCTCTGCTCGAGCCCCGCGAAGCGCGGGACCTGGTCTTCGACGCGTCCGTTACGGGCGCGGCCACGCGCGCCACTGGCTGAACACAGGGAGCCGGCAGGCCCCGCGGCCGGCCCCTTCCCCGGTCCGGCGCCCCGGATGCGGATCGGACGGCACACACACCACGAGTTGAAGGAGCACATGCGCAGTACCGAAGCCAAGGACCTGTACGCCGGCGCCGTCGTCCTGACCGGCACCCACCTGGAAACCGTCGCCTCCCTGCGTCGCCACGGCTCGTCGGTCATCGCCTTGTTCGAGCCGGCCGCGGCCCACCGGCCCGGCCGCCGCGCGGTGGTCGAGCCGGACCACGACTTCGTTCTGGCCCAGCTTCACAGCGTCGCGTGGGTCATCCATTCGCGGCACCGCAGCGCCCGCAGCACCCAGGACCGGGCGCGCGTCTCCGTTCCGTACGCGGTGCGCCGCCACTGGGCGTTCGATCAGGAGTGGTCCGTCGTGGACCGCCTGGTCGAGGAGCACACCGTCACCTCCTTCCGCCCGATCGGCCTGGACGAGCTGCCCGGTCGGGGAGACCCGACTCCGCCCCCGCCCAACCCGGACAGCTCCCGCTTCTACCGGCTCCGCCGGCAGGGGCCCACCGTGCTGCCGACCGGCGACGCCGTCCGCGCAGAGCTGGCTCGCCTCACCGAACTCCACCGGCGCGAACACGGCCGGACCGACTGGGAGGTGGGCCAGCGGCTCCCCGCCGAAGGGGACATCTACGACTGCCGGCGCTGCACCCGGTCCCCGCATGACCTGATGCCGATGGAGGTCGTCGTCGAGCGCACCTACCAGGACGTCTCGCTCGATGACCTGCCCAGCGACTGGGAGTACGAGCTGTGCCCGGCCGGGGCGTACGAGCGGCATCTTCAGATGGGCACGGTCACCGCTGGCCGACCTCCGCGCGCATCCGTCGGCGCCGGGGCCATCGTCGGGTTCGCCACAAGCGGCAGCCACACCACGGCGCGCGCCATCCGCATGGATGCGCCCGCGAAGGTCCGGTAACCCGGAGGCCGCCAGCCTTCGCGCGGCCTGACCTGTCCGGCTTTCCGGGCCGCCCCGCCGGTCTTCCTCACCGCTGTGGGCGGGACGTCGGGTGACTTCTCGTGCGCCCCGGGACCCCGGCCGTAGGGCTGCGCGGGCCAGCGGCCGGCGGCCGTCATGTCACCTCGCTGAAGGGGCCGACCGCAAAGGGCCTCGGGAAACGGCCCGGCTCGCCAGCCCGTTTGCAGCGGTCTGCGCTGCCTCGGAGCAGCGCGCAGCAAGGGGCGCTGTGTCGCGATCTCTTGGGGGGTGCCGGCCACCGTGCTGCGCCTGCTGGACTTCGGTGCTGCACCAGGCAAATGAGCAGGTCACGCTCGCAGCGCGGCGCAGCGTGGCGGCTGGTGCCCAGGGTGTTGCCGACAGCCCTCGCGACGGCGTGCCCGAGGCTCGGAGGATCTTGGTGCTGCATCTGCTGCCTCGCGAGCAGCAAGGGTGTGGGGCGCGGCACGGGTCTGCTGCATGGCGCTCCTCCACACCGTTGACCCCTCAATATTGCCTCACCCCCCTTTATCGGGTACATTTGAGTTATCGGGTTCGGTGAAGCAAGCACCGGGCCGGAGACACCACGGATACCCCCGCCCCGAGGAGCCCTGCTCATGACCGTCGCCGACGTCGCGTTCATCCCGGTCATCGTGACCGCCCGCCCCCTGACCGACTCCGGGGGCTTCGCCTACCAGCAGCCGCTGGCCGACGCGGCCGCGCTGCGTGTGGTCGCCGCTCGTGACGTCCGGCCGGGCGACTGGTACCTCGGCGACTGCGAGCAGCCGACCGCCGCGCGGCGCGGGATGTTCTGGGGCGTGCACACCTTCGCCACCTTCGAGGCCGTGCCCGCGATGGACCGGGCGGGCGAGTCGGTGGCGCTGGACGGGGAGTCCTTCGTGTGGCGGCCGGACGAGCTCGTCATGGTCATCACTGCCGCACCTCTCCCCGCGCCGGGCGCAGCAGCCTGCCCCGGTGCGCCGCGTCCGGCGTTCACCCTCGCTGTCTGATCCGACGGCGCCCGCGGGGGACACCACGTCCCCCGCGCAGGTCAGCCCCGCTGGCCTCCCCCTTGGCCTTCGGCCGCTCCCCCCGCACCCAAGGAGTTTTCGTGCCCATCCCTCACCTGTCCGCCGGCGACCAGGTCCGCGTCACCGTCTGCGCGACCGTCGTGCGCTCGGCGCCGGGCCAGCTCGAGCTCACGCCCCGCACGTACATCGAGTTCGAGTCGGAGGACGACCTGGAGGTCGAGTTCATCCCCGGCCCTTTCCACCGCGGTGACGTCGTCACCGACGGGTCCCGCACCCTGATGCGCACCGTCGTGGTCCGGGGCGGCCGCACCAATGCCTTCTGGACGGCGCCGGACGGTGCCGTCGTCCGCGATGACGAAGTCCGTCCCGAGGCCCTGCGGCTGCTCCTGCGCACGGTCTGACCCCAGCCCCGGCGCAGCCCGCCTCCGGGTGGGCCGCCTCCTCCCCTGCTCCTCTATCGAAAGCGACCTGCGTGGACACCCGCCCCCTCGATTCCTTTCCCTCGTTCCGACTGCGGCCCGCTGGGCCGCAGGACCACGATGTCCTGACTCAGGACGGCCGTGCCGTGGGCCAGGTCCACTCCTCCAGCGCCGGACACCGCGCACGCGTCGGCCGCGATGCGGGACCGGTCCGGCCGAGCCTGCTGGGCGCGGGCGATGACGCCGCCATGTTCCACATCGCCGTCCACGGATTGCCCGACGAGCTGGCCACTGCTTACTCGGGCGCCCCCGAGGCGCGGGTCGCCGTCAGTCTCATCCCGCTGCAGCGCCAGGAACTCATCGACAGCGCCGCCCGGGTCTTCACCTTCTACGCCCTGCGCGAGCCGTCCGTCGCCGCCATCCTCGAAGGGCTCAAGACCGTCGGGCGGGAACTCGACGCGGTGCGCAGCCGGACCGGGTGCCGGCGGATCGCGCGACTGATCCCGCTGGTTCAGACGCCCGCCCAGGCCCTGCTGTCCGAGTCGACCGGCGACGCCCGGGACTGGCTCGCCCTGCCGCTGTCACGCCTGTTGACCTTCTGCCACCAGGCCCGCGCCCGGCTGGAGGCGACCGCTGCCCAGCCTCCGGCCGGCTTGTACGGACGGTATGCCGCGCGGCACGGCGCCGACGCTGATCTGGCCACGCTCCACCGGATCTGGCGGAGCTTGCAGGAGACACCTTCACCGGGAATGGACCGGTCCGACATCGACTCGGCCATGGCTGCCCTGCCCGTGGACAAGTTCGCCGGATCAGCGCGGAACTGCCGCGCAACGGCGGCCCGGTTGGAGGCCGTCCGGACCGCTGCCGAGAGTGCCACCCCGCCGGCCCCGGCCCACCGCGGGGGCGAGGCCGGCTGCCTGCTGCGGGAGTTGTCAGCTCTCGCTGCCGAGACTGGAAAGCGGCTGGAGGCCACCGCCCTGGTGCTCGACGACACCGGCCGCCTGGGCACCGTCCGCGACATCAATGACGCGCTCAGCCGCGCCCGGATCGGCGTCCCGACCGTGTCCGGCGAGCAGTCCGTCCGTATCGGCGCCACGGGCCTCGGCCCGGTGCGCCGCACCGCCGACGGCCGGTGGACGGGACCGGGCATCACGGAGCCGTTCCACTCCCCCGAGGGCGCGGCCGCGGCGCTGGTCCTCACGCACCTCGCACAGGCGGAAACGGCGCGCCAGCACCGCACTTCCTAGCACTCTCACCGACCTGGCGCTGGCCCGCTGGCGCCGCGTCCGCACCCCCGACCCGTTCGACCCTAATAACTTGACCATAATACCCTTATCGAGTACATTGGTGATTAGTCAGGGATCACCCACCCCCAGGAGGCACACCACATGAGCGCCAGCGAGTCGACGAACCCGGAGACCCAGGCCCGCCGCGCCCGCGTCCGCACGGTCTGCCGCAAGCTCATCGAAACGGAGGCGGCCACCCTGGCGATCACGCACGACCAGTACACCGACCGCTTCGGCTTCATGCCGGACCTGCTCCTGCGGGCACTGTGGAGCGGGCTCGGCGAGGGCAACCACCTCATGACCATGCATCTCCAGCACGAGGGCGAGCTGGGCGAGGAGCCGCTGTTCGCGCGCTTGATGGTGACGGACGGAACGAAGGTCACCGCCGAGGACGACTTGATGCGCTACGTGGCCACCGCCTCGCGCACGCTGGAACTCGGCGCAGCCGTCACCGTGCACACGAAGAACGACGACGGGTCTTTCCTGCTCAGGGCCTGGGTGGTGGACGGCGGGAGGCTCGAACCGCTGACCTGGCAGGAGGCGTTCGAGATGTCGTCCATCTACGACGGGCCGGTGAAGGACTACGCGGACGCGTTCGAGCCGGAGCTCCATCTGCACCGCGTCGCCTCGGTGAAGCTCGTCGGCGGCAAGTAGTCCGCCGCGGCCCGCCACCATCCCGCACACCGAACCACTGAGGAGCACCGTGACCCCGCCCGCCCTGCCGCTGGTTCTGACCGCTTCCGGAATCGCCGCATCCATTACCCTCGCCGACGCGTGGGCCCAGGTGAAGCGCATCTGGCACCCGGAGCCGTTCACCTTCGAAGCGGGCGCCATGGGCGATGACATGATCTCGGTCTCCTGGGTGCGCCGGTTCCCCGAATGCGGCTGCACGGCCCAGGTGTGGGCCGACAACGGGCTCATCCTCACCCCGCACGACCTCACGACGACCGTCTACACCCCCGAGGGCCGCTGGTCGTACAACGGCCGGTTCGAGGAGGACTACTACGTCAACGCCCAGTACTACGACTGGCACGAGCCCGACGACTTCCGCACCCTTCGCGAGGCAGAGGACGCAGCCCGCGCCCAGCACCTCGACGTGTGCCGCGAGTACCAGCAGCACGCCGGCCCCTGCGAGAACTGCGGCGTCCTGGCGGTGCAGCACGTGTCGGACCTCTCCGGCATCGCGGACCGCTCGGAGACGGCGTGCGGGACGTTCCGTCGCGACTACACGTTCGGGATCCCGCCGAACCCTCGCCTGGGCGCCCACAACCGCCACGGCTTCCCGTTCGCCGGCATGAGCGTGCCGGAACTTCTCGCCCACATCGAGGTCGCCGTCGCCAAGGGGTACGCGCTCACGGCCGTGGAACAGCAGACCCTGGAGACCGCCCGCGGCCTGCGCCTCGGGGACGGCGTCGACTACAAGACGCTCGACGCCCACGTGCGCACGCTCGCGCACGGCTGCGAGCACCACCTCCGCACCCTCGGCGGCATGTCCGCGAACGGCTCGGCCGCCGCCGCGTAGAACCTTCTCGGGCCGCACACGCCGGACCCCGGCGCCACACGCGACCCTTACAGTTTGACGAATATCCCCGTATCGAGTACATTAGTGAATAGCTGATCGGGTGATGCAAGCGCCCGGCCGGCACACCACGAACCCGTACCCGACGCAAGGAGCTCCGCCATGGGACACGTCAACTACTTCGCGTACACGCCCAAGGCGGAGAACTTCCGGTCCATCTGGCTGCAGCTGCGCCTGGACGCCGCGGCGATCCTGGATCTGGTCGAACAGAGCCAGGACATCGCACTCGCGGGCGGCGCGGGCACCGGGGTACCCCGGATCGACGAGGACGCCATCGTCTTCAACGGCCTGATGGCCGCCGGCGAGGACTACGAGACCTTTGCCATCGAGCTGGACCCGGAGTTCGAGGACGAGCGGGGCTTCACCTACTCCTTCTGCAAGACCGGCTTCGCGCGGCCCAAGCCGTACGACATGGCGGTCACCGCAGTCATGCTGCGGGCCCACACCCTCGCCCCCGACTGCTTCGCGATCGACAGCGACGGCGACTGGGACGAGGAGTGGGTGCACGCCCGCGCGATCCACCGGACGCTGTTCGGCACGGACCCCGGCATGGAGAGCCCGTTCACCTCGCCGCTCCACCAGATCGGCCCGGTCGCCGCGCGCTACTGACCGCACGGGGTGGGTGTTGCGGAGTCCGCAACACCCACCCGCCCCGGCATTCGATCCGCTGCACAGAGACAAGAAAGGCGCGCGCCCGTGTCCGTGACCTTCACCGCCGACTGGCGACCGGCCGGCCATTTCGTCGTCAGCTGCGGCTGCGAGCGGGCCACCGCTCTCGCCCCACGGCACGACACGTACGAGGAGGCCCTCGCCGCACTCCCCGCCACCGGCTCCCGGGACCCGCTGCCCGGCTGCGCGATGCCCGACATCTGCCCGGACTACCCGCTGTACGTGCACGACGTCGACCCCGACGGCGACATCCCGGAGGTGAACGTCTCCGAGCCCAACGCGGTGCGCCTGGCGGAGCTCCTCGGCCTTCTGGCACCGGAGCCGTCCGCCGCCGACACGACGCCGGCCCTCAGCGCCACCGCGCGCGAGGACCGCTCTCTTCCCGGCGCCGCCCCGGATACCGCCGGGCCCTGGCACGCGGCGTGCGATGCGGGCAGGCTGCCGGCCGGGGACTTCCTCGGCCGTGTCCTGGTCGCACTCGCCCTGACCCCCGAGGACTCAGGCGTCGACGGCTACTGGAGCGGGCGCATTCACATGGGCGGCCGCCGGGCCGGCTACCTCCAGCATCGCCTGGCCGAGCTGCGTGATCTCGCCCAGTGGTGCGCCGACCGCAGCCGCGACGTGACCTGGGGATGACCGTATGCCGCCCCGCCTGACCCCTCGCCGGCTCGCCGCGCTCCGCGACGCCGCCGTCCGGGCCTCCAGCAGCATCCACCCGATGCTCGTCAGCGAGGCGGACGTCCACGCGCTGGAGGTGCTCGGCCTCGCCGGGTTCCTGGACGGCTGCGGCCATCTTCTGGGCGCACCGGATCCCGGCGCCGAGCACCGCGGCCACCCTCACCTGCTCCGGCTGACCGCCGCCGGGCGCGCCGCCGTGCACGCGGCCGGCGGACCACTCCCCGCCCCGCCCCGCGCCGCGACGGCCGGCCACTTCCGCCACTCGCGAGCGACCCTCAAAGTTGACACTAAACCCCCCTCGTGAGAACATTAGGGAATCCGAGAGGGTGGAATGAATCACCAAGTCCCGCCCTGAGCTGCCAATACGTCCACCCGGAGTCCCCTCATGAAGAACATCGCAGAGGTTAAGGCGGCCTTCGCGGCGCTGCCCGAGCGTGTCACCGCCGCACAGATCGCCGAGGCCACCGGCCGCGCCCACATCCACAACTGGGCGAAGGACCCCACGTTTCCCGGCGGCAAGGCCGACTTCGGGGGGCGCACGGTCTACCGCGACCGGGACGCCGTGCTGGAGTGGTACGCCGACCAGTCCTTCACCCGGACCGACCGGCCCGGCCCGCGCGATCTGACCGCGAAGGTCCTTTCCGTCCAGCCCACGCAGGTGCTGCTGGACACCCTGGAACTGGCCGACCTCCTGGACCTGACGCGGCGCGCGGTGAATAAGTACGCCGAGCGCTACCCGGCGGAGAAGGCCGAGGACCCGTTCCCCCCTGCGGACGACGACGGCAAGCGTTCCTGGAGCCAGGTCAGGGCCTGGTTCCTGCGCAAGAGCGACCCGCTCCCGGCGGCGGACGAGAGCGGAGCGCGGGACTGGGCAGATCTCCGCGCCTGGCTGCTGAAGCGGGCAACGGACGGCTCGGAGCCCGTCGACGGCCGGATCTACCTGGACGAGCTGGGACTCACCACCGGCCAGCGCGACGTGGTCGAACGGGCCCGGCTCGCGCGCACGGCCGGCTCGAACACGCCCGTGGAGTGGCTGGCAGAGGTGCTCCACCTGGAGGAGCCGGGACAGACGGAGTGGCTGTCCGATCTCCTCGACCTGGAAAACGCCGGGCAGGTCGCGCTGCGCCCGCAGGCCGCCGCCGCTCCTGCGAAGGAGTCGCGCCGGCTCGGGGCCAGTGCACTCGCCCGCGAGTTCGGGCTCAACATCGAGTCGCTCAAGCACTACGCGCGCGCCTACACCCCGGACAAGGTCGAGGACCCCTTCCCCGCCAAGGACAGCCGCCGCACCCGCGACGTCGCCGAGGTCCGCGACTGGCTGATCCGCAACCGCAAGATCCAGCCCGCCGAACCCACCGAGGCCCCGGCCGACGCCTGATCGCCCGACGCCGTGTTCTGCCCCCTCCCCGACCGCCCCGACAAAGCAGGAGATGCCTTGCTCGACATCGAAGCCGACGCCCCGCTCAGCCCCGCCGACGCCGCTCACGCCGACCGGCTCCTCGCCCTCGCCCACTCCCTCGGGATCGACCCGATCGACCTGGACGAGGCCGTGCACGACGCCGCCTCGCAGTACGCCAGCGACGCGTCCAATTCCGCCGACGACGGCACTGACACCGACGAGCTGCACGACGAGGCCGGCCGTCAGGCCGCCGACGACGTCAACAACCAGGGCCTGGACAAGCAGGTGGCTTACCTCGTCGCGGAGTACGGACACGAGGAGACCGAGCGGATCATCCGCCAGGCCGCCTGACGTCTCCCATCGCCCATGCGCGCCGCCCCCGCCCGGGGCAGCGGCAGCCTGCGGGACGCGTGCGTACGGTGCCCGGCGTGCCCGGCCTCTTCTCGAGGCCGGGCACCGTCATGCATTGGCCGAGTGTCAGCTTGAGCTCGCGGACCGCCCTCGTCGCCTCCCCGTACGCGGCCTGCCCTCGGCGAAGTCCGGCCAGGCGCGTACGTCGTCACCGGCCACGTACTGCCGGGACATCTCGCTCGTCTTGTCCGTTGCCGCGGGGTCGAGGGCGAACCTCTCGTTGCAGTAGCCGGTCCACGACGAGCGCAGCGCCAACAGATTCCGGGTGGCCATCAGCGCGGGCAGGAGGAGCGGGACCAGCGCGGAATCGGGGGTGATGCCGGCGGCGAGCCGGTGCAACGCGGTGTGAACGGCGAAGCTGTCGTACAGGGCTTCGCCAACGAGGCAGTCGCGGTCGCGTCCCGGCCTGGCGTCGAGGTACGGCGTGCGGGTCGCCACCTCCAGGTGCGCGTGCCAGGCCAGCTCCCGTGCGCCTTGCGCCGTGTTCCGGTCGATCATGCTCTCCCCCTCGTGCGCGGTGCGCGTCGCACGCCTGCCCGACCCCCGCTCGGGTCACAACGATCACAGGAGCATCAGGCACACCGCGGCCCGGTCGGCGTTCGAGCAGGTCGCGCCAGGGACACCACATTTCCTCGCCTTCCCCTGGAGCCTTGAGGAACACCGAAGCCCCGTCCCGCAAGGGACAGGGCTTCGCCAGTGCCGGGCCTACAGTTGGCGGTGCGTTGGCCTCGCCCCAGCCGCCTCGGCGGCCTGAGCGGCGGCTTTCGTGGTGAGGGGCCGGACGGTCTTGCACACCCCTTTCTTCACCGGAGGGGGAGACTTCGGTCTGCTGTCCGGCCCCGCTTCTTCTGTTCGCAGGTCGCGGACCCTGCTCGCTACGCCGTGGGCTCTTCGCGCCGCTCCGCCCGCTCGCGCATCCACCGGCGCCAGCCGTCCCACGCGAGCCACCCGGTGCACGCCACGACGAGCGTGATCGCCGTCCACGTGGCTGCGGCCTGCTGAGCCGAGTTGGCCACCAGCGCGGCCGCGAAGGCCACTACGCCGACGACCACGACCGCAATCGCGACGGCCTGGCTCTTGGCCGGCCTTTCCGTACGCCCCACCATGTTTCTCCTCCGAGGACTCTCCTGCGCCACGAGTGAGTGTCCCGCACGCCTTTCCCGCTGCCCTGCCGGTTGACGATTTGTGCTCCGGCGGGGCCTTTTTGCATGTCCGCGGGGGTGCTGGGGCGGCACTCTCATTCATTGACCCTTTTAACTTGACTCAAGAGTACCACGTGCGTATTATTAAAAGGGTCAGGGGTCGGACGGGCCCCCAGTCGACTGAGGAGCTATTGCCTGTGACTGTTCTTGAGATCCCCACCAACGGAACCGCCCTTCGCGCCCCGGGCCGCAAGGACGCCTGGAGCATCCTGGGCGCCGACGTCAGCGAGGCGAGCACCGCCCGCGAGGCCCTTGAGATGGCCGACCTTCGCGACTGGGACGTCCGCCTCATGGGCAACGTCACCGCCAGCGAGGTCACGATCCACGAGGACGGTGTCAGCGCCACCGAGGTGAAGATGCCCGACACCCGCGCCACCGTTCGCACCAACCCGCGCACCCTTGCCACCGAGTACCTCAGCGCCGTGGGCCGCAAGTACACCCCGGTTCAGATCGAGGCGTACGAGAACGTGCTGGACCTTGCCCGCCGCGAGAGCGGCGCCGTCTTCCACAAGGCGGGCGCGTACGACGGCGGTAAGAAGTTCTTCATCTCGATGAGCCTGCCGGGCACCGTGCGTATCGGCGGGGTCGACGAGCACAACATGCACCTGACCCTCTTCGGCAGCCACGACGGTTCCTCGTCCAACTCCCTGCACATCGGCCCGACGCGCCTGGACTGCGGCAACATGCAGCGCATCATCATCGCGGGCGCCAAGCACAAGGTGTCGGTCCCCCACACCCGCTCTGCTCTGGACAAGCTCGTCACGCTGGAGAACGAGCTGGCCGTCCTCTTCGACTGGCAGGACGCGTTCGAGCGTGAGGCCGAGCGGATGCTCAACACTCCGCTGACGATGGGCCAGTTCGAGAAGCTGGTCACCAGCCGCGACCTGTGGCCCATCCCGACCAGCCCCACCACCCGCACCCGCAAGAACTACGAGGAGCGCATGACCACCCTGCGCGGCCTCTTCGAGAACGCGGCCACCCAGGAGAGCATCCGGGGCACCGCGTGGGCGGGCTGGAACGCGATCGGCGAGTACCTCGACCACTACGCCAAGGCCAACACCGTCTCGGCGCGCGCCGCGCGGTCGCTGTCCGACATCGGCGCGGTCACCAAGAAGAAGACCGCCGCCCACCGCCAGCTCCTCGCGCTGGCCGCCTGACCGGCCCTTGACCGGCCGCCGGGAGCACCCCCACCCGCTCCCGGCGGCCCCCTCCCTCAGCGACCACAGCGACTGAAGCGACGGAGATTTCCGTGTCACCTGACGCCGCACGCGACGCCGCCCGGTACGGGTACGGCGTCAGCGCCCACGAGGACGGCCACTACGTCCACATCGCGGCCGGCCTCTGGTCGACCCGCTACTGGGCGGGCCACCCCCAGAGCCTGTGGGCCGAGGAGCGCGCCAGCTACTGGATCTCGTCAGTGTCGGCGCGGTGCGGTCGCGGCCTGACCTGGAAGTCCGGCCCGCCGACCGCCGCCGCACCCCGGCCCTGCCCGACCTGCCCGCTGAGCAGCGCCGACATCGCCGCTCGCCACACCCGCATCCGCTGAACCGGCCAAGAGGACGTGACCACGGGCCGCTCCTGCGCGGGGCGCCGTCGTGGGTGCTCGACCTCGTCGGCCGTCAAGCCTGCCGCCCGAGCTGGCCGCCGTGAAGCGGCTCACCGACCGGCCACGGGGCGTCGGTCCCGTCCCCGGCACCCCGTGGCCCCCTTCCCCCCTCAACTTCCCTTTCCTCTGCTCACGTTAGGAGCTGCACCTGTGGCAACCGCCAACGGAACCCTCAACGGCCTTGAGGTCATCGAGTTCGAATTCGCCGAGACCCCGCGCAGCACCCCGGAGAACCCCCGCTACTTCAAGGAGGTCCTGAAGGTCCTCCTGTCGGACGGCACGGTGGTCTACAACTGCGTCTGGCCCAACTGCGAGTTCACCCGGCCGAAGGCCAGCGGGGTGTGGCCGCACACCAAGGTCCACAAGAACCAGACCCAGACGCCGAAGGCGGCCCCGGACCCCTCGGCCATCGACGTGAGCGGGCTGACGCTGGCCGAGCTCATCGAGCGCGCGCAGAAGGCCACGTGGTACAGCGCCGAGCTCGACGCCGCGCTGAAGAAGCTGACCAAGACCACCCGCGAGCTGGAGGAGCTGAGGCCGCGCGTCAAGACGGCGGAGAAGCAGCTCCAGACCATCCGCAGCGCCTTCGCGGCCGTCGCGTAGCCCCGGGAGCCGTGCGGGGAGGCCGGTGACCGGCCCGCCCCGCACGGCTCCCGGTCCTGCTGCCCATCACCGTCTGGAAAGGACGCTGCCCCATGTTCCTTGCTGACCTGCCCGCGGGCGCCATCGTCTGGACCGGCTCCGTCATCACCGCCGTCGAGGCCCGCGAACTGCGCGAGGGCGATCTGCTCAACGTGGGCGGCACCACGGTCACCGTGACCGGCGCCGACCACCACGGCCTTCCGGGGATGGCACGCGTCCCCGTCAGCTACCGCCCGCACGACAACGACACCGTCAGCGTCGAGCGGTGGACCATGCCGGGGACCTCCCGCTTCACCCCGCTCCAGCTGCTGCGCAGCGAGCACGTGGAGTGCGGGCTGTGTGAGCCCGGGACCAACAGCCACGACGTCCTCATCGACCGCGTCACCCACGGCTGGGTCCAGTCGTGGGTGTGCGCCGCCCACCTCGAACTGCCATAGCTCCTCGCGGCCACGCGCCGCGCAATGTCAGACCCCTACGTAAGGATCACTGCATGACGACTGCTGCACCCGCCGTTTCCCTGACCGACCGCACCGCCTACGAGACCGCGGTCAACCAGGCCCTCGTCGCGATCACGGCGTACTACGACGACGGGGACACCACCCTCGACGACGCCACGTACGACGCCCTCGCCCGCGGCATCGCCGCCTACGAGCGCGAGCACCCGGAGCACACCCGGGCTGACTCCCCCACCGGCAAGGTCGGCGGCGGAGCGGCACCCGTCGGGGATGTCGCGCACACCGTGCCGATGCTCTCCCTGGACAACGTTTTCGACACCGAAGGCCTTCAGAAGTGGGGCGCGTCACTGGCCCGCCGGATCGGCGGCCCGGTCACCGGCGGCTACGCGGTGGAACCGAAGCTGGACGGGGCGGCCATCGCCGCCCGCTACCGTGACGGCCGTCTGGTGCAGCTCGTCGGCCGCGGCAACGGCACGCACGGTGAGGACCTCTCGCACGCCATCGGCACCATCATCGGTCTCCCCGTCCAGCTGCCCGCCAGCGTGACGGTGGAGATCCGTGGCGAGGTGCTGCTGACGCAGGCCCAGTTCCAGAAGGCGAACGAGATCCGCGCCGCGCACAAGGCGAAGATGTTCTCCAACCCGCGCAACGGCACCGCGGGCACGCTCCGCGCGAAGGACCGGCCGTACGTCATCGAGACGACGTTCTTCGCCTACGGCGCGGTGGGCCTGGACGACGTCGACTTCCTGGCCGGGGAGACGCACCAGGCCGTCATGGCCCAGGTCGCCGCCCTGGGCGTGCAGACCACCGGCAGCACCGAGGTCGGACTCAAGGTCTGCGCCACGCTGACCGAGGCCCAGGCCCGCGTCGAGGAGATCCAGGCGCTGCGGCCCCAGCTGCCGTTCGGGATCGACGGCGTGGTGATCAAGGCCAACGACTTCGCCGAGCAGAAGGCCGCCGGGTTCGCCACCCGCCACCCGCACTGGGCGATCGCCTACAAGCTCGCGGCCGTCGAGGCGCAGACCCAGCTCCTCGCGGTGGAGTGGAACGTGGGACGCACCGGCATCATCGCCCCGCGCGCCGTGCTGAAGCCGGTGGAGGTCGACGGCAGCGTCGTCACCTACGCCACCCTCCACAACCCGGCGTTCATCCGCGACAGCGGTTTGAAGATCAACGACACCGTGAAGGTGTGGAAGGCCGGCGACATCATTCCCCGGATCGAGTCCCCCGTGACCGCGCTGCGCACGGGCGAGGAGAGCGACATCGTCTTCCCCGAGTCCTGCCCGAAGTGCGGCGGGGACATCGACAAGTCGGGCGAGCGGTGGGAGTGCGCGGGCGGCGTGAACGGCTCGTGCGGCCTGCTGCCTTCCTTGAAGTACGCCGTCGGCCGCGACCAGCTCGACATCGACGGGCTCGGCGTCACCTATCTGGAAGCCCTCGTCGAGGCGGGCCTGGTCAACGACCTGGGCGACCTGTTCGCCCTCACCCGCGCGCAGTTGGCCGAGGCGACCGGGAGCGAGAAGCGCGCCGACTCGCTGCTGGCCGAGCTGGACAAGGCCCGGCAGCAGCCCCTGAACCGGGTGTTCTGTGCGCTGGGGATCGTACGGACCGGCCGCACCCTCTCTCGTGAGATCGCCCGTCACTTCGGCTCGATGAGCAAGATCCAGGCCGCCGACGCCGCCGCACTCGCCGAGGTGAACAAGCTGCCCGGCGCGAACGCACCGAAGATCGCCGCACACATCTACGCGATGGGGCCGGTCATCGAGAAGCTCGCGGACGCCGGGGTGAACATGATCGAACCCACCACCCAGGTCAGCGGCACCAGCAACAGCAAGCCGCTGGCGGACCAGGTGGTCGTGGTCACGGGCGGGATGCACGGGCTTCTGGCCGGACGTAACCGCAACCAGATGAACGAGCTGATCGAGAACGCGGGCGGGGCCTCCGCCAGCAGCGTCTCGAAGAAGACGACGATCCTCGTCGCAGGCGAGGGCGCCGGGTCCAAGCTGGCCAAGGCCGAGCAGCTCGGCACGAAGATCCTCAGCGAGCAGGAGTTCGCCGACCTGGTCGCCGAGTACCTCGCCTGATCCTCACCCCCTGCTGGAGGCGGGACGGCCCACCGGCCGCCCCGCCTCTTCGCGTTGGGGCCCTCCCCCCCATGGCCCGCGCAGTGAGCGTCCTCTGTCCACAGGCCCCTCTCCGCAAGATCGCCGAACCGCCCGGCCGGGTGGTCGCGCGGCAAGCGGCAGAAGGGAGCGGGCGTGTGCAGGTCCATCTCGAAGGGGGGCCGGCGGTGTACGTCGTCGCAGCCGGCCATGCGATCGGCGCGGCGAGCCTCCTCCGCCCAGCTCGGCAAGACCGTCGCCGAGGCTGGTGACCCGAATGCTCAGGCGGCGTACGCGAACGCGCAGGCGTGGACGGCGCGCACCAAGGAGGCCCTGGAGGAGGGTGACGACGACCGGGCGCGGATGTACGCGGACAACGCGAAGAAGTGCGCTGCCGCTGCCCGTGCGTACGCCCGTGGCAAGCAGCCCAAGCAGCCCTACCCGGACGCCGACGATCCGGCAGCGCTGAGCGCGGAGCCGCCCCCGCCGCCGCCGGAGCAGACTCGCGCGGCGCGTGCCCTGGCCGGCGCGGCGGGCATCGGCGGGCGGGCCCGTGTGCTGCCTCCTCGGGATGACGGCGGGCAGACGACCGCCTGGAACGACCAGGGCTTCGGTGGCGCCGCCACCGTCTACCCGGGCGAGGGCGACGAGCCTCCGCACGCGCGGGTCGTGTTCAGCCGGCTCGACCGCGACCGCTACCAGGCGCTCGCTGACTCGCCCTGGCCCTACCGGACCGAGGACGGGCAGGTCATCTACGACCGCGTCCCGGTCGACCACGCCGAGCAGATCATCCACGCGGCGGCCTCCCGCCGGCCGGCCAAGCCGTGGGAGCGGCACGGCCTGAACGACGCACGGCACCGGGATCGCCTCGACGAGGTGACGGCCGATCGTCTGGTGCCCGAGTCAGAGCAGTGGGCGTCCAATCTGGACCACGGCCAGCGCCAGTGGGTCACGACGTACACCGGCCACTCGTACAGCGAGATCAACGAGCATCTCTACAAGGGCCGGGACCTCGACCAGCCGGCCGACGGCATGCACGCGCCGATGCGGGTCGTGACGGGGAACATCGACTCCGCGATCGCGGCCGCTGGGCAGTCCCAGGAGCCGCACCGGTGCTTCCGCGGGTACACCCCGCCCCTCGATGTCCGTAAGGAGAACCGGGTCGCGGGCTGGGCCCGGGAGAACTTCGTGGTCGGCAGCCGCTACCGGGACGACTCGTACATGTCGGTCTCCCACTGCCCGGCGGTGGCCGCCGGGTTCACCAACCGCGGCTGGTCGTCCGACGGCGAGTGGGGCATGGCCGATCACGGCGTGGTCTTCGAGACGGTCTCCCGTCGCGGCGCCGCGGTCGCGCACATCTCGGAGTTCGACAACGCCGAGAGGGAGCGGCTGATGCCTCGCGGGTCGGAGTTCGTGGTGGTCGGTGTGCACGAGAACGTGAACGTGGCCGGCCAGCCCTGCGTGGTCGTGCAGCTGGCCGACGTGAACGAGTCCAAGCGGTACTGAGCCCGGATGTAACGCACGCGGATGCGCGGAGGCACCGTCCCGCGCCGGGCCTCCCGCGCATTCGCTGCTCTGACCTGCGCCGGTCCCCGGTCTCTGTCCACAGGCCACCCCTTCCAAGATCGCGTTGCTGCCTGCCGGGGCAGCCCCGCGGATCGCGGGCGAGGAAGGGAGGGCACCTCCGTTGTGCAGGTCGCAATCGAAGGGCGGGCGCAGGTGCGGCTCGTCCCACCCGGCCGTTCGGGCCGCGCGTCGTGCTGCCTCGACCGCGCTGCGCAAGGACGTCGCCATGGCCGGCGCCGGGCACCCCGCGCTCGGCGCGTACGCCACGGCCCAGATGTGGGAGGCCAAGACCCGTCAGGCCGTCGAGAACGGTGACGACGAGCAGGCGAAGCTGTACGCGGACAACGCGAAGCTGTCCGCGGCCGCGACGCGCACCATGCTGGGCGACCGCAAGCAGACGCCGCGCTACCCCGCCGCCGATCCCCGCGTCGCGTGGGCGATGCCCGCGCGGGAGCCCGAGCCGGCCGAGGACGACTGGGGCGCGGCGCAGATGCCGGAGTACCCCGAGCACGTCCGGGCTGCCGACGCGTTCGCGCGGGCCAGCGGGGCAGGCGGGGCCGCGACGTTCGTGCCGCGCGCCGACGGCGGGCAGACGGTGGCCTGGCGCGGCGACGACTTCGCCGGCTCCGCGACCGTGTATCCGGCCGACGGAGATGAACCGCCGCACGCCCGGGTCGTGTTCAACCGGCTCGACCACGGCCGCTACCAGGCGCTCGCCGACTCGCCCTGGCCCTACCGGGTCGAGAACGGGCAGGTCATCTACGACCGCGTCCCCGCCGATCACGCCGAGCAGATCATCGCCGCGGCGCGCAGCCGGCAGGCGGCCCGGCCCTGGGAGCGGCACGGCCTGGGCCGCGACCCGTACCGGGACCAGCTGGAGGAGCACCGGGCCGGTGACCTGGAACCCGAGTCGAACGCGTGGGGCGCCGGCCTCAGCTCCGAGCAGAACCACTGGGTCCGCACCTACACCGGCTCGAGGTACCGGCAGATCAACGCCCACCTCTACAACGGGCGCAGCCTCGATGAGCCGGCGGAGAAAATGGACGTGCCGATGCGGGTGGTCACCGAGAACATCAACTCGGCGATCCGCTCGGCAGGCACGGCCGAGGTCCCGCACCACACCTTCCGCGGGTTCACTCCCCCGCTGGAGGTCCGCAAAGGCAACCGTGTCGCGCAGTGGGCGAGGGAGAACTTCCCGGCCGGCAGCCGGTATCACAGCCCATCGTTCCTCTCCTCGTCGCACTGCCCGAACGTGGCGGCCGACCCGTACTTCGCGCGGACCGACTGGGAGGAGGACGGCCGCTACGGAGAAGCCGACCATGCCGTGGTGTTCGAGATGGTCTCGCGCCGCGGGGCCGCGGTGGCGCATGTGTCGCAGTACGGGAATCTGGAGCGGGAGCGGCTGCAGGAGAGCGGCTCGAACTGGGTGTCCGTGGGCATCCAGGAGAACGTGACGATCCGGGGCCGCAAGTGCGTCGTGGTCCAGCTCGTCGACACGAACGAGATCCCCCGCCACTGACGCTACTTTTCCATATCGCTTGACAAAGTTTAATAATGTGAGTAGGATGTATTTCAGGGTGAGGAGCACCCGAAACTCCCCACCAGACCCTGGAGGACGACATGACAGACCAGCAGCCCACCCCCCGCGACTCGCGACTGGCGGACCAGCCGGCACTCCGCCCGGTCGGACCGCTCCCGAAGGTCGGCCCGCGCCCCAGCTTCGACGAGCTGGTGGCGCAGGCCGACGGGCGGAACTACCAGCCGCTCGCCGCGCACCTGGACGACGCCGCACGCGACGCGCTCGGACTGCCGGCGGCGCCACAGCAGGTGACCGTGGACGCCGAGCTGGCCGGCCGCATCCGCGACTACTACTTCGACCGCCCCGACCAGGTCGCCCAGCTGCCCGACGCGATCCGCGACCTGATCAACCTCTGACCCGCCTGCGGCCAGCCGCGCGGAGCAGCGGCACCGAGCGGATCACGCAACCGGTGAACACTCAGAATCATGCGAACAACTACTGGAGGGGGCGCCGGGATGCCGGACCAGTCAGAGCCGTTCGAGAAGGTACGACGACTGCCGGAGCCTGGCACCGGGCAGCCCACTCGCGCGGGCGGGCACCATGGCCTGGAGAGCGACCCGATGGACTTGTTCGTTCTGGAGGGACTGCGGCGCGGCAACGGCATGAAGCCCGCTGACACCATGCTGCGGATGATCGTCGACATCAGCCGCCAGGAGGGCATCAACCAGTCCGGCGGGGTGAACAGCGGGGAGTCGCCCTCGGCGCGGGCCACGCTGTGCGCGTCACCCACGGCTGACCGGCCCGCTCCCAGCCCGCACGCCTGACTCGATCTTCACGCACAACCCGCAGAAGCCGCTCCCTCACGCGCCACGACTGTGCGACGGCCGTCGGGCAAAGAGCCGCGGCACCAGGCACCCACCACTTGTTCGGCCGTCGAGCGCGGCCCATTCGGAAGGAACCCACGTCATGCGGCATATGAAGCCGAACTTCGACTACTACACGACCAATCGGGACAAGGCCCAGGCGTACGCCGCGCAGGCGTCGTGGGAGAACATCAGCTCCCGGCAGCGTGCCGAGTACATCGCGCTGGCGCGCCTGTACCTGGACCTGTCGATCCAGGACGCCGCCGGCAACTGGGCCCCGACCGAAGAGGCCGCGAAGGCGAAGAAGGCGGAGCGCGACACCGCCCGTTCATGACCCCTGCACAGCGCCCGGCCCTGCGGCTCCCGCATTCCGCGCGGACTCGGCTGATCTTCGTCGACGCATCCCTTCCGTTCCCCGCGCCCGAGCGTGGGGGTCTGCCTGTGCGCGCGGTCTGCCGCCGCTACGATGACGGGCAGGCAGACCTGCTGCCGCCCGCCTCGCATTGCGGCCCGGACCCGCGTGCATCCCAGGCGCTAAGGGGGAGATCCCCACAGTGAACTGAATTTCTGCTGCGCCCACTCGCGGCGTGCCGGTCCGGGAGCCACGCCGAGAATCGGGACATCATGGCGAAAGCCGACCGCAACACCGCCGCCCGCGCCGCTGTCACCGGCGAGAACCATGCCCAGGCTCTGTCCTGGATCCGCGCGCACGGTCTCCTTCACGGTCTGGCCCCCGACGCCGCGTCCGCCGAGCAGCAGGCTCTGGAGGCGGCGCTGCTCTTCGCGCTCACCCGGCCGGTCGGGGGTCTGCATCCCCTCCCCCTGAGCGGGAGCCTGTTCGGCGTCGCCAAGGCGAGCCCGGGGCCTGGCAACGAGTTGAGGCTGTGGCCGGTGACCGGCTCCGAGGCCGAGGTCCTGGTCCGCCTGCTGCCCAGCCGCACGAGCGACACCGTCCCGACAGTCTCCGGTGTTGCCGGGCTGCGCTGGGTCCGCGACGGCAAGTACCTGGCCCTGAGCAGGGTGGGCGCCTCGGAACAGGTCCTGCTCGCCGCGCAGCCCCGCGATATCCGGGAGGCCGGCCGTCTGTCCTCGGAGGCGGGTCTGCTGCCGTTGTGGGATCAGGCCGGCACCGCGCTCGAGGACACTCCGCGCCGCGTCATCGACATCTCCCTCGCCGAGTCGGCGCCCGCCTGGAGCCGCGCGCTGCGCCGCCCGCTCCTCGCGCGCGAGGTCGCCTCCCACTGGGCCTCGCGGGAGCCCACGCTCGCCGAGCTGGCCGGTGACGCGTCCGCGCTGATGCCGCGCCCGCACGGGCCGGTCTCCCGGCGCCCGCAGATCGTGCACGTCCGCTCCACGCGCGGCGGGACCGGCTGCAGCACCCTGAGCGTCCAGATCGCCTACGGGCTGACCCGCGCCGGGCGCACCGTTGCCCTGGTGACCGACGACGCGATGCTGCGGCATGTGGCCAAGGACGCGGCCGACGACACGGCGTTGTGGCACGAGCCGTTCGCCCCGGCCGGCGGCGGCCGGCTGCTGGCCGCCTCTCACGGCTACTACGGGGAACACCTGGACGTGCGCGCCGCGGAGGCGACGAGCCGCGGTGAGGTCGTGGTCCTGGATGTGGGTGGTCGCCCGCCCGCCGAGCTCGCCGGTCTCCCGGCCGCTGACCTGACCGTGGTGGCGGACAACTACCGCGCCCGGGACTGGGTCCAGGTCGACGTCATCGACCGCAGGCCCGAGCAGGTTCGTGTCTTCGCCGCGCTCGACGAGCACTTCGCCCGGTGGTGGCGCCCCTCGACGGACCAGGTCGACGCCGACCGGCTGCGTACGGCGCTGGACCGGGAGTTCTTCTATTACGCCATGCTCCGGCTGGAGGCCCCTGACGAGGTCGACGTGTACGACGTCGACGATGCCGAGGACGTCGAGGAGTGGTGGGACCTGGGTGCCGATGGGTCGCCCGGCCACCCCGACGACGTCCTGCCGCCCGAAGACGGGGCGCCTCTGGACCTGTGGCGCCGGCACTTCCTGGACTTCATCACCGCCGAGGGGCAGCGCCGGCACCCGGACAGCTGGGACGAGGTGCGCGACTCCTGGATCGCGCACAACCGGCTGCGTAACCTGCAGCGCCTCAGCGCCGACGGGGACCCCATCGAGGACCTGGCCGTGCGCACCTCCGAATTCCTCGCCGCCGCGGCAACCGAGCACGGCCCACAGCCACGCGCGGCCACCGTCGAGGAGCAGGAGACCTGGCGCACCGCGAAGCTGATGCGGTGGCTCAACGCCCAGTTCAACGCGCACCTGCGCCACGATGCTGCGCACCTGCCCCGGCCGGCGGCGGAGACGCTGATGGCGGTCCTGGACGCCCGCTTCCTCACGTACGGACCGCACCACGCCGAGGGGTTCGCGGCGCTGGCTGATGAGGTGAGGGGCGACGGCTGGTGGGATGTGGCCGCGGCCGCCCGGTCCCTGGACGGCGCCGCCTTCCCGCTCCCGCCCGGCCCGGACGAGGACGCGGACGTCCGCGAGCAGGGGTGGGCCGCCTTCCTCGCGGCGGTCGAGGACGAGGGGGCCCGGCGCCATGGCGAGGTGTGGTCCGAGGTCCGCGCGCACTGGGTGGAGCACCACCGCCGTCTGGAGCAGGACGAACGTGCACCGTTCGCACCCACCGAGGAGGAACTTCCCGCACTGCGCCGGCAGTTCGCCGCCGCCCTCGCCCCGGTCACGGCCGCGGGGGTGGACTGGGACTCGGTCATCGGCCGGTGGGTGGCCGGGGTGCGCAGCGACGCCGCGCGGGTCCGTGACTTCGACGACCTCATCGAACGCCGCCAGCGGCCCGGCACCGGCGAGGAGACCGCCGCCGCACTCCTGCGCGGCGTTCGCGGCCTGGGCTTGGACCCGCGGATGCCCGTGGTCATGATCACCAACATGTACCGGCCCATGGGCGGCCCGGAAGCGGTCGCCGAGACGGCTGAAGTTCTGCGCGGCCACGGCGTGGTCGCCCTGTGCACGGTGCGTCAGCGGCAGGCCTTCGAGGAGCTCCTCTTCGCGCCCTCGACCTGGAACGACGACCGGGTCAAGCCGGTCCAGGAGGAACTCGGGGCGGTGGTGAGCAGCGCCTTGAAGGACGCCCGGAAGGCCACGGCTTCGCCCGGTCGGGAATGACGGCGGCCTTCGGCGGCTGCGGACACCCCCGCGGGCTTCCCTCGGGGGTGTCCGCCGTGCCCGACATCTGTGCTGGAGGCGCGGCCCGCCGGCCGCCTAGCCTGCGCGAATGGGGATGGCGGCTGTGGGCGGGTTCCTTCTGGCGACGTTCGGTGTGCTGTGCGGCTTTCTGGTGCGGCAGTTGGTCGGACGGCTCCGGTCGCTGTTCGGCGGACTGGTCGCCGATGGCGTGTGCGTGCGCCGCTACTCCTCGGAGGGCAGCGAGGGCAACACCTACTGGCACCACGTGTACGGGTTCACCACGGCGGACGGCCGGTACGTGGAGTTCGAGGAAGACGCGCTGCTGATGCCCCAGGGCCAGGCGGTGACGGTCCGCTACCGGCTCGGGAAGAACCCGGCGCGCACCGCCACCGTCATGGGACGGGGCGGTGCGTGGTCGCCGTTGTTCGGGCAGCTCTTCGGGATCTTCGTCAGCGGCTGCTTCGCCGCTTTCGGCGTGTTGTCCTTGTGGCTGGGTGTGGAGGAGCTCAGCCGGTAGTGCGCAGCCGCGGCCGCCGTCCGGCGGCACCGGCAGGCGGGACGCGGCGCGCGTTCAGGGGCGTGTCCGGTTCGCGAGCAGGTCGCCCACCACCAGGGCCAGGCGGTTGGCAGCGGCGGCCTCCCGGTCCGAGGGATGTGTCAGGAACTGCAGGGTTTCTCCCCGCGCCGGGTGATCGTGCAGGTCCGGCAGGACGGTGAAGGCGGGGATGCCCTCGGCGCGCAGGGTGTCGCGGAGGACGGCGAGGTGGTGCTGCTCGTTGTCGAGGGCGTTGTCGACGTGCGCGATCGCCAGCGCGATGGGGGTGTTGTCCGGTCGGTTCAGGTGGGCGAGCAGGAACCGCGCGGTGGCGGCCGGGTCGGCGGGCTGGATCGCCTCCTCGATCAGGTGCTGCCAGGGGGTGAGGCTGTCCTTGCGGGTGTGGGCGCCGGCTGCTGCCCACCGGGGATGGTGCTCCTGCCACGTCTGCTCGCCCCAGCGGGCGATGGCGGTCGGGGCGGCCTCTCGCAGGACCTCCTCGACGAGGGTTCCGTCGCCCGTGCTGCCCGGAAGGTCGAGGTTGCGGTTGTGGTCGATCCACACGGCGGCGACGGCGCCCCAGGTGTCCGGGTGGCGGATGGCCCCTTCGCCGGCGAGGAAGGCCAGGAAGTCCTGACGCCGGATGTCCAGGAGCTCGGCGTCGATGTCCTCCGGGAACGACAGCGGCTCGTTCTCCTCGCCTTCGCCGTCGGGGTCGGGTTGGAAGTCGTCCCACCAGGCAGCGGTGTCCGCCGGGTCGTCGGCGTCGTAGACGTCGGCGTTGTCGTCCGAGACCCGGTCCCAGACGTACATCTCGAACGTCTCGTCCAGGAAGTGCAGGAGCTGGGAGTGCGGGTCGCGGGCTCGGGCACGGGCAGTGAGGTAGCGGGTGTTGAGCCAGTCCCACATCTGTACCCAGGCGGGGCGCCGGTCGAGGATCTCGGTGCTTCCCCACACCTCGGGGTCGAGGTCGGTGAGGACGACGGCCGCGTCCGCGTGCCCGGCCAGGTGCCGCAGCTGGAAGGCGGCGCCGGCGTCGAGGACCACGGTGTCGTGCCCGCGGGCGGCGTCGGCGAGCAGCTCCGCGGCGTTCGGCGCGCTCGGGGAGACGATCATGCCGCGCAGGGTGCCCGGTCCCGGCAGGTCGGGCAGCAGGTCGTGCCACTGGCCCGGCTGCAGCGTCGTCGGCTCCAGGATTCGGTGGAGGCCGTTGGGGTCGTCGGCCCCGAGGAACGCAATCTTGGCGCCGGTGCGTGCCAGGGCGCCGGCGAGCGTGAGCGCAGTGGTGGTACAGCCGAGCCCGGCCTGACCGCGGGCACTGGTCACCGCGACGATGCCGCGGGCCGGGCCTCCGGCCGGGCCGACGGGGCGGGCGGCGATGCGCTGGGGCTTGGGGCCCTCCAGCTGTCCGGACTCAGGTGCGGACCGGGTCCAGTCCGGCGCCTGGCGGGTGTGCAGGCCGGCGCGGCGCAGGGCGCGGCTCCACAGTGCCGTCTCCTCGGGCGGCAGGGCCCTGGCCAGGCTCTCCCATGCCTGCCGCTCCCCGGGCTGGGAGGTACGCGCCGACCACAGCGGTTCGAGGCCGGCGGCCAGGATGTGGTCCTCGGCCTGCTGCAGGGCGGCCGGTCGGGCGCGCAGGGTGAGGTGGGCGCGGTGGCCGGGGCGGGCCAGGAGCAGCGTGTCGGTGCGGCTGGGGTGCGGACGGGCCCGCAGTCCCGGGACGCCGGCGATCCCGCTGTCGGTGCGGACCGGCAGGATGCGGCCGAGCAGCTGGGTCAGCTGGTCGGTGTGGGGCCACAGCACGAGCGTGTCGATGTCCGGGGAGACGCCGCGCAGCCCGAAGAAGGTGCCCGCGGCGGTGGGCGCGGGGATCTGCGGGTGGGGCCGGGCGAGGGTACGGAGGAGGACGGCTTCGAGGAGCTGCTGGGCGGGGTCGGTGGCGTCGGGTACGAGGCCGAAGTACAGGCCGCGGGCCTGGTAGAAGGCGTGGGCGGCCTGTCGGGGCTCGCCGGTGTACTGCTGGCGCAGCAGGATGGTGTTGCTGTCCCTGGACATGGAGGGGTCCGTTTCCGCGGCACGACTCCCCGGACCGGCGCGCCGGCAGACGCAAGGGTTGGCGACTCAACTGGCGTGACGATTCGTCTCTTCCCGCCGCTGGCGCACCTGTGGGTCCGGGCCACCGGGTGCGGACGGAGGCAGCAGTCTCTGCCCGGGGGACACCATATCGCTCGCCTCGGAGCGGCTGGGCCCGTTCCCGGCCACTGCGACCGCCGTGCGGCGGGCGTGGCCTCCGCCGTTGACGCTCTCGTGTCGATCCCTGCCCCGGGGCGCCCGCCCGTGCTGCGCCCTGCCGGTTCGGGGGCGGTGTCCGAGGCCGCGTCACTGCCGTCTGGCGGCTTCGCCGGGGGTCGTTCCCCACCACCTTCGACCTAGATTTTCATAATGCTTGACGTTGTTTAGTGATGTGTGAGATCATATTTCTTGACGGCGTTAAGCGTTAGGGGAGAACATGGCTACTAAGAAGGATCTGAATCAGCTGAAGAAGAAGGCGGAGAAGCAGGGATTTCGGTTCATAGAGACCAAGAGCAGCCACTACAAGGTGTATCTCGTCGTGTCCGAGGCCACCGCCGAGCAGGACGAGGTGCTGACCTTCGTCACCACGTTGCCCAGCACCCCGAGTGAGTACCGCGGTCTGAAGAACGCGAAGGCGGATCTCAAGCGCTTCGGCTTCGTCTACGAGACCGAGCGCAAGGGCAAGCCCAAGCCCCAGCGCACTCGCTGATCGGCCGGGGGCGCCGGGGTTACTCCCGGCGCCCGGCCGACCGCGCCGTCACCGCCCTGCCCCCGAGATGAGGAAGCCATGACCCAGACCAGCTACAACGTGCGCGTCGAGTACGACGTGAGCGAGCTGCCGCCCGACCCGATCATCAGCGCTCTCCACGAGGACCTGTCCCGCTACGACGCCTCCATCGGCTCCTCCCCCGCCGGCGGACTGACCGTGCGCCTGTTCCTCGACGCGGACAGCCCCGTCGACGCCGGCACCCGCGGCGTCGAGTACGTCCAGGGCGCCCTGCTCAAGCACGAGATCTACCCGGACCAGATGAGCGGCTACGAGGTGCTCACGGAGGAGGAGTTCGACCGCCAGCAGGCCCTGCCGCTCGTGCCGGAGCTGGCCGGCATGGCCGAGGTCGCGCAGATCACCGGCACGACCAAGCAGCGGGCCAGCCAGCTGCGGCCCGCGCTGGCGCCCTACCTCGTCCAGGAGCTGGCCTCCGGGCCGGTCTACCTCGCCGAGGGTGTGCGCAGGTTCGCGGACAAGGAGTACAACCGCACGCCCGGGGTGCGCCGCACCGAGATCCCCCTGAGCCCGCTCGAGCGCGCCCTGCTGGAGACCCTCGCGGCGACGTCCTTCGGCACCGAGGTGCCCTCCCCCGCAGCCGGCCACCAGGTCGCCGCCGGCGCGATCGAAGGCGTCATCGGCAACGGCCACCAGCTGCACCTGCACGCCCAGCCCGACGACTCCGACGTCGCCGTGGCGCTCGGCAGCCTCCTGGAGCACGGCCTGGTCCGCACCCGCCGGATCTACAAGAAGGAGATGAAGGATCTGGACGCCGGCCACGAGAAGGACCTGGTCGTCTCCCTCACCGGCAAGGGCGAGCGCCACTCCGGCATCACCGCCGGCGCCGCCGGATCGGCCGGCCCGGAGGAGTCCAAGTGACCGCGGCCGCGGCCGGCGAGGTTGCCGCAGCGCGTCCGGATACGGATCTCCACATCGCCGTCCTCAACGGCCACCGGGAGGCGTTCTTCGACGCCGGCCACGCGCAGCAGCTCGTCGAGCAGTGGAACAGCGTCTACGCCGGCACGATCGACCGCGACCGGGCCGAGGGACATCCCGAGGCCGCGGACCGGCTCACCGGACGCGTCGAGTCCTGCGCGCAGGAACACTGGCGCCGGCACGGGCCGGGCGGGATGACCGCGGTGTGGAGCCGGGTGCCGCGGTTCCAGACGCAGCATGCGCGCAGCGCGAGCTTCACCGGCTTCGCCCGCCGGCGCGAGCTTCAGAGCAGCGGTCCGTACGTCCGCAGCGTGTGGGAGTTCCAGAGCTGGTTCACCACCCAGGCGGTGCGCCGGCGTATCGAGTTCCGCCCCCGGGGTGTGCTCGAGGTCGGAGCCTACGGAGTCGACCAGCAGGCGGTGGAGACGGCGTTCGAGGACGCGGTCGCCCACGTGCTGGCCAGTCCGAACACTGACGACCACCTCGATCCGGCCGGCGTGCTGAGGGTCCTGCGCGGCCTGGCCGAGGGTGACGTCCGGCGGTACACGGCCTTCGAGGCGTCCGTGCACACCGATGTGCGCGCGGCGATCGCCTGCGGACTCGTCGAGGAGCAGGACCAGCTGCGTCTCAACGCCGAGGGCCGGGCCTTCGCCGAGCGCCATGCCCTGGCCGCCCTGTCCGATCCGCAGCGCGATGCCTGGGAGGAGCTGCCGGAGCTCACCGAGGCAGTCACCGAGCTCGGTGACCGGCACGCGGCCGCGGCCCAGCCGCGCTGACCCTCACCGTTCCCTGCCCGCCCGATCAAGGAGATCTCGACTTGGCCCAGACCCAGGTACCCGACCACACACTCGACCAGGCCCTCACGGCGGTCGTCTCCCCCGACAAGTACTTCCTGCAGGACGCCCGCAGCAAGAGCGAACTCGCCCGGACCCTGACCCACTTCGATGCTCTCGGGCGCGGGGTGGCGGCGTCCTTCAACGCCCGTGGCGTCGAGGGCGGCGGCTGGACGCACACCATGACGCCGGCCTACTGGGGCAACGTGACGGTGCGCCACCGCGACGGGATGCACTTCGCCTTCCTGCACCACGGCCGTTCCCGCAAGGGCGCCGCCGGCCGCCGCCTCACCGTGGAGACCGGATACCCGCACGGCTACAGCGGATGGCGCGCCGATCCGATCACCGTGTCGATGGACCGGGACCCGGATGCCATCGCCGCGGACGTCCTGCGGCGGCTGATGCCCGCCTACCAGGACACTCTCCGCGAGGGGCTGGAAGCCGCCGGCCGCCAGGAGGCCGAGCGGCGTGCGCGCGCCGGGCTGAACAACCTCATCGAGCAGCTCGTGCCGGGCCTTCACGGCATCGGTGGACTGGACCCGCGCTCCGTTCCCGACCGGGACACCTCGTTCTGGTCCGGCCGCGATCACGTGCCCGACGGCCAGGTCGCGCTGCCCGTCGGCGGGCGGGTGACGCTCAAGCACGACGCCAGCGAGGTGGAGGTCAAGCTCACCAACGTGCCGCCCGAACTCGCCCTGAATCTCCTCGACTACCTGCGCCGGTACGGCGTCGTCGCCGACCGGGCTCATCCTGTCGGCTCCCCGGGGCGCGTGATCGCCGGGGAGCTGGAGCCCCGTGAACCCACCCACGAGGGCGCACGGCCGGAGGCCCGCCTGCTGCTCACCGGCGCATGACGCCCGAGCTCGCGGCCTCAGCCTCGCCGGCACCGTCCCCGCCACCCTCCCTGTTATCCCCCACCGAAGAAGGAACGCACATGTATCAGGACCTCACCTCCGCCGAGCTTGCCGACGCCCTGGATCGCGTCAAGGATCTGTCGCCCGAGCTGACCGGCCCGCTGTCGATGCTCGACGAGGCGAGCCTGGGCTGGATCCGGCGCTACCCGCAGCTGGCCGAGCCGCAGCAGGCGTTCAGCCAGGCGCGGCACAAGCAGTGGCCGCACAGCCGCACCGAGCAGACCTGGCAGGAGGTCGTGACCACGGCGGCCACGCTCGCCACGGCGCTGCGCGGGCTCGGCGACATCCACCTGGATCGGTGCACCGAGCAGACCGGGTGGGGCACGTGCGGTCTGGCGTTGCCCGAGCAGGGGCCGTGCCGCGCCGAGCAGGATCACCTCGCCCCGGCGGCCGGCTCGGGGACGAGCCAGTGAGGCCCGGCAAGGGGCAGGTCTGGGCAGGGGACGGAGACGTCCTCGAAGTGGAGTCCTTCGACGGCGCCTACGCGGTGGTCTTCAGCCGCCAGTTCCGCCGGCAGCAGCTCGTCAACGGCAGCCACTTCGGGCGGACCTTCCAGCTGGTGTACGGGCCGGAGGCCTCCGCGCAGTGGCATCAGATCTGGGTCGAGCCCGCCGCCGAAGTGGCCGACGAGCAGGCATGGATCGGCGAGATCGACGCCGCGCTGCTGCGCGGCGGCAAGGGCTTCGTGGTGCAGCAGGACCCGGGCCCCGAGGCCGGGTTCGCGCGCGGCGCCCAGGGATTCGAGCTGAAGGTCTTCGGCGAGCAGGTCGTCCACGACGAGGTGCTGCGCGCGCTGGCCTCGTTCTCTCCGCCCGCCGTCGCCGTGGCCGACGCCCACCACGAGGGCTGAGGACCGCCCACACCAACGAGGAGGGGAGTCACCGACGTGACGGAATGGTGGAAGCAGCCGGATACTGAGCACACGGATCCGGGGGACACCGGCACCGTTGTGCCACCGCTGACGCTGGACCCGGAACTGCCGGACCACGTCCAGGAGCTCCTGCGGCAGGCCGACCCAGCACTGCTGCGTGAAGCGGTACGGACCGAACCCGCAAGCCCGTGGTGGGGTCTGTCCGACCCCCTCGACGGTCGACGCGCCTCGTGGTGGTTCGGGTGGCTCCTGCTCAGCGTGTTCGCCCGCAGCACGCTCCTGCTCAGCGCGGGGGCCTGCGCCTACGGGCTGAGCGGCGCGATCGCCGTACTGAAGCGCCGACAGCGCGTGCCGGTACTGCTCCGGATAGCCGAGGTGCACGACCAGTTCGTCCTCGGCCATGAACTCAACGCGGAGGCAGACGAGTTGCTCGCTCGCGCCGCACGGGCCGCCGACCAGGTCAAGCGCTCCACGGTGCAGCGGCTGGACACGGCGGACAAGCAGCACAACGACCGGCGGCTGGACGGCCAGGTGTGGGAGATCGCCGAGGCGCTGCGCACCTACAGCCGAGTGGCCGGCCAAGGCCTGCGGGAGCCGGTGAGCGAGGTGGTGGCGCAGGCCCTGGAGCCCCGCCGCCACATCCTCCAGATCAGCCTGGCCAGTATCGGGCGCCGCGTCGAGGCCCTGGAGAACTACGCCGGGCAGATCGCCGAGGCCGAACAGCGGCGTCGTGAGCTCAGGCAGCTGAGACAGCTGACGACGGGGACCGAGGAGCTGTTCGACCTCCTTGCGGCCACCGCCCGCGATGACCTCGCGGTCGCCGAGATCGAGAACATGAGCGACGAGGTCGCCAAGGCCCTCGCCCTCTTCAATGAGGCGGTGCAGTCGGCGCAGGATGCCGCTGCCCTGGCGCTGCCCTCCCCGTCGGCGACGAGCGCGCGTCCCGCGGATCCGCTCGGGGGCACAGAAACTCCGTGAGGGACCCGCCCCGCTCGCGCCCCGGGCGCCTGCGCCCCTGCACACGTCGATGTCACCAGTCCCAGGAAGTCAGGAGATCACCGGATGAGCGATCAGGACCTTACTAGCGCGGAGGTCGAGCGCCGGATGGCCGACGCCGCGCAGGCGGAGGAGGAGGGCAGGTTCCGTGATGCGACCCGCCTCTACGACCAGCTCGGCAAGGACATTCAGGCCCGCCACGGACGCTTCGACGCCCGCGCGATCGATGCTTTCGAGGGAGTGGCCCGCGCGATCCGCAAAGGTGCCGCGGGCCCAGCGGCCGGCTGACGTCGCGGCCGGAGCGGCAAGCGCCACGCACGCGGCTCCCCCGGCTGCTGCAGGCCCGCCTCGGTCCACGGTCTCGGCCAGCAGCATGACGTCATCCCATCGCCGCGCCCATGGCTGTGAGGGGCGTCACGCCCGGTGTGCTCTTCGGGAGCGGAGCGGCGGACTCGGTGCCCGCACAGTGAGTTCAGCGCGCGGATCGCGCGCAACTCACCTGGCTGTGGCGGCACTTGCCCATGTTCGCGAACGTCTTCGTTCTGCTGTACGCCGCGCATCTGGTCTGCGACTACGCCCTGCAGAGCGATCACCAGGCCGAGCACAAAGCCGAGCATGGCGTCACCGGGTGGTGCGCCAACCTGGCCCATGCCGCAACGCATGTGCTGGTCTCGGCGGTGCTGCTGTCGGTGGGCACGGTAGTGCTGGACCTACCGTTGAGCGGTCCGGTCACCGCCGCCGCTCTGGGGTGGGTCGGCGCCTCGCACGCTTTCCTGGACCGCCCGTGGCCGGTCCTGTGGTGGATGGCGCACGTCGGCCGGGCACCGCAGTACGCCGCCGGCGGCGGAGCCGCCTTCGTGGACCAGGCCGGCCACGTCACCGCGCTCGTCCTGGCCGCCCTCGCGGTCGCCGCCTGACCTGCACCACCACCGGACACCATGACCCGGCGCCGCCCGGCGTGCGGCAGGGTGTTCCCCAACCAACTAGGCCGTGTGACGGTCGTTGTCGAAGCCGGGTGCCGCCCGGTGAAGGAGGAAGCATGAAGTCCGTCAGCGAGGTCGACTCCTTGGCCGAGGGCGCGCATGCCGGTCAGGTCGACAAGATCGGCGTCCCCTACATCGAGCATGTCCGCGCGGTGGCCGCCGGGCTGACGCCGTTCGGCGACGGGCTCGTCATGGCGGGCCTGCTGCACGACATCGTCGAGGACACCGACTGGACGGCCGAGAAGCTGCTGGCCGCCGGGATTCCCCCGCGGGTCGTCGAGATCGTCGAGGCGGTGACCAACCAGCCGGGCATGGCGTACGAGGAGAAGATCCGGCGGATCACCGCCGACTCTTCGGCGACGCTGGTGAAGATCTCCGACAACGCCCACAACAGCCGCCCCGACCGGGCCGCCCAGCTTCTGCCGGACAAGCGCGAGCGCCTGGCGGCGAAGTACCGCACGGCGCGCGCCACGCTGTGGCCGGCGGCGAGCCGCGCTGACGTCGAGGCGATCGTGCGGATCGTCAATCCGGCGCTGCTCGCCGAACTGGATGAGGTCTTCGGCCCGTCCTCGGCCCCCGCAGGGGGGTCGGCGTGAGTCAGTCTGGTGACCGGAACGATCCGGTCGAGGAAGTCGTCCGGCTGCTGGAGTCGGCCGCCGGTCCCGTGAACCCCATGGTGCTGCTGGTCGGCCCTCCCTTGTCGGGCATCACCCGGTCGATGTACGAGGCGGTCCAAAGCTGCCTCCCGCACGGGCGTCTGTACCAACCCAGCGTTGCCGACCTCGTTTCCTGGGACCTGGCCGAACTGTTCAGCGCCGACGGTCCGCACGTGCTGTGGCTCGACGGTCTGTCGCCGGCGGACCTCGTCCTGCTCGGCCGGGGTGTCCTGGACCGGGTTCTCCCGCACGCCATGGTGCTGGCCAGCATCGACACCTTCTGGTCCGAGCAGGTACTTCGGGACGGATCGGCGGCCATCGCGCCGGCGCGGACGGTCCTGCTGGAATACGCCGACCGCATCTCGGTACCGTTCACCCTGGCCCCGCGTGAGCGGTCCTGGCTCCGCGAGATGGGCTACCCCGTCAGCAAGGGGCTCGCCGAGTCGCTCGTCGGCGGCGAGAACGTGGTCAGGCACTACCGGCGTGGAGCCCGGATCAACCCCGAAGGGCACCGGCTGGTCCAGGCCGCGGTCGACGCGCGGCGCTGCGGCATCCACCGCCCCTTCCACGAGGACGAACTGCAGCATCTGTGGGAGGCCCGAGGCGGCTCTGCCCACGCGTTCCGGCATGCGTTGGACTGGGCCAGCACCATTCCCGAGGGCGCCACGACGGGACTCCTCTTCCGCGCACGAGGCGGCCAGTCCGAGGACTGGCGGGTGTTGGGATACGCGGCCGGCGCCGACAACGGTGATCACGGGCACAAGGCCCGTCCTCTGGGCGATGACGCCTGGGAGCAGGCGCGGGAGGTGTTCGCGGACCCCGACGATCAGTACGCCCTCGGCATCGCCGCGCATCTGCACGGCCGTCACGAGACCGCGCGTCTCGCTCTCGCGCAGGCCGTCAAGTTCTCGGCACCGCAGGATCCCGTCGCATCGGCGGCAAAGGACGCGCTCAGGAGTCTGGAGACCGACGGCTCGGCGTAGCGCCCGTGCGGTGATGTGCTGGTCGAGCAAGCAGCGGTGGGCGGGCACCATCGCGGTCGGCGCAGAGGAAGCCGGTGCTTGCCCGGAACGTTCCACGACCTCCTGCCGGGCGGGGAATCTCGGTGCGCCGCAGGTCCAGCGGAGTGAAGAATCCGGGTATGCGGCACATCCTTCCCTCGCACCCCGTACCGGAACACCGGTACATCGAGCGCGTTCTGCGCCACTCGACGGACTCGCTGGTCCGGCTCATCGCGGCCACCAGCCCCGGGCTTCCGGCCGTCCGTGACCTCGGGAAGCGGGAACTCAGCCCGTACGGGCCGTGGGCCCTGCAGGACGTGGCGTGGGTGTCCCTGGCTCTGGGCAGCGACGCCAGGCCTGCCGCGACGAGCAACGACCTCGCGGAGATCGTCGGCCTCTACCTGGCCCTGGACGACCCGATCACCCACGATCCCGATGACGGGCTCCGACTGGAGCGCCTCCTCCAGCGCGTCACGCACCAGCAGGGCGGCTGGCAGGAGAGCGACTACGCACAGCTCAGCCGGTCCGTCGCCCTGCTCCAGCAGACGCCCCACCCCGCCGGTCTGGAAGTCATCCGCCCCGGATGGGATCACGAGCTGCTCGGCTGCTCGCTGACCGACTACGTCGGCCTCGCGGAGCTCGTCTGGGCCTGCGCCACCCGCCACCCGGACCCGCGCCGCCGGGGCCGGTTCGCCGTGGAGTGGTACCCGGCGCGCGACTACGTCGAGTTCGACCATCTGCGCTCGCCCGCACAGGTCAAGGCGGTGTTGCAGCGGCATTTCGCCATCACCAAGCTCAGGCTCCGTACGAGCTTCCCCGTCGGCGCCGACCCGCTCGTGAGGCGCTACACCCACAACCCGCTGCGGTCCCGCCCCCTGATTGGCGGGATGCCCGGCGGCTACCTCGTGCCGGTCCCGGCCGCGG
Organism: Streptomyces tremellae; assembly: GCF_039540215.1. Taxonomy (NCBI): domain Bacteria; kingdom Bacillati; phylum Actinomycetota; class Actinomycetes; order Kitasatosporales; family Streptomycetaceae; genus Streptomyces; species Streptomyces tremellae. Next base: position 49,528 of record NZ_BAABEP010000002.1, read on the forward strand.
TGCTCGGCAAGGCCACACCGCTCGGCTTGTACTACACCGGGGGCGACAACAACTCGGAGCGGGGCAAGGCCTTCACCCGGGACGTGGGCCACCTGTTCGAACGATACGTGGGCCGGCAGCTCGCCCTGCTGACCGACGCCGAGGTGCACCCCGAGGTGGAGTACAAGCTGCCCAAGAAGCAGAAGGGGAAGTCGGTCGACTGGATCGTGGTCTTCCCGGACCTGGTGCTCCTGGTCGAGGTCAAGTCGACCCGGCCGGGCGAGGCGCTACGCCTGGGCGCGGAGAACTTCACCACGATCCTCGACGGGCAGTTCCGTAAGGCCTTCAAGCAGGTCGACAACTCGGCCGACCGCATCCGCTCCGGGGCGCACCCCGAGTTCGACCACATCCCTCGGGATCGTCAGATGGTCGGCATGGTCGTCACCGCGGAGCAGTTCCACCAGATCAACACGCCCGAGCACCGGAGCGAGCTGCCGTCGACCAGCGTGCCGGTGACCGTGACCTCCATCCAGGAGCTGGAGGACGCGGTCACCATCACCGGCACGAGCCTGGCCGACGTCCTGCGCGCGAGCGCCGCCGGCGGTGGCGCGGCGCTGCGGCCGCTCTTCCAGGGGCACAAGTTTCTGGACCACAACGCGGTTCTGGAGCAGGGCTGGTCGGCCATTCCGTTCGCCCGCCCCCGCGGCCCCGGCACGGGACCGGCCCGGTGACACCGTACGAAGCGGCGCCCGATCCGGGGGACACCACGTCCGGCACCGTCGCCACCGAGCGTGCCGGCCAGCCGATCAGCATGGTCAGGCCCCTCACCTCGACGGTCGGCCAGGCTGTGTGAGCAGGCATGATGCTCTGCATGAAGGATGAGGAAGCACCTGCGCCGACGCTGACCCCGGCGGCCGTGCGCCGCCGGTTCACCGCCGCGGCGTGGGGCTCGGCTATCGCGTGGCCGGTACTGACCGCCGCCGTCTCCCCCGTTCTCCTGTGGTGGCTGGACATCGGCTGGGACGAGCTGGCGACAGCCGACTTCGCCGCGGCCGGCCTCCTCCCGCTCGCGCCGGTCATCCTGTACTTCGCCGTCGACGCGGCCCGCACCGTACGCAAGGAGCAGCAGGACGTCGCCGAGAGCGCCCGCGAACTGGTGGGCGCCGTACATGCCGCCGGTGATCGACGGGACCTGAGCTTCGCCGCCCGCACTTTCGGCAACACGATGCTGGGGGCGTCCACGGCCTTCAACACCCGGGTCCTACCCCGCCGCACCACCCGGGCCTTCGCCCGTCAGGTAGTGAGGGAGGCGGACGGCGACGGGTTGAGCCCGTCGTCGTTGAACGTCGTGACCGATCTGGCGCGCATGGCGGCGTAGCCCGACGCGTCCCGGGCCGGGGCGCTAAGACTGAGCCGCCAGATCTGCGGGCTGGGAAAGGGGCGCGTCATCTGGCGCTGCCCCGCCTGTCCATCTCCTCCCGGCCCGTTGGTCGGGTTCGGGTGTGGTCAGTTGGCGGTCGTCTGGTTCACGGCGCTGCGGATGGCCATGTCCACGGCGCGTTCGTTCGCGAGTTCGTAGTAGAACCGGGCGCTGCCGGGGTGGTCTCGCAGCGCGCCGGCGACGATCCGCGCCGCCTGGCCGCGCAGGCGGCGCAGCCAGTCACGGGTCGCGATCTGCTGGTCGAACTCGTTGGACGCCTCGTCCCAGGTGCACATGCCGCGGGCGGCCTCCTCCAGGAGATCCCACTGCTGTTCCTCGGCGGCATGTCGGGCGACGCCGCGCAGCCAGGCGATGGCCCGCTTGGACTCGTTGTAGTGCGGCCAGCCGTTTCCGTCGCCCCGTACGTGCCCGGTCATCGCCTCCACCAGGGTGCGGGTCTGCTCGGGGTGGTCCAGCAGGAGCGGCGCGGCCGTGTCCATGTCCAGGTTGGGAAGGACGTCCAGGTAGAGCTCGTAGTCGTCACCGTGGTCGGCTGCTAGGGCCAGCAGCTGACGGGCGGCGTCGGTGTCTGCCTCCTGGGCGGCCGCCAGGAGTTGTTGGGCTCGGGCGATGGGCAGGTCGATCTGCGGTGCGGTCTCCTGCTCGACCACGTCGAGGAAGTCGGCGATCGTCTGGGGGCGCTGGTGCGGATCGCGGTAGGTGCAGCGCCGGACGACGCCTCGCCAGGGTCCGGCCGGCAGCAGCGGAACGTTCGTCTCCGGGGGAAGACCGGTGAGCAGCCAGCCGATGACCTTGCCCAGGCTGTAGATGTCGCTCGCGGGCGTGGCGTTGTGCGGGTCGACGGACAGTTCGGGGGCGCCGAACTCGAGGGTTCCGATCGCAGTGCCGGTGCGCTTGGGGTTGGTGGTCTGTCCGCGGGGGCGGCGCACGATGCCCCAATCCCCGAGAACCCAGCGGCCGTCGAGGAGCAGAATGTTGGCGGGCTTGATGTCGCGGTGCAGGTAGTCCAGGCGGTGGGCGTCGGCCAGTGCGGAAGCGACCGCTTCAACCAGGGCCCGCAGCGCGACCGCATCGTGCTGCAGTTCGGGCTGGAGGCGTTCGGCGGTGCTCTGGGCCATCGGCATGACGAACCACTCGGCCCGGGGGCTGAAGTCGAGGACCGGCATCACGTGACGGTTGGTCCCGAGCTTCTGCGCCACCTCGATCTCGCGCAGCATCCTGGCGGTCAGGTTCTCGCGCAGGGAGCGCGGCTTCTTGAAGGCGACGACGGTCCCGGTCGCCTTGTGCTCGGCCTCGTGGACGATGCCCATGCCGCCCTTGCCGTCGGGCAGCGGGAACTTCTCCAGGGCGTAGTCCTTCTTCACACCGCGGGCCAGGCGGCGCACCTCGGCGTAGGCATCGGCGGGCGGCGGCTCGGGGGCCGATGCGGGCGGCGAGGCGGTGGCCGCGTGGCCGGTGATCTTCACCAGCACGGGGTGGACGGCGTCGACGTCGTTCGTCGGCCGCACCCCCAGCAGGTACGCGGGGCCGCCCTCCGGGTCCTGGACGAGTCCGAGGACGTCGCCGAGCTGTGCCTCGGCGACCGGCTCGCTGGTGCGGGCGATCGTGTCGAGGGCGTGCAGTTCCACACCGACGCCCGATCCGGCCCGCCCCGCCACCAGGACGGTGTCGCCACCGCTGCGCGCGAGATACCCCGGGTAGGACACCGGGGTCTCAATCCACTGCTCGCGAGTGCCGGCGCTGGTGCTGAGGGCGAGGTCGATGACGGCGCTGTGGCCGCCGGCGGCGAGGAGGAAGCGCCGCTCGCCGAGCCAGGCGGCCGAGCGGACCGCGGCGTCGAAGTCGAGGGCGAAGCGCTGCTGGTCGCCCACCTGCTCGTCGAGCCGGGTGAGCGCCAAGGTCGAGCCGGTGCCGGTGCCGAGCGTCGCTCCGGACCCGGACAGGACCCACACGCTCGACTCCGGCCCGAGCAGCAGGCGGGCATTCGCCTCGAATCCGCCGCCGACCGCCCGCAGCACGCCGCCGTGCCACCGCACCACCGCCGGCCCGCACAGCACCCACACCGACCCGTCTCCCAAGACCGCCGCATCGCCGTGCACGCCGGGCAGGGGAAGCAGCCACCGGGTCCCGCCGCGTTGCAGGTCCACTTCCGCGAGCCCCGCCTCGATGCTGATCAGCGCGCGCCCGGTGGGCGCCCAGGCCATCCCGGACGGTCGCACCGGCCAGGACTCGCCGGCCAGGGCGACGCGGAGGTCGACGCCTTCCGGCGTCCGGGACGGCACGCTCGACGTTCCGGAGGGGCGGGCCGCGATGGCCAGCGCCGGCACAGGCTCCGGGGGTTCGTGGAGGAGGAGTTCGTGCAGCGGGGTGTGCGGTGGCCTTGGCGGACGGAAGGCCGCGCGAATCAGGGCGGTGAGTGGGACGAGGTCGCAGACGGCGGCCTCGAGATGGTCCCGGTCCAGGAGGACGCCCTGTGTCCGCAGGACGGCGTTCATCTCGTCGCCGATCTCCTGGCCGGTGGCCCTCGCGCAGATCAGGACCCACCGCGCTGCCGGTCCGAGGTCGCGTTCGCGGGCGGTCACCGCGATGCGGGCCGCGGTGGCCGCGTCCGCGCCCGCTGCGGTCGTCACTGTGATCGCGTAGTCGCGTCCGGCGAGCTCGAAAAACACGGCCGGCTCATGAGGCGAGCGGTGGACGGCCGTCGCTTCGGGGTCGGTACGCCGGATCAGCCCCGCTACCACGTCGACCAGGAGCCGGTGGCGGTCCTGCTCCAACAACTCCGCGGCGTGAACCTGGCCGTACTCGGCCAGCAGTTCCCGTACGTCCTCCATCGCCCCGCCCGTGCATCGTGCCAGCCCCGGGCTTCGTGCCCGCCGCGCTGATTGTCCATCACGGCAGTACGCGGCGTGCCCGGTCACCGGGATCAGGCAGCCGTCGACGGCGAGCATGACCGCTTCGGGCCCTGCTCGCGGTCGGCATCCCGCTCCCTGGTGCTGGTGCCGGGCAGCGATGGCATCAGGGCGCCGGGGGTGCGCTGCGCCTGTGGGGATATCCCGGCAGTTCGGGGTCGATGATGCCGAGCGCGCACCCCTGCGCGACGGCCTCGTAGAGGGTACGCGCGCGGAGATGGATCTGCGCGCGGTGCAGCAGCCGGCCTGCGGTCTCGGGCTGCACCTTGAGCTCCTTGGCGACCTCCAGATGGTGCTGGCCGCTCGCGAGGAGTCGGAGCGCGGTCAGTTCGTGCTCGGTGAGCTGCGGATGCCACCGCAGGATCGGCCGGGCGATGTGCGGGTGTTCGGTCTCCACGCCGTAGCCGGCGGCACGCAGGCGCTCGGCCACCTCTTCGGCGACCGCGACCGACCGATGGCGGCCGCCCCCGCACACCACGTGCAGGTCGACGCGTCGGCCAGCCCTCGCCTGACCAAGGAGCGCAAGCGCGCGGCGGGTGCTGCGGTCGATGAGGCGCTCCGCTCCGGGCGAGCTGAGGACGTAGGCGCGCACCTCGGGGTCCAGGCCGGTGGAGTGGAGCATCCGGTCACGCATGGTCGGGTCCTCGGGCGGGTTGCGCAGCGGGCGGGCATCCACGCGGAGCGCGTCGCCTCGGGGTGCGTCGTGGTGGCCTTCTCCGTAGCTGATGATGACGGTCTGGATGAGGGCATGCGGGGACTGGGAGCCCATGAGGTCGCTGGTCATGCGGTCAGTCTCGGATCAACGCGGCGGGCGGTGCAGGGTGTTGGGCGTGTTGCCTGTTGCCTGTTGTGCAGGGCCTTCCCGGGCAGGGACACCAGCTTGAGAACCGGGCCCGAGGCCGCGGCCGTTGGGTGAGGGGGTGCCGGCCCGCACCGGTTGTCCGGGGCGGGCCGGCCGGCCTCGTTTGCCATCCGAGGCGGTGTCCCGCCCGCTGCCACGGCCAGGACGTGCGCTGCGTCGGGAACCACCCGTCGGCAGTCGCTCGCTGCACGCCCTTGGCAGTGGGCGCGCAGCGTCCCGGCCCTTCCCGGGGCCGGGTCTTACGGAAAAGCGTATCGGCGGGTACCGACACCGGGGGCTATCGCGTGCGGCGGAACGCCCGGGCTGCGGTGCGCGCCGCACGGTAGGCCTGGGCCGGGTCGGCGTCGGGGCCGGGGACAGGTTGCCAGGGGCCGTACGGGGCGAGGTAGGGGTGCCAGCGGCAGTCGGGTCCGTAGCGGAGCTGGACGCCGGCGGCCTGGTCGGTGATGTGGTTGTCCTCGCATTCGACGGTGGCGCTGGGGGCGGGCCGCAGGGGCTGGATGTCGGCCTGGGCGCGGGCGAGGACGTCGTGGTCGACGGTGTAGCGGTGGAGGTAGGCGGCGGCGCCGGCGGGTCCGCCGTGGGTGTGGGCAAGCGTGAGGTGCCCCATGGCGACTACGTCGAGGCCGAGGTGGTCGATCGCGGCCTGCCGGAACGGGGCGCCGTGTTCGAGGGCGGTGAAGCGGGCGAGGTCGCTGCCGGTGTCGGTGCCGGTCGGCTGGTCGGTGCCGGCCAGGAGTGCTCGGGCTCGGTGGGCGGCGTCGGCGACGAGGGCCTTCTGGGCGGGTAGTTCGGGCAGCGGCGCGGGCGGCGGTGGGAGCGGTCCGCTAAGAACCGGGCGGGCGGCGGCGAGGTCGAGTTCGGCGGGTTCGGGCATCGGGGCAGGCTGCTGAGCGGGAACGAACGGGGCAACGTCGGCGGTGGGGCGTGCAGGCGACGTCGGGGCGCGGTGCGGGGAGGGGACACGGGCCGCGGCGGTGGAGTGGCCTTGGGCGCGCAGGTTCTTCTTGATGTGCTGGTAGGGGCGGCCGCGGAGGGTGAACAGCGGGGCGGGCGCGGCGCGGAGCCGTTCGGCGAGGAGCAGTCCGACGGCGAGGGTGTGCGCGCACGGGCCGGCGGGCGCCGCAGGGCAGGTGCAGCTGTGGGTGAGGTCGTGCGCGGAGGGGAGTAGCGGAATGCCCGCGGTGCGGTCGGGGTCGGCGAGGTGGTCGCCGATGATGCCGGGGGTGGGGGTGTGCGTGGCGATCGCTGCTTCGATGCGGTCCCACTGCGCCTCGGTGAGTTCCTCGACGAGGAGACGGGGGCGGACGGGCCGGCCGTCGGCCAGGGGGAACTTGGCGGTGGCGAAGCCCTTGTTGATGTTGAGCTGGGTGCCTGTGGTGGTGAGGAGACGTCGGGCGGCGTTCAGGGTCGCGGTGTCGGCGTGGGTGGTGAGCGTTGCGGTCAGGGCGCGGGCCCACACGTCGGTGGTGCGGGCGCTCATCGGCGTGCTCCCAGGGTGACGAGGTCGGCGAGTTGGCGGTCGGTGAGCTGGGTGAGGGCGCGGTCGCCGCCGGTCAGGACGGCGGAGGCGAGGGCGCGTTTGTGGGTGAGGAGTTCGTCGATGCGGTCCTCGACGGTGTGCTCGGTGATCAGGCGGTGCACGGTGACGGTCTGCTGCTGGCCGATGCGGTGGGCGCGGTCGGTGGCCTGGTCCTCGACGGCGGCGTTCCAGGAGCGGTCGTAGTGGATGACGTGGGCGGCGCGGGTGAGGGTCAGTCCGGTTCCGGCGGCCTTGAGGGAGAGGATCATCACCGGGTGTCTGCCGGCCTGGAAGGCGTCGACCATGCGCTGGCGCTCGGGCAGGGTGGTGGCGCCGTGCAGGAAGAGCGGGTCGTAGCCGTGGCGGTCGAGGTGGCGGTGGAGCAGGTGTCCCATGCTCACGTAGCTGGTGAAGAGGAGCGAGGCCTCGGAGCGGGTCCGGATCGATTCGAGGAGGTCCATCAGGGCCGCGGTCTTGGCGGAGCGGGCGGTGAACTCGGCTGCGCCTGACGCGGCTTGCGGGTCTTCGCGCAGGTAGTGCGCGGGGTGGTTGGTGATCTTCTTCAGGGCGGTGAGCAGCTTGAAGACGAGGCCGTTGCGGGTGATGCCGCGGGATGCCTGGATCTGCTCGAGGGTTTCGCGCACGACGGCTTCGTAGAGGCCGGCCTGCTCGGTGGTGAGTCGCACCAGGCGCGGCTGGTCGATCTTCGCGGGGAGCTCCGGGGCGATTCCGGGGTCCGTTTTGCGTCGTCGCAGCAGGAACGGGGCGACGATCCGGCCGAGTGCGAGGGCCTTCTCGCCGCCGGGGTCCTTCTCCGCCGCGTTCGCCCACCTGGACCGGTAGGCCTTCAGCGTGCCGAAGAGGTCCGGGTTGGCCCAGTCCAGCAGGGCCCACAGCTCGGAGAGGTTGTTCTCGACGGGGGTGCCGGTCAGTGCGAGGCGGGTGGTGGAGGGCAGGGCGCGCAGGTTGCGGGCGGTGGCGGAGGCGGGGTTCTTCGCGTTCTGGGCTTCGTCGGCGATGACCAGCGACCAGGTGCGGCTGGCCAGGCGGGCGGTGTCGCGGAGCAGGACGCCGTAGGTGGTGACCACCACCGTGGTGTCGGTGACCTCATCCAGGGTGCGGTCGGGTCCGTGGTAGGCGACGACGTCCAGGCCGGGGGTGAACCGGGCGGCCTCGCGGCACCAGGTGGTGACCAGGGACGCCGGGCAGACGACCAGGGTCGGGCCCGGGGTGTGCTGCTGGTGGTGGAGGGTGAAGGCGAGCGCGGTGAGGGTCTTGCCCAGGCCCATGTCGTCGGCGAGGACCGCGCCGAAGCCGAGGCTGGTGGTGTGGGCGAGCCAGGTCAGGGCCCGCTGCTGGTAGCCGCGCAGCGTCGCGCGCAGGCCGGTCGGTACGGGCACGGGTTCGGGGTGGTGTTCGCCGCCGGTGAGCACCTCGATCATGCGGGCGAGCTGTCCGGCCGTGCGGCAGGGGACGAGCGTGTCGTCGACGGTGATGGTGCCGGTCAGGGCGGCGGTCAGCGCCTGGGTGCCGGGCAGGGGAGCGAGCAGGCGGTGGCGTGCGCGCCGGCGCAGGACGGGGTCGGCCAGGACCCAGCGGCCGCGGACGCGGACCAGGGGCCGGGCCGCCTCGGCGAGGGCGTCCATCTCCTCCTCGCTCAGCGGCACGCCGTCCAGGGCGATCTGCCAGCGGAAGTCCAGGAGCGCGGTGACGCTGAACCGGGGCGCCTCCCCTGGCTGGCGGTGTCCGGCCGCGCCGGTGGCGGGTTCGGTGCCGATGACCGCGGCGGTCTGCAGGGCGGTGCGCAGGTCCTCGGGCCATGCCACCCGCACGCCGTGCTCGGCGAGTTCGGCATCCTGCTCCAGCAGCGCCTCGATGGCTACCAGGTTCAGCGTGTGCCGCCCGGGATGGTCCTGGGCGGCGAGTGAGGCCAGCGCGGGACACCGGCGGGCGGCCCTTCGCAGGACGCGACGGACGCGCGGACGGACCATGTCCGGCTGCTGGCCGGCGAGGCGGGCCGCTCCCGACCAGAGCAGAGCGGCCGACACCGGCTCCTCGTCGGGGGCGGCGTCGCCGTCCGCGGGCGCCAGGTGCAGTTCGGCGGTGAGACGGCCGACGGCGGCCTCGTCGTCGCTGGGGGCCTCGAGGCGCAGGATCACCTGCGGGGCCGGGCCGCCGTCGACCTGGTCCTCCACGCTGTCCAGCCAGACGCCCACCTCCCCTTCGGCGTCCACCGGCCCCTGGTCGGGGTGCGTCCAGGGGCCGGTGCCGAACAGGGCGGCCGCCGGGGTACGGACCAGCGCGTCGGCGATCGCGTCGGCCGCGGCGATGAGCGCCTGGCGGGCCGGGAGCCCTGGGGGCGTCGCGCCGGTGGGCGCGGCGGCGGCGAGCTCGGTCAGGGCGTGCTGGGCGTTCGGCGGGATCGGGCCGACGCGCCACGCCGCCCGGCCGTCGTCGTGCTGGGCGGGGTAGACCAGCTGGGCGGCGATGAGTTGCAGGGCGATGTGGAGCGCGCGCTGCCAGAACACCGCCGTCACGCTCGCGCCCTGATGCGTTCCCCGCAGGACGGGCAGGCCCTCAAGGAGGGGGATGCGCCAGCCGGCCTGGCCGCCGGGGCCGGCCTCGGCGGTCAGCGGGTGGGGCAGGCCGGTCGTCGGCAGCGCCCGCCGCCCGTTGTCCTGCACCCGCCACGCGGCCGGGCGGCCGGCGCCGCCGGGCACGAATGTGAGCGCGCAGCCGGAGGTGACGGCATCCAGCAGCAGGACGGACGCCGGCTTGTCGCCCATGTCGAGGACGGCCCGCTGCGGGGCCGCGGGCGTACGAGGGGTGGGCGCTGGTGCCGAGGACGGCGGGTTGGAGGTTCCGTCCGGGCGGACCGCACGCCGCTTGCCGGCGCTCGCAGTGTCCGGTGCCGGGGTGGGGGTGGCGTGGTCGAGGGTGTGGAGTTTGCGCAGCAGCTTCAGCGCCGCCGCCCGGCGTGCCTCGGTCTTGTCCGCGCCGGCGGCGGTCGCCTTCACCGGGGTGTCGGTCGCCCGGTGACGGCAGGAGTAGGTGACCTCCTTGCGGGGACCGATGGTGCGCACGCTCGCCTCGGGCTTGGTGATGGTGTCGAGCTGGTGGTGCTTGTTGAGGTACTTGATCGGGTCCTGGCTTGGACCGGGGACCGTGATCTTCGGCGTGGTCGCCGGCTTGTCGTCGTCCGGGTAGGCCGGTTCAGGAAGGTCCGCCATGAGGGCGAGCAGCGCGCACGCCGCACGGTGCCGGGCGGTCTTGCGCACCGGGGCGGAGCGCACGGGGCCGGTCGACTTCCCCTCCCCCGCCGTGAGGAGGGCTCGCGTGTGGTGCAGACCCTGCTCGTCGACGTCTTCCTGGTAGGTCAGGCCGTGGTCCTCGCCGTGCTGCTCGGCGTGCCAGTGCAGGAGCCGGGCGGGGGCCGGCGGCATGGCTGCTGCCCGCTGGAGTGCGGCTTCGCGTACGGCTGCCCAGGCCGGGCTGCGGGCGTCGAGGAGCAGGAGGTACAGGTCACGGTGACGCAGCCGGCCGGCACGGGCGCGGCGCAGGGCTTCAGTCTTCAGCTCGGCACTGGGACCTCGCCCGGCCTCGATGCTCCGCCGCAGGTGCTGTTCGAAGACCTCCGTGGGCATGCCCGGCAGGACCAGGCGCTCCATCTCGCCGTTGCCGTCCGCCTCGTCGCCGGACAACGGGGTGCCGGAGAGGCGGGCCAGCAGGGCGAGCGCGGCACGGTCCTTGGCCTCCCGGCTGGTCGGGGCGCTCTGCGCGGGACCGGTGACCTGGGATTCGGCTGGGCCGACCACTGCGGCGACCATGACCTGGCCCTCGGCTTCCGGCGCGGTCTCCTCGAACCGCGGGGGCGGCCACACTTCCACCTGAGTGTGCGTGGCCAGGACTTGCCGGGCCGTCTCGAGGTTGCCGGCCAAAGCGTCCATGATGGCCTGGCGTGCGGGGGCCCAGGCCGGAACGTGCGGTGTGGCAAGGAGCACGAGCCGCATGTCCCGCACGCTCAGCAGGCCGGCGCGGCTGCGCCGGAGCGCGTCGCGGGCCAACTCCGCGTCGTCGGCGTCCGATCCGGCGAGCTCCTTGAGAGCCTCGTGCCACTGCTCGGCGTCCAGCGCTCTCACGTCGCGGCCTTCCCATGTCGTCGGCGCGCCGGCTGCCACCGTGAAACTCACTCCCACTCCCCTGCTCCTGCTCGGTCCGTCGGCGTCTGTACCTTGGGTCGGTCACTGACGGCCAGGACTCCGCCACAGTAAGGGAGGACACCGACACGTCCGGCGCTGCGCCTCGAAGCCCCCCGTCGCGGGCCGGGCGGGGGCATCGGGTCGTGGCGCGCACGCCGCCTCCTGGGTGGTGGCCGGAGCGTCGGGCAGGGGGCCGCCCCATGTCCCTGGTCGCGCGGGTGCTCGGGTCGAAGTTGGCGTAGCCGACCAGGCGTCCGTGTCCGTGGTACGGGGGGCTTGCCGGAGCGGCATTTAATGATCTCCAGGCTCTCGCGGACGTAATCGAGTGCGTCGAGCGGCAGGAGCCAGACGATGTCGATCTCAGCGGAGAGCTGTCCGGGCTGCAGACGGGAGGCGGGGGCCGCAGCTCCGGGAACCGGGGCCGGTCCCTCAACGGTCCCTGCTTCAGTCCCTCGGCCGTCGTCGCAGCTCAGCGGGGGTGTGGACCGGGTCTCAGGGACGGACAGGGACTGAGTTCCGCAATTGTGCGGCGCTGGAGTCCGTGCGGCGTTCGGCGCGAGGGATCCATGGGGCATGTCGGTCTCTGAGCGTGCCACCCGCGTCAGGGTCGGGCGGGGTGCGCGCTGTTCTCCGAGCGGGGAGTTGGATGTCCTGGTCATGCGGCGCGCCCTGCTTCCCCGTTGTCGGTGGGTGCCGGTCCGGTCCAGACGGGCCGGTAGCGATCTCGTACGTCCCAGCCGCGCCATCGTTCGTCGAGGAGTTCGCCCGTGTCGGGGTCGACGACTCCCTCGGGCACGAGCACCGGGCGTGGTCGTACGGGGCGGGCACGGGTGGCGCGTTCGGCGATCCACCGCTGGTAGTTGGCGCGTTCGCGGGCGTGCCGCGCTCTGCGGCGCTCGCCGAGGCCCGCGGTGCCCTGCTGTTCGGCGGCCTCGGTGAGGACCTGGTCGTCGGGCTGGAGACGTACGGGGCCGGCGAGGTCGGGGGCGAGGTAGTACCGGCCCTCGCATTCGCGGGCGAGGCCGTCGGCGACGAGTTTGTCCAGGCGGCGGGCGACGGTGGTGCGGTGCAGGCTGGTGGCCTGCTGCAGCTGGGTGGGCTCCAGTCCTTCTGTGACGTCGAGGCAGGCCAGGATGCGGGCGCCGCTGGTGCCGTGGGCGAAGTGGTGGAAGGCGTCGTGGGCCATCACCGAGGCGAGTGCGGCCGTGTCGGTGAAGGTGTGCGGATCCGGGACAGTTGCCAACTCCCCGGGAGTGGGGGGCAGGGAGTGTCCCGGAGCTGCACGAGCGAGGAGCTCGGCTACGTGGTCGGGGATCTTCAACCGCCACCTCGAGCCGTGGTTCTTCCCCGTGCCGGCCTCCAGCAGCTCGAGCCACCCGGCGTCGACGAGCCGCTTGTCGCTGGCCTCGGCGGTCGACTTCGCGCAGCCCATCCGCTCGGCGTGCGGGCGCAGCGCGGTGGTGTGCTCCAGGCCGCCGGCCCGCTCGCACAGCGTGAGACGGGCGGCGATGTTCTTCTGGTCGACCGCTCCCCCGCCGCGGGCCGGCCAGGCGAGGTGTTCCACGACATGACGGACCTCGTTGATCTGCTCCAGGGCGTCCGGGCGGCCGGTGATCGTGCCGTTACGGGCGGCGAACTCGCGGGCCTTCTCCAGCATCGCGGTGAGCTTGTTCTCCGCGTACTGGGCGCCCTTGCGCTCGCGGAGCCTACGCGCCCACCAGCCGCCCCGGGTCGGGGTGTAGATGAGGGCCTGGTGGAAGTCCGCAGGAGCCCATTCGCGGCCCGGCTGCGAACAGGCGAGCGCGAGCGCCATGGTGAGCCGGTAGCCGGAGTCCGGATCGTCCCGGCCGGCGTACCGGCCCTCGACGTCGCCCTCCAGCAGCAGCCGTCGCGACCGTCGGGTGAGCGGGCGCCGCTCCCACACCGGCACCGGCGGCGTGCGGCGGGCGCGGGGAAGAGTCCTGGTGTTCATGGCATCTCCCCTGCTGACAGGGGGGACACCACGTCCCGGAGCAGCCGGGCCTGCGGGCGCGGGCCCGGTGGTGAGGACGAGGGCGGCCGCGGGGGGCGGGACATCGCGCAGGACGTAACGGTGGCGAGGGCATTCACGCCGCGCTCACCTCCAGGACCTGGCGCTCGACGCGGTCCTCGGGGAGCTCCTGGCCGGCGAGGTCGGCACAGCGGCTCTCCCAGTCCGTCACCGCGGGCCGGGCCGGCTGCTCGCCCCGGGCGATACGCAGCTGCCGGACCCGGTCGGCGAACAAGACCTCCACCGTCCGCGCCAGGGCCTCGTCCGCGGCCTGCTCGGCGGCCGACTGGGCCATCGCCCGGGTCGGGTACCGGTGCGCCGAGCGCATCTTGGCCTCGTACGCCTTGTCCGCCTCCCACTCGGCCTCGGTCGAATGCATCAGCCGGCCGTTCAGGCTCTCGCGGCGCTGGTCGCGCAGCTTCTCGGCGATCTCCCGCGCGGCGAGCAGCAGCCCGGCCTCCTCGATGCCGTCGGCGCGCTGCACGTCCAGGTGCCGCTCCAGGAGCGTGCGGGTGTCGGCCGCACACCGCTCGGTGGCATCGGCGACCGCGACCGGGTCGGTGAGGTCGGCGCGGGCCATCACCGCGAAGTCGACCGCCTCAGCCAACGCCCGCTCCACGGCGCGACGTTCGGTGCACAGCAGGCACCGGCCGGCCGCGTCCGGGATCCCGCAGTCGGCGCACGGTGCGGCGAGGCGCTCGCGCTCGGCGGCCGCGTACTCGGCGCGGCGCTGCTCGATCACCCGGGCGCGGGCCTGCTGCTCGGCCAGGGCCTGCTCGTGCCGCTGCGCCTGGACCGCGGCCTCGTACGTCACCGCGGCGTTCAGCCGCTTCTCGGTCTCGGCCTGCAGGACCTGCGGCGCCGCACCGGCAAGCTCCCGAGCGGTCTCCGCGGCGATCCGCGCCCGCAGGCCGCGCCGGTCACCGATGAGGACCTGGCAGCTGGGGCAGTCGGCGCCGGAGTCCATCCGCCGGCCCTCGTCGCACAGCTGCGACCAGCACCACGCCCGCTGCACCAGGCCCCGGCCCAGGATCCAGCCGACCGGATCGGTGACCGGCCGGCCCATCTGCTGATCGAGGCGCCGCTCAAGCCGTTCGGCGAGGGCCTCCTCGGCGTCCTGCGGGCCGAGGATCCCCCGCAGCACACCCAGTTGCACGCGAACCGCCGCAGCCACATGACGCTGAGCCGCCGGCCGGACGATGCGCTCCCACACCGGCCGGATCGGCGCGAGCACCGACTCCAAGCCCCGCGGCAGCGACGGCGGACGGACGAACACCACCGTCCCCGCCTGCTTCTTCGAGGCCTTCGCCGAGCCCGACTTCCCCGACGATCCCGCTGCTTCCTGCTGCTGTTCCCCGCGAAGCGGGCCGCCCAGCCCGCCACCAACCGCAGCCGCAGCGACCTCGGTGCGCTCCCGCTCGTCCTCGCGGGCGCCCGCGCGCTCCGGCAGATCACCGCACCCCAGATCGGCTTCGCCGGAAAACCCACCATCAAGCGAGAGAGAACCAGAGAGAGAAACCACCGGCGCGTGGAGAGCGTGGAGGGGTGCACCAGCAGGGCGCTCGGCCACAGCGGGCTCCGGCTCAGTCTCAGGCGCCTCTTCCCCGCTGGCCACCGGGCCTTCCGGGGCCGGCTCGGTCTCGAGATCCCCGAGTGCAGCAGCGGGGCGCTGGATATCCGCGGGCTCGACATCGTCGAACGACTCCTGCTGCCAGCCCTCCCCCGACAGCACCGGCCCCTCGTCCCCGGCTTCCTCCCCGTGCGGCGAACCGTGCGCACACGAGGGACAGGCTGCAGCAGGCTCCGACTCCTCGACGCCGTCCTCGACGACAACCTGCGGCGCCGCACCGCGCCCGAACGCGGACGCGATCGCCGGCACCACCAGCCGGCCCTTGCCGTACTGACCCGACTCCGTCGTCCCGCGCACCACCTCGACCAACTGCAGCCGCTCCAGCCGGTCGACGACCTTCCCGCCACCGGAAACCGAACAGCCCAGGGCCTTGGCGACCGTGGCGTCCGCCCGCCCGCGTCCCTCCTTCACCGAACCGCCGACCAAACGAACCCGACCGTCCGGCCGGGTCTGCAGCGCAAGGAGAAGCAGAGCCAGCCGGTCCGTCGCCGCACCCCTCCCCCGCCGAACGGCAAGCAGCCCCGGCGGCGTCACCGGCCCGTCCTTCGGCGCCCAGCCCGGCGCGAACAGGGCCTCGCAGAACCGCAACAACGTCGCCAAGTCCTTACGGGCCAGCGCGAGCGGGTGCATCGGATCGCCACTCTCCCGCGCGGCAAGCAGCGGAAGAAGCTTCCACTCAAGGCCGGTCACCCGACCGGACTCCTCGGTCAGCGCCTCGGTCTCCACCACGCCGGCCTCGCGCATCGCGGGCAGCACCTTGTGATCGACGTACGACTCGGAAAACCCGAGCCACCGCCCCATCTCCCCCGCGCGAAGGCGGAGCACGGCACTGCGCGCCGGCGCCTTCGCCAGCAGCACCACCGCGGCGAGACGCACCGAATCCGATGCTCCCTCAAGGGACTCGTCGGCCAGCAGGCACCGCACCGCGGCATACAGCCGGGCCCGCATCGCCCGGTTCAACACCAGAGGATCACCAGGACCCGAGTCCGGGACCGGACCAGCCAACTCAACAACCTCGCCCGCGCGTGCACTACGACGCCAGGACGAACCAGAACGCATGGAACGAGCCGCCCGATCAGCCGTTTTCGGCATGACTGAGCCAGCCCTCGAACGGACAGCGATGATCTGCTCCATAATCGAGGTGGGAAGGGGGCACCGCCACCGCGGTCCGACTGGCTAGGGCAAGCACGAGAGACGGACCCGGCGACACCGGCATTCAGCTGGCGATCTGGCTGACCAACACCCCCTCCACGCAGTGCGAACGGCCCGGGATCGGCAGTCCCGGGCTCTTCGCGTTTCGGATGACTCTGCGGCAGGAGACCTGTGGAAAAGATCCGGTCACCACAAAGGCGGCGATCGCCTCAGCGCGAAAGGTCGGGCGCCCGTGTGTCCGGGTGGGAAGCCGACATTCAGCGGCTTCCCACCCGGACACACGGGCGCCCAGTACGGACGAAGCCGACATGGAGTGCGCTTCGCCCGTAGGTGGCAGCCGTGTGAATCTGGGTTCTCCCGGCGGTGCATGCATACTGGAGCTGTCCTTACGATCCCGCGACGGCATATCCGAAGCGGCTCTCAACGGCGGCCCCAGTTCTTCAGGGGCCGCCGTTGTCTGTTGCGCTGGGCAGGTCACTCCGCTGTGGGAGCGGAGTCGAGGAAGGGATCTGTTGTGCTGTCCGCCCAGGCGCCGACGGGAAGCCGGACGAAGGGGTGATCGTCCGATTCGTCGATCAACCACTTCAGGGCCTCCCCTGCGGTGTGGGTCACCACGGCGTCGTTCGGCGTTGCCCATACGCTTGTGTGGATGGATAGTTCCGGGCTTGCGAGGGCCTGGCGTGCGGCTCGCAGAGCGGCAGAAACCCACGTGGCGAATCCCTGATGCAGTCCTGTGGTGAAGGCGGCCTGCGACCAAGCCACACCATCCAATGACGCAGCCGCCTTGAGCACGATTACGTCGTGTGCACTCAGGTGGTGCAGGTCAGCCAGGTCCGCGGCCGCGAGGCGCTGCAGCAGTGACAGAGGAGTGCCAGCCGCGCGAGACACAATGCGGGTGTCTTCGTCGAAGTCTCGCGTCGCGTAGCGGATTTCAAACGGGTGCGGGAGGGCAGCTGCCCATGCTCCGACCGGGAGTTTGACCACCGTGCGGTCTGACGTCCGGGCAGCGTAGGCCCCCGCGTCCTGCGGCGTGTGAGTAGCAACGGCTCCCTCCTTGCTGGCCCAAACGACGGTGTCCGGGTTTGTCTCGGGTGAAGTGAGGGCGTCGCGGACGGTGTTGAGGGCCAGCTTCTGCCACAAGGCCGTCTGCCGTGAGTCCTTGGGGTCGCGGCGCTCGCCGGGCCAGACGATGCGGTCCAGGAACGCGTAGCTCCGAATCACGATGACGTCTTCGCCCTCGAGCGCCGATCCGTCTACGAGGCCCTCGTTGATGGCTCCAGACACCCAGCGGGTGTTGACGTCTGCAGCTGTGGCCACGCGATGTGGGGTGTGGCCGCTGCGTCCGTCCGTAGGGCTCGACATCGAAGGGCTCCTTCCTGAGTTCGCCGCGGCGCGCTCGATCCGCATGTGATCGGTCCGCGAGTCGCACCGTCGCGAGGAATGTTACGCCGTATCAACGTCCGCGCGTGCCAGGGGCGTCAAGTGGGCGTTTCGCGCGTTTCGTTCGCTCGCTGGAGCGCTGATCTCTTCACGCCGTATCGAAAGAGCTGCGCGAAGTGGGGCGGATGAGACGCTGCGTCTCGGAACCACGTCAGGGTTAGACGGGTTAGTGGTACGGGCGAAGCCGAGTATGGAGGTCCGCTTGAGACATGCGAGCCTGCATCCCTACGTAGATAGGCAGCTAGGTAGGAAGGTGCCTACCTAGCTGCCTATCTGACTAACTATGTACCTACTCAGGTACCTATTCAGTAACCTATCGACATCCCTATGTCTGCTGGTCAAGGCGATGTGGCGCACGCACTGGTGCCCCCCTGCGCTGCACAGGGGGGCACCAGGTGATGCTGCGGGGAGGATGTGACGCTACTGCTCCTCGTCTTCCTCCGGCCAGATCAGAGGGCCGTCCTCCTCGAGTTCGTCGAGAAGGCGCTGGACAGCAGCCGAGAACACGTGGACGGCGGTGCGTCCTCGCCCTGCAGACTTCATGTCCATGGGCATGGACTGAACCAACTCCGCAATGTCCGGTCCGACACGATACGTTGACTGTTTTCCAGTCGTTCCCACGCGTCCTGAACGCACATATGCTGCCGCCAGTGCCACCTGCTCCTCGATGGTCTTCGGCAGGTGCCTTCTGAACGCGGCGTCGACGTACACGGCCTGCGTCATCCGCTTGCCTGTTGCTGCAGAGTCACTGACCATTCGCTTCGTGAGTTCCTGTGCCATCCCCTTGGTAAGGCGGACAGGAACGGACGACCATTCCCTAGTCCCGAGCATCAGGTCGAGCGTGCTTTCGGTCCAGGAATGGGCCACAGCTCGGTGAGCGTCGGTCGGCTCAGGCGTACTCTCCTGCTTCTTCTTCCGGGAGTTCTGCTTCTTCGCAGGCTCCTTCGGGGTGCTCTTGGCGGAGGTTTCGCCCTTCCCGACGTCGGCGTTGTCGGGCGAGTGGGAGGAATCTTCATCCTCACCTGCAGGAGGCGTCGCGACGTCGTTGGCCGGCGGAGCTTCGGGCGCCACCCTGTCCCCCGCCTGCTCTGTGCGGGGCCCTGCTTCAGCAGCAGATTCAGTGGCTTCGGCTGCATGTGCCTTGGTCGAAGCATCCTGCTGAGCCGGCACGGGCGAGGGCTCAGCTTGCTGACCAAAGACGGAGTAGCCGACAACATCATCGGCACCGGCGAAGGCCGGGTTGTCCAACAGGTTCCCGCCGAGCGGTGCCGCCTTCTTCCTCGCTCGAGGCCTGGCCGGTTTCTCGTCAGGCATTGGTCACGGCTCCCTCGGCATCGTCGACGTCGAGGTGCTCAGCCCGCGGCGTCGGAAGCCGCCACTGGTCTCCAGGGGTCGCGAGGCGCTGGAGGATTTCTTCTGTGAGGGCCGTGTACGAACGGGCGACCACTCCGCCGGCGGTGACGACTGCCGGAACGCCGGTGCTGTAGGCCTTCGAGATGAGGCGGTTACGCCTGATCTCTGCGTTGAACGGCAACAGGTTGCCCTGGAGCATCATGCTTCGGACGTCAGCGTCCTCGCGAGTCTCAGAGGTAGGCGGGTTCGCCCGGTTGAGAAGCGCTCCAAGGAACGTGGGGCGGCCCTCTGCCTTCCCGAGCGCCTCGACTGCTGATCGAAGGACTCGTGCCCCCTTGACCGTGGCGTACTCGGGGTTGCAGAGGGTGATGACGGCGTCCGATGCCTGCAGGCCGACTAGGTTCAGGCTGGAGACGGCGGGGGGCGTGTCGATCACGGCGATGTCGTACTCGGCGGCAGCGCTCTGCAGGAGCTTGCGGAGAATGTAGGTGTCGACGTCCTGCGACTGCACGAAGGACTCCTGCGCCCGGGTCATCGTGTGCTCGAGCGAGGCGAGAACGGCGAGGGTGCCGGCTCCCTCGAAGGGCTCCAGCATCGCCGAGACGTCGCGTACGTGAGGGAGGATGTCGGGGTCGTCCACTCCCTGGAGCACAGACTGCATGATCCAGCCGAGAGAATGAGCGACATCGGGGCCCCTGGGGGCGAGCGTGACTCCGAGAGCGGTGCCTGCCTGCGCCTGCGGCTCCAGGTCCACGACCAGGACGCGCTTCCCCGCCATAGCGAGTCGGGCTGCCAGGTTCACTGTCGTTGTCGTCTTGCCCACGCCGCCTTTTTGCGTGGCGACGGCCAAAATCCACATAGCGCTCTCCCTATTGTCCTTACGATCGCGCACATCCTACGGCGTAGCGACGCTCGCCGTGTTGAGGCACTCGGAGTGGCAGGGAACGTCCGTGTTGTCCCTCTGAGGGTTGCCACGTAGTAACAGCTCTTTGGAGCGAGCTGGCGTCTGGGCGTGTCCTGGCGCCCCAAGGGTGGGGCCGTGGTGCCGCAGGTGCTGAGAAGGGCTCATCGCGTTGCCGCAGGCACGAGCGGAGCTGTGGGGCGCGGCGAAGCGCTGGTCTGGAAGACGGCGGGGTCACAACACCACGTGCCCGCGCGAGGCAGCAGAGCCACAAGAGCGTGAAGCGGAGCTGTGGGGCGCGGCGAAGCGCTGGTCTGGAAGACGGCGGGGTCACAACACTACGTGCCCGCGCGAGGCAGCAGAGCCATAAGACCGTGAAGCAGTGTTAGTTCAAGTCGCGTGCAACTTCGCTCCTGAGAGCCTCAGTGCTTCAGCGCATCGCAGAGCAGCGCGATCTCGCGAATCTGCGAATAGTCGAAGTTGGAGACGAGCAGATGCGCAGGTGCGTATGCCCTTCCGCGAAAGGGCGACGTGAAGGGTGCGGAAGCAGTGATAAGGCTGCTTCAAGCCAAGCGTGCATGGCAGGCTTCCCGCAAAAGGCCTTGCTGACATCAACAAGCGTCAAAGCCTGCGCTAGACCACATGCAGACGTAGTCGTCGCTATCGAGCAAACGATCATCGCTCAACTCGGAGCAAATTGGTGTGGGGGACGACAACAGCCAATGGAGAGGCGGCCCAATGCCACACAGGCACACGAGCAAGTAACAGGCAGCCGTTCGTGCATGAAGCTGCAAAACAGTGGATGGTGGGTTCTTTCAAAGTACTCAAAAAAGCCACGAGAGGCGAGGAAGTGCATAACAAGGGGCGGGATGACCGAAGCGATGAATCAAACGGAGTCGGCAAGAGTAGATGACAGTGACGCGCGAACTATGCATTGGGTAGGCACGCAGTGCAATCACGTAGTCAGCGCCTGAAAGCGCGAGGCAATACACAGCTACCTGCATACGTGCCTAGGTAAATAGGTAGCTAGGTGACTGCCTATCGAGCTAGCTATGTGCATAGCTATCTAGCTACCTACGTACCTACTAGGGTAGCTATTTGCATAGCTACTAGCATGCATACCGACATGGCTATACTCCAACCTACCGTCATACCTACAGGCTCACCTACCGAGCTGCCTATGTGGGCAGGTAGACAGCCTGACAGATGCAACGAGCCTATCTCTCAGGGCGACCTGAGACACGGGCGTGGAGTGCTGTGTTCGGCACTCGCACGCACCCCGACACAGAGGGCTCTTGCGGGGCGCTGACTCTGTCCACAGGTGGGTCGCTGCACGCTTCTCTGACTCGGATCAGAGGGAGTGAGAAGTGGAGCGCAGCGAAGGACACATTCGCTTGAACCGAACCCAGCGCGGCCTGATCGCCGTAGTGGTGGCGGGAGCCTTGGTCATCGCGGCGATCGGCTTCGCTGGATCGTACTCGGCAGTGCGGGAACTCGCGATCCGCAAGGGCTTTGGAGCCTTTGCCACTGTGTTCCCCATCGGCGTCGACGCTGGCATCGCGGTACTTCTGGCCCTGGATCTGCTGCTGACGTGGCTCCGGATGCCGTTCCCGATGCTGCGCCAAGCTGCGTGGCTCCTCACCACTGCGACGATCGGCTTCAACGCAGCGGCCGCTTGGCCGGATCCGGTGGGGGTCGGAATGCACAGTGTCATTCCGATCCTCTTCGTGGTGACGGTCGAAGCGGCCCGGCACGCTGTCGGTCGCCTGGCTGCCATCACAGCGGACCGACACATGGAGAGCGTGCGTCTGTGGCGCTGGATCCTTTCCCCGCTGCCCACCTTCAAGCTCTGGCGCCGGATGATGCTGTGGGAGATCCGGAAGTATGACGACGTGATTCATGCCGAGCAGCAGCGGCTGATCTACCAGAGCCGGCTACGAGGGCGGTACGGACGGGGGTGGCGTTGGAAGGCGCCTGTTGAGGAGCTACTGCCGCTGCGAATCGCGCGGTTTGGAGTCCCCCTGGAGGTACCCAGCCAGCCGCTATCTCGCGCGTCAGGAGTGTGCGCCGATTCAGCCACCCACGAACTGGAGATGTCCTCGGACAGCTGTCGCCTGACTGTGAAGAACGATGCGAGCGCGACTCGAGCAGGTCACCTTCGGGGCACGGAGCCCGTGGCTGGCGAGCCGATTCTCGACGACGTGAAGGTCGAGAGGGCCGTCGGTGATGGCTCGCGAGATGAACAAGAGGACTACTCGCCAGAAGGAGAACCGTCCTCGGGCGAGTCCTCGGTTGGGGCCGTAGGAGCCCGGAGCGTAGCGGCGCAAGATCCGGATGCCCAGGAAGAGGTCGGCGGCGATGAGCTGATGCCGGCGAAGCACAGCGCAGATCGCGTGAAGAAGGATCTCGGCGGTGAGATGCCAGCTGGCAATACCGGATCAGAGCCTGTGGAGCCGAGCTCGGGGGAGGGGCCGAGGGCTGGCCGCGGCGAGGGTGCCCCTGAGATGGGTGACTCAGGTGAACACCGCGGTCCGGCGAGTGCTGAGCACGAGGCTGCCATCGAGCGTCTGAAGTCGAATGCCGCGGCGGTCCGGTACGCGATGACGGTGCTCGGCTCCACACATACCCCGACTGTGGTCGATTGGCTCGCGGCCCACGGTCGTGACGTGAACCGGGGGCAGGCTCACCGAATTACGAAAGACGAGGAAGAGAGGCAACTGAACGGTCGGCCCTTGACTGTGGTCGAGGGGTCCACATAAGACCACACGCCGTTGCTCGTAAGGTCGGGCGCTGCGAGTCAGGCTGGACCGGCCGAGGCGGACGACCTGCCGGT
This sequence comes from Streptomyces tremellae, assembly GCF_039540215.1. Taxonomy (NCBI): domain Bacteria; kingdom Bacillati; phylum Actinomycetota; class Actinomycetes; order Kitasatosporales; family Streptomycetaceae; genus Streptomyces; species Streptomyces tremellae. The sequence continues at coordinate 71,778 of NZ_BAABEP010000002.1, forward strand.
CGGTGTGCGGCCGAGGAAGAGGTCGAGGTAGAGATCGGCCCGCAGTAGCGGAGCATGTTCGATCTGTTCGATTCTTCGTCAGGAGCGATCCTAAGCGTCGGTCGCTAGGGTCCGGCATTGGCGGCGTGCGTCAGAATCGCCGCATCTCGCGCGAGCGTGGGGGAGTCTCAGGCATCGGAGTGACTACTGCGGCGGCCGATGGTCTCCGTGATCTCGCTGAGGATGCCGAAGATCGCACCCGCTTCGCGTGCGCCCTCGCCCTGGCTGGTCAGGGCTCGGCGTACATTGCGGCGGGCCTTGGGGTGTCCGGCCCGCGTCTGAAACGCCGCGGCCACCGTCGCCTCGAGGTCGTTGATGCGCTCGACCTGCTTCTCGGCGTCAGTCAGGTCGTTGGCGGTCACGGGCCCGCGGCTCATCCGCGCGTTCGCAGAGGACACCGCTTCGATGGTGGTGAGGGCGTCGGACCTGCCCTTGATCAGCCTCGGGAGCACCGGACGGCCCTGGGCATCGCGAAGCTCCGCGGGGCAGCTTTCGACCACCTGCAGGACGAGTAGCGTGCACAGGTCGAGCAGGCCGGCCGCACCGTACGGCTTCAAGCGCATCATCAAGGACTCCACGTCAGACCAGTCGCCGGGCGCGTTTGCCCCTCGGCTCCGCGCGAAGCTGCCGGCTTCCCGGTCCAGCATCGACCAGTAGGCGGGGGTCCCGGCAGCCGGGCCTGCAGAGGAAGTGGGGTGCATGCTCTGACGGTAGCGGCTCGGGGGCGCGGCACGTGGGTTGGGTGAGAACTCGCGGGCACCCAGCTGTGGTTGAGCGGCATCCCGTGCTGGAGAAGGCCGAGCCCGCGACCTCATCGGCGACGGCTCCTCGCGCGAACCGGTCGGAGGCGCCCTCTCCGACCGGGGCTGACCACCGGCGAACGGGGGTGCTTCTCCATGGAGTTCGCCGGACTGGTGCGTCCACGGGGTGGGCGAGCGCGGACTCTGTCCACAGGTTGATCTTTCTACGTTCGCTCCTGATCGTTCTTCCGCGACCGCGGGGGAGCTGGAGGGAGCTGACCGTGGAAGGGGAAGTGGGCCGTGGCGCAGACTAAGTTCGACAAGCAGCTCGAAGACGGCCTGGAGCAAGGGGCCATGGTCTTCGGGCGGTTCGTCAGCGGGGCTCCGCTGGATGGTGAGCCAAGACCACCGGGGAGCCTGCCGCGGTGGGGGATAGCCCTGCTGCGCCTGGTGCTTCTGGCCTGGGCCGGCTGGGCTGCGTGGATGTGGTGGTGGGTGAAGGACCACGACCGCGTGATCCGCGTGTCGATCATCGCTGCGGCCATCGCGATCCCGATCGTGGTCGTCGCCGCGATCCGTGGACGCGGCCGGCGCCAGCACATGCGGGCTCTGGTGATCCCGATGTCCATGGCGCTGAAGGACCTGCTCTCGGAGTGGGACGATCACCAACGGCTGCGCGCTCTCACCATCCCGATCGACCGGTCGTTCGTCGCGGTGCGTCTCCCCGACGGCTGGCACGATCCCGGCGGCTTCAAGGACCAGATGAGGGAGCTGATCCAGGACCGCATGGGCGGGCAGTGGGCGGGGGAGTGGAACCTCAAGAACCACCCGTTCAACGTGGTGTTCACACCGCAGAAGCCGAAGCCGAAGCTGGAGCCCCCCGAGACGGTCGACTTCTTCAGCGACGAGGTGCAGAAGGCGATCGCCGCGTGCGAGCCAGGCCAGCTCGTCCTCGGCATCGACGAGCGGCAGCGCCCGGTCATCAAGGAGATGACCGGAGAAACCGCGATGTGGGCCCTGTCCGTGGGCTCCGGCGGCGGTAAGTCGTCGTTCCTGCAGATGATCATCACTCAGCTGGTGCGCCAGCGGGCGACGGTTATCGGCATCGACGTGAAGATGGCGTCCATCAACTGCTTCGAAGGCGTCGAGGGCGTACACCTCTACACCGACCCCGGAAATATCGGGGACATGCGGTCCGCGATTTCCTGGGCTGCCCGCGAGGTGGAGGCCCGGAACTATGTGAAGAAGGGAAACCCGCGAAAGAACTTCGACCGTCTCACCCTCATTCTCGAAGAGGGCAATGAATTCGGTGACGCGTCGAAGGAATGGTGGAACGAGAACAAGGAGAAAGGCGAGCCCGCCAGCGACCCCATCTGGGGCGACATCGCGTCGATCATGCGCATGGGCCGGCACGTCAACGTGACGATCATCGGTGTGTTCCAGGACCTTCGGGAGGCTGCGGTCGGCTCCCGGGGTTTGCGCAACATGTTCCGAATGATCCTTATGGGCAACTTCAACGCAAATCAGTGGAAGATGATCGTCAACACGACGCCGGTTCCCGAGAGCGTCGACCGGGCCGGCCGCATGATGATCATCGAGGGCAACCGCCGCGTCTGGATCCAGGTCCCGTACGCGGACCCGGAGGACTTCCGCACCCACAGCATGGAGTTGCGCGCCAAGCTCGGCTACAGCACCGAGGACCTGTACGGCGCTCCGCCGGCGCGCAGTCCTCAGCGGCTGCCGTCCCTGCTGCAGAAATCGACGCCGCTGTTCACGAAGGACGCCGACCCCGACAAGCAGGCCATCTCCGCAGGCCAGGGTAGTGGTGACGGAGGACGGCCGTCGGTGGACATGATCAAGGACGACCCGCCGGCCTTGGAGGACGGTGCCGAGCAGGACGGCGCCGGCGAGCCGGGGGAGGAGGTGGAACTCCTGCCGCTGGCGGAGATCTCCCGGCGGCTGGCCGAAGAAGGGATCGAGGTCAGCGCCGAGCTGATGCGGCAGCACAAGCGGCGCCGGAAGGACTTCCCGACCGGTCAAGTCGTCGACGGCAAGGAACTGTTCGCCCTGGCCGACCTCGCCGAGTACTACGGGCCCAACGAGGACGAGGAGCCCGAAGAACCCGATGAGGAGCATGACGACCAGGACGAGGCGGCCGAGGACGTCGACGGCGATGACGACGACCAGGCCGAGGAGCAGCAGAGCGGCGACGCGGGCCAGGACTGACCGGCAGACCGGCTAGCACCCCAAGGGGGCCACGGGATTTCCCGTGGCCCCCATTTTTTGTGCCCTCGCGCCCGGGGCCCGGTGGCGCTGCCGAATCGCCGGAACTTATCCACAGGCCAACGATTCTACGTTTTCCGTGTGAGCTTTCCGCGACAGGCGTGAGGACGCATGACAACCCGTCATGCCCTTATGCGCGGAGGTCGGTTATTGGGAATTGGCCGAGGAGTACGGGATGAGTGCGCTGCGGAAGATGCTGAATCTTCCACCGAAAGAGCCCAAGGGCGGTGATGAAGGAAACACCGCCGCCGAGGACGCCTCGGTGGAGACGCCTTTGCCGGAGGCGGGGGAGGGGAGGGCGACGCCGTCGCGGGCGCCGGCCGCGCTGGGCTGGGCGGAAGAGGAGGAGTCCTCGGGACGCTCGGCCGCCCGCAAGGCGGGGCGGGTGGCGATCTGGCTGGTCATCGGACTGGCCGCGTTCACCGGCGTGCGGACGTGGATCTTCCCCACCAAGCCGCCGGCCCCGGTCGAGCAGGCGGACCCGCAGGCCGAGGCGAGGAAGAACAACGTGCCCGAGGCCGAGGCGCAGCAGGTCGCCGCCCGGTTCGCGCGCTCGTACATGAACTGGAACGCAGCTGACCCCGACTCTCGGGCGAAGGAGCTCGAGGCCGACCTCGCCAAGGGGGTGGACCCGAAGCTCGGGTGGAACGGCGCAGGCGTCCAGTTGGTCGCGCAGACCATTCCCGGCACCGTCACCCAGGTCGGCGGCAAGCGGGCCCGGGTCCGAGTCGACGTCCGGGTGAGCGTCGTGACCGGCAGCGGCAAGAACCAGCGGACCGCGACGAGTTGGCGCGGCCTGGAGGTTCCGGTCGCTCAAGGGAAGGGCCGGGTCGTGGTCACCGGTCAGCCTGCGATGGTCGGCATGCCGACCGCCGCCGACTACAAGGCGCCGGACGGTCCCGAGGCTGACTCCCAGCTGTCCGGGCTGACCCGCGACACGGTCAAGGACTTCCTCAAGTCCTGGGCGGCGGGCAGCGAGGACCAGGCGGCCGCGCCCGGCGCCGACATCCAGCCGCTCGGCCTCGGGCTGTCCCTGGACACCCTCGACTCGTGGGTCGTGGACGCCGGCAGCGGCGACAAGCGCCTCGGCACGGCGACCGTGCGCTGGAAGCTCGGCGGCGCCCAGATCCAGCAGACCTACCAGATCACCCTCACCAAGGTCTCGGCCAGCAGCGCGAGCCGCTGGCAGGTCGAGGCGGTCACCGCCAAGACCGCGTAGCCGCCCCCCGCCCGTCACCGCGGCGGCTGCCGCGGGCCCGCCGCTCGGCCGGCCCGTCAACACCCATCCCCACCAACCCAAGGAGTGGATCCCCCATGGGCGGAGACAACGCGCTCGTTTCCTGGATTCTCGCCGTCGTCGGCTCCCTGTTCGTCGCCGTCCTGGCCGTTCGTGGCTTCGGGCACTGGATGAAGAAGGAGTGGGGCGCGCTGATCACGCACATGGTCGGCGGCGCCGTCGTCGCGGTCATGATCTTCACGCCGAACCAGGCCGTCACGATCCTGAAGTTCATCGGCGCCAAGATCGCCACGGTCTTCACGGGCTGAGGCGGCGGCGATGCGAACCTCCAACACCTACACCCGGCACTGGGACTTGGAGACCCGGCAGCACGAGCTGCTGGGCCTGGACCTGGGCGAAGGCCTGCCGCGGACCACCTTGAAGTACGGCGCCGTGATGTTCCCGCTGTGGTGGGGCGCCTGGCTGCTGCTCTTCGGGTTCCCGCTCAAGCCGCTGATCCCGCTGTTCCTGCTGCCGCCGCTCTTCTTCACCTACTACGGGGCGAAACGTTCCACCACGTACTGGCGGCGGACCAACCTCCTGCTGTGGGGGGTGCGGCTCAACTTCCTCAATCACGGCGTGAGGCCGGTCATCGGCCGCGGCCGCATCCCCGCCCCGAAGGTCGGCCTGCGGCTGCGTACCCAGCGCCTGGCCGAACGGGCCCCGCAGCTCGCCGAAATGCCGGCGTTCTCCTCCTACTTCACCACCGACGGCGACTCCCCTGACGCCGCCGAGTCCTGCGGCAAGCCCGCCCACATGCGGCCCCGCCTGCGCATGTACGGCCCCGACGCCGTCGCCAAGGCCCGCACCAAGACCGCCAAGCGGCGCCGCAGCGCCGCCCGTCATGCACCGAAGGGCAGCAGCTGATGAGCTCCCAGACCTCCATCCCGATCCAGGCGCTGCGCAAGGCGGTGCGCCTCACGGACCCGCACACCCTGCCGGCACTCAACGCCGCCCGCACCCCGCTGCTCGGCCTCGCCGACGGCGACAAGCCGGTCCACCTGCACGCCGGCGCCGAGCACGCCCTGGTCGCCACCGGCGCCGGCGGCGGCACCACCACCCTGCTGCGCTCCCTGACCGCGCAGGCCCTCGCACTCGGCGCGACCGTCGACCTCATCGACCCGGGCGGGGCGGGACACCACTGGGCCCGCGACCTGCCCGGCGTGCGCTACCTGTCCCGGATCCCGGAGATCCACGACCACCTGCTGCTTAACGTGGCCGCCCTGCAGGACGGCACCGGCGACTGGGACGGCAGCTGGCGCGGACGCCACGTCATGGTCGTCGAGCACCTGGGCACCGTCGCGTACGGGCTGCGCGAGTACTGGTCCCAGACCCGCCCGGAAACCCAGCTGGAGGAGGCCCCCGGCGTCGAGGCCCTCGGCGTGCTCCTCGCCGCCGGCCCCGCCTTCGGCATCCAGGTCTTCGCCGGCAACCCGCGCGTCGGCCTGCCGGGCCTGGGTGTCGTCCCCGTCAAGGACGTCTTCCCCACCCGGATCCTCGCCTACGGCGGCGCCGCGCTGTGGCAGCGCGTCGCCCCCGAGGTGTGGTCCATCCCGCCCTACTCCACCATCCCGGGCCGCATGCACGTCGTTGCCGACCAGAAGGTCACCGCGTTCCAGGCCCTCTACCTCAGCGACTCCGAAGCCCGCGCCCTGGCGCGCGGCGTGATCGAGACGGGTGAGGCGGCATGAGGTTCCTGTCCCGACGCCGCCCCAGCCCACCCCGAGAGCCGAGCGTTTCAAGCGAGCCGGGCGCACCTCGCCTGCCGCAGCCGCACGTCGACCTGACACACGGCGCCGGGCAGAAGGCCGCCCGGGTGAGCAAGCACCCGCTGATCGGCCTCGACGCCGAGGGCGACGCCGTCCACCTCACCCCGCGCGACGGGCACGTCCTGGCGGTGGCCCCGCCCGGCATGGGCACCACCGAACTGCTGCGCAGCCTCGGCGCGCAGGCCCTCGCAGCCGGCCAGCACCTGGACATCCTCGACGTCCACCACGTCGGGCACGACTGGGCCCGTGGCCTTGACCGCGTCACGTACGTAGACGACCCCGACCAGCTGCACCGGCACCTGATCGGCCTCGCGCACCAGGCCCGCGGCCGTGCCGCGAAGGGACACCCCGGGCCGAGCCGGCTGCTGTTGGTGGAGAACGACGGAACCACCCAGGTGCTGCTGGACCACCAGGCCGACCCCCGGCCCAACGGCGTCGCCCTGGACGCGCTCACCGCGGTCCTGGCCCACGGCCGCCTGGCCGGCATCCAGGTTGTCCTCGCCTGCCGGGAACTGCCCGGCCCGCTCAACGGACTGGCCCGGGACCTGTTTTCCACCCGCCTGCTGATCGAGCCGAACGACCGGACCTGGCGCATCGCCGGGCTCACCGACCGGACGCGCCCGCCGAGCACCGGCTTCCGCCCCGGCCTGTGGCACCACCTCACCCGGGATGGCGACCACCGCCTCGTACAAGCCGCCCGGATCGCCCAGGACGCCGCCGCCACCCTCCCCCGCCACACCTGCGACCAGCAGCCCCCCGCCGTCTGCCGCACGAAGGAGTCCCAGCGATGAGCACCACCACCAAGGCGGCGAAGAAGTCCGCGTCGAAGTTCGGCCGGCTCCTCGGGCTGGGCGCCGAACGCCTGATGAAAGAACCGCAGTTGGTGGCCATCGCCGACGGCCTGGTCGTCACCGACGTCGCCGCCGAGGCGTGGTTCACCCTGTCCTCCTCCAACACCGACCTGATGCCCGAAGACCGTCAGGACATGGAGCAGGACGCGGCCGCACTGGCACTGGCCAAGGTCCTGCCCGGCTACGACTGCCACCTCAAGGTCATCTGGGCGCGCCTGGACGGCGAGGACTACCGCGAGGAAGCACGGCAGATCTTCTCAGCCGGGGACGTCGAGGCGGTCGCCGCGATGTGGGCGCAGCGCCTGGACACCCTCGACCTTCCCCAGCGGCACATCCTGCTCGGCATACGCCTCGTCGAGCGGGACTCCGCGGCCAACGCCACCGTCAAGAACGGCGTCGCCGGCGCGCTCGGCATCGGCCACACCGGGCTGGACGAGACCGAACTCGCCCACCTCGACGGGCTCGCGCGGCGGATGGAGCGTCGCCTGGAGGCCACCCCTTGGCGCGCCCGGATCGCCCCGGCCGAGCTGATCGCCTGGGCCGTGTCCCGCGAGTCGTTCCGCCCGCAGCCGGCTCCGCCGCACCTGCCCACCATCCAGGGCGCCTCCCTGGTCCGCCTGACCCAGTCCAAGGCCATCCCGCACTCCGATCACGTACGGATGATGGACGCCCGCGGTGAGACCGCCGCGTGGGTGAGCGTGCTGGCGATGCCTGCCTTCCCCGAGGAGTTGATCACTCCCGGCGAGCAGGAGTGGCTGCGTTGCCTCTCCGAGATCAGCTACACCCACCCGGTCACCGGCGACGACGCACTGGTGTGCCCGGAGGCGAGCGTGCGCTTCTCGGTGTGGCAGAAGGGCGCCGCGATCAAGTCCGTCGACAAGCAGCGCCAGTCCGCCAAGGAGCAGCGGCGCAGCGCAGCCGAAGGGTCGGCCGGCGAGACGTTCGCGGAGACCGAAGAGACCGAAGCGGTGATGGAGGACCTGCGTCGGCAGATGTCCCGCGACGGCATGACGCTCCTGGAGGACCACCCGCGGATCATCGTCTCCAGCACTGAGTCCCTCGAGGACCTGCGCGCCCGCACGGACGCGGTCACCTCCCATTACGCGGGCCTGTCCATCGACGTCACGGTTGCCTCCGAGGAGCAGCGGGAGCTGTGGCTGGAGGCGCAGATCGGCGACATGCTCCGCGTGCTCGACCTCGGGCACATCCGCACCACCGACGCGCTCGCCGCCAGCATGTTCTGGGGCGGGTCGGAGGCCGGGGACGACGAGGGCCCGATCGCCGGGCTGCTCACCGGCACCACCCCGGGCGTGTGCCGCATCGACATCACCGCCGGCTCGGCCAGGGGCGACGCGACGACCACGGCATTCGTCGGCCGGTCCGGCCGCGGCAAGACGACCAGCATGATGCTGGCGACGCTGATCGCCGGCCTCAAGGGCGCGTTCAGCCTGATGCTCGGCTTCAAGGGCGACGAAGGCGGCCTGGTGAAGGCCGGCGAGTACCTGGGCCTGGACTCGCACCACGTGACCTGCGGTGTCGACACCCCGGCCGTGGCCGACGTCTTCCGGCTCCTGCCCAAGGGCGACGCCGCCCTGCAAGTCGTCTCCCAGCTGCTGATCATCCTGCCGGAGCGGATGCGGGACGCCGGTGTCGAGACGCACCTGCTGCGGGCCTGCAACGCGGTCGCCCAGCACGAGGACGCGGCGACCTGGCGAGTGGTCGAGTACCTGCTGGCCAGCAGCGACCCGCTCGCCAGGGAGGCCGGCGAGGCGCTCTCGGAGCTGTCGCAGACCCAGCTTGGCGCGCCCCTGCTCGGCAACCCGCACGACGGCGCCTCTCCGCTGCGCCCGGAACCGGGACTGTGGCTGGTCCAGGTGCCCGGCCTGACGATGCCGCAGGCCGGCACCCGCCCGGGGGAGATGACGATGACCGAGCGGGTCTCCCTCGCCCTGATGCGCGGTCTCATCGCGTACGCGTTGAACACGTCCGCCCGCGCTGACCTGCGCAATCTCCCCAAGGTCGTGGCAATTCCCGAGGTGCACGTGCTCACCGGGACAGACGACGGCAGGCGGTTCATCGACTACATCGCCCGTACCGGACGAGCGCTCGACACCTCCCTCGCGATCGACACCCAGGACCCGAAGTCCCTCCTCGGCATGGACGGCGTACTGGAGGCAATTACGACGGTTTGCGCCTTTGAGCAGAGCACTCGCTCCCAGCAGGACGCGATGGCCGAACTGCTGCGCCTGCCCGTCTCCGACAGCACCCGCGCCCTGATCCACGGAGTCGGCAAGGACGCGCACGGCGACATCCGTCACGGCCACTGCATCGTCAGGGACCGCCGTGACCGGGTGGCGACCATGCAGTGGGACGCCCCCTCCTACGAGCTGCTGCGCGCCCTGTCCACCAACCCCAAGGACCAGGCCGAGGACCGCGAGGCCGCCCTCCAGGACGCCGTGCCGCTGGACAAGACCCCCGGCGCCGAATCCGCGGACTCTGTCCACAACCCGCCGCAGGAAGGGTCGGAAGCCGCATGACCCCCATCCGCAGCGGGCCGGCCGAAGCCGCCTGCGAACCCAGGGAGGCAGCCGCCGTGACCCCACGACAGCGCAACCTGACCGCCACGGTCGCGGCCGGCGCCACCGTCACCCCGGTGGCCGAAGTTCGGGAGCCGATGGCATGAAGGACCTGCTGAAACGATTCCGCTACGCGGCGATCCGGCTCTGGCTCGCCCTGCCGCGGCTGCGCACCCTGATGCTCCCCACCACGGGGATCCTGGCCACCCTCGGCGTCCTCGCCCCGGCCGCGGCCGCCGACGACTCCGACAAGTACAAGCCGGGCGGCATTGGCGACATGATGCCGAGCCCGTTCAAACCCCCGGGCCAGGGCACCCTGTTCGAGTCCTACAGCCCCGAGGTGTACCAGCTCGACAAGCAGTTGAGTGACGACCTGACCGGCGGCGACTTGATCGACGGGTGGCTGCACGGGTTCGGGAACATGCTGATGCAGGTGCTGACCCTGGTCGGCCGGGCCGCTGTGGTGGTGGTCGGGTGGTGCTTCAACGTGGTCAACCTCCCGGAGATTGAGGGCGCCATCTCCAACGCGATCGGCGCTGCCGCCGGCCCGATGATGACGACGTTCCTGCCGACCGCCGTCGCGGTCGGCGGGTTCGTCGCCTGGGCCAAGAAGTCGGAGTCCTCCCCGCTGGGGCAGATCGCCTGGGTCGCGGCGTCCGCGGCGATCGCCACCACCTTCCTCGTTGCCCCCGCTACCTGGGTCAAAGGTGTCGACAACGGCAGGCAGTTGGGAGCCTCGGTCGCCATGTCCACGATCGGGGCCGGCCTGTCTGGCAACGACGACTCGGCGATGCCGTTCAAGACCCCCACCCCGAAGTGGTCGGACAACGAGAAGGACAACACCGTCCGCAAGGCCGGCGACGCGGTATGGCGAACGTATGTCGCAACGCCGTGGTGCATAGCGGATCTTGGGTCCGTCGCCGCCTGCCAGAAGTGGGGCAACGAGGTCGTCAAGCTCGGCACCGACATGGACGCACGCGAGGACTACCTGTCCGAGACGCTCAACTCGGACACCGTTGGCAGCGAAGCCGTCCAGTGGCGCCAGGGCCACACTCCGGGCGGACGAATCGGCGTCCTCATCGCCGGCATCATCAGCTGCGTCATCTTCTGCGCCCTTGCCCTGACCTTGGCCTTCACGACGTTGGCCAGCCTCATCGGCGCCTTGATGCTGCTGGTCTGCGGCGTCGCATTCGCCACCCTCTGGTGTATTCCAGGAAAACCCCGCCAATGGGGCGTGCAATGGTTCGAAATGCTCCTCGGGCTGGTGATGGTTTCGTTCACCGCGACCATGCTCCTCGGCTCGGTCATGGTGGTCTGCGTCGCAATGATGTCGCTGCTGCCGACCTACGGCTGGCTCATGGTCAGCGCCCTCAACATCTGCGCGGCCGCCATGGCGTTCAAGGTCAAGGGACGCCTCGATGGGATCGTCAGCGCCGGCGGCGCCCAGATGGCCGGCCGCGGCGTGCTCAGCACCCTGGGCCGGATGGCCTCCGCGCGCCGTCTGCGTAGCGCCGTCAGCGGCCGGCGCCGCGGCGGCTTCGGCGACATGGACCGCCACCCCGCCCCCGAACCCCGCGGCGGCGGCCGCGGAGGAAGCGACGACAGCGGATCGAGCGGGTCGTCCAACACCGGCGACGTCCGCAGCCGCCCCAGCCGCACGATCCCGCCGCCGCCGAGCTACCCGCCCACGGCGCACCGGCCCGGCAGGCCGGGCACCCCGGGACTGCCCGGCGCACCGACCGGGCCCCACGGTCCCGCCGGCACCGGCCCCGGAGGCACGGGCCCCGGAGGCACCGGGCCCGGTGCGCCTGGCGGACGGCGCACCCGCCCCGGCACGGGGCCCCGCCCCGGACCGCCCCGCAGGCCCGGCGGCCCCGGCCGCACCGGACCGGCCGGAACCACCGCAGGCGGCTACACCGTGCGGCCCGGAGCACCGCGGCGTACCGGGGTCCCGCCGGCCAACCCGTCCCACCGGCCCACCACCATCCAGGGCACCGTCATCAACCGGCCGGCCAACCCGACCGGCGCCCGGTTCCGCACGTTCCCGCCGCCGGCCACTCCCCGGCCGCCGCGTACGCCCGGCCGGACCCCGGGCAGCGGCGCCCTGCCGGCCAGCGGAACCCGCCACGGACCGCCCCGGCCACCCCGGCCGCGCCGGAGTTCCTGAGCCCGCCTGACCCGGGCCCCGCGCCCACCCCCCTTTCCCCGCACGAGATCCCCGGCGGTCCGGCCGCAGAAGCGGCCGGACCGCCCCGGGGCCATCTCGCCATGCCCGCATACCCCTATGCGCCGCCCGTACGGAGCCCGCCGTGACGCACGAGAAGAAGCCCCGAACCTCCGACAACGACTCCGCCGCATCCCGCGGGAAGTCCGGCCGGGCGCCGGTCCCGCAGAGCGCCGCCGAGTGGCGCGAGCTGCTCCGCGAAGAGGAACTCCCGCCCGAGATCGACGAGTTGCGCGGACGCAAGCGCCGCAAGGCCAAGCGCCGGTGGCACTCGGCCCGCCGCGACGAGCGCACCGAGTGGATCCGCGAGGAGCGCAAGAAGACCCCAACCCCCACCGTCATCCCGGTCATCGCCCTGATCCTGGCCGCGGCCGTGGCCGGCGCCGCCTGGCTGTGGCCCGACCGGCACGGCGCCGACACCGCGAAGCCCAAGGCCACCCCGACCGTCGAAGCCCCCGAGGAGCAGGCCAGCGCCTCGCCCACGCCCACCGCGAGCGCGCCCACGGTCGCGGATGAACCCGAGGCCGTCGCCAACGCGTTCGTCACCGCCTACACCCTGCGCCGCCCGGTCGAGGACGGCAGTCACAAGGCGGCCGTCGAGCGCGCCGCCCCATACGCCTCCACCCCGCTGGTGGAGAACCTGAAGAAGCACGACGACCGCGACTTCAACGAGCTGGTGGCCGCCCAGGCCACCGAGGCCAAGCCCACCAAGGTCGACATCGGCCAGCCCAGCGCGAAGGACCGGCCCGCCCCCGACACCTCGGTCCGCGTGTACCTGCAGGCCGACGTCAGCCTCGACGTCAAGGCCACCGAGTCCTACCGCTACACCCGCCACCTGACCATCGAGGTCGCGCGCGCTGATGCCGCCTCGCGCTGGATGGTCACCCGCGTCCTCGGGCTGAAGGAGTAGCCGTGGACCAGCGGGATCTCATGCGCGGCGCCCTCAAGGCATCCGGGGTCGTCAAGAAGGGCGCGCAGCTCAAGTTCGGCGCCATCGCCATGGTCGTCTTCTTCGTCGGGCTGCTCCTGCTCGGCATGTTCTTCCCCGCCGGGCAGGCCAGCGCCGCCGACTGCGAGGACACCGGGCCCGGCACCGCGGACGCCTCCGCCGTCTCGGAGACCGACGGCTCCGGCAACCAGGCCACCGGCACCCTGCACGAGCAGCAGGTCGAGTACGCCAAGGTGATCGACAACGCGGCCAAGAAGGCCAAACTGCCCGGCCGGGCCACCCTCATCGGGCTCATGACCGCGATGCAGGAAAGCACCATGCAGAACCTCGGCCACGGCCACCTCGACAGCGTCGGCCTCTTCCAGCAGCGGCCCTCCATGAACTGGGGCACCAAGCAGCAGATCATGACGCCGAGCTACTCCGCCGAATCGTTCTTCCTCGGCCGCGGAACCAACGACGGCCTCGTCGACATCGAGGGCTGGGCCAAGCTCCCCCTCGGCACGGCCGCCCAGAAGGTCCAGAAGTCGGCCCACCCCGAGCTGTACGCCGGTCACGAGACGGCGATGCGCAAGCTCGCCAAGGACGCCGGCATCAACCTCGAGCGCGGAGGCTCCGCCACCGGCTCCGCCGACTCTGCGGCCGCCGGCGACGACAGCGAGCCGGTCACCAGTGAGAACAACGGCTGCGGCGTGGCCAAGCCGGGAGCTGGCGGCACGGGCGGCAGCGCCGGCGGCAAGTTCACCGACGGCAAGCAGACCTGGAAGCTCAACAACCCGCGTTCCGTGGACGAGGCCATCGCCTGGGCCAAGAAGAACTCCGGCTCGGGCTCCTCCAAGGAGTGGTACCAGCGCTGCCTGGCCTTCACCGCGATCGTGTACGGCTGGAACTTCAGCGGCGTCAACTACGCGATCGACCACTACAGCGTCGTGCCGAAGTCCATGCAGCACGCCGGCGACCGGCATCCGCCCGCCGGCGCCCTGATGTATTGGGACACAGGCCACAGAGCCGGTCATATTGCCGTCTACCTCGGCGACGGCAAGGTCGCCAGCAACGACATCATGCGGCCGGGCTACATCGACGTCGTCGACGCCGAGCTCTTCGAGACCAAGTGGGGCGCGAAGTACATCGGTTGGACCCCGCCGGTCTTCCCCAAGGCCGGATAGGCGCCGGCCTGATGAGAACCGCTCGTACGCAGCCGCGGTGTCCGCCCCGTCAAAGTAGCGCCTCCGCGGTGGCGGCGGGCCACCTGCTCGAACCTGCGGAAACGTGCACGGTCGCGCGGGGTCGGGCGCAGGGCCCGAGCCCGGCAGTTCCCCGGCGTCGGGCGCCACCGGCCCATGAGGGCTCCTCCGCGTCAGCTGGCCCGTCTCCCGGACGGGCCAGCTCTCTCCTCCCGCGCCGTCACCCGCGCGCGCTCCCTTCCTGCGTACGACACCAAGGACCGCCCGCCCATGACCATCAGTCCCCTCGTGCACCGGCCGCGCAGACCCTCTGGGCAGCCGGCTGCCCGCTACCGCGACGTCCTGGCCGCCCCGTACGTCACCCGCCTGCTCGCCGGCGCGGTCATCGGCCACCTCCCCGTCGCCATGGCCCCGCTGGCGATCCTGCTCGCCGTGCGCGCCGACGGCGGCACGCTGAGCCTGGCCGGAATTCTCGCCGCCGTATACGGCCTGGCCGCCGCGATCGGACAGCCGCTGTGGGGACGCCTGCTGGACCGACACGGCCACCGTCTCGCCATCGGCCTCACCTCCCTCGCCTCCACCGCCGCCTTCCTGACCCTCGCCTTCCTCCACCCGGCCGACCACCCCACACCCGCCGCGGTCATCGCCGCGGCCGCGGGACTGTGCACCCCGCCCCTGGAGGCCGCGCTCCGCGTCCTGTGGCCGCACGTCGTCGACGATCCGCAGCACCGCCGGGCCGCGCTCGCCCTCGACGCCTGCGCCCAGGAGATCGTTTTCATCGGCGGCCCGCTCCTCGTCCTCGGCCTCGACGCATTGACCGGCACCGTCCTCGTGCTCACCGGCACCGCTGCCATCGGCCTGGCCGGCGCCGGACTGTTCCTCTCCGCGCCGCCCACCCGCACCTGGCAGCCGCTTCCCACCCGCACACACTGGCTCGGCCCGATCCGCGTCCCCGGCCTGCGCGCCCTGGCCGGCGCCCTGTTCGGCGCGGGCATCACCCTGGGGGCCCTGAACGTGGTGGCGCTCGCGGCGGGGGAGCGCCACCACGCCGACTACCTGTCCACGCTGATCCCCGCCGCACTCGCCGTCGGCAGTCTGACCGGCGGACTGCTCTACGGCCGCCGCACCTGGCCAGGCTCCCCCGCCCGCCAACTCCTGATCATCGGCGGCGGGTTCCTGATCGGCTCGCTTCCCATGCTCGCCGATCCCGCCCCCGCCTTGGCCATCGCCGCCGCCGTCCTGCCCGGCCTCTTCCTCGCGCCGCTCCTGGTCACCGGCTTCCACGCGCTCGACGGCCTCGTCGCGAAGCACACCCTCGCCGAAGCCTCGGCCTGGCTGATCGCCTGCCTGGGCCTGGGCCAGGCAGCCGGCACAGCACTCGCCGGCCTCGTGCCCTCCACCCTCCCGGCCGCCGCGGCCGGAGTCGCGGCCGGCGGCGCCGCGCTCGGCCTGCTCCTGCTCCTGGCCACCCGCCGCCACCTCGCCCTCACCCCGGCGGGTGCGGAGCTCAAATCAGCCGAGCCGCTGGCCGAATCAAAATGAACTCGCGCAATCGCCTCCGCACCGGGCAGACCCGCGGCTACCGTGAGCGCAGAGCCCGGCGCGCATCCCCCCGTGTGTGCGCCGGGCCTCACGCTGTGCGGCCCCCTCTCGCTCACGAAGAGCGGCGCCTGGCCGCCCACTCGGGATCGAGCTGCGGAGCATCCACCCGCGGCTCCTGCTGCCACGAGCGGGCGTTGCTCACGCTCCGGCGCGGATAGACGACGTACATCACGATCACCGCGGTGGCGAGCACCGGCTGAGCCGGCCACCACGCCGCGGTGCCCACCTCCTGGCGCTGCGCCCACCGCACCACCCGCCGGGCCGGACGCCAGCACCTGATCAGGTACCCGGCCACGGTGCCGACAGCGAGTGCGATCACGAGGGTCATCGCCCCATGGTGACAGGCGCAGGCCGGCGGGAACCGACGAGCAGCCCGAGCCCGGTCCTCGGCCCGCAGCAGCCACGGCAACCTCCCATCGTGCTCCGCGTTCTGTGTCCACAGGCATCTTCCGCGTGGCCGGCTCGGGCCCGGAAATCTCCGGACTCTGTCCACAGGCCGTCACTTCCATGATCGCTTCACCAGCAGGTACTTCGCCTCGGCGCAGCGTGCGCTGACCGGTCGAGCCTGCCGTGCAGCAGTGGAGGCTGATCTCACCCATGCGAAAGACCCGACCAGGCGTGCTGCGCCGCGTCGCGGCGACCACCGTCGTCGTGGCCGCCTCGGCGGCGCTGGCCGCCCCGGCGGCGATCGCCGCCACCGGCTCCCCGGAGCCGAAGGCATCCGTCTCGGCGGAGGAGGGACTGCTCGATCTGAAGCTTGAGGTCTCGGCGAACGCCGACACCCCGAGCCCGGGGCCGACCGGCGAGCCGGGGACCGACCCGACCGACCCGCCCACGACCGATCCGACGGACCCGCCGACCACCGACCCGACCGAGCCGGGGACCGATCCCACGGACCCGCCCACGACGGACCCGACGGACCCGCCCACGACGGATCCCACGGACCCGCCGACGACGGACCCGACCGATCCTCCGACGACGGATCCCACGGACCCGCCCACGACGGACCCGACCGATCCTCCGACGACGGATCCCACGGACCCGCCCACGACGGATCCCACGGACCCGCCGACGACGGACCCGGGCACCGACCCGACCATCGGGCCGTCGCCGGACCCGACCTCGGGCAGTGAGGGCTCCGACGAGGGCGATTCGGGCAAGGGCGGCTCCGACAACGCCAGCACGCCCAAGGGCGGAACCACCGAGCAGATCAGCGCCAGCGACAACCTCAAGCCCGCCGGGAGCCTCGCGCACACCGGCGCGGACGGGAACACGGCGCTCGCTCTGACCGCCGGTGGCCTCCTTGCCGCCGGCCTTGCAGCCGTGGGCGCCGTCGGCTACGGCAAGCGCCGCACCGGCCGCCAGGGCGCCGACCAGGGCTGACATCCCCGCCGGGGCGCTGCACAGCGCCCCGGCTCCGGTGGCCCGCACTAGCGGGCCACCGGGCCCATCCACCTCATGAAAGGGGCATGAAGGTCATGCCAGCACTCAAGCGCTTCGCCACCGTCGCCCTGTCCGTCTCCCTGCTGGCCGGCGGCGCCGCCGCGCTCGCACCGACCGCGTCGGCTGCCAGCGGCTGCTCCACCTACGACCAGAGCGCGGAAGTCGACGGCAACGGCATCAACTTCCGCAGCGGCCCGTCGACTTCGTACAAGTCGAAGGGCCTGGTCTACGACAAGGACCAGCTGGCCCTCTACTGCAAGAGCGGCTCCTGGTACAAGGCCAAGCTCAAGAAGCGGTCCAAGGGCGGACTGCCCGCCGGCACGTACGGCTGGATACGCCAGGACATGATCAAATTCCACCTCGCCGGCTGACTCCGGCTCCTCCCCGGCCGCCGCGCATCCGCGACGGCGGCCGGGCCCCCTCCCGGACGCGGACCAGCGCAGCCCCAGGCGCGCTGCCAGCAACAACCACCCCAGCATTCGTACTGCCCGCGTCAGTGAGCATGCGGTCGAATCCCTTCTGGAGTACACGTTGTCAACCACACGTGCATCCACCCCCGCTGCGTCGAGTTCCGCTGCGCTCCCGTCCCGTGCCAACCGCGAGCGGCTGGCTGTCGTCTGGGTACTGGTGGTGGGAGCCACCTTGGTCCGGGCTGCGGGCTTCAGCTATCCGTTCCTCTCCTACCGACTCGTTGAACTGCACTTCTCCACACGCGGCGTCAGCCTCGTGCTCGCTGCTTTCGGCGTCGGCTGGCTCGCCGGTCAAATTGTGCTGGGACGGGCGGCCGACGTCCTGGGGCGTCGCACCACGCTCGTCGGTGCGATGGCCCTGGCTGCCCTGGCACTGCCCGTTCTGGGAGAAGCTGCTACCCCGGTCGCCGTTGTTGCAGCGGCCGTCGTCGCCGGACTTGTGTACGACGCGCCGCGGCCGGTCATCTCCGCAGTGGTCGCCGACCACGTCCCGGACGACGTCACCCGGACCCGCATCGCGGGGTGGCGACACTTCGGGATCAACATCGGTGCCGCCATCACCGGCGGCGCCGGCGGCCTCCTGGTGGACATCACCGGCCTGTCGACCTTGTTCTGGATCAACGCGGGCGCCTGTGCCCTCTTCGCCCTCGGCGCGGCGTACTACATGCCAGCGGACAGCGCGCGCTCCACGGCTCCGTCGGGCAACAGCGCTCTTCGCAGTGCGCTGCGTGACCTGCGGCTGTGGGTGCTGTGGTTCACCAGCTTCACCGCTCTGATTCCCGTCGCCGGCCTGTTCAGCATCCTCCCTCTGCTGATGGCCGACGCTGGACTGCCCGCATCTGCTTACGGATGGACGCAGGTTGCCAGTGCCGGCGCGGTACTCCTGTTGTCCGTGCCGCTGAACGCGTGGCTGGCACGCCGGGCCGCTCGAGGCACCTCTCTCGTTCCGCTCCTGGCCTGCAGCGCGCTGATCCTGGGCATGGGCCTGGGCTCAGCTGGCTTCGCCACCACCACCCTGGGCTACGTGATCGCGGCTTGCATCGGCATACCCGGCGAGATCGTCCTCTTCGTCACCGCAACCGTGACTCTGGACCACATCGCCCCCGCACACGCGCGAGGCCTTTACGCCGGCATTTGGGGAGCCACCCTGGCGGCCGCCGTCATCTGCGCGCCCCTCATTGCCGGCTGGTCCCTCACCAACGGCGGCCCGCACCTCGTCGCCGCAATGACAGCACTCTGCGGCCTTCTCGGTGCTGCCTCCTGTATTCCGCTGGCCGCCCTCATGCGTCGCGAGCCACAGCCGACCACCTTCTCGGCCTGACCTCCTCCAGAGACATTCAGCCACCCATCCAGCCCGTACCTCATCCCTGGAGACTCAATGTCCTCCCGTTCTTTCGTCCTCCTCATCGGCGCCGGCGGAGACGGCGGCGCCGCGTACCGCGAGTTCGTCCTCTCCCGCATCGCCGCCACGGAACACCCCGTCGTTCTCGTGGACACCGCCGCCCCCGCGTGGACGATCCCGTACCTGGCGACCGACCACCCCCACATCCGCGCCGACGTCAGCGACCCCGCCGACGTCGCCGCCGCGGTCAAGGCGTTCGCCACGGACCACAACGTCGCCGGCGTCATGACCTACATGGAGCACCACGTGGTGACCGCGGCCGAGACCGCTCAGATGCTGGGCCTGCCGTCGAGCCCAGCAGGAGCGATGGCAGCGGCCCGCGACAAGGCCACCACGCGGCGACTGCTGGACCAGTACAACGTGCCATCCGCCCGGGCGATGGAGGCGCCCACCCTGGAAGCAGCCCTCGCCCACGCCGAAACGATCGGATACCCGGTGATGGTCAAGCCCCGGTCGCAGGCGGGCAGCGCCGGCGTCGTCCGCGCGGACAACCGCACCCAGATCCGCGAGGCCTACGAGCGGGCCAGCAGCGAGACGGTTCTCGGTCTCGAGCAGTACGGACCGGCCGGTGTGCTCGTCGAGGAGTACCTGGAGGGAGCCGAGATCAGTGTGGAAACCGCCGTCCTCGGCGCCGGACGAGCCTGCATCCTGGCTGTCACCCGGAAGCTGCCCGCGCCGCCCGGAACGACGCAGGAGTACGGGCATGTGATCGACGCCGCCGACCCCCTGCTACACGACGCCGAACTCGCCCATGTCATCTCGGCGGCCGTCGATGCCCTCGGCCTCACTCTCGGCGTTCTGTGCATCGAGGTGATGCTCACCGCGACTGGTCCACGCATCGTCGAGGTCAACGGCCGGCTCGGCGGCGACCTCCTCCCTCTCCTGGCCCAGCACGCCCTCGGGATCGACTTGGCCCAGATCGCCGTCAACCTCGCCACGGGCACTGCTCCGGCCCTGGAGCCCACCGCGGACACGGCCGCAGCCATCCGCTTCGCCTATCCCGACGAAACCGGCGTACTGGAGCGCTTGGCGTTTCACCCCGACGCCGGACGGATGCGCATGCTGGAGCGGGCCGTTCTCAGCCAGCGTCCCGGTGCCTTCGTCTCCGCGCCGCCGCACGCCACGCTCAACGACCGGCTCGCCCACTGGGTGGTCACCGGCCGCAATGCGGCGGACTGCCATACCTCCCTGGACCGGATAGCACAGCTCCTTGACGTCACCATCACCGCTCCCGTCGCGCTGACCCACTGAGTCCGCTGACCGGTTCGAGGACTCGCGCCGTTGAACACGGCGGCCCTTCCCCTTATTCGTCGGCTCCCGCTCCTGCCCGGCCACGATGCGCCCAGCGCAGTGGCCGGGCCCGCCTCGCCCGCCCTCCCGGAAGCCCGACCCCCGCTTCGCGAAAGGCACCACGCCATGACCACGCTCACCCCTGCTGCCACCGAGTTGACCGCACTGCTGAAGCAGCGCCGCCGCCCGGCCCTCGGCGCGTTCCTGCCCGCTGGCTTCCCCAACTGGACCGCCGGGATCGAGACGCTCCGCGCCTTCACCCGCCATGGCGCCGACTTCCTCGAGGTCGGTGTCCCGCACCGCACCCCGGCCCTCGACGGACCGGACATCTGCGCCGCCCATGCCCAGGCCCTGAGCCAGGGCGCGCGCATGGCGCACGTCTTCTCCACCATCCGCCTGGCCGCCTCCAGCACCGGCGTCCCGGTGGTCGCCATGAGCTACTGGGCGTCCGTCCTCGACTTCGACGGACCCGCCCGCTTCGCCCAGGACCTCGCCCAGGCCGGTGCCGCCGGTGCGATGATCCCCGACCTGCCCGTGTCAGCGGCCGGCGAATGGATCGACGCTGCCCGAGCGGCCGGCATCCACACCCCGCAGTTCGCCCCGCGCGACGCCGACGACGATCACCTGGCCGCCATCGCCGAGGCCGCCTCCGGCTGGATCTACGCCCCGGCCGCCTCCGCCCCCACCGGCTACCAGGGTGAACTGGACCTGCCCGCGCTGAGCGACTTCACTGCACGGCTGCGCACCCACTCCCAACTGCCCGTCGTCGGAGGCATCGGCATCTCGACGCCTCAACTCGCGGGCCAGGTCGCCCCTTTCCTCGACGGAGTCGTGATCGGCTCCCCGCTGATCCGGCCCCTGCTGCAGGAACACGCACCGGCCGGCCTCGACGGCGCCGTGGAACAGGTCAGGGCGTTCGCGCACGCCCTGCACACCCCTGCCTCGTCCCAC
Organism: Streptomyces tremellae; assembly: GCF_039540215.1. NCBI lineage: Bacteria > Bacillati > Actinomycetota > Actinomycetes > Kitasatosporales > Streptomycetaceae > Streptomyces > Streptomyces tremellae. Next base: position 92,824 of record NZ_BAABEP010000002.1, read on the forward strand.
CCGCTCACTGCGTGATCATCAAGGGGCGCCGCGGACCCGGCGCCCACCCGGACCCGGAAGAGGTACCGCCGAGTTGAACCCCACCCTCCGCCGCACGGCACTGGCCGCCCTCGCCCTCGCCGCCACACTGACCGGCTGCTCCGCCGCCGCCGACCAGCCCGACAATGCGAAGGCCGCCGTCCAGGGCCCGGCGGCGGCCGGCACCGCCCAGAACGCCCTCGCCCAGCTCGCAGTCAAGGGCCCCGCCCCGATGACCGGATACGACCGTGAGGCCAAGTTCGGGTCGGCCTGGTCGGACACCACCACCGCACCTGGATCGGGCAATTCATGCGATACCCGAAATGATGTTCTGCGTCGCGACCTGCAGAACATCACGTACAAGGGGACCTCCCGCTGCGTGGTCGCCACCGGCACCCTCGCCGACCCCTACACCGGCAAGAACATCCACTTCATCCGCGGCCCGCAGAGCGCGCAGGTCCAGATCGACCACGCCGTCGCCCTCGGCGCGAGCTGGCGGGTCGGGGCCGCCCAACTCACCCAGGAACAAAGGCGTGCCCTGGGCAACGACCCCCTCAATCTGGTTGCCGCCTCGGGCCCGGCGAACTCCGCGAAGTCCGACGCGGACGCGGCCTCCTGGCTTCCCCCGAACAAGACCTTCCGCTGCTCGTACGTCGCACGGCAGGTCGCGGTCAAGGCCAAGTACCACCTGTGGGTCACCAAGCCGGAGAAGGCGGCCATGGCCCGCATCCTGAACGGCTGTCCCGACCAGCCGCTGCCTACCGACACCAGCACAGGCGTCGCCCTGCCGGGCCTGAAGTAGAACAAGGAGACGTTTCGTGCACACCCAACGCCGCATCCCGCCGGGCCGCACCGAAGGCGCCGTACGCCGGCCCCGTCCCGCCCCGCTGTCCCCGCACCCGGAATGGCGGGCCCAGCACCTGTTCGTGGAACCCCGCTACAGCGGCGTCCCGGCGAATGACGACGTGGACGACGACGTCGCCGTGCCGGCCCCCGCCGAGCCGCCGAGCTCCCAGCCGCGCCGCCGCCCCTACCGCCCCTGACCCTCCTCGATGTCGCCGACGCGGAGCCGCGCCCGTGAGGCCGGCTCCCCGGCACCCCCCTCGACGTCTGGAGCCCCGCCGCGCATCACTGACCCGGAGGTCGCATGTCCATCGACATCCCGCAGAGACCCACCTCCTCGGCGTACTGGTCCCCGCCCGCCGTCCCCCCGGTCCTGGCCGCCATGACCGACGGCCGCCAGCCGCCGCAGTCCGCCGGCCGCGGCTTCCGCGTCCTTCGCGCGCTGCTGCGCCTGGGCGCCGACCAGGAACACCAACTCGCCGACATCGCCCGCTCCGCGGGCCTGCAGCCCTCGCACGCCTCCAAGCTCCTCAAGGCCGCCGCCCTGGAGCACCTCGTCGAGTCCGGCACCCGCCGCGGCACCTACCGGCTCGCCCGCGACGCCGCACCGCTCACCCCCGATCCCACCGTCACGGCCGCCACGACGGAGCCGGTCCGCCGCATCGTCGAAGACCTGCAGCACGAAACCGGGCTCGCCACGGCCTGGCACGAGCCGCGCTTCCGGATCGGCCTCGGACTGCACCTCACCCTCGTCGACCTGGCCTGCCCGCTCCCCGGGCTGCGCACCGCGGCCGCGCAGCATCACGACGACCTGCGTGCCACCGCCGCCGGCCGGGCCGCGCTCGCCTACGTACCCGCCGAACTCGCCGTCAGCGCCGACGGCCGGCCCCTCGGCCTGCCGGCCGCCACCGGGGACACCATCCGCTCCACCCGGATCGCGCTGCGCCGATGTCCCGGCCTGTGCACCCTGGCCACCCCGGTCCTGTCCGGGCCGCACCTGGTCGCCGTCCTCAGCCTCACCGGAGCAGACCCGCTGTTCCACGAGCCGCTGCGGGCACAGGAGTACGCGGTCCTCCTGCGCGGGCTGCCGGCCGGGCCGTCGGAGCCCGCCGGGATACGGCCCCCGCGCCCACCCGCCGCATCGCCTGACCGCCCTGTCGCCGCCCCCTGCTCGAAGGACACCACGACCATGGCTTCACACCGGCTCCTCGCGAACGGCGCCAGCACCGACCACCCCGTCCCCGGCCTGCCGTTCGTCGACGACACCCACCTGACCGCCGACCCGCCCCCGGGCGCTGGTGCGTCCCGGCCGACGCCGGACCCGCAGCGCGCCGGCTTCGCGTGGATCGTCCGCGCCCACCCGCAGATGGGCCGCACCGTCCTGCTGTACGGCACCGGCCCCGACGGCACCGGCCCGTGGAACTGGCAGCCCGGCCAGCCGCTGGTCTCCCGCGCCGGCGGCTACTGGTGGAACGGCACCCGCTGGCTCCGGCCGCCCCAGCTGTGGGACGAAGACGCCGGCGCCTTCGAGGAACAGCCCGTGCCCGGCGCGGCCACCAGCACCGCCGCCGACCTCCTCGACGACCCGCTCGCCGACCCCGTCCGCGGGCACCTGCACCAGGCCTCCACGCTCACCGGACAGAGCGAAGCCGTGGACGCCGCGCAGTGGCTGCACGACCTGGCCCTCTGGGCCGCCCGCCGCACCACGGCCGCCGACCGACTGCCGCTTCAGTCCTGCGTGGTCACCCTCACCGCTCCCGAACTCGCCGGTGACCGACTGATCGGCACCCCCGCCCTCGCCGCGGCCGCCTCCATCAGCGCCTCGGCGCTGCGCGCCTACATCAGCCGCGGCCAGGGCGCCGTTCCCGAACCGCAGGCCATGGTCGGCAACCGGCCCATGTGGTCACGGCCCGTCGCCGAGAACTGGGCCGCCCACCGCCGCCGACCCGCCGCCTCCCGCTGGCCAACCCACCGCGACCGCCCGGCTCTGCCGGCCCACGCCGAGCAGCTCCGCCGACGCCTCGACCCGGTCCTGTTCTCCGCCCTGTGGGACGACCCCGAGCGGCGAGCCCGATGGGTCCTGCGTCATCGCACTGCGGACGCCGTCCGGGAGGTCGCCGCGGACCTCGCACACCTCGCGGCCGACCGCCTGCACGACACCCTCCCCGCTCAGGCACTCGCCGAGGTGATCACACGGGCCGCTCTCGCCGACTTCGCGGCGGGCTCCGGCCGTTCACCCGCCGTGCAGCAGCTCCTCAGCTGGCTCGCCCAGCACCAGCCCGACACGGCCGAGGAGACCGTTGCCGCCATCACCGACCAGGCGGCGCGGCAGTTCGGCATCCCGCGACCCGACCTTCTCCAACTGCTGCGTCCCGCCGCCTCCTCCGCACCGCTGGAGCCGGCAGAACCCCACGGCCGCGCGGCATGACCGTCGGCCTCACCCGGGAATCGGTGCACCCCGGACATGCTTCACCTTTCAAGCATGTCCGGGGTGCACCGGAACGGCCACTGCCCGGCTGACCTGCCCATACCTTCACCACATCCCCATCCCGGGGGCCGGCACTAGTGAACAGGAGAGGTTCATGCGCCCTTGCCGCAAGAGTTCCGTCCGATCCGTACGCTCCGTGCGCCCGTAAGGCACACGAGCATCACACCGAAGGCGGCCGCACCTCTGGTTCGGCCGCCTTCGGGCTGTCCACCCCCACCCTGACAACCGCAGACGGGATCTGCAGGGAGACGCCGCATGGCCACACACGCACCGGCCACCGCCGCCGTGCCCACCGCGGGGACGGCACGCTCCGTCGTCCGGATCCTGATCATCAGCTCGCTCGTGGTGAAGGCCGGCGGATACAGCTGGGACTTCCTCGGCTACTACGTGGCCGACGGGACCAACGGGACCGGACACGGCACTACCGCGGCCGGCGCCGCGCTCACCGCCTTCGGGATCGGCTGGTGCCTGGGCCAGGCATCGGCCGGCGCGCTCACCGACCGGCTCGGCCAGCGCACCGCCCTGGTCTCCCTGATGATCTTGTCCGCGCTCGCGTGCCTCGCGCTCGCCGTCGCCACCTCCCTGCCCGCGCTGCTCGCCGTCGCCGTGTGCCTGGGGCTGACCATGGAGGCCCACCGGCCGGCCGTCTCGGCCGCCATCAACGAGGCGATCCCCACCGAGGCCGGCCGCACGCGCGCCCAGACCTGGACCTACTTCGCCAGCAACGTGGGCATCGCGGTCTGCGGCGGCGCCGGCGGCTACCTCGCCCACCATCACGGCTACCGGACCTTGTTCGTCATCAACGCCGTCGTGTGCCTGGCCTTCGCACTCGTCGCCCGCCGGTTCCTGGCCCCCAAGGCGGCCATCGCCGACGCCCCCTCGGTCGGCTACCGGCAGGTCCTCGGCGATCCCACGCTGCGCTGGATCACCGTGGTCGCCGTCTGCTCGATGATCTGCGCCTGGGGGCTCGTCTCGGTCCTCCCTCTCCTGATGACCGACGACCAGCTCCCCGCCACGGGATTCGGGCTGGCCATGGTCGCCAACACCGTCGCGGTTCTCGCTCTGACTCCGCCCCTGATGCGCCTGCTCGTCGGCGGCGGCGACACCGTCCGCTTCCCGATCGTCCCCGTGCTCGCCACCGGCTCCGCGATCCTCGGCCTCGGCATCACCATCGCCGCCTTCCAGCACACCGTCACCGGATACGCGATCGCCGCCGTCGTCCTGGTTCCCGGCGAAGTCCTCTACAGCGTTGCCGTCGGTGCCTACATCTCCACCGCCGCCCCGCCCGGCGCCACCGGCCGCTACCAGGCCGTCGTCAGCGGGGCGACCGCGCTCGCGTCGCTGCCGCCGCTGGGCATCGCCCTCGCCCTCGACGCCGGCGGCCGCCCGCTGGTCGCCGTGCTCCTCGCCGCCAGCGCCGCGCTCGCCGTCGCCGCCTGCTACCCCCTCGCCCGCTCCCTGCGCACCCACCCCCTCACCCGCCCCGACACGAGGAGTTGACCGTGACCTCCAAGTTCACCAACGTGCCCTGGCCTGCCTCGCCCCTGCCGGACACGCCCCCGCAGCCGCCGCCGTCCCGGGAGCCGACAGCAGCCGCAGAGCCCGCCCCGGACGCAGCGGACGCGACGGCCTCGTCCCCCGGCTGAGCGCGATGACGCTCCCCGCACGCACATCGAGGGCCCGGCCCCACAGCTGTCACAGCTGCGGGGCCGGGCCCTCGACGTACGCCAGCCCCCGCCCGACGCCCGGCGGGCCGGAGAACAACTGACATGACCCAGCCGCGAAAGGAACACCGATGCCCGATCACCTCGTGATCCAGTGCCCGAAGTGCCCGAGCGACGAAGTCGAAGCCCAGCTCGCCCCCTCCTCCGACGCCCCCTCCGTCGCCGCGTTCGCCTGCCTGCTGTGCGGCTACCGCTGGCAGCCCGCCGAGCTCCCGGACCTCCTCGCACCCGACTACGACCAGGCGTACGGCACGGCCCCGGCCCTGGACGAGGAGGAACTGACGCTGGCGCTGTGGGCCGAGGGCATCAACCTGCGCGCGCAGGCGGCCCGGAACGGCCACGGGCCGGCAGTCGACGCCGGCGGATACCGGCTCTTCTACCTGCGCCAGGCCGCCTACCTCGACCGGGCCGCCCACCTGATGGAAGTCGCCGCGCACGGAGCCCTGGTCGACGAGGAGTCCGCAGCCGACGCCAGCGACGCAGCCGTGATGGCCGCCGACCTGCTTCTGCACCTCGACCTCGAGCTCGACCAGGTCCACGTGGAAGGCATGCTCGGTGCTGACTCGCCCCAGTGGCAGTCCGCCGAAGGACTACGCGGCTACGTGCGCCAGGAGTACACGGCGTGGCAGGAGTGGGAGGCCACCGCCCGCCGTGCCCGGCAACGCCGCTGAGCCGCCGCCGATCCGGCACACGGCTCACGCCCCCTCGGGCGCCCGGTCAGGCCGGCTCCAGGGCGGGTACGTGCTCCACGCCCGAGGGCCGGATGACCGGCACGACGCGCGAGCCGCGCCGGATCGGATGGTGAACCAGCGGCCGCACGGGCTCCCACCGGGGCCCCATGAGACCGGTGATCTCGGTCCACTTGCGTTCGAAGGAGTCCCGGTTCTTGTCGTCGGCGCCGCTCGGCGCGGCCACAAGGTAGGCCTCGGCCGCGGGGTAGCCCTCGCCGCGCTCCAGGTAGTGCAGCCGGTTGATCCGCGAGTTCTCGCCGCGGCGCAGCCGCACGCCCTGTTCCCGGGACCAGTCCAGCAGGGTGAACTCCGCCTCCAGACGCGAGCCTTCCCACACCGTACGGACCGACCGCCACGCGGCGCCCTTGACCTGGCTGCCGCGGCAGCCGTCCTTGAGCCCGGCGCACTGCGGCGGCAGTTCGGCCTGCTCGCCGTCCGCTGCCGTCTCGAACGAGGAGTGGGCGCGCCGGCACGCGGTGGTCCGCTCGGTGCGGCACCACCAGCGGGGCCGGGGACACCGGGTGCCGTGATGGTGGCGGCAGTCCTTGGTGCGGCCGGGCAGGTACACGCGGCGCACCTCGTACAGGGAGAACGGCGCCGCGTCCAGGCGCTCCTCGAACGCGGTGAGCACGGCGTCGTTGCGCTTGTCCTCGGCGAGCTGCTGGTACAGCGACCGCGTCCCGTACAGCGACATCGGTTCGTTCAGCGCCATCGAGGCGTACTCCATCATCAACGCCTCGGCGGCGAGGTCCGGGTGCTCGCGCAGCCGCGCCTCGTGCCGATCCCGGGATGCGCAAACGCCACTGAAGGGGCAGAAGGTGCAATAGCTCTTCTGAATGGGCTCGCCGAGACGCTCCAGCACGTACGCCTCCACCGCGGCCCGGTCCATCCCCGCGTCCACCAGTGGATACGAGGGCTCGCAGATCACCCGGCCGGCCTTCTCGTTCAGCCGGTCCTGGATCTTGGTGTCCTTCTCCATCCGGGAGCGCTCGCCGGCGTGGTAGCCGATCACCCGCCGGAACGCGGCCTGGCCGAACTCGGCGACCGCCCAGTGATCAAGTACCCATCCCTTAAAACGAATTGAGCAGGTCCTGCGCCCGGAAGCCATCTGGGGCACGGTGCCGCCGGTCAGCAGCCAGTCCGACAGCCGCCACGGGCCGGCCTGGTGGATGCGGCGGGTGGACCGCGAGTCCTCGAGGACCAGGACCCCGTCGGAGTCGCTGCGCCCCATCCTCGCCACCTGGACCACCCGCACCTTGCGCTCGGCGAGCAGCGGAAGCACGAGCCGGTCGACGTACGACAAAGAGGTGGGCCACTCGTTACCGGTGACGGCGTGCAAAACAATCAAATCGGACAGGTCGGGTTCGAGTCCGTAGCGCACGGGGTCCTCGAGGAACATCAGCAGTATCGCGGTCGAGTCGGCGCCGAGACCGTACGACAGCACCGTCTTCCGCTTGACGGGCTGGGCCGGCCCGCGGGGAGCCGGCAGGGAGAACAGAGCGGGTGCGGCAAGCGCGGCAGTGGGCACGGGTGGATCCCTTGCAGTGGAGGACGTCGGAGGATGCACGGCCGGGGCCGCGGGTACAGGCCCAGCGCCCGCAGCGCGGCGAGCAGCTGCTCGGCCTGCGCGTCGTCGAGGCGGGGGCGCGGGCTGTGGCGCAGCGGGCGGATCCGCAGCACGGGGACGCCGAGATCGACCCCGAGGAGCCGCTCGGGCCGGTCCGCATCCCGCTTGATCCGGTAATGGGTGTCGCGGATCATCCAGGAGTCCCAGTCATCCGCCGGCTGTCCCGCGCGAAGCGCGTGCTGGGCATCGGGAGCGATCCGCGGGCACGGGCAGCCCGGATCGCTGCACGGACGCCCGGCGGGGTGGGTGAGGGCCGCCGGCGCGCTGCGGTAGCCGGTCGCGGCGCCGTTCATCATGGGGCAGGCCCTGGCGGTGTAGGCCAGGCATTCCGGGTGAAGTCCCGGCTCGGGAGCGACCCCGGCCCGCACGTCCATGGGCCGGACGGTCAGGCAGATCCGTTCCCCGAGCCGCTGGCCGCAGATCTGGCAGAGCTGGTGCAGCAGGGCCTGGGCACGACGGCGGGCGTCGACGCTCCCGAACAGCGCGTGGCCGCCGTGCTCGTAGGAGATGAACGGCACCACGAGGCCGCCGACGCGGGGGCGGGCAGCACAGCGCACGGGAACGGGAGGCTGGCTCACGCGCGCACCTCCGGTGCCGAAGGCGTGCTCGGTGCGCGCAGGACCATCCGCTGGCGGGAGGGATCCCAGTCGCATTCGGTGTAGAGCCGGTTGAGGTCCGGCATCGGCGGAAGCCCGGAGGCGTCACCGTCGGGACCCGGGTGGATCAGGAATCCGTACTCCCAGCACTCGGCATCGCCGGGCCAGTGGCCGCTCCAGCGGGTGTTGCAGGAGGCGCCCGGGTGGGGGCACCCCAGGCGCTGGCGGCCGGTTTCGGCGCAGCGGGCGACGTCGCAGCCGTGACGGTGCAGCTGACCGGGCAGTACGCCGCAGTCGGGGCAGGCGGTGGGGTGGTCGAGCATGACTCCTCGAAGACGAAAGGGGCGCCCAAGGCGCGGACGGATGAAGAGGGGAGCAGACGGGGCCGGCGGGTCAGCCCCGGGGCGCGGGAACGGATCCGGGGCGCGGCAGGCGCTGGGCCAACTCCGCCGCCCAGCCGGTGAAGGAGGCGGGCGGGCAGAATCCGGCGGCCGCCATGACCGAGCCGAGCTCGGCGGTGGTCAGCAGCACCTGCGGCACTGCGGCGCCGGGTGTGAGCGGCTGCCGGAAGCCGAGGGCGCGGGCGATGTCGCGGACGAACCACAGCACCTCGCCGTCGCGCACCCGCACTCGCAGGTGCGCGGAGTCGTAGACGACCGTCGTGGTGCGGCTCCGGGCGTCCGGCTTTCGACCGGCGGGCGCCGGGCGCGGGGCGGGCACCGCGATCGTGCGCTGGTTCATGACTGGGTGACGTCGCCGGTGAGCAGGTCAACGGTGAGCGTCTCGTCGCCGAGGAGGTGATCGGTGCTGGCCAGGTCGGCCAGGAGCTCGCTCACGTCGTCGAAGGCGAGGTCGATGGTGCTGACCGTGCCGTCGAGGTGACGGGCCTCGGCGCTGTACTCACACCAGAACCAGCCGTTCTCCCACTGCCAGGTGTCGAAGCTGACGGAGACGACCGGCCAGCGTGAGTCGGCCTCCTTGGCCGCGACGACCTCGCGGGTGCGGTGGCGCAGCACGGTGACCAACTTCGCGGCGAAGTGCGCGTTCTGCCGCCGGACACATGCGATCTCGATGTCGTTGAGCTGCGAGGCGTCGAGGGTGTCCAGGAGCCGGGCGAGTTCGGCGTCGAAGTCGGTGGTGCCCACGAGCGGGACCAGGGCGGCGGGCGAGGGTGCGGGGGCGAGGAGCAAGTGCGAGACCTTCCGTGCGGGGACAGGGGCTGCGAACGGCGGCCGGGTCAGGGGCGGCGGCCGGTGCGGGCGCGGCGGGCGAGCATGCGGGTCTTGATCTGCTGCTGGGTGGGCGAGGTCCACTGGTGCCATCCGGCCGCCGGGGTCCACCGCTGTGCGTGTTCGCGGTGGCCGATGCCGCAATGCCGGCAGGCACTCGGGATGGTGGTCGTCATGAGGGGTCCGTCTCGTTGTCAGGCGGCGAGTGCCAGGCGCTGGAGGTAGGCGGTGGCCGCGCCCTCGCCGAGGTGGTGGCGGATCGCGTCGCCCCGGCGCCAGGTGAGCGGTCCCTCTTCCGCCTCCTGGCGGGAGGCTTCCTCGACGACCTGGGCCAGGCTGAACTGGTTCTTGAAGCGGTGCCCGATCCGCTCCTCCAGGTCGACGTAGGTCTTGGGGGTCGGGAGGCCGAGCACCCAGCAGAGCCGGACGGCGCGCACCAGCACATCGAAGGACGCCAGGATGCAGAAGATGCAGCTGAGGCGGGGGATGAGGGTGTCGTACACCGGGTGGTAGTCGAGCGCCTGGTCGGCGATCTCCTGCCAGATTTCCTCTTCGGTGAGGTGGAACACCGGGTGCCACGTCAGTACGAGGCGGCGGCCGTTGCTGGCGCGGTGGTCGATGGCGAGCTCGTGCTTCTTGCGGCGCGAGGGGGACTCGGCGGCGCGGATGCCCAGGCAGTTGACGATCAGCGCCTGGTCGTCGAGGCCGAGCTCGTCGACGATCTGGGTGAACAGCTTGGCCGCCTCGTCCCGCTTCAGCGTCGAGGTGCACAGCCGGCTCTGGGCGTCGGGCCACAGACCGCGCTTCTCCACCATGCCGAGGAATCCGACAGACGCCTTGACCACCATGAACCGCAGCCCGTACCGCTCGGCCTGCTGCTGGGCAAGGTCCCGAACCCCGGGCCACTCGGCTTCCTGGCCGATATCGGCGTGGACCACGACGACCTTGGAGAGGCAGCCTGCGGCCTTCGCCCAGCGCACGACCCGGTCGAGCGCCACCACCGAGTCCTTGCCCGCGCTGGACTGCACGAGGATGGCGTGCGCGGCGTCGAGCAGCTTCTTCGGCATCGCGGCGAGTTCGGCCAGCAGCGCGGCCTCCGCCTTCGCGCGGCCGCCCTTGGTGCGCGGCTGGTCCGACCCGGTCAGTTCCCGGGTGACGGCGAGCTCGTCGCCGAGCCGGGCATCGGCCCGCGCGCTCGCGGTGAAGGCGCGGCCCCACCGGGCACCGGCCGCCTCGGTGTCCGCCGAGCGCGCGCTGAAGGCGAGCTCGGCGTCCTCGAGCGCCTGCCGCGCCGCGTCCAGTTCGGCACTGGGGGTGGTGCGCAGCTGCAGGCGGAGCCGGCGGCGGGTGGCGGCGGCTTCCTTCCGGCGGGCCGAGGCCCTGCGGGCCGCGCGGTCGGCGGCACGGCAGGAGCTTTCGGCGCTGGCCGAGAGCCGGATGAGGTTCAGCAGGTGCAGGCGTGTGGTCAGGTCCATGGCGGCAGGTCCCCCGGGAGCGGAAGCGGGCGGTGGGTGTCAGGCGGTGAAGGCGTCGTCGTCCCGGTCGGTGAGCCAGGCGGCGAAGGAGGCCGCCATGCGGGCGCTCTCCTCCTGCACGTCGAGGTCGTTCGGCAGGTGCTTCTCGACGGCCCCGTCGGTGCCGTAGGTGATCAGCGCGGTCCAGGGCTTGTTGTGCATCCAGGACGGGTGCCGGGCGCTGTAGGTGTAGAAGCCGGGGTTCCAGACCTCGCGGAAGAACTGCGCGTGGATGTCGCCGTCCCGGTAGACGACGCGCGTGTTTCCGCTGCTGTCCCTCTCGACGCCGGCAGTGATCCCCTTCGCCGCGAGCGCGGCGAGCAGGTAGTCGCCGGCCGGGGTGGTGTCAGCCTGGGGCAGGCTGACCAGGAGGCGGCCCAGGTTGGTGATGCACGGGAACTGATCCTGGCCCTCGTCCTGTTCACCGTGCCGGGTGAGCCGGGTGACCAGCCCTTCGCGGACGAGCGAGTTGAGGATCTGCTGCTGCACCGGCAGCTTGAGGAGGCCGGGCTCGGCGGATACGAGGACGCTGAGCAGGGCGTCGGCCTTGCCGACGCTGAGCAGCGCGAAGCGGCCTTCGGGGGTGACCTCGTGGCGGAGCTGCTGCGGGTCGTCATCGGTGGCCGGGACGGCCTTGAGCCACCCGCGCTCCCGCATCAGGCTCAGCGAGCGCAGGGGCACGCCGAGCGGCATGAGTCCGTCGTGGGCGCGGAGCGCCGCGAAGAGCCAGGTGCGCTGGCGGGAGGTCGGCGTCGGGGCGTTGGGGTCAGCGGACAGGAACGTAGGCAAGTCGAATCTCCTGTGGTCAGCGGGACAGGGCGACGCGCAGGTGCTCGCCGGGCTCGGCGCGGCCGAGATCGCAAAGGGCTTCCTCCACGTCGCTCCCGAAGTCGTGGAACCTGGTGCGCGGGCCGTAGTGGAGGGTCGCGCCGTAGCTGAGCCACTCGTTGCCGAAGTCCTTTTCGAACGTCACCGCGTCCGGAAGCCGCTTGCCCTGGTAGGCGAAGTGCTCCTTCAGCAGGGCGCGCAGATCCTCGAAGTCGTCCGGGTGGGCGGACGGGGGCACCCGGTCGCCGACGCGGCGGCCGTCGCGCTGGCGACCGCACCCCTCGCACAGTTCCTGCGCGGGGGTGTTGTCGAAGCGGCAGGTGAGGCTCTTGCACTGCCAGAGCAGGCCGGCCTTGCGGAAGACGTCGCGAACGACCTCCTCCTGCTGCTCGTTCGCTGCCCGGAGTGCCTTCTCGATCACGGTGTCGGAAATGGGTGTCCTCCTGGGGTCGCGTACGAGCAGCAGTCGGAACCGTTGCCCTTTGACGCTTCTAAGTTTACCTAAAAGCTCGCTATAAGGCAACTTAAAAGCGTCAATGTGAGTAGGGTGATCCCCGTGATGAAGTCGCTGGTAGCCCGGCATCGGGCGGGAGTTGACGCCACTGTGTCCGGCGCGGTGACTGGCCGGGTCAGTCGGCGTCGAGGATCTCGCCGGGCCGCAGGAAGCGCCCCGTGTCGATGAAGTGCTGGCGGGAGGCGGAGGATTCGGTGTCGTAATCGCCGTACCGCCCGAAGGCGGTCTCGCATCCGCAGGTGCACGGCGGCATGGGCTCGCCCTGCCCGCTGCGGGTCAGGTGGCAGCCGCCGCACTGGCTCTCGGTTGCGGGATTCTCGAACGCGCAGGCACAGATCCAGGGGGCGCACAGGGCGCACAGGGCGCCGTCCTCGGCCTGGTCCTCGGTGAGCGCGCCGTTGCAGTTGTCGCACCAGCCGGCGGGCCAGGTGAAGCCGAGGTTCTCCAGCCCCGCGGTGACCTCGGCGTAGACGTCGGCGCCCGACAGGTTCTGGTCGGCGATGTGCGTGAGCACGATCCGGGTTGCGGCCACCGGGTTGGGCACGCGGGAGCGGCGGGCCGCGTGGTCGGCGAGGAAGAGCAGGGTGCGGGCGGCGCGGTCCGCGATTGCGGCGGCGGCGCGGGAGACGAGCGGGGTGTGCACGAAGGAGGTCATGGGTGCTCCAGAGATCAAGGTCGCGGGGGTGCGCGGCCTGGGCGGGCCGCTAACCGGGTGGTGCGCACAGGGGCTCCAGAAGGGTGAAATGGGCGGTGGGTGTGGTGGCTGGCGCCGGACGCCGTGGCGGCCGCGGATGCGGCCGCCACGCCGGCGTCACGATGCGTGGACGTCCTGCGGGGCGGCGGACTGCAGGGTCCTGCCGCGCCGGGTGATGTAGTCGTCCATGCGGATGAGGGTCAGCCCGTCGTCGTCGGCCATCAGCACGTCTTCCAGGAAGCGGCGGCGGACGGTGTCCCGCAGCTGACCGAGCTCGGCGAGGGTCGCCTCGGGGTGGCGTGCCTGCGCGATCAGTTCGGTGACGGGTGCCGGCCGGGTGGCCGGCGCACCGTCCTCCAGCCAGTCCCGCACCCGGGTGGCGAACTCGGCCCCGGGCCGGGCCGCGACGGCGCCGGACAGGTCCGGGGAGAGCGCCTTGACCACGACGAGCGTGTTGTCGGAGTCCATCGCGCCGACGAGGTTGAACTCGTACTCGGCGCCGTCGCGGTGCTCGGGCTTGCCGCCGAAGCGGCGCATGGCGTGACGGCCCTGCTCGTCGGCCTCCAGGTGGTAGTCGGTCTTCGAGCGCAGCGTCGCGATGACATGGCCGGGGTAGGCGAACAGCGCGTCCCACATCCGGCGTTCACGCGGCCTGACCTCGGTCCAGCCGGACTTGCTTCCGCTGGAGCCGCGCTTGGCGGCGTCGTCGACCTGTTCGAGGACGCCGCCGTTGCCGGACCAGAACAGCGTGTACGGGTCGATGATCACCGTCTCGTAGCCCTGGGCCGCGCATTCGGCCAGGGCCGCGACGAGAGCCTCCGGCGAGCAGTACGTCAGGGGCGGGCAGGTGTGGAAGTCGAACCGGTCGGCGTACTTCGAGGCGTGTCCGTGGACTGCCTCGATGACCGCGGTGGTGGAGCCGAGCGCCGCGGCCAGCTCCAGCGCGGTGTACGTCTTGCCCGATCCGCTGGGACCCATCAGGGCGATGCGCCCGTGGAACTGGGTCTTGACCGCGGGGCCGAACGGGAACTGCGGGTGGAGCGGACGTGCGGCGGGGGTTTCCTGTGGGTGCGTCATGGTGTCCGTCAAGAGCCCTCCGGGAACACCTCGAGGATTCAGGGGCCGGGTTCACACGGCCGCGCGCGGGGGTGCAGTAGCACCCCCGGGGGCCGGGCCCGACTCCCTCTGACGCTTTTAATTGTACCACAGGAACATTGGAGAATTGCAGGTCAGAGGGTGTTTCAGTCCTGCTCGGAGGGCATTTCCTGGACGCCTTGGCCGGCTTGCTTCGCAGCCTGCTGGGCGTAGTAGTTGGTCCCGGGCAGCAGCCGGAAGGGCTGACCCTCCGGCGTGAATCCGTCCGGCTTGTTGCCGGCGTATCGCGCCGCCTTTCGCTCCGGGGCGCCCTCCTTCCAGCGCTCTAGGGTCTCGGCGAACCAGTACGGGCGCTCGAGCTCGTCGATCCCGTCGGGCTCAGGCGCGCGGCCTTTGCTGCGGGAGGACGTGAAGCTGGCTTGGGATCCGAACCCAGCCATCTCCCAGGCGTGCGGGATGTAGTGACGGATGCGCCCCCCGGACTGCGGATCGACCTTGAACGGCTTCTCGCCGGAGTCCGGGGCCGGCTGCTCCACGGGGCGGGGATCGATGGTCGGACTCGTCGGCGCCCACTTGCCTTTCCCCTCGTGCCGCTCCATGGGGCTCTCGTCCGCGTTCATGTAGCCCACGGCCTTCAAGAATCCGACCACCACCTTGCGGGGGTAGCGCGGGGAGTCGTCGTTCGCCTGCGGCACCTCGACTCCCATGGCCTCGGCGACCATGCGCAGCGGCGGCTTCCCGCCGGTCTTGCGGGCCACTTGGTGCCACTTCTGCGCGGCCTGCCGGCCGACGCCGGCCAGCTTCGCGATCTCGTTCAGGGTCAGTAGGTCGTCCTTGCGGGCCATCACGGCTCCTTGTCGCTAAAAAGTAGATTCACGCCCGATGGTACGGCAAGTTATCTGGGTCAGGTACTGGATGGCGCGGCCCGTTCACCGCGCGGTAGCGCGGAGGGTGCACGCCGAAAGCCCCGGGAAGCGGGCTCCCGGGGCTCAAAGACGGACAGAGCGAGTACGTCCGGGCAGCCCGAAGGTGGGCGGGTCGCCCGGCGGCGGTCAGCGAAAGGCGAGGTCGCGGCAGCCGCAGTGGCCGTGCCGGCAGGGCAGCAGGCCGTCCGCGGTCAGCCGCGGGGAGTGGGTGGCGGCCGAGTGCGCGCACCGGCACGGATCGCCCAGCGCGGCCCCCGCGGCCGCGCGCCGCCGGTGCCGCTCGGCGAGCCCCGCGTTCAGGTCACGCTCCGCCTCCGCCTCCGCCAGCGCGACCAGCAGGTTGGCCGTGTCCAGCGCACCCTTCATCTCCGTGGTGTCGACCTGAGCGAGCGCGAGCGCCAGATCCGGCTCGGCGGCGGCGCGAGCAAGCAACAGCTGCAGCGCCGCGACTTGCTCACCGGCCGCCTGGGAGGCGTCGCGGTAGGTCGCGTGGAGAGTCGGATTGCTCATCGTGCGTCCTGTTCTTCGCTCGGGCGCGGTGGAGGTCCGCGCGCTCAGCTGAGGCTAGAGGGGGCCGACGGCCTGACGGGCGGTCACCGCCGGGCCGACTGGCGGTCGAGGAGCCAGGGGACGAACTCGTGGGTGATGCCGTCGTAGAGCTCCTCGTCGGTGATGTGCTCGGGCTCGTCGGCCTGGAACAGGGAGACGCGGTCGTCCTTGAGCCCGAGGACGTCGAGCGTGCGCAGGAACCCCACCTCCTTGCCGAAGGCGACGAAGGCGATGAACGCGTCGATGCCCTCGTACTCGCCCTCGCCAACGATCTCGTGCAGCAGCGAGATCACCTCCGCCCGGTCGTCCGGGCCGCCGTCCGTCTGGAACACGATCAGCGCGGGCACCATGGCGCCGGACTGCCGATGCTGCTCCAGCGCGGCCCGGATGCCCTTCGCGTAGAAGGTGCGTCCCATGTGGCCGAGCCTGCTGTGAGCTTCCTCGATCCGGCCCGCGTAGTCGTCCACGCTCACCGTGAGCGTGCCGTCGACTTCGGTCGAGAAGAACGTCACCGGCACCGACCCGTCGTCGTCCAGGTTCCGGGCCAGTCCCAGGATCCGCTCGGCGAGGTACTGCACCGTGCCGTCGCTGTAGTACTTGCGCATGGAACCCGAGCGGTCCAGGACGAGATAGACGGCCGCCCGCTGCCCGGACAGCCCGGACTTGCGCAGGCTGTAGGCCGCCTTCGTGGTCAGCTCGGCGAGCGACGCCCGCACCGGCGCCGCGGGCTGCGCGGTGGGCGTGGAGGATTTGGTGAAGAGCTTCTTGAACATGGGGATTCCTGTCATCGGGCCAGGTCGGCCGTGGAGTGGATCAATGCACGGTGCGCGGCGCGGCCTGTGGACAGAGTCCGGTCGCCGGGCGGCGCCTACAGGCGGGCGCGTCCCCGGGTACGGGAGGGCCGGTACAGATCGGCGAAGAACGCCAGGTGCTCGCCGATGCCCCGGCCCGCCAGTGGGTGCTCGAGGGCAGGCCAGACCGTGCGGGCGAGGTCCGCGTACGCCTTGCCGGCGAAGACCGTCACGCGCGCGCCGCTCACGCCGAGGAAGTGGGCCTGCCGGGCCAGGACCTGCGGGGACACCGTGCCGCTCTGGCCGGCGCGCAGGTCGTAGTGCAGGATCCGGTCCTCATCACGCAGGAGCCCGAACTTCGCGGACAACGTGAGGACGAGGGCCGATCCGTCCGCGGAGGCGGCAGTCGCGGCCTTGCGGGCGGCGACGTGGTACGGACCCACGTACATCTCGGCGGCGGGAGCGACCGGGACGTCGAGCTTGCCCGCGGAACAGGGCACCAGCAGGACGCGCGGCGGCTCCTCGCGGCGGGCCCGGGTGCGGCCGGCGCCGGTGATGCGGTAGCGCGGAGCGCGCGTCACGGGGCCAGCCCGGTCGGAACTGGACTCGGCCAGCGCCTCGACCAGGCCCAGCTCGGTGAGCCGGTGCGCCTCCGCGCCGGGCAGGGACGGAGGGACATGACCCTGGGCGTGCACGGCAGCGGCATGAAGCCCCGCACGCTGCGGGGTGCTGAGCGACGCGACCTCGGCCGCACACCTCGAACTGTCCGCAGGCGGGCTCTGGTTCACGGGCGCTGTCCCCCGCCGATCAGGGCGCGCGGCGTGTCCCGGCTCGCAGCAGGGTGGTAGCTGGGCAGGCGAGGGCAGGTTCTCCTCCAGGGCGATGGGTGGGCCGGGGCAGCAGGGCCAGCAGCCAGCTCGGAAAGTTCCTGCCGCCCCGGGACGGTGAGGGTGAGGGGCGGACCGCCCCTCACCCGGCCCGGTGGTGGAGCACCCCACCGGCTTGACCCTGAAAAGCTAACGCATATGCGCGTTGTGAGTCAATCTTTAAGAGTCACGCGGGGTGCGGGGAAGCCTGTCCTCGGTCGTCGGCCGCGAGTAGTCGACGACCGTGAGCTCCCGCAGTGCCATGCCCACCGGACCGACGGCACCGCCCTGCCGCTCCGCGTCCCCGCGCAGCCGTTCCAGATGCCAGCGGACATCGTCCGCGCTCAGCAGCCCGCCGCCCTGAAGTCCTTCGATCTCGTAGAAGCGTGCCGCCGTACGGCCGTGCGGCGGGTTGGGGGGAACCGGTGACGGCCGCCCTTCGCCTGGCAGGTCGAACTCGGTGATCACGCGGCGCGTCACCTCGCGGACGTGCTCGGTCAGTGCGACCCGGGCCACCCACGGCCGCTCCAGCGCGAGGTTCACGTGCTCGCGGACCAGGTCGGGCGAGGTGAGGCGGTGGCTGGTGTACTCGTGGACCTCGTCATCCCCCGACTTGCGATAGACGGACACCGACCACGTCACCTGCCCGTCGACGGCAGGGAGGCCCTCCGACTCCCTGGAGATGTTCAGCCGGTCGATGGGGGAGCACCTCCTCACGCCCCGCGGCGCGGCCGTCGTCGGCGGGTAAGGGGCGAGCGCGGCGGCGGGCATCAGGCAGGCACCCGGTGCATGGGTGCGGCGTACGGCGGGTGTCCCCGCATCCGTCCGTGCGCGCTGTCACCGGAAGGCGGGCGCGTGCGAGAGCCGAGGCACCACGAACACCGCACGCGAGGCGCCGAGTCGGGGGAACGCTCGATCATCGGCGAGCGGGTCAGGCGCGTGCAGCTGCCGCAGGTGTACCAGCCCAGCGCGTTGAGGCCGGCCTCGGTGATCGTGTACCGGGCGGTCGCGCTCGTGCGCGTCACGTAGTCGCGCTGCACCAGCGTGTCCAGGACGCGGATCGTGTACGCGGCGGAACGCAGCTGCCAGCCGCAGCCGACGGTCCAGGCTCCGCCGTTGAGGCGAGCGAGCGCGCTGAGGACGGTGAGCTGGTGGCGGCCGAGCGGGCGGGCCAAGGGACCTCCAAGGTGTCGGACTGCCGGTGGCGCGCAAGTCGGTGCGGGGCGGCCACCCATTCACTGTGACGCTAATAATTTGACTGAATAGATCATCTCAAGTAAAGTTAATTGCGTCAACAGGTTGTTGGTCCAGCACCGGAGGCACCGCCCCCGGTGCCCCTCTACGACAAGGGGCGAGGGTGAGCACGCACGGCACGAGCACCAAGGACACGCACAGCGACGACGACCAGGACCACACGAGCGAAGTCGTCGCCCTGCACGCCAAGGACCGCTCGCCGTGCCCCCTCACCGGAGACCACGAACACCGCCACCACAAGGGCAGGCCACTCAACGCGGAATGCGCCGCGCTCGGCGGCCGCCAGGGCTTCGGCGTCGTCTGCAGCTGCGGGACCGTCATCGACTCCGGCAGCAAGCTCGCCGCCATCGAGGACAAGGCCCGCCACCGCGCCCTCCACCGGGGCGACCTCCTGGTCCACCGCGTCGTCCACGACAGCGACGGCCCCCGGGTGATCCACGAGATCCAGACCCTGGACCGCTGAGCAACACCTCGACGCGGGAGGCGGCGGCCGCTGTCCACAGCCCAACTGGCGGACAGTCGTGCCGCCGCGCCCCGCGCAGGCCAACTCCCCTTCCCGCATCACCAGAAAGTGAGACCCACCCCGCGATGCTCGCCACCGCACGCCAGCTCACGATCACCACGACCGCCGTCACCGCGGCCCTCCTGCTCACGGCTTGCGCCTCCACCGAGCCCCGGCCCAAGCCGTTGGAGCACGGCACCGTGAAGAAGAAGGTCCACGACGAGGCGACCCGCACGCCGATCTACGAGAACCGCTACCGCGAGACCAACTGCCGCAAGGTCACCACCAACGCGCTCACCCTCACCGGCATCAGCCGGCCGACGACCGGCGGCTCCGGCGGACGCACCACCACCGGCGGCAGCGGCGGAGGGGGCGTCTCGAAGGTGAAGCCGGGTACGCCGAACAACCGCAACAAGGACAACTCCTCCGGCTCCAGCGGCGAATCGAGCGGCGGCGGCACCCGCCGGGTCTGCGACCGTCAGTACCTCGGCCGCGAGCTGACCGGCTGGCACAGGACCCCGGAGGTTTGGAAGGTCCTGATCGTCAAGGGCGAACGCTCCCGCTGGAAGCACGTCACCGAGGACAAGTGGCGCACGATCAAGATCGGTGACTCCATCTGACCCGGACGGCCGCCCCGGCCGCATCGCTGTCCACAGGTGCACGCGCGAGCGCCGGACTCTGTCCACAGGCAGTCCGGCACATCGTGATCTGGTCCTGACCCATCACAGGACACCGACGGGACCGTTCCACACGATCGGCCCGGCGGGACGCACCTCGTGAAAGGCCCCCGGCCGATGCCACCGATGTCCACGACCGCCGCCTGGATACTCTCCCTCGCCGGTTCGGGCATGTGCCTGTTCCTCGCCGTCCAGACCGTCTGGTTCTGGATCACCCAGAACTGGCCTCGGATGTGCAGCACGCTGATCGGGGCCCTGGTCGCCTCCACCGTCGTGTTCCGACCGACGCTCCCGCTCGAGCTGGCGGCCAAACTCCGGGCATCGCTCAGCAACGATCTCGAAGCTGACCCGCGCCCGACGACCCCGGACCCGAACGTCACGCACGGGCCGGGGACAGACGGCCCGCCCTGGGGCACGATCGCGCTCGTCCTCGGCATCACGGTGGCCGCCATCGCGCTGCTCCTCGGCTCCCTCGCCCTCGCCGCCGGCCTGCGCCGCCACCGCGAGCGCGCCAGCCAGCAGCAGCGCCGCGCCGACGAACTCGCCCGGCGCCGCTCCGAGGTGGAGGAACGCCACGACGCGGTGCGCGATGCCCTCGGCGACTTCCAGATGAACCTGCTCGACAACCTCCACCGTCTCGCCCTGGCCGACGTGAACGTGCCGCAGACCGCCCGCCTCATCGACGCCCTTGACGCCGCCCGCGACGCACGCATCTCCACCGCCCCCGAAGCCCTCGACACCTACCGCCAGGCCGTCACCGCCCTGGAGTTGGCCTGGAGGAGTGCCGACCACCACGCCCGCACGACCGGCGCGAGCTACCTCCCGCGCGCCGAGCGCCGCAACATCGAACAGGCACAGGCTGCTCTCGCCGTCGCCCGCGACGAGCGCGGCTACGCGCCCCAGCGGCAACTCGCCCTGCGCCGTGCACTGAACCTGATCGACGGCGTCATCCCTGTCCCTCTGGAGGCGATCGCCGCTCTGGAGACCAGCACCCGACCCGCCCTCGCCCCGGCCAAGAACTGAGCATCGTCCGGCACTGCTGTCACACCCGGCTGGTACAAGGAACACCGAGGTCGCAGGCACCGGACCACCTCGATCGACCCGGCAGCCGACTGCTGCCCCGCCCCCCCCGCACGATCCATGCACGACGTAAAGGACCCCCGTGAGCTACATCCGCTTTCAGGACCTCCACGGCTCCACCCACCTCAAGGGCCACGAGCGCCACTGGATACTCAGCCTGCTGCGCGACCACGCCCAGCGCGTACTCCTGGAGCACCCGGACGCCAGCGACCGAGCCCACGCGCTCTTCGACCTGCTCCCGCGCAAGCACGAGCTCCGGGAGGTTCCCCCGGGCTGGCGGGTCAGCCCGCGGCGCTGGATGAATGCCTACGCCCGCACCCTGCAGGACGTCATCTTCGACGACCCGATCGTCGACTACCGCGGCCACCGGGTTCGCCCCCTGACCCTGACCCTCAACACCGCGATGGAGACCGGCCCGGACCCGCTGCGCCTCGCCGCCCGGCTGACGGGCCAGTGCGAGCTCAACACCTGGGTCGACGGCCCGCACCGCAGCTGGCTGGCCGGCGTCGTCGCCGAAGGCCTCCACGAGGGCTACTTCCGGGAGGCGTGCGGCTGGGAGGACCTGCAGAGCTTCCTCCTCGCACGCGACGACCAGCCCGTCGTCGTCTCCGTCAGCGAGTCCTTCCCGACCTGGTGGACTTCCCGCCCGCGCACACCGGAGGGCGAGGACCTGGACGAGGATGCCGCCGAGCAGAGGTGGGAGGCGCTCACCACCGCCGAGCAGTGGGCCCGCGGCATGGAGTCGCTGCGCAGCCGCACGGCCGAGCACCTGGAGATGACCCCGGACTGGGCGGACTACCGCTTCGGCTCGACCCTGTCCCTCAGCGACCTGCTGGCTCCCGACTGCACCCGCCGCCTGGACCACGCCTTCGAGCTGACCGGCTGAGCCACGCCCTTCCCCGATCCGCACCCGAACAGGAGACTTCCTTGGACGTCAGCGTCTACCTCGACCGCACCGGCCTCAAGGACGCGGTCCTCACCCTCCTCATCCCGCCCACCGAGTCCGAACCTCGACCGATGGCCATCGCCACCGGCACCGAGATCAACGGGGAGGCGGAGAATCCGGCAAGCCTGCACCGGGTCCACCGGTACGTGGCCGACCGGATCGAGGAGCAGCGTCCCGACGACGGGGACGACGAGGACCTCCAGGACGAACTCGCCGAGCTCCTCAGCGCGGACGACGGCACCATCGAGACGGCCGACCCCGAAGCAGACCGGGAAACGGCCCACCAGATCATCGCCGCCCTGGCCGCTGCCTACCCGCTGCCGCCGGCCGTACGGAACAGCCTCCCGCTCGCGCCCTGAACGCTCCGGCACCCCCTGCTCTTCAGCAGCGGCCCGTCGGACGAACGGCTGGTCGGCGAAGAAGAGGAGAAGTCGGAGTTCCGGGCCGTGGCGCGATCGCCCGCTCTCCCAGCACCTGTCGTGCTGGGGGCGTTCGAGAATTCGGGAGCGGCACAAACGAACTGACCCCAGGCAGCGACACATCACGCATGATGTGTCGCTGCCTGGGGTCAGTTCGTGAACGGGTGCCAGACACTCCAGAGGACGAGGAGACCGACGACCGCAGCGGCGACGGCGTCGCCTCTGGAGGGCCGCCAGGCCATCGCGCGGTCGAGCGGGTTGGTCCGCGCGATGCGCTGGATGCTCTCGCCCACGGGGTAGTCGCCGTCGTGACGTCGGCGGCGGTGGTGTGCGCCGTGGTTATCGGCGCCGGCACGAAAGGTGTAGGGCCGGGACGCCGTGCCGCAGCGCGGGCAGTTGTACGTGAACGGCACGGACGCCTCCTGATCCGATCGGTGGTCCCCGGATCGTAGAGGGCGAAGACAGCGGCCGTGGACGGGCAGGGGCGGTTTCTCGCCGCCGGCGAAGGGGTGCTCGCGGGTCGGGGGCAGCCCGTCGACGCGAGGTCGACGGGCCGTAGACGGGAGTGTCGACGGCCCGTCGACGGCGGTGAGATAAGCGGTAGATGCCCTGGTAGATGGGGGTGTAGATGGCATCTACGCCCCCACAGGGCCGGATCATGTGACCGCGCCAGGGGAGGGGTCGGGAACGGTCTGGAGGCGGGGCTGAAGAAGGGTGCTGTGTCCGGCCGGCACGGGGGCCTCCGCGGGGGGCGCGGTGAGGGGTGCGGTGAGGGGTGCGTCCGGGCCCGATTCCGCGGCCTGAACGGGGGCCTCCGCGGGCCCCTCCGACGGGGCCGGGACAGGGGGCCCGGAGAGGGGCCGGGAGAGGGTCTCCAGGGCCTCGTCCAGAGAGGTGCCGAACGCCTGCTGCAGCTCGTCGGCGCGGACACCCCAGGTGGGCCCCTTCCCCTTGGCCCGGACGTTCCTGCTGACGGGGATCCCGGCGGCAGTGCACCACTCCCGCAGTTGGAGCTGCTCCCAGTTGTCGAAACCCCGTGCCTCCTTCTGCAGCCGCTCAAGGAGCTCGGCGATGTGAACGCCCATGTGATCTGGCGCAGCATCTCGGACGGCGGCCACGATGAACTGGGCCAGCCCGCGGGCGAACCGGTCCCGGTCTGACTCCTGGTCGGACTCCTGGTCCTGCTCCCCCGCAGATTTTTCATGATCGTTTGGGGTGGCGCTCTCCTTCAGCGGGGGAGCGATCATCAACGCGGCGATCACCCAAAGCGCCCCGAGAACGGCGGCGCCGATCTTGGCGTACGGAGCGATGTGGGGCCAGGCAAGCCATATGAACAGCCAGATGAGCCCTGCGACGACCACGATGACGAACGAAATGATCAGGCATCCCAGACCGACCCGCTCGATCGCGTCGTCGGCGGAGGCCTGGGCCGCCTTCTTGGTGACCTTGGTGGTGCTCGGGCCCGACTCTCCGCCAGATCCCGGGTCAGCGCTCTCGTCGTCCTGGGCCTTGACGGCGGGGGCGGCCTTGGCGGCCGGAGCGTCAAGGTTCATGGCCGCTGAACAGCCGGCCTTGATGAGGCGTCCCACCTTGCGCAGCAGGTAGGACGCGATCAGGTACGACCCGGAGATCAACGGGAGCAGAAGGAGCAGCGACTGCCTGCCGCCCCGGAACGGGATGCCGATCTCCTTGACGAGCGGGTTGGCCCTGATCCTCTTGAGCAGGGCTCTCATGCCAGCTTCTCCAGCATCCCGCCGATCACCTTGAAGAGGATCCCCCAGAAGGCGCCGGCGAGGCCCCACGAGACGCCGGCCCCCAGACCGAAGAACGCGGGGGGAACACGACGCTGCCATTCGGGCAGGAACGCCAGGATGGTCATGATCAGTGCGAGTCCGGCCGGCGACAGCCCGGCGACAACGTTCGGATCGTTGAGGGTCGAGGCCGCCAGGTCGTGGGTGCCCTGGGCGATCATCCTCCAGGTGCCCCCGGCAATGATGAACAGGACACCGGTCACAGCAGCGAGCCCGGCAAGGTAGCGGCGGTCGTCGAAGTACTTCTTGGTGAGCTTCGAGCGGTTGCGGATAGCGATGACCAGGACGATGAAACCTGCGCCCGCGAGGGACGAGAGGCCAACGGCTCCCAGGCCCTGGGTGAAGCTGGCGCCGGAGGCAGGCGCGGCGAGCACGGTGGTCATGGGGATCACGGGCGGGTGCCTTTCAGATGACAGGGCCGTTGGAGTACAGCGCGCAGACGAGCAGGGAAGTGGCCAGCGGGATGCGAGCGAGCCAGCGCTTGAGCAGGCCGCCGTAGCGGGTGCGCCACACCAGCCAGCCCGAGGCGCCGCACATGGTGAGGCCGACAACGAGCAGGGAGGTGTCGGTCTGGCTCAGGCCGACGTAGCGGGCGATCGTGCCGGAGGTGTACGGCAGGAGCTCTTGGCCGAGCCGGCGGCCGAGCTCGGCGGAGACGAACACCGCGCCGAGACGGCCCAGGGAGCCGAACGGCACGAACGGCGAGAGCATTTCACTGCCCGCGACCTTCCAGGCCGTGAACCCCGCGCCGAGCGCCATGCCTGCCCCGAGCAGTCCACCGGCAGCAGTGACGGCGGCCGGCGGGAACTGGGACAGGTAGGCGTTCAGCCCGATGGCAGAGCCGACCGCCGCGGCAGTTCCGTTGAAGGTGATGACGCGCCAGAACCTCGTGGGGCGCCACCGCTTCGCGGGCTGCGTACGGATCTGGAGAGTCGGCTGCGGCTTGTGCACATCGAGGACCTCCCGGCGGGCGGAGGGCTCCTCGGCCTCGCCCTCATCCGGCTCCGGGCTCTCGGGCTCCGGACTCTTCTGGACCTCAATGAGGACCGGTCCGCTGCCAGCCGGCACGGTCAGCACGTGCCCGGTGTAGGTGTCGAGGTCCGCGTCCTGGTCCTTGTAGAGGCGGTCCCACCAGCCGGACTTGGACTCACGCGGCGAGCCCTTCGCCGGGGCCGCGGCCTTCGGCTCACCCCGGGGGACGCGCCACCAATCCGGGTCGCTCTCCGGCGTCTTGGGCGGCGAGGCAGGCATGGGCGGAACAACAAGTTCCGCCTCGCTCCCCCGGGGGGCCGGTGCACCCCCTTCCGGGGTGCTGACCTGCGCATCTACAGCATCTACAGGCGCATCTACATCGGCGTCTGCAGGGGCTGGATCCGCCGGCTTGGCCGTCGCCTGGCCACTGTCGGCGCCCGTTGCCTCCGCGCGCGCCGCGGGTACGGGCACCTCGTCCGGCAGCGGCACATGGAACGGGTCAGCCTTCTCGTCTGCGGTGGTCATCTTCCCTCCCTCCTCGGAGGCTCCGGTGATCCGCTCGCCCCGCAGGGCGAGGTGGATCAGCATGTGTATGAACTTCTCGTTGTGGTCGGCGTCGTGGCAGGTCAGCGGCCCGGCCGCACTGGAGTGGGCCGCGTAGAGCGGCTCAGTCATCGGCCGTGGCCTCGGCCTTCCGAGCCGCTTCCGCCAGGGCCTTGGACATCCACGCCGGCGAGCGGCCGAGACTCGCGACGAAGTCCTTCTGCGTCAGGCGCGGGTTCGCCTCCTTGGCGGCGAACCAGTCGGCTGCCGCCTTGGCCCGCTCCTCCTCTTCCGGAGTGGGGACGCCGACCATGGCGTGAACCGAGGTCGGCGTCGGCGCCTTCGCGGCGTACACCCGGCGGGTGCGGCGTGAATTCACGCCGCCGTCGTTCACGCCGTCCTCGCCGTGGTTCACGCCCTCCTCTTCACGGTCGACGGGGTCCTCGTTCACGGCCTTGCCCGGCGTCGGATTCACGGTGCCGGCGCCGCGGTTCACGCCGTCCGATTCACGACCGGCGGGGTCCTCGTTCACGGCCTTGCCCGGCGTCGGATTCACGGTGCCGGCGCCGTGGTTCACGCCGTCCGATTCACGGCCGGCCGACGGGTTCACGCGCAGCTGCACCGGGTGATTCACGCGCCAGTCCCGGCGATTCACGCACCCGTCTTCACGCGTGAATTCACGGGGCTTCACGACCAGCGTGAACCCGTTCACGGTACCTGTGACCTGCGGATTCACGGACTTCACGCTGTTCACGCCGGAGCCGTTCACGGTGCGCGTGAACTGCTTCATGCGTGAATCGAGGGCGCGCTCGGTCCCGTTCACGGGCGACCGTGAATCGACCCCGCGTGAACCGTTCACGCGGGAAGTGGCGGGCGCGTGAACCGGGGGATTCACGCTCGAGTCGGAGTCCGGATTCACGGGGCCCGATTCACGCTCGGACGCCGTGTTCACGGTCGCCGGCCGCGACGCTGGCAGACCGCCGCCGCGATGGTTCACGATGTCGTCGGCGCCCGCGTTCACGGGGCGCGGCGGAACGTTCATGCCCTCGCCGGCAGGAAGCGCCGACGGGGCGTCTGCGGCCGAGGCGATGGCGAGCGCGTCGGCGACGTGGGCCTCCAGAGCGTTACCCGCCGGCGTCTGCGCAGGGGCAGCTGCGGAGGCGGGATCGGAGCTGAGAGGCACGCCGTAGCGGGTGAGCTTCAGCGGCAGCCGGGCCTCGACCGGTGCCTTGCGGCGCCAGGCACGACCGAACCGGGTCCGCAGCCGAGCCTGGTAGACGAGGCGCTCCTGCTCGAGCTCGAGGACCCGCTCGTACGACCTGAGCTCCCACAGCTTCATCCGCCGCCACAGCTTGAACGTGGGCAACGGCGACAGCAGCCACCGGATGAGCCGGACCGGCTCCATGTGACGGCCGGCCGTGATGTTCGCCAGCTGCCCGATCGCATGCCGGGCGGCCTCGACCGTCACGACGAAAAGGACCGGGATCACCGCATGCATGCCGACGCCGAGAGGGTCCGGCCAGGCCGCCGCCCCGTTGAACGCGATCGTCGCGATCGTCAGCAGCCACGCGGTCTGCCGCAGCATGGGGAAAGGCATCCGAAGCCAGGTCAGCAGCAGGTCGAGCGCAAGCAGGACGAGGATGCCAGCATCGACGCCGAGCGGGAAAACGTGGGCGAACGTGCCGAATCCCTTGCGGATCGCCAGGTCCCGGACGGCGGCGTACGAGCCGGCGAATCCGATCCCGGCGATTACCACCGCGCCGCCGACCACGACACCGACGATCACGCGCTGCGCCTTGTTGAGCGGCTGCCGGTCCGGCTCGCCGGCCGGGGCCGGCGGGGGTGTCGTAGGGGGAGTGCTGGAGGTGGTGGTCACCGTATTTCTCCTGTGCGAGGCGGCTCCGGTGACGGAGACCGCGAGGGGGACATCGGGGGGTTCTTCCGTCCCCGTGCGTTGCTGAGGGGCCGCCCGCACCAGCTGCCGCGACGTCGCGGCAGCTGGTGCGGGCGGGGACCGGCGGGGCCGTGGTCACGAGCGACCCGGTGCCCCCGCCCGGCGCATCTTCTTGTAGGCGGTGTTCCGGTCGGCCGATCCGCGGCGGTAGTCCGCCTGGCACCGGTCGACCGTGGCGGGCTCGGCGATGATCTGGTTCTCGCGGGGGCGCCCGTCCTCGGGCGCGCTCTGCGTCACCGGGCACCTGCGGCGGCCGGCGTGGCGGTGATGTGGACGGTGGAGGTCCCGCAGTGCCCGCGGGCCTCGACGTACCCGCCCGCGTCCCGCAGCCCCGGGGCGTTGATCGCACGGACCAGGGTGTCGATCAGCGGGTTGGGCAGCGGCCGGCCGAGGTGGACGGCCACGTCGGCCTCCAGCGGTGCCACATCGCTGATCACGTCGAAGAGACTGGCGACCAGGTCGTCATCGGTCAGCCCGCCCTGGTCGGAGCCGGGGGGCGGCGTGGCCGCCGGGACCGTGACGGTCAGCAGGCCGGCCAGGGCGCGCCGCATCTCCAGGACCGTCAGGACGAGCTCGTCCGTCGTCATGTGCGTCAGGTCGAGCTTGCTCGCCCGGAGCAGCACGTCGCTGGCAGCCTCGGCCGCCTGCACCCGGCGCTCGGCCGGGCTCAGGTTGTCGAGACGGCTGCGGGCCACTCCTGCGAACGCGGCCAGGCTCGGGTGCATCAGCTCGTAGTCGTTGAGGGTTGTCATCAGCGCACCCCCTTGGCGGCGGCCGCGCTCGCGGCCAGCGTCAGGTTGGACAGGTACGCCCCGGCGACCTCCGCGGCGCGGGCCCGGGTGGCGGTGTCCACCGAGGCGGCGATCTTCTTGGAGTGCGCGGTGCTCGTCGTGCCGACCCGCGCGGCGGCGGGGGCGGGGTGCTTATTAATCTGGGACATAGTTCGGACTCCTCGCTCAGTGAGGTGTTCGGATCAGGTCCGGTCCGGAGTGGCGACTCCTTCACGGGCCGAGTGGCCCCGTCCGGGAGGAACTCCTGGGCGGGGCTGTCTTGTTGGCCAGGTGGCCAAGGTCAAGGCCCGGCGCACGGCGTTCGTGAGCCGGGCCTTGGGTGTCTGGACTTCTCAGGTGCGCCCGGCCTGTCGGCCGTGCGGCGATCGCGATGCCGCCGAGCCGCGCCGGGCGCTCAGTCCTATATCCGCTGTGGAGTTCTCAAGCAACGACGCCATGCGGCGTTTTGTGAGGGATTGGAGTGAATCGCGATCCGCAGGTGGCCGTTGCGTACGGCCAGACCCACGCGACCCGAGCACCCAACCCAACTTCACTAGCCTCACTAGGTTCACAAGTGAAGTTGAGTGCGACCGTAGACCGGGAGCTGTCGCCCCGTCAACCGGATCGCGTGTAAAGGAGGTTGGGCCGAGGTGGATCAAGTGAGGTGCTGGTCAGCCACGGAGTTGGGGCGGGGGCGCAATGATGGCCCGTTAGCTTCACTTGCTTCACTTGGTAAGTTGGCTACTCTGACGGCATGACAAGCCGACCGAGAGAGCAAAGGCGTTGGAGTGCCCAGGAGATTGCCGAGGATCTACGCAGCCGGATCCAGGCCGGGGAGTTCAGCGAAGGCAGCCAACTGCCGGCGACCCGAAAACTGGTCGAGGAGTACTACACCTCGCCGGAGACGCTGCGCCAGGCCGTCCTGAAGCTCAAGAGCTGGGGGCTGGTGACCTCGCGGCAGGGCAAGGGGGTCTTCGTGCGCGTCATAGACCCCATCGAGTGGCACGTTCACTCGTTCGAGCGCGGGGAGCGCCGCGACGACCCCGCCCGCGGTGTCGACGACTGGAAGGCATCCATCGAAGAGCTCGGCCGCGTGCCGAGCCAGGACACCCCGGTCGTCACGGTCGAGCGGGCCCCCGAGGACATCGCCAAATGGCTTGAACTGAAGCCCGGGTCCTTCGCCGTCGCACGCCGCCGCCTGCGTCGCGTCGACGGCGTGCCCTTCCAGCTCGCCGACTCATGGTTCCCCACGGAGGTCGCCATGGACTCTCCGCTGATGGAGGAACGCGACGTCACCATGGCCGGCGGCATCCTCAAAAACATTGGCCACCCCCAGGTCCGCCGGCGGCACATCGTGCGCTCCTGGCTGCCCACCGACGAGGAGATCAAGCGGCTGGACCTCGACCCGGACGCCACCCACCCGGTCACCAGACACACCCTCATCGGCTACGGAGCCGACGGCAAGCCCGTCCGCTGCATGGTCACCATCGCCCCTGGTGACCGCAATGTTCTGATCTATGACTTCGAGGAATGAGCGCGTGCAAGATCTGATCCGACGAGCCACGGACGACGACGCCATGGCGCTGATGAAGCTGCGCCTGGAGGCCGAGGAATGGCTCGCCGCCCAGGGGATCGACCAGTGGCGCAGCCCCGGGTTCCGGGACCGGGCACTCGACAAGTGGAGAACCGACATCGCCGCCGGCCGAACATTCGTCGTCGAGGACGTCGACGGCGGCGTGATCGGAACCGTGACCCTCGCCCGGCCCGACACGGATTTCTGGACCCCGGAGGACGGTCTCGACTCGGCGGTCTACATCGCCAAGCTCATCAGCTCCCGCCACACGGCCGGAGACCGGCTCGGGGGACGCATCATCGACTGGGTGGCATCCGTTGCGCGCAAAGACGGCCGGCCCTGGGTACGCCTCGACTGCGACCGCGCGAACATCCGCTTGCAGGACTATTACCTCCGCGAGGGTTTCACCCACGTCCGCACCGAGTGCCCCGACCACCGCCTGTCCGGATGGATGGGGCAGCGTCCTGCCGACGTCATCCAGCACCCGGACCATCCCCTCGTCGAAGCCGAGGGAGATCCCCGTGCGCTCCAGTGACGGGCTCGACCTCCTGCCCGATGTACGCCGCCCGCGGGAGCGATGAGGGCTGCTGCGGAATGAATGACCGGGCGAAGCCGCCGGGCGCACGGGCTGCTTCGGCGAGCGGCGTCGCAGCTTCCCCTGCATCGCTGTTGCCCGAATCGCCGGTCCCTGGCCGCTGCCCCTAGCGACCCTCCCGGGAGGAGGCGGCCAGCCACCGACCGGGAGCCGGGTCCTGCACCTCGTGCAGCGGCACCACCCGGGGATCGGCAAGCGGGATCACCGGCCCGTACGTCCACCGGGAGAGCTCTCCTCCGTGCCGGAGCCCGTAGACGAACCGGACACCCGAGGCATGCGCGGAGGCCGCGGCGAGTGCGCCGAGCAGCCCGACGACCAGTTCTCCGCCGCGCACGGCGGGGCACGCGGCGACCTGAACCCAGGAAGTCTCCGGTCCGGTCAGCTGAGCCACGATCCACGCGCCCTGCTCCCTGGCTACCGGCTTGAGCGGCTCCTGGCGCCCGGCGTCGTCGGTGAGCGGCACCCGGAGGTCTACGGCGACCACACGATCGGCACGGACGAGCCGGTCGTCGGACAGTCGAAGCCAGACTATTGCGGACATGCAAGGGTCTCCGTTCCGTGATCGGGAACCGGACCGTACGGGCGCGAAGCTGTGGACAGAGACGGCATGGGTAGCACCCGTGCAGCCCGCGACGCTCTGGCACCGGAGGATCGGCATCCAGCAAGTTCGGCACACGACCGCGACGGCGGATACCTGGCTCCCGGCGGGCACGTCCGGAAAGAGCGCAACGAGCCGCCGGTGGACGCCGCCCTGCGCGAGGCGGTCGAGGAGTCCGGATTCCGCCCCCGACTCCTGCCGGCCCCGCTCCCCAGCGGCTACCTGCATCCCGGTGTCACCGGCCCGTGGTGGACGGTGGACATGGCCGCCGGACCCGACGGCCGTGCCGACGTCCGTCACCTGCACCGCGATCACGTCTTCGTCGGCGTCGTAGCGCTGCCGTACGAGCCCCTGAGCACCCCGGAGCTTCCGGTGCGATGGGTGGACCGGAAGGAGCTTCAGGCCCTGGACGCCCCCGCGGACACCAAGATCCTCGGCGCTCACCTCTTCGACGTCATCGGCGCGGCCGTGCTTCCGCAGCGCCCGGCCACGCCGGACGATGACCTGGCCGCCGAACTACTCCGCCGTCAAGAGCTGGACCAGGAGGTGCGGTTGCTGCCGCGAGAGGACCGCACCCCGGAGGCCTTGGAGCGGTGGAAGCGGATCGACCTGGAAAACCGCCTCTGGCTGGACCAGCTCGTCGAGGCGCGAGGGTGGCCGGGTATCTCCGAGATCGGGGAGCGCGGCGCCGCGGCGCTGTGGCTCCTCGCCCAGCACAGCGACGCCGTCCCCGACTTCCAGCGGCACTGCCGGGATCTGCTCGCGCACGCGGGACTGGCCGGCGAGGCGGACCCACGGCATGGGGCGCTGCTGCAGGACCGGATCCGTGTCGCCGAGGGACGGCCGCAGATCTTCGGCACGCAGCTTCTCCTGGATGAAGCGGGCCAGTTGTCGCCGGCATCGGTCTGGGACGAGGAGCGGCTCGAGCAGCGGAGGAGCGAGGTCGGTCTGGGGCCGATGCAGGAATACCTCCAAGCCTGCCGGACGACGGCCACGGGCTGAGGTGCTCCGTTCCGGGCCGGGCGGCGTCTCGGCCGGAGACCGAGCGAAGGGCCTGCCCCACTCGCCCGTGAACATCGCACGCGGCTCCGCGGGTTGCAGGCAGGCGCTGCTCGCCGGGCCGGACACCAGAGCGCCGCCCTGGACGGTCCGGGGCGGCGCTCTACGGGATGTCGCGGAGACACTGGGAGTCAGAAGCTGCCTGCGGGTGCGTCCTTGTCGCGGTCTTCCAGTCGGCTGCAGGTAAGCCGGTCATTGAGTTTCTGCTGGCCGGCCTTCTGCTCGGCCGTGAAGCCGCTCGTCGAGGACGAAGTGGTCTGCGTGGAACTGGTGGTGCTGTCGCTCTTGCTCCGCCCGAAGATCACCAGGCGGCCCCGGGCGCGGTGCCGCCGCCGGAGGTGCTGCGGTGCGCACGCTCACGGCTGATCCGGGCGGCGGCGGAGCGGGCGTTCTCCTCGCCCTGCCCGCCAGTGCGGATGCGCCGAAGGCGATGGTCGCGGTCGTGGGTACGGTTGGCCATGCTGCTGAGCTCCTACCGGTTCGTGGTCTGTGGCTCGGTCGGCGAGGCCCTGGCCAGGTGCTGAAGACACCCGGCCAGGGCCGTCTCGTTGGGAAAGGCCCGGACGGCGCAGACCGGGCCGGGACCGCCCGTTCGCTGGTCGGTCCCCGACGGGTGCTCGCGTCGTCGCAGAGCGGAAGCCGGGCGCGTCCGCTTGAGCCGGGCGAGGTTCGAGTCCGCAGCGGCCGCATGCCTGGCTACCGTCGACGCCAACGGTCAGTGGCCGTGCCGGTGCTCGGGATCGGCGATGCCGACGAGCAGCGCCCCTTCGAGGGCGGCGATGTCGGCGGCCAGCAGGGTGCGGGCGTAGTCGGCGTCCGCTCGATCAGGGCCGGAACTCAAGGTCGGCAGGTTCTCACTCGACGCCATGAGCTGGCGGACGAGGTACGCGCGGCGTTCGGCCAGGTGTTGGAGGTCGGCAGGCACGGGCCTCTCCTTGCTGTTGATGTGCGGGGAAGAGGGGACTCGCCGCCCCTGCCGCGCCGATCGGCGGGCCGGGGCGGCCGCCGGCGCCGCCCGGATTTCGCTCGCGCGAGAAGGGGCGACGGGCGGCGTGGAGGGTCAGCCGCAGCCGATGCTGCTGGGATCCGCGGTCGCGGCGATCTTCACGTAGCCGATGTACGCGCCCCAGCCGCCGTGCCCGCCGGAGAGCTGCTGGACCTTGACCAGGTTGGGGTTGCCGGGGTGGCAGGTGAGGACCCGCGCCCGGTCCCCCTCACCCATGAGGCCCTTGATCGCGCCTCCGGCATCGCGCAGGAAGAGGCCACCGGTGCCCGGGGCCGGCATCGTGGTGCCGGGCGTCACCGTCACCGTGACCCGCCCCGGCTCGCCCGTGATCGGGTTGGTGCCGCTCGCGTAGCTGCGGTCCCTCCTGTCCGAGCCGCCTCCGTCGCCGTGCTTGACGACGTCCGGGTACTCGGTGACCGTCGCCGTCTCCTTCTCACCGGTCACCGGGTTGGTGCGCTCCTCGGTGTAGGTGCGGGTCGGCTTGTCGGGGTCGATGGTGTCGGCCCGCGCGGTGGTGGAGAGCAGTCCGAGCATTCCGACGGCTGCGGCGGCCGCGGCGCTCGCGCGCCTACTGGTGCTGTTCATCGCGAGGTTCCTCGGTTCGTGAGGGTGATCGGATCCGCCTACGACTGGTGCTGAAGACACCGGCCGTGACGGAAGGGCATGGCGAACCCCGCCTGTTCGAGGCTGAGGCGACGCCGTCGGTGCTTCCGCCCCGACGTGATCGACCGTAGCAAGAAACCTTGCAGTTCGGGAAGTTATGGAAGTTCGGGAAGTTCGCTGGTGTCCGTGAAGTCCTGGTAGTCCGTAGACTCCGGCACATGGAGACGACCAGCGGCAGCGCTGACGACCTGCGGTCGGGATGGAGTCCCGTTCTGACCCGGGTACGCCTGAAGGCGGCACATCATGTGGTCACCCGGCACGGGCACGCGGCAGCGGTGCTGGTGCCGGCCGCCTGGCATGCTCAAGCCGGGGGAACGGTGACGGACACCATCACCGCGGAGACCGCCGTACGCGGACTGTCCGACCTCCTCGACCGCGCGCAGGGCGGAGAGCATGTGGCCGTGACCCACCGCGGCAAACCCGCGGCCGTCGCTGTCCCACCCGAGTGGCACGCGCAGACCATCGGCTCAGCTCCGGACGACCGGGCCGACACCACGGCGCAGGCGGTCGCCGATCCGACGTGACCTCGGGAAGGCAGGGCATGACAAGGCGGTGATTCCCCATGCCGAAGGCCCCCGATTGGTCCACCGGGCTGAGGGGGGCAGCCGACGTGTGGGGCCCCGATAATGTGTGGGAATGGGACGTCGGAAGGCCAACAAGCAGCGTCGGGTACGCCCGCAGCAGATGAACCCCGATCGCGCGACTCCGTACGAGGACCGCAATCGACGGGCACTGTGCCAGCTCTGCGGTGACGATCTGATCCGCTTGAAGAACCTCCGCTCGGGCGCTGCTTCAGAGACGGTGATCAAGCACCGCCACTCCGAACGCGATGAGGACCATGGGCCCGACCTCGTATGGGTGTGGGATGAGGTCCAGTGCGACTTCTGTGGAGGCCAGGGAGTCGTATGGTCCTATCAGGTCGCCCCGCTCGCAGCGGTACGCCCCGTCTACGTTTCCCCGGACGGTAAGCACATCCTCGACACCGACGGCGCTCTGAACGAAGTGCCCTGGACCGCCTGTGGCGGATGCGCGGAACTCATCGAGGCCAAGAAGTGGGATGACCTGGTGCAGGCTTTCGTCACCCGGCACTACAAAGAGACCGGCGAGACCATCGGCCCCGCCGGCGCGGCGTCCATCAAGGCCACACAGCAGCAGTTCGTCAAGATGCGCACCGGCGCTCGAATCCCACACGACCCACGCGCTTGAGGCGACCGGGAGCGCGGGTCGAGGCGAACGGGTGGGGTCAGGCGTCCAAGAGCCCGAGCAGCGCGCCCTGTCCGGACTGGAGCACGTGCGCGGTCTCCAGCGGGATCCAGAAGCACTCGAACCGAGTCGGCTCCTGCTCACCGTCGTGGTCCTCCTGGCTCGGCCACCGTTCGGGCGTCGACGAGCCGTGGTTGGCCGGGCGCCGACTCGGCGTTGCGGGCGTCGCCGTAGCGGAGCAGCCGCGGGACACCCGCGCCCAGGATGGCGACGGCCTCCTCGAGTTCGGGCGCCCTCCGACTGTCCTGGGCCCAGGTGGCGGTGACGACCGCCGTCCGGGCACCGGCGGCGTGATGCTGGGCGAGGACGCCACCAGCGAGGAGGGGCTCATCGTCCGGGTGGCCGAAGACAGCGAGCAGGCTGGGCAGCACGGGGATCTCCAGGGCGGTCACGGTACGGGGACGGGTGTGCCGGTGAGGTGCTCGGCCCGGCGGCCGAGGTGGGGAGCGAGGTCCGGGTGGCCGCCGCGCCCGGCGACCTGGAGGAGCTGGGCGAGCGCGACCAGCTCCCCGGTCTGCCCGGCGGGCGTGTCCAGGACGTGCGCGAACTCGGCCGGGTTACTCGGCTTCAGCGGATCAGCGGATCCCGCCAAAGCCCGCCTGGGCGGCACCCGTCACCCGTAACGTGGAGCGGCATGACTGTGCTGATCATCGGTGGCAGCGGCTTCCTGGGGGCCGAGCTGGTACGCCAGGCAGTGTCCGCGGGCCGTCGCCCGGCCGCCACCTTCCACTCCCGCCCCGGCAGCGACGCCGGGGCGACCTGGCATCACCTCGACCTCCGTGACCCCGCCCGCCTGGAGGAGGTCCTCGACACAGTGGCTCCGGCCGCGGTGATCAACACGACGAGCGGCGGCGCGGACTGGGAGGTCACCGCCGAAGGCGGGATCCGCCTCGCCCAAGCCGCGGCCCAGCGCAGCATCCACCTGGTGCACGTCTCCAGCGACGCGATCTTCTCCGGCACGGGCCGCGACTGGTACGACGAGTCTCGCCTTCCGGATCCGCTCACCCCGTACGGGGCCGCAAAGGCGGCCGCCGAGACCGCCGTACGCCTCCTATGCCCCCACGCGGCCGTCGCCCGCACCTCACTGATCATCGGCAACGCCCGCTCCGAACACGAGCAACTGGTGCACGCGCTGGCCGCCGGCGCCCGGCAGGGCGCCTTGTACACCGACGACATCCGCTGCCCCGTACACGTGGAGGACCTCGCCGCCGCCCTGTGGGAGATCACCGGGTCCGACGCCGCCGGCATGTTCCACCTGGCCGGCCCAGACGCCCTGAGCCGCTACGAGCTGGGCGAGCTCATCGCACGCCGCGACGGGCTCGACCCCGCCCGGCTGCCCTCCGCACGCCGCTCGGACACGGGACTGCCCGGCGGGCTCGACGTACGACTCGACAATCGCGCCACCCAGCAGAAGCTGCGCACCCGGCTCCGCGGCGCCCGCGAGTTCCTGAGCGGGAGCAGCCCGGAGCAGACGTGACGGGCGTGCCTTCCGGCGCTGCCATGAGAGGACGAATGCGGGCCGGCCCTCATCGTGATGGGCGCCAGCCCGCCGGTCACGGCCGGCGAACCGGACAGGAACCACGCGGATCTGGCCGGGCCCACCCGAGCTTCGAGCCACAGGGACTGGGATGCCGTAGCGTCCGCGCCATGGCGAGGACATTGCGGCTGGCTGTCGCGCAGAGCACTGTGCCGGAGGATCCCACCGACCGAGGCGCGCTGCGAGCAGCTGGGCAGGAGATCCGGGCCCTGATGGCTGAGGCTGCCGACGTGGGCGCGCGCCTGGTGCAGTTCCCCGAGGGAGCGATCACCTACCCCAGCAAGCACGTGATGGCGGCCGGCCCCGACGGCGAGTTGGCCCCGGCCGACTGGAGCCGTGCCGCCTGGGACGTCCTGCGCGAAGAAGCCGAGTCAATCGCCGCGCTGGCGGGAGAACTACGGCTGTGGACGGCGTTCGGGTCGATCCACCCGCTCACACCGCCGAACCGGCCCCACAACAGCCTCTTCATCGTCTCCGACCGCGGCGAGCTAGTCGCGCGCTACGACAAGCGCTTCCTATCGCACACCGAGGTCTCCTACCTGTACACCCCGGGACGCGAACCTGTGGTCTTCGAGGTGGACGGCATCCGCATCGGCTGCGCGCTATGCGTCGAGGCGAATTTTCCGCCGCTCTTCGCCGAGTACGAAAGCCTGGATGTCGATTGCGTCCTGCTTTCCGTGATGGTCGACGACGCGCCGCGGGCCCGGGTCGCCCAGGCTTACGGAACTCTTTACAGCTACTGGCTCGGGTACTCCATCCCGGCCCAGTTCAGCGCCACGGTGCCGTCGGGGATCGTGGCACCCGGCGGCCGGTGGCTAGCGCAATGCCCCGCCGACGGGCAACCCGCTCTGGCGGTCGCGGACATCAATCTCGAATCGACCGACCCGGACATCGACGTGGCCCTCCGCTACGCGCGGTCCTGGCGCCGTTCAGCTCAGAACGGGCTCTACGACGAACATCTGGTAACCGGGGACCCGCGAAGCGACACCCACACCTCTTTCTGAGACCGCCGTCCTGCCCCCACAGAGCCTCTCGGCGCCCAGGTAAGCCACAACGGTCCGCTTCACGATGGCCTACCGGGCGCCCAGGGCCGCCGAGTATCGGCGTACGGACGTATCTCGCGCGTACGCCGCACCGGACCGAGGAGGCCTGGGGCCCTGGACGAGGAGTTCCTGCACGACCGCCCCGCCGAGTTCTCTGGATCGTCGGCGGGTCCGGTGGAGACCGCGGTGAGCCGCACCGTGCCGTCAAGGCAGACGAACCTGTCCGGCGACCCGAAGCCGATCCACCGTCACTTTCGCCACCCATGCTCCGCTCGGCCAGCACCGCACCGCCGCGCCAGCTGGCTGGCTGGCTGGGCGGGCCGCGCCTGGTCCGGCTCTGTTTCACGCGGATTCACACAAGCGGTTCGGGGTTCACGACGTTCACGGTCTTGACCTCTGTGGTCGTCCGCACGCCAGCGGTGTGCTGGTCGAGGCACACAGTCGGCAGGAGCGGAGGGATCGCGGTGACGACATCCGTCAGGACGGCGGCGACCATGGGGCAGGGGTGGGCGGACATGCCCGCTCCTGCCCCGGACCGCCTGACCCGGGAGCCGGAGAAGGCGCGGCACTATGCCTTCGACCCGCTGGTGCGGGAGGGCTGGGCGACGCTGGTGGGCGTACTCGGCGCGGGCGAGGCGGAGCGGTTCGCCTTCGAGACTGCACTGCTGTGGGTGCGGCCGGATGCCGTGGCAGCCGGCGCCGCGGCGGACGTGCTTGCGAGGGTGGAGGCCGATGGCTTCACACCGGTGGGTGCGAGCGCCGTCCGGCTGGAGCGGGCCGGAGTCCGGGCGCTGTGGTGGTGGCAGCTCCATCGCGCGACCGCGGAGCGACTGCTGCTGTTGGACGCCGTGGTGGAGCTGGGACCGGGGCTGCTGGTGCTCTACCGCCACCCGGGCGGTGACGCCGCGCGACGGCTGACGCGCTTGAAGGGCGGGAACGACCCGGCCGGACGGCCGGCGGACTCGCTGCGCTCGGTGGCGGGGAGTCCCAACCGGCTGCTGACCATGGTGCACACCAGCGACGACCCGCTGGATGTGGTCCGGGAGCTCGCGGCGTTCCTGCCCTGGCGGGAGCGGGCCGCGTTGGTGGCATCCGCGCACGCGTCCAGCCCGAGCGCACCGCAGTCGGTCGTGCAGGCTCCGCTCGCCGTCGTCATGGCGTCCTACGCCCCGGCGAAGGGACTGGCCGCCGCAGACGCCCTTCCGGGTCGAGTGCCGGCGCAGCGGGAGGCGGCGTTCGCGGAGCTCGTACGGGATATCACCGCGGAGGGCACCGGCCGGCGGTGGGAGGCGGTGGAGCGGTGGTCGCGGCAGGTCCCGCTGCTGACGGACGGGGCAGTGCGGTGAGCAGGGTGACGAGGTCAGCGAGGGGCGGCCAGGGCGGTGGCGAGCTTGGTCCAGCGGGCGAGCAGGTCCGCGGCGGCTCCGCTGTCGATCGCGGCGCGGGCCCGGTCCAGGCCTTCGGCGAAGGCGTCCTCGAGGTCGGCCGTGGCGTTGTGGGCGGCGAGGGCTCCGGCAGTGTTGGCGAGGACGGCGTCGCGGGCGGCCCCCGGGGCGCCGGCGAGCACGCTGTGGACGGCGTTCGCGTTGTAGACGGCGTCCCCGCCGCGCAGCGCGTCCGCACCGGGGCGGACGAGGCCGAAGCGGGCGGTGTCGAACGTGGTCCGGTGCACGCCGCTGTCGTCGGCGTGCCACACGTCGGTGACGGCGGCCGTGGTGATCTCGTCCAGACCGTCCTGTCCCCGGACGACCAGTGCCCGGGTTCCGCGGCCGGCGAGCACGGTGGCCAGGTGGGGGGCGAGCTGGAGGTTGGAGCAGCCGACCAGAGCGGTGCCGGGGCGGGCCGGGTTGGTCAGCGGAGCGATGTAGTTGATCGCGGTGGGCACGCCGAGGGTGCGGCGCACGGGGGAGGCGTGGCGCAGGCCCCGGTGGAAGGCGGGGGCGAAGGTGAAGCCGATGCCGAGGTCGCGGACGCACTGGGCGACCTGCTCGGGGCTGAGGTTGAGGGGCACTCCGAGCTGTTCCAGGACGTCGGCGGAGCCGCTCTTGCTGGAGACGGAGCGGCCGCCGTTCTTTACCACCGGGGCTCCGGCGGCGGCTGTGACGATCGCGGCCATGGTGGAGATGTTGACGGTGTGCGCGCCGTCGCCGCCGGTGCCGACGATGTCGAGGACACCGGTGCCGTCGACGGGCAGTGGGACGACGCGCTCCATCAGGGCGTCGAGCAGGCCGCCGAGCTCGGCGGGGCTCTCGCCCTTGGCGCGCAGCGCGACGAGGAAGCCGGCCAGGGCGACCGGCTCGTGGTCGTCGTCCATGACCGCGCGCATCGCCCACCTGGTGTCGTCCGCCGTGAGGTCTTCGCCGCGCAGCAGGGTGGCGAGCAGGTGCGGCCAGGTACGGGTGGGTGCGGTCACGGGGTTCCCCTCGAAGCGGCCCGGCGCCGGGTGCCGGCGCGGGTGTCTGTTCCGAGCCTAGCGACTGACGAAGCGTCATACGGCCAGGTTCGCGGTGACGTCGGTTCCGGAGCTGTGCGTGTGGAGCGGTCGTGTGCCCGGGAGTTGGCGCTGCGGGCCGTTGCGGTGGCCGGCGGGGGAGTGAAGGGTGACGGCGGGCTGGTGATGGTGATCGGCGGCTCGCGCGAGTATCCCGGCCCGCCGTACGTGGCGGCGCTGGCGGCCCGGCGGGCCGGGGCCCACGGGGTGCGGGTCGCGGCGCCGCCCGCCCCGGCGGCGCAGCAGGTGGCCTTGGAGGCGCATCTGATCGCGGGACTGGGGTTCGAGCTGGACGCCGCTGCGGTGGCGGCCGCGGCCCGGGGCTCGCGGCGGATGGCGCAGCGCCTGACCGAGACGGGGGCCCGGGGCCGGGTGGTCTGGCTCGTCGGTCCGGGGCTGGGAGGCAGCCCGGTGGCCGGGAGGGTGCTGGACGCCCTGGAGGAGGTCCGGGACCACGACCGCGGTGCTGCGCTGGTGGTCGACGGCTCGCTGGGCGGCGGCCCCCGCGCCCGGAAGCGCCTTCGGCACCTGGGCGCGGACCTGGTCCTGCTCAACCGGGCCGAAGCGCACGCCCTGCTCGCCGTGTCCGGCCCGGCCGGCCGAGCAGGGCGCGGTGGGGCGGTCGACGCGGCGGCACTGGCGCAGGCGGCCCGGCAGACCGGCGCGGTGATGGTGGCCAAGGGCGATCCGGATCTGATCACCGACGGCACCCGGACCCGGCTGGTCCCCGCCGGGCACCCGGGGCTGGCCCGGCACGGCTCGGGGGACGTGCTCGCCGGCGTCGCCGCCGCACTGCTCGCCCAGACGCTGGCGCCCGCCGACGCGGCGGCGCTGGCCTGCCACCTGGTCGGCACCGCCGGCGAGGTGCTGGACCGCGCGGCGGGGCCGGGCTGGCTGACACGTGAACTCCTGGACGCGGTCGCCGCCGCCCTGCGCGACCTGCTCGCCGCCCCCGCCCGCCACTGACCCGGGCGCCCCTAGCTGCCTTTTTCGCCGCCGTCGGCGGCACCTTCGCCTTGTTCTCGACCTGATCCGAGTGGAGATTCGAGATGACCCTTGTCCAAGAGCGCCCCGCCCTCGCGGCCGTGGAGCAGCTGAGCCGAACCGCCGCGGAGTACCGGGAGTTCGGGGAGCGGAACGGGACCTTACATCCGCAGGTGTGGGAGGCGCTGACCAGTTCGGCGTTGCCCCGGGCTGCGCTGCCGTCCCACTGCGGCGGCCTGCAGTGGGACGTGCCGCAGATCCTCCTGGCAGTGCGCGAGGTCGCCCTCGCGGACCCGGCCGCCGGGTGGGTGACGGCGATCCACGCCCCGGCCGGGGCGTTCCTGTCGCGCCTGGACGCGCAGACGGCCCGCGACCTGGCCGGCCCCGCCCCGGTGGTCGCCGGCTCCTCGGTTCCGGTCGGCCGGGCCGAGCCGGAGGGCGACGGGGTGCGCCTGCGGGGGCGCTGGCCGCTGGTCACCGGGGCGCCGGCGATGACCCTGGCCGCCCTCGCGGCCCCGGCCAACAGCGGCATGACGGGCACCCGCTGGTGGCTCGCCCCGCGTGACCGGACGACGGTCGAAGAGGACTGGGACGCGCTCGGGCTGCGCGGCAGCGCCTCCTACACCGTCGCCTGCGACACCCTGCTGCCGCCCGCCCACAGCATCAGCCTGACCGACCCGCCGCTCGCGGACGGGCCGCTGTACCGCTACCCCCTGTACGGGCTGCTGGCCGGGTGCATCGCCGAAGTCGCCCGCGCGACCGGCGAGCGGGCCCGGGCCGCGTTCACCCGGCTCGTCTCGACCACCACCAGCCGCTACGGCACCGGGCCGATGGCCGGACAGCCCGCGGTCCAGGCCGCCTTCGACCAGGCCGACGGCCGCCTGCGCGCCGCGGCCGCCCTGCTGGACGCCGCGACCGACGCCGCGTGGAGCAGCGCACTGACCGGCCACGTCAGCCCGGGACAGCGGGCGCTGCTGCGCACGGCCTGCTGCCAGATGGCCGAGGCCGCCGAGGCCGCGTGCCGGACGCTGTTCGACGCCGCCGGGGCGGCCGCGATCCACCGCGCCGCGGGCCTGGAGGGCTGCTGGCGCGACGCCCTGACCATCTCCCGCCACGCGCTCGTCGCCGCCCGCGGCCGCCAGCTCGCCGGAGCCCACCACCTGACCGCGACCACCGCCCGGGACCTGTGATGGCCGACCGTCTCCTCGAGCGCTTCCTCGCCCACCCCGGCAGGCAGCCGGCCGTCGTCGACCTGAACGGCACCGTCTGGACGTTCGACGAGGTCCTCGGCCGGGCACTGACTCTCGCCCAGCAACTGCGCGGCACCACCGACGTGACCGGGCGCGTCGTGCTGCTGCGCACCGGGCCAGGCCCGCTGTTCTCCGTCGCGGACCTGGCCGTCCTCCTGGCCGGCGGGGTACCCGCCGTCCTCCCGGACCTGACCCGCGACCAACTCGACGCGCTGTGGCCGGTGGTGCAGCCCGCCGCCGTCCTGGACACCGGCGGCGACGGCGCGCTCGCCGCCGTCGCCGGCCACGCCCGGACGCCGGTGCACACTGTGGACGAGCGGAGCACCCGGCCGGGCGGCACCCCCGCGCAGTGGCGCACGGCGGCCCGCCGCCTGGCTGGGCGCCGGCTGGAACAGACCGCCACCATCGTGTTCACTTCCGGCACCACCGGAGTGCCGCGCGCCGTCGCCCTCACCGAGGCGGCCCTGGTGCACGGCACCGACACCTGGACCGCGCAGTGGACCGGCCGGCCCGCGTCCACCCTGTCCTACCTGCCCGTCTCCCACATCGCTCAGCGGATCATGGGCCACACCCTGATGTGCCTGTACGGGACCACCGTCATCGCCTCCACCCCGGCCCGCCTCGCACAGGACCTGCGTCAACACCGGGCGGACACCCTGCTCGGCGTCCCCCAGGTGTGGGCCCGCCTGGCCGCCGCCTGCCAGCAGCCGGGCGACAGCGGACAGCGGCTGCGGCAGGCCCTGGCCCGGTTGCGCACCGCCGTCAACGGCGCCGCCGCCCTCGACCGCACGGTCGCCGACACCCTTCACCGGCACACGGGACTGCGTATCTGCGGCGCCTACGGCGCCACCGAGACCACCGTCCCCGCCTTCCACCAGGACGACGCCACCACCCCCGGGCTGGGCCGGCCGATCGGCGTGGACCACCAGATCGACGACGACGGCCAACTCCTGCTGCGCGGCCCGCATCTGGCCGCCGGATACGTCGAGCAGTGGCCGCGGCTGAACGCGGTCACCGACCGCGACGGCTGGCTGCACACCGGCGACCTGGTGAGGACCGACGAGGACACACCCGGTGGGCTGTGCCTGACCGGCCGGATCGGATCGGCGTTCAAGACCGGCGCGGGCGAGATGATCCACCCCGAACCGGTCGAGGCGCACCTGCTCACCCACCCCGCGGTCGACGCCGCGTGCCTACTCGGCCCCGGTCTTCCCCGCGCCGTCGCCCTCGTCTCCGCGCCCACCACCGCCGGCTGGATGCCCGACCGGGTCGCCGCGCTGGAGGGTGAGCTGTTCCACGGCGTCGAAACGGCCCGGCGCGAGGGCGAACTGCCCTACTGCGACCTGGCGGCCGTCCACGTCCTGTCCGACCGGTGGCCCGACCTCCTTCTGGTCACCTCCACCGGCAAACCCCGCCGCGACCTGATCGCCGTCCGCTACAGCCACCTTCTGCCGACTCTGGAGACCACCCGTGCCATCCGTGCTCTCGTCTGACCGACCCCGCCGTGTCCTGCTCGTCGACATGGGCGGCGTCTTCTTCAGCTACTCCTTCCTCAAGGCCCTCGACGCATGGGCCGACGCCGCCGGGCAGAACCCCGAACAGCTGCGGGAGCGCTGGCTGATCGACGCCCCCTTCGACGCCTTCGAACGCGGCGAGATCGAACCCGCCGACTACCTGGAGCACCTGCGCCGTCTCCTGGCCGTGGACCTGACCGACGACCAGCTGGAGGCGGGCTGGAACGCGATCTACGGCACCACCGACCCCCTCCTGCTCGCCCTGCTGGCCGCCCCGGCGGTCCGCGGCCGCTTCGACGCCGTGGTCGGGGTCTCCAACACCAACGTGCTGCACGCCGCGTTCTGGCGAGACCTGTT
Organism: Streptomyces tremellae; assembly: GCF_039540215.1. NCBI lineage: Bacteria > Bacillati > Actinomycetota > Actinomycetes > Kitasatosporales > Streptomycetaceae > Streptomyces > Streptomyces tremellae. The sequence goes on from NZ_BAABEP010000002.1 coordinate 136,718, forward strand.
CCGCGAGGAACTGCCGGTCCTGGACACGGTGCACTGCTCGCACGAGATCGGAGCCACCAAGCCCGGCGCGGCGTTCTTCGACCACGTCGCCGCCGCCCACCACACAACCCGCGAGCACCTCGTCCTCGTCGACGACATCGCCCTCGTCACCGACGCCGCGACCGAGCTCGGCATCCGCGCCCACACCTACCAAGGCCCCGCCGCCCTGGCCTCCTACCTCGACACCCTCGACCCCGCCAAGGACCCCTCGTGAACCTGCTGATCACCGGCGCGGCCGGCTTCATCGGCTCCGCCCTCACCACCGCCCTGCGCGCCGCCGGGCACGCCGTCACCGCCCTGGACGACCTGTCCGTCCACTCGCCCCGGCCCCGCCCCGAGAACCTCGTGGAGCGCGACGTCCGCACCCTCACCCCCGCCGACCTGGACGACTTCCACACCGTCGTGCACCTGGCCGCCCACAAGTCCGTCCCCGCCTCGTTCGACCCGGGCGGCTTCGAGCACAACACGGCCGTCGACCGGCACATCCTCCACACCTTCGCGGCCTCCGCCGCCGGCCGCCTGCTCCTCGCCTCCTCCTGCGAGGTCTACGGCGAGCAGCGCGGACCGCTGGCCGAGACCGCCCCGCACCGGCCCCGCTCCCCGTACGCGGCCGGGAAGGCCGCCACCGAGCACCTGGCCGACATCTACCGGCCCCGCCTCGGCCCCGGCCGGCAGATCGGCACGGTCCGGTTCTTCAACACCTACGGCCCCTGGGAGGACCCGGACGCGGTCGTCCCCGCCTTCATCGACGCCGCCCTCGCCGACCGGCCCCTGATGATCGAGGGCACCGGCACCCAGGCCCGGGACCTGACCCACATCGACGACACCGTCACCATGCTCGGCCGCATCCTGGACACCGACCGGCTGCTGCCCGTCGTCAACATCGGCTCCGGACAGGCCATCACCGTCCTCGAGCTGGCCCAGGCGGTCATCCGCGCCACCGGCCGCGGCACCCTCACCCACACCCACCCCCGGCCCAACGAGATCCGCTCCTTCACCGCCGACACGTCCCTGTTCACCGCCACCTACGGGCCGCTGCCCACCCGGCCGCTCGAAGGGGCCCTCGCCGACACCGCCCGCACCCGCGCCGCCGCCTGGACCCCGGCCGGGGCGCCCCGGTGACCCCCGCCCCCACGGGCGCCGCCACCCCGCTGACGGGGGTGGCGGCGCTGGGCACCTTCGAGTTCGGCACCCCCGCACTTCCCGCCGACCGGGCCCGCCGGCTCCTCGACACCTACCAGGAGCTCGGCGGCCGGCTCATCGACACCGCCCCCACCTACGGCCCCCACGACGGCGCGTTCCTGGCCGAGCCGCTGATCGGAGCCTGGCTGCACACCGCCGGCGCCCCCGCGATGCGGGTGATCACCAAGGCCGGACTCGACCCCGCCCGCCCCGACCAGGGAGACCTGCGCCCCGAGACGATCCTCGCCTCCGCCCGCCGCAGCGCCGACCGCCTCGGCCGGCCCATCATCCTGGTGCTGCACCGCGACGACCCCGCCGTGCCGGTCGACGAAATCGCGGACGCCGCCGACCGCACCGTCCGCGAAGGCCTCGCCGAACGCGTCGGCGCCTCCAACTGGACAACCGCCCGCCTGGAGGCCTGGGCGACGTACGCCGCGGCGGCCCGGCTCACCGCCCCGACGCTCACCGCGCCGCTGTGGAGCCTGGCCGCGCGCGCCGATCCGCCCGCCGAACCCTGGCTCGTCGAAGCCGACCGAGCACACCTGGACATGGCCGCCCGGCACGGCATGACCGTCACCCCGTACCGCACACTCGCCGCCGGCTACCTGGTCGCCCACCACAGCGGCCGCCACCGCGCCCACCACAGTGCCGCCTACGACACGGCGGCCGGGCGCGAGCGCCGCGCCCGGCTCCACCAGGCGGCGGCCGCCCTGCGGATGACTCCGCACGGGCTGGCCCTGGCCTGGCTGCGCGCCCACCGCCCGGCACCGGTGATCCCCGTCATCGGCCCGCGCACCCATCAGCAACTGGCCGAGAGCATGGCCGGCGCCGCGCAGGCCGAGCGCGTCACCTCCGCCCTGGCCGCCTACCTTCAGGCCGGCCCGTGACCGGCGCCGTCCAGCAGCCGCGCGAACCGCTGCGGCATCAGGCCCTGGCTGTTCGTCCCGTACGGGAACAGCCACGTCGCCCTGCGGCAGTGATCGCGCAGATCGTGCCCGAGCTCATCCAGCACCCCGCGCACCGTCAGCGGCTCACCGAACCCGAACGCCACCATCTCGCCGCCGTGCCGGGCCAGTTCGACGCTCGCCGCCCCGGAGTCAACCGCAAGGAGCACCGACCAGCGTCCGCCCCGGCCCGTCACCTCCCACCCGGCCCGGCCCTCACCGCCCGGCGTCGGGCGCACCGCCAGGCCCTTGAAGGCCAGGCGCTCGATCCAGCCCTCCACCAGGGCGGACACCATCTCGCGCCGCTGCGCGGCATCCAGGGCCCGCGGCTGAAGGCGGCGCTTGACCGTCGCAGGCACGCCGGCCGCGAGCACCCCGGCGGGCAGCGGCCGGGTCACCGTGGCGCTCGCGGCGACCACGGTGCCCGCCCCCACCCGTACCCCGGGCAGCAGCACCGACCGCAAGCCCAGCCACACCCCGTCCTCGACCCTGACCCCGGCGAACGCCCCTGCGTGCCCGTCGCGGACCGGGTGCCCGGCGTGGTAGCCGTGGGTGAAGACCGCCACCTGGGCGCTGATCCCCACCTCGTCGCCGATCACGACCGGCTCCGTGCAGTTCAAGGTCACGTCCGGGGCGATCTGGCACCGGGCCCCGATCCGCACCAGAGAGCGCTCCTCCATCGTCGCCCCCGCGCCGATCCGCAACCGGTGCCCCACGTAGGTGCCCTCGGCGATCGTCAGCTCCCGGCACACCAACTCGGCGTCCGCGTCGACGACCGTCCCGGCTCCCAGCCGGGCCAGGTCCGCGACCAGCCACCGGCCACCCTCGCCGACACGGACCCGGGGGCCGAACTCCAGGCGCGCCGAACGCAGGTCGCAGCCCGGCCCGATCACCGCCCCGGCGCCCAGGACCAGGTCGTCGGCCACGATCACCGTGCCCTCACCGATCCGCACCCCCTCGCCGATCTCCATCCGGCCGACCCGCAGCTCGACACCGGGAAAGCACGACTCCCGCATACCAGTTCCCACCCCTTCTCCAGCGGGCCGCGACGCGACCCGAACCGATCCGCCGACAGGAGCGCCATGAACACCGCCGCCACCGCCCGCACCGTGCTGGCCGTCGCCGCCCACGCCGACGACGAGACCCTGGGCGCCGGCGGCACGCTCGCCGAGCACGCCGCCGCCGGGGACCGGGTACGGATCCTGGTGCTCAGCGCCAGCTCCACCAGCCGCCCCGGCCACGACCACGATCAGGCCGTCGCCCACCGCAGCGCCTGCGTCCACCGGGCCGCCGCCCTCTACAACGCCCAGGCCGAGATCGCCGCCTTCGACGACAACGCCTTCGACACCGTGCCCCGGCTGAAGATCACCCAGGCCGTCGAGAACGCCGTCCGGACCTGGCAGCCCGACATCGTCTACACCCACAGCAACGCCGACCTGTCCCTGGACCACCGCATCACCGCCGAGGCCGTCGCCGCGGCCACCCGGCCCCAGCCCGGCTGCCCGGTCACCACGGTCCTTGCCTGGGAAGTCCGCTCCGCCACCGAATGGGCACCCCAACGCCCCTTCCACCCGACCTGGTTCCAGCCCCTCACCCCCCAGGCGCTGGCCGTCAAGGAGAAGGCCCTGGAGGTGTACACCACGGAGATGCGGCCCTGGCCGCACACCCGCTCCCCCGAAGCGGTACTGGCCGCAGCCCGGCTGCGCGGTGCCCAGATCGGCCACGACGCCGCGGAAGCGTTCGAGGTGCTGCGGCACACCGTCCTCACGCCGGCCGGAACCACGCCCGCTCCCGCTCCTCCAGGCCGAGCCTGAGCAACTCGCCGGTCCGCGCCCGCATCGGCGGCAACGCGTCCACCGGGAACCAGCCGACCTCCAGCGACTCGTCGTCCGCGGCTCGGGCCACCTGGCCCGGGCCGTCCGGACGGCACGCGAAGACCAGCTCCAAGTACTGCGCCCGGTGCCCGTTGGTGTGCACCACCGGCGGGGAGACCGTCACCCCGGCGAGGCGCTCGACCACCACACGGATCCCGGTCTCCTCCGCCACCTCGCGCACCACCCCGGCCGCCGGCTCCTCGCCCGGGTCGAGGATGCCGCTCAGGATCGACCAGTCCCCGGTGTCGGAGCGACGGTGCAGCAGCACCCGCCCCTCGTCGAGGACGACCGCGTTCACTCCCGGCAGCCAGAGCCGGTGGTCAGGGCCGACGAAGGAGCGGAGTTCGGCAACGTACGCAGGAATCATGAAGGCCACCGTGGGGCGTGAAGGAGCAGGGGAATCGGCATCGTCCCAGCCCACCACCCCCACCCGGCACCCGGCAGACGCCCGGGCCGTGAAGGACGTGAAGCAGGCACCGGAAGTGTGAAATCCCGTGAAACCTCCCACGCTCACCGCTTGTGACCTAACGTCATGGCGTGGTGACTGATCTCGTCCCCTCGCCCGTGCTTGCCGACGCCCTGGACCGCGCCAAGTGGTCGGCCCGCGAGCTGGTGAAAGCCATCAACCCACGGCTGAACGCCATGGGCCAGCCTCCGGTAGACCTGACCGCGGGCTACAAGTGGCTGCGCGGACACCGGCCCCGCTCCGCCGCCGTGCGCGACGTCGTGGCGGTCGTCCTGACCGAGGCGACAGGCCTGCGCTACACCTCCGCGCAGCTGTGGGGCCTCGACCAGCCCGCCACCGAGACCGCCGAGACCGAAGACCTGCTCGGCCCCCTGCCACTCGAGCACGTCCTGCGCACCGCGTCCGAGTGGACAAGCGGCGCCGTCGAACCGGCACTCGTCCACTCAGCCGCCGCCGAACACCTCACCGCGGCCGTCTGGGACGCCACCCGCCAAGCCCCCGCCCCTCCCGCCCCCGGCAGGGGCGACGGCAACTACGTCGCCCCCGAGTTCGTCGACATGCTCTTCGAGCAGCTCGCCGCACTGCGCCGCCTCGACGACCGCACCGGCGGCGGCCCCCTGAGCCAGCGCCAGGCCCGCATCGCCCTGCACGAGTCCCTGACCCTCATCCACACCGGCCGCTACAACGCGGCCACCGGCAACCGGCTCCTCCGGTACGCCGCCAGCGCCGCCCAACTCGCTGGCTGGATGAGCTTCGACGCGGGCCTCGACCCCGCTGGCCACCGTTACCAGCTCCTGGCCATCCGGATCGCGCGCGCCGCCGGCGACACCACCACCGTCTCCAACGCCCTCGGCATGCTCGCCTACCAGCACGCCGCCGGCAGTAACCCACGCCTGGCCCTGCGCTTCGCCCACGCCGCGGTTGAACACTCCGCCAAGGCCGTCCCACTGGTCCAGGCCCGGGCGTGGGGGCGTCTCGCCACCGCCCAGGCCGCCGCGGGAGACCTGGACGCCTTCCGTCGGGCCACCGACCGATGTCGGCAGCTGATCGGCCAACGCCACAGCGATGACCCTCCCTCCCTCTACTACTTCACTCCCCAGCAGGTCGATGCCGAGTCGGGCCAGGCGCTTGTCGACCTCGCCGGCCACACCCGCGGGCGGCGCTCACTCCTGCTCCAGGAAGCCGCCGAGCTCCTGAACCCGACCGCCGCCCAGGGAACGGCCACCGGCTACCGCCGATCCGGCCTCCTGCACGGAATCCACCTCGTCCGCGCCAGCATCGGGGCCCGGGACACCGAAGCCACCGCCCACTGGATCACCGCCCTGACCAACACCCTCCCGCAGGTCCAGTCCATCCGATGCCGCACCCTCCTCACCGGAGTCCGCACAGCTGCCGGCCGGCAACTGCGCGCCGCCGGACACAGTGATGCGCTGGACGCCCTGCGCACGGCACTATCGACACCATGACCTCGCTGCTCCAGGCCGCCCCCGAGTGGACGCTCACCGCCGTCCCCTACGGCAGCCCCGACGCCCGCGCCCTCGTCCAAGCCCTCCACCAGGAGCAGCTGGCCACCTACGGCACCGCCGACGACCCGGAAGCCACGGAGGACGCGGAGTTCGACGCCCCCCACGGTCTGTTCCTCGTCGCCCGGCTCGGGGACGGACCGGCACTGGCCTGCGGGGGCTGGCGCACCCTGACCACCTCGGCCGCCGAGATCAAACGGATGTACGTGGCGCCGCCCGCTCGCGGGCAGGGACTCGGGCGCAGGATCCTCGCCGCTCTGGAACAGGACATGCTCGGCCGCGGCCCCACCGAGATCCTGCTGGAAACCGGCATACGCAACATCGCCGCCCTCGGCCTGTACGCCGCGTGCGGCTACGAGCCGATCCACTCGTACGTCCCTGGCCGCAACCCCGAGATCAACCGGGCACTGAGGAAGGTCATCCGGCAGCAGCCGGCGCCCCACCCCCACACCGGCCTGCTCTTGTAGCACGCGCCTAAGGCCCAGGATCGGGTGCGGGTGCGGGTGCGAGGGTGATGTGCATCCACGGCACGGCGTGCTCGCGGAAGGAGTGGCCCAGTGGTTCGATGCCGCTCTGGTCAGCGAGGCTGAACCCGGTGACCATGGCCATGTCGGAGTCGTCGGCGATGGAAACGAGCTGCGATCCGCAGTCGGGACAGAAGCCGCAGCGAAGGGTGGGGTAGGGGTACCACCATTTCGGCTCGCCGCCGGAGCCAGTCCAGATCAGCGAGTCCTTGGGGAACCCCACCCACAGCACGGCGGGCCCGCCGGACACCCGAGTATCTCGCTCGCAGGAGCAAAGGTGCGGATCGTCCGGAATGCCGCTGACCTGGTAGGAAATGTGGCCGCACGGGCAGTGCCCTGTCCGGACCGGCGCCCGGTGACCGGTGGTGGGGGCAGTGTTCGGCGACAGGCTGTGGGCAGACTCGGTCGGCAGCGGTGAAGTGGGCGCGGGCTGCTTGCCGGCAGCAGGCGATGAGCTGGTCATGGGAGTCCTCGCTTCAAGGTGGGCCCGGCCCTCCTGGGTCGGGCAGGGACTGTCAGAGGGCGAACGTGCCGACGGCCGGTTCGGAGACGGGCTGGCGTACGGCTTTGGGGATGCCGAGGCGGGTGCGGGCCTGGTGGAGGGCGGCGAGCTGGTCGACGGCCGGCTCGCCCCAGTCGAAGAGCTCCAGGGTCTGTTCGGGTGTGGCCAGGATGCGGATGTAGGTGCGGCCGGTGGCCGGATCGACAGGCGCTGGCCCCAGGCGTGTGAGGGCGGCGGCGTACCGCAGGCGGGAGCACGTTTCGTCGGGGGAGGAGAGGTGCCCGATGAACAGCGGCTCCCCGACCTCGGCTGCGGCCTCCTCGCGGGTCTCCCGACGCAGTGTGAGCACAGGGTCGCCGCAGTCCTGGAGTTCGGGAGTGCCGCCGGGCAGGCACGCCGCGCCCGTGTCCGGCTCCAGTAGCACGAGCATGCGGCCGTCCGGGGTAAAGAGCCAGCCCCACACCTGGTGTACGGGGAGGCATTCGGGAGCCGGACCGGTATGGAAGGGGAAGTGGTGCCGGGGGCGGGCAGTGCTCAGGACACCGGCCCGGTCCAGGACGGTGGGGGCGATCGGGAGACCGTCCTCCAGCAGGGCGGGGCCGGCGGCGTTGATACGGGCGCGCAGCGCGGACAGAGCCCGGCGGGCGTTGTCGGGTGACATCAGCTCGGGCAGTCGGGCTGGTTCGACGAACTCGACCGCCTCGATCTCACCTGCGCGGGGTCGGATGGCGGCGATCTGTTCGTCGTCCCACGTCCCGCCGTCGAAGACGTGCAGCACCTCACCGGGAAACCGCATGGCGGGGCGCGCGTTGGCGCCGGCGGTGGAGACCCAGTCCACGGCGAGCCCGCGGTCGAGGGCCATCGTGACGCCGAGCTCTTCGCGCAGTTCGCGGGCGGCGGCCTGGGCGGGTGACTCGCCCTTGTCGACCGCGCCGCCCGGCAGGAGGCGGGTGTCGCGATAGCCGACGCGCTCGACCAGGACCAGGCCGCGCCGATCCGTGATCAGTACGGACGCTCCGGCCCACACGGCCGCCTCGGCGCGTTGAGCCCCGTACTGCTCGTCGGTGAAGGTGCCCGGTGTTTCGTCAGCGGTAGGTGTGGTGGTCATCGTGGACTCCAGTTGTGCGGTGCGCGCGGAGAGTGCGGGGGCGTGCCTGTCAGGCGAGGAGCCGGGACGGATCACCGGCGACGGGGCCGGGGGTGAGCCTGGTGAAGAACTCGGTGCTGATGATCTCCTTGCGTTCGACTTCGGGCAGGCGGGCCAGGATGCCGGGCAGGGGCCGTTCGCGTGCGACCTCCCCCTGGTGGGCAAGGATGGCCGCCCACTTCACCCCGGTCCACGGGCTGACGTCGACGGTCGTGGTCACATACGCGTCGGGGACGGGCAGCACGCTCTTCCCGACCCTCTCCAGCAGGGTCCCGAGCCGGCCCACGCCAGCCTCCGAATGCGTGGCCGCGTACAGCGCCGACGGCTGCCAGGGGGTGCCCGCCTCGGGGTAGAGGGGCTCGAGACCGGCGGCCTCGACGGCAAGCACGGTGATCTGGTGGGTGCGCACGTGGTCGGCGTGGCCCGTCAGCTGGCCGAGAGCGTCGTGAGTGACGACGACTTCGGGGCGGAAAGCGCGGATGTGGGCGACGAGACGGCCGATGGCCTCGTCGAGGGGCGCGTCGACGAGGCGGGACTCACCAGGGGCGGACTCGGGGTTGCGGGCATCGCCGTAGCCGAGCAGCCGCGGGGGACCGGCGCCCAGGACAGCGAGGGCCGCGGCGAGTTCGGGCGCTCGCCTGCTATCCGGCGCCCAGGTGGCGGTGACGACACCGGTGCGCGCCCCGGCGGCGTGATGCTGTGCGAGTACACCGCCGGCCAGGAGGCTCTCATCGTCCGGGTGCGCGAACACCCCCAGCAGCGAGGGCAGCGGCGGGCTGTTCATGACGAAGGGTTCTCCTCGAAGGGGTGGGCGGACGGGAGGTTCAGATGACCGGCGGCCGTCCGGCGGCGGTGAGCCGGTACACGGTGCGCCGGTTCATCGGGCGCCGCGGCTGCGTACGCCGGGTCGTCCAGCCTTCGCGCATCCCGCGCAGCGTCTGGCGCAATCCGCCGCCGCGTACGGCCCGGGCCAGGGTGATCACGGTCCACGCGCCCAGGTAGAGGGGGATGAACGGGGCGGGCAGGTTCCGGTATGCGATCCAGATCCGGTTGCGGGCGGCGAGCCGGTGGTACAGCGCATGGCGGGCGGGTGTGGTGAGCGGGTGGTGCATACGGATGCCGGCGGCGTACCAGCCGCTCCATCCCGCCGCGTACAGCCGCCAGGCCAGATCGAACCCTTCGTGATACAGGAAGAGTTGATCTTCCCACCCGCCTACCGCGTCGAAGGCGGCGCGCCGGATCAGGACGACGCCCTCGGTCATCGAGGTGACCCTCCCCGGCCGGCCCGGGTTCGCTGCGCGCAGCCGGGGGACCCAGCGGCGCGGGGTGGTCACATCGTCCGGGCCCGTCAGCCGGGGTTGCACCCAGGCGGCCTCCGGATGCTGCTCGGCCTCGGCGACGAGCCGGGCGAGGACGTCGGGGCGGGGGAAGCGAGCGTCGTTGTCCAGGAAGTACAGCCAGTCGGCCGGATCGCCGGCCTCGTGCAGTGCGTCGGCGCCGGCGTTGCGACCGCCGGGGATGCCGATGTTCTCGGGCAGGAACACGGTGAGCGCACCAGGTGGCACGAGCTCGGGCTTGCAGCCGTTGCCGACGACCACCACCCGCACGTCGACGCCGCTCTGGGCAAGGAGCGTCGCCTGCGCGGCTGCTTCCTCCGCAGGGCGGTCGTTCATGGTCAGAACGACGACGTCGACGCGTGGGCGGGACAAGGGGTTCCTCCAGGCTCGGGGCCGGTCAGGGCGTGGGGATGGGGGCGCCGGTGAGGTGCTCGGCCTGGCGGGCGACGAGCGGGGCGAGGTGAGGGTGGACGCCCCGGGAGCACGCCTGGAGGAGTTGTCCGAGGGCGATGAGCTCCCCGGTCCGGCCGGCGTCGGTCTCCAGGACGTGGCCGAACTCGCGCCGGATCCGGGCGGCGGTCACCGGCGCGGCCAGTGAGTACGCGTGGAGCAGGCCCAGGTCGTAGCCCACGGGCAGCCGGCCCCAGTTCTCCCAGTCCAACAGGACCAGGGGCGCCCGCGTCACGTTCGCCCAGTGCAGATCGGCGTGCCCGGTCGTCGTCTCACGGATCTGGATGGGGTCGATGCCGAGGAAGCGGCGGAAGTTCCGGTCGACCCAGTTCTGCCGTACCGATTCCCGGTCGGTGCGCACCGCCGCGAGCGTCCCGAGCGCGGACTTCAGCTCCGACCACCACGAGTCGGGCAGAGCGATGTCCTGGTCGAGCGCGGGAGTACCACTGGTGACCGGCTGGACGGACACGTACTCGGTGAGCTCCGCCCGGTAGGCGACATCCGCTGAGGTCCAGTCGAGAATTCCGCGAAGCCGCGGCCGCGGCACCGACCGCGGCACGTGCGTGTCAGCGGTCGCCGTCCCCTCCCACAGCCGACCGCCCGCCTTGTCCACCTCGGCGGAGACGATGCGCAGCCAGCAGTTCCCGGCCCGCCGCCCCAGGGTGCGGCCCTGCCACCCCCATACCTCCGGCCCCGATGCGGACACCCGGAACTGCTTGGCGGCGGCCGCGTGCGCGCGACGCACCCGGTCGGACTCGTCGCGCTCTGCCGGGGCGACGAACACCGCCTGTCGCAAGGTCCGTTCCATCGTCACACCCCCTCCGCCACGGCGTCGGCCACAGGACGCTCAACGGGACCGGGCAGCACCACGTCACGCCCCGGCCACCGGAACACCATCCGGCAGTTCACCTTGTCCAGGACGTCGCCGGCGGGCAACGCATCGTCGGGCGTGCCGGCCGGGTGGACCGTCAGGACAGGATCGGCGTGCTCGTCGTTGGCCTCGGCGCGGATGTGACGGTCCCAGGCCAGCACCGTGGCCACCAGCCGCTCGGCGAGCTCGGGCCCCTGCTCGCCGAAGGAGTACGCGAACCACTCCCACTCCTTGTCTTCCCGGCGGTCGCTGTCCTTGGTCTGGACGTGGATCAGGTAGGCCAGCGAGGACCCGCAGAGGATCGCGGGGGCGTCGCGGTCCTTCGCGATGCCGGTCACAGCCTCGGCGGACTCCTGGTGGGCGGCCAGCCGGCAGGAGCCCGGCACGGTGGTGGCCGCGAACAGCTGAAGGGAGCCGAAGTAGGAGTTCGTCGCACCCATGGTCACGCCGGTCGCGACCTCGTGCCGCCGCCCGCGCAGCGCCTCCTCCAGGCCCTCCGTGCGGGGGACGGGACCGTCGTCGAAGCGCAGTGCCAGAGCTCCGTCGAGCAAGGGGGCAACCGGGGCGGGGCGGGCCTGCTGCCCCTGGTCGCGGACGAAGCCGCAGTAGGTGAAGCGGCGGGCGTGCAGCACCTCGCCGTGCCGCTCGAACGCGATCGCCCTGGTGTAGCCGCCCATCTCCAGCGGCAGGACCAGGCGCCCGCCTTCGGCCAGCTGTTCGCGCCAGGCCGGGGAGATGTCCCAGCAGTTGTAGGTGATCATGCTGCCGTCGAAGCCGCCGCGGGGTACGAGGTGGGCGGGCGCGCCAAGGGCGGCGTCGGCCTCGATGGCGGTGACGCGTCCGCTGCCGGTCTCCGTGAGGAAGGCCCGGGTGCGGCTGATGACCCACGGGTCGATGTCGACGCTCACCACCCGCCCGCCGGGCCCGGTGACGTGGGCGAGCAGCTCGGCGTTGTAGCCACCGGACCCCGCCTCGAACACGATGGCACCCGGCTGAAGGCGCAGGCTCTCGATCATGTCGGCCTGGAGCCAGGCCGCGGACACCGAGCTGATCGCCGTCCCGGTCTCGTCGCGGCGGGTGATGACCGCCCTGTCGCCGCCGTCGTACGCGTCCGCCAGGTTCACTTCCGGGGCGAACCGATGGCGGGGCACCGTGCGCAGCGCGTCGCGGACGGGCTCGGACGGGGCCCAGCCGCCGTCGATCACCGTCTGGGCCATCGCCTGGCGCAGCCGGACGGCCTCAGCTGGCTCACCCGGTACGGGCGGCCGGTCGGCGGCGAGCGGGTAGGAGACCACAGGCGGCAGGTCCGGGATGACGCCGGGCCACACGCTGTCGATCGAGAGTGCGGCCGGAACGAAGACGTCTCCGACACAGGCGAGAGCGTGCAGGTCGAAGAACTCCCAGCGGTCGAACAGCTCCGGTTCCTCGTTGGTCAGCGTTCCCGTCCACGCGGTGATGCGGACGACGGCCGTGAGCCGCGGGATGCCGTGGCTGTCGTCGACCAGCATCGTCACCACGTACGCATCCGCCGGGTCGGCGATCAGGCCCGTCTCCTCGGCGAGCTCGCGGACCGCCGCGGCCGCGAAGCCCTCCGGGCCGCGGGTCTTGCCGCCGGGCAGTTCGAGCATGCCGCGGCGGGAGCGGCCGAGCAGGACCCGGCCGGCGTCGTCGGTGACGACCGCGAGGGCGCCGGTCAGGGCATGGGCGGTGGTCGGCCGCTTCTCGACGGCCCTGGTGTCGGTGTGGCAGGGACCGCGCAGGATCAGGACGGCCAGGCCGTCCGCGTCCAGGCGCTCCACCGTCTCCCATCCGGCGGCGAGCACGGCGATCTCATCCTCGTCCAAGGCGATGGCGCGCCGTTCCTCGGGTGTGGTGGCCGCCACCGGGGTGATGACGACGAGAGCGCCGCCGTCGCGCAGCCGCTCACCCAGCCCGTGCAGGACGCGTCCCCTGTCCTGCACGAACGGGTACACCAGGCGCAGCGTGATCAGGTCATACCCCTCTTCATGCAGCGGGGCGGGGTCGTCGCGCTCGATGTCCAGTCGCAGCCAGCGCACGCCCTCGACACCGGCGTGCTCCTCCCGGGCCCGTGCGAGCGCGCTCTCGGCGAAGTCGATGGCGTCCACGGTGTAGCCGAGCGAGGCCAGGTAGACGGCCAGCTCCCCGGTACCACATCCCACATCGAGCGTCCGGCCGCCGCCGTCCGGGGCGGGGGTGTGGTTGGCGAGGAGCTCCCGCTCCCGCTCACCGACCTGCCGGAAGTTCTTGCCGTCGCTGAAGTGCTTCTCCCACTTGTCGCGGGTGGTGTACGTCAACGTGCTGCTCCTCGTACGTAGGCGTGGTGGTGTTCAGGGGCGTTGGGCTGCGCGGAGCCGGGCCAGCGTGCGCAGGCCGCGCTCGACGAGCTCGGGATCGTCGTGGGTGGCGCCGTAGGCGATGCCGGAGACGGAATCCAGGACGGACAGGATCGTGAGGTGAGCCTCTTCGTCCGGGGTGAAGGGGCGGCCGTAGCCGTCCATCACGGCCTGGAGGAGGTCGGGCCGGCCGTGCCAGGCGTCGGAGAGCCGTACGAAGTCCCGCACGGCTGGGCCGTCTTCCGACCGTTCGAAGTCGATGACGTAGAGGGTGTCGGCGCTCTCGTCCCAGCGCAGGTTGCGGAGCTGGAAGTCACCATGCGTGGGCACCGTCTCCAAGGGCGCCAGGCCGGTGGTCGCCTCGGCGGTGGTGCGGATGAACTTCTCGTCGCCGGGCGCGAGGTGGGGCAGGGCGCCCGCGAGGTGGCGCTCCAGCTTCCCCAGAGGCAGGCCGCCGGACGCGGGCCGGGGCGGGGCACTGTGGTGGATAGCCGCCGCGAGTTGCCCGATGCGGTGGAAGATGTGGCGCTGCTGCTCGGGCGGATGGACGGCGCCGTGCAGGGTCCGGCCGCCCACCGCGGTGAGCACGACGGCCCGCAGCGTGGGCTCGGCGGCCACCAGCCGGGGTGCGGCCGCCCCGATGCCGGAGACCCAGCTGCGAAGGGCGTTCACTTCACGCTGGTGGAAGCGGTCGTTCTGGTGGATCTTGACGTACCACTCGCCGCCCTCGGCGCCAGCCGCCCGCCACACACGGCTCTCCTCCCTCGCCCAGGACACGTCCGTCCAGGCGGTGACCCGCCCTACCGCCTGTTCGGCGAACGCGCGCACCGCCGGCTCCGGGACCGCGCCGTGCGCGTCGGGTTCGGGGACCAGGAGCAGCCGGTCGACGGTCCGGTCGTAGGCGATCGGGTCGCTGGGCTCCTGGAAGTGCACGGCCATCCGCGCGCCGGCCCGGTAGGCGTCCAGCCCGGCCCGGCAGTACGCCACCATCGGCTCCGGCAAGGCGTCGAAGGAGAACCACCTCATGGCGTCGCACACATCGTGCTCCATGACCTCCGGAGTGCCCTCCCAGCGCTTCACCTCGAAGAACACCCCGACCCGGGCTCCGCCGGCGGGGGCGCGGTGGTGCACGGTGACGGCCGCCCGGACGTCGGCCGGGTCGATGACGACGCCAGACTCCTCTCGGGCCTCGCGCACCAGGGCGGTGACCATGTCCTCCCACGGGCCGTCCAAATGCCCGGACACGAGATGCCAGCAGCCCGGCGCGTACACGTTCCCGGCCCGCCTGGACAGCAGCACCTCGGGCCCGGCCTCGCCGTCGCGTACGGCGAGCAAGTGAACGTCGAGCGGCTCGGTGTGCCGCTGGGTGCCGCTCACGCCTCACCGCCGGGGCGGCGCGCGAGCAGCACGGTGAACACCGCGTCCTCCTTCAGGACGCCGCCGCCGGCATGGTCCTGGAGCAGGCGGAGAGCAGCGTCCTCGAACTCGGGGTGGTGGCCGGCGAACAGAGTGGGACGGGCGAAGCTGGTGGTGCGCAGGTAGCCGATCACCTCCTCGGGCGTCCAGGTGCGGGCGACGGGGAAGCTGTGCTCGGTCACCGCGCTGAACGCCGAGTCGGCCAGATCGTCTTCGTAGCGGCGGTCCGGTCCGGCGTAGGTGCCGTGGGGGCCCGCGCGCCGGTCTTCGCCGAGGTAGCGCTGGATCAGTGCCCGAAGGGCGGCCGTCCAGTGGGCCTCATGGGTCCAGAGGCTGCCGTCGCCCATGATCGCCACGACGGCGCGCGGCGCGGCCACCCGGTCGGCCATGGACAGGACCTCCGGGCGGGACATCCAGTGGAAGGACCGGGAGCAGGTGATCAGGGTGGGCGCCCGGCCGGGCGCGGCGGGCGCGAAGGTGTGGGCGGCGCCGGTGAAGACGTCGACCGTGCATGCTCCGCGGACCGGTTCGACTGCGGCGCGAGCCGCCTCCAGCATCGAGGCGTTCACGTCGACCAGGTAGACGTGCGCCAGTCGGCGCAGGACGGGCAGCAGCGCTCGGGGCACCTGACCGGTGCCAGTCCCCAGGTCCAGGAGGACGGGGGCGGGCACACCGTGCTGGGTGGCGGCCAGGAGGTGAATTACGGCGTCCGGGAGGCCGGGACGGTAGCGGGCGTAGTCGGCGGCCTCGGGCCCGAACAAGGCATCGTCCGAAACCGCCGCAGAGGTCGGCTGGTCAGGGCGGGTCATCGTGCGTCTCCAGTCTCGCCAGGGGAAAGCTGCCAGGTCAGTGCGCCGTTCGGGCTGGTGGCCCGCTGGCTGCCGTCAGCGTCGAATCGGAGCCGGAAGACGTCCGGTTCACCGGCCGTCCGCCACCGGCCGGCGACATCGTGGATCTCCGCCCAGATGTCCCGCGGCCCCGACGTCGTCACGTCCCACCGGCGGAGGCCGACAGGTCGCACGCGCATCCATGACCGGCACCCGGGCGCGCCGATCGTCAGGTCCTCGGCGCCGAAGTCGCGCACCAGCCCTGGATGCAGGTGGTCCAGGGCCAGCCACATGCCGCGCGCCATGTCGGGCGGCGGCGCGATCATGCTGCGCTGCGTCCATCCGTCGGCCGTGGCGATCTCCGCGCGGAAGGCGGAGGACAGGAACAGCCGGTCAAAGCCGGCACCGGCCCGGTGACCGAACTCGACCGCCCGCAGCTGGGCCTCCACGCTCCCGTCCTGTCGCCGTTCGACCACGGCCAGGCCCGGCCACGACGGCGACGACGTCCCGAGCGTCATCAGCGCGCGCCCGCCCGGCGCCAGTTGCTCCACCAGTGCCTGCGGAACGTGGCGGACGGCGAAGGAGACGAAGATCCGGTCGTACGGGGCGGCGGCGGTCCATTCGGTGCTGCCGTCTCCGGTCACCGTGGCCGGCCGGTAGCCGAGGGCGGACAGCCGCTCGCGGGCGGCCGCGGTGACGTGGGGGTCGATGTCGAGGGTGACGACGCCCTTGTCGCCGCACACGAAGCAGGCCGCCGCCGCGGTCACCCCGGCGCCGGTCCCCACGTCCAGCACCCGTTGGCCGGGCCGTAGGTCCAGCTGCTGCAGCAGGTCCGTGGTCAGGCTCATCGTGCTCGACATGGCGGTGATCGCGCCCCTGCGGCGAGGCCCGGGAGGTCGGCCGAGGATCGGTTCGCCGTCGTGCTGGATCGAGACGCTGTCCCCGCTGTGCAGCCGCTCCAGCAGCTCCTTCCGGTCGGCCGGACGGCTCCAGTCCAGCAGATCCCAGCGCGGCGGGGTCTCATCCGGGGCGCTGCGCCGCACGTATGCCTGGGGCATCAGGATCTGGCGCGGCAGCGCGAGCAGCGCCTCTCGCACCGGTCCGGGGCCGAGCGCTCCGCTTTCCTCGAGCCGGGCGACCATCGCCGCCCGGGCCGCCACAGCCTCCACGGTGTCGGCGCTGTGCTGGACCGGAAGGAGGGGCGCGGCGGGCGCAGTGGGGTCGCTCAGCACGGTGCACTCCAGGGGATCGGTAGAGGGAGCAGCGGGTAGCACCGGCGAGTTCGGCACCTCGTTCACGAGGCATCGCCTCCGAGTGCGCGCTCGTGCCGCGCGTCGTCCGTGCGCGTCGGAGAGGGCACGGCCGGAGGGGACGTCCGGTCCGCGGGCGGGTCCGGCATCTGCCGTAGGGCGCGGATCGGGGAGCGGGCGAGGACGACGAGCGGGATCAGCAGCAGGAGGGCCCCGGCGGTCAGGGCGGGCCGGACACCGACCCACGTGCCCAAGGCGCCGGCGAGAAGCGCGGCCACGGGGCGCGCGCCGGACGTCAGCCAGGTGCTCACCGCCTGCATCCGCGCCTGCATCCCGGCCGTGGTGACGATCTGGCGGATGGATCGCTGGGTGGTACCCGCGGCACCGGCACAGGCGAGCTGCAGGAAGAGCGCCAAGCCGATCGTGATCTGCCAGGCAAGGCCGGGAGAGGCGAGCAGCAGCGGAAGCTGGGTCAGGGGAGTTACCGCGAGCGCGGCCAGCATCATCGGCCCCGGCCCATACCGGCGGGCCAATGCCGGTGCGGTGAGTGCTCCGGCGGCCGCGCCCAGCGCGCCGAGGCCCAGCAGCACCCCGAAGACGGTCGCGCTCATCGCCAGGGTCCTCAGCAGGTTTGTCTCCGCAGACGCTGTGTCCCCCGCAGGTCGTGTCGCTTTACAAGGGGGACGAAGACCTGGCCTGTGTCGCATTCGAAGGGCTCACCGTGTCGCTATCTCCAACGCTTGTCGTGACGAAGGCCACACTGTAGCGGGCCCTGAGACGCGAGTGGGATGGATCAGGGGGCCTGGGTGGTGAGTTGGCGTAGTGCGGCTTGGGTGCGGGTGAGGGCGGTGATGCGTTCCTCGATGTGGCGCAGGTGGGCTTCGATCAGTGCGGCGGTGTGGGGGCAGGGGGCTTGGCCGCTGTCGCGCAGGGCGAGTACGCCGCGGATCTCGGCGAGGGTGAGTCCGGCGGCTTGGGCGTCGCGGATGAAGGTGAGCCGGGGCTGGGCCTCGGGCGGGTAGTCGCGGTAGCCGCCCGCAGTCCGGGGCGGTGCGGGCAGCAGTCCGCTTTGCTCGTAGTAGCGGATGGTCTTGGTGGTGAGGCCGGTGGCCGTGGCGAGGGTGCTGATGCGCATGGTTCCAGCGTTGACCTTCCAGCAGGGGGGAAGGTCAAGGCTGGGCGCGGTTCAGCAGCAGGACTCCGGGGTTGTCCCGTCGAGGAGGTTTTGGGTGAGGGGGCGGCCGAGCTGGTAGGCGTCGGCGACGGGCAGGACGGTCATGCCGGGGTGGTCGGTGAGCCAGTCCTGGGCGGCGGCCGGGTTGGCGAAGAAGTGGACGTGGTTGCAGAAGGCCGAGCGTACGGAGGTCATGTCGTCGGGGGTGACGATCGAGACGACGGCGTCGGCCGGGGCGAGGTCGGTGACGCCGTCGGGGGCCGCGGTGAGGCTGATCGGGGTGCCGGTGGCGTGGCAGGGGGATTCGATGTGGGCGGTGCGGCCGAGGACGGCTGGGAAGACGAGGGTGTCCAGGGCGCACCAGGTGTACAGCTGCTTGCCGTTGACTTCGAAGCGGTGGGGGGTGGGGCGCTGGGTCAGGCCGCTGCCGATGATGCGGCCGCTGTCGTCGTATTCGGTGTCGGGCATGGCGGCCAGGGCGTGGCGGACGTCGTCTTCGCTGTGGCCGGTGGCGGTGGCGAGCTGGGCGGTGGTGACGGGCTGGCCGGTGGCCAGCAGCTGGAGCAGCGGGCGCCACAGCCAGGGCTGGCCGGTGACGGTTTCACCGCCGCCCAGGGCGGTGGTCAGGCGGTCGGCGAGCTGCTGGGCGGAGGTGTCCATGGTGGAGATTCCTTGTCGTCTTCGGGCGGAGGCCGGCAGAGGGCCGGCTGCCGTGCGTCCGGATGGTGGCGTCTGGTGTTGACCGTAGGGTCTGTCCCCG
Organism: Streptomyces tremellae; assembly: GCF_039540215.1. Lineage (NCBI taxonomy): Bacteria > Bacillati > Actinomycetota > Actinomycetes > Kitasatosporales > Streptomycetaceae > Streptomyces > Streptomyces tremellae. The sequence goes on from NZ_BAABEP010000002.1 coordinate 155,358, forward strand.
GGGGCAGAGTCAAGCGCACCGTGTGCACCGTCGCGGATCGTCCGCCAGCAGGCCGGGGCCGCTGCCGTGGGCAAGTTCAGCCTGGTGAGTGGCTTCGAAGGCGTCGATGCGGCGCCGTGTCTTTTCTAGGTCTGCGATCTTGCTGTCGATGCGGGCCCGGGCGGTGCGCAGACGTTCGGCGAGTGAGGGGCCGAGGGCTCGCTCGCCGTTGTCCGCGTAGGTGCTGAGGAGGTCGCGGATCTCGGCAAGGGTGAGGCCGAGGCTGCGCAGTTCGCCGATCAGCCGTACGCACCACAGGGCGTCAGTGTCGTACAGACGGTAGTTGGCCGGGCTGCGGCCAGCAGTGTAGATCAGGCCCCAGTCGGTGTAGGTGCGCAGTGCCTTGACGGTCACCTGGGTGCGCCGGGACAGTTCGCCGATGGTCATCGGCTGCGCGGGCGGCTCGCTGGTCACAGGCATCTCCGGATACTGGGCGCGGGTTCTGTCGAGGATGTGTCGGGGCGGATCGGGTCAGTAATGGCCGCTGGTGCGGCTGGGTTGAGCGTTCTCTCCGTGATGGCGGCCAGGCGAGTGCGCAGGGTGATCGGTGCGGTGAGGCTGCGGACCGTGTGATGTGGCCGGTCGGGGCAGGACCCGCCGGTCGGGGAGTGTCTCGGTCGGCGATGCACGCTCCCGTAGGGCGCTTTCGGCCGGGCACTTTGCGCTCAACGGCCGTCTACCTCCTGCGGGCAGAAGACCTGGGTCTCCCGGGGACCCAGCCGGCCATGATCGCGCCGTAGGGCGCCATGTTTACCGGCCTCCTTCTCGTGTGCCTGTGGGGTTGGGGGCGGTGGTCGGCGGCTGCCCTTGGCCGTGGTTCCTGCCAGGCGGAGGGCCGCGTTGATCAATCCGATGTGGGTGAAGGCTTGTGGTGTGTTGCCGAGCTGTTCGCCGGTTGCGGGGTCGATTTGTTCGGCGAGGGAGCCCAGGGGCTGGGCTAGGTCGCACAGGGCGGTGAACAGACGCTCGGCTCGTGCGGGGCGTCCGGCCAGGGTGAGGGCTTCGACGAGCCAGAAGCTGCACAGGATGAAGGCGCCTTCGGCGCCGGGGAGGCCGTCGGGGCTGCTGCGTGGGGTGGCCGGCGGGTACCGCCACAGAAGGGATGGCTGATGGGGGCCGCTGGGTGGGGCGAGGTGGTCGAGGATGGCGTCGATGGTGGCGGTCTGCGCGGGTCGGGTGCCGTCGATGAAGCCGACGAGGGGGAGCATGAGCAGTGCGCCATCCACTGCTGGGTCGTCGTAGGCGCGGAGTTCGTCCTCGCCGTCGGGTGCCTCGCCGTAGCCACCGCGGGCGATCCCGACGTCCGTGCCGTCCAGCCCGACCGAGAGCACCTCCACCAGGGCCTGCCCCTGCGCGGGCTTCGGGTCGGGCAGTTCTACCAGCCGGTGGGTATCCGCTGTCCTGGGCGTGGTGACGACGGCACGCATGGCGGACTCCCTGTCTGGTTGTCTGGGCTGCTAACGGCGGTTACGGCGCGCGGTGGGGAAGAGTCACAGGTCCAGGCGTTCGGTGGCCTTCAGATACGCCTCGCTGTAGGTGGGGAACTGCGCGACCTGATCCAGCAGGGTGTCGATCGGGATCTGCGCGCGGATGGCCAGAGCGGCCTGGTGGATCCACTCCCCGGCCTGTGGGGCGATGGCCCACGCGCCCACGAGGATCCGTCGCTCACGGTCAGCGAGCAGCCCGAGGTGACCGGTGGGTTCCGTCTCGTAGGTCCAGGGACGGGCGAGGGAGGCTGCGAGGTCGAGTTCGCTGGTGGCCAGGTTGATGCCCTGCTCGCGTGCTTGTTCGCCGGTGAGGCCGACGGCGGCGATCTCCGGCTGGGCGAAGACGACGCGGGGGATGGCGGTGTAGTCGGCGCGGCGGGGTGTGCCGAGGATGGTGTCGGCGACCACCCGGGCCTGGTACTGGGCGACGTGGGTGAACAGGGCGATGCCGGTGACGTCGCCGAGCGCCCACAGTCCGTCATCGGTGACGCGGCAGTGCATGTCGACGTCCAGGGCCCCGCGGTCGTTTGCCCGGATCCCGACGGCGTCCAGCCCGAGGTCGCCGGTGCGCGGGCGGCGGCCCGCCCCGAGCACCATCACGTCGGTATGCACGCGGCTGCTGTCGTCCAACTCGACCACGGTGTCATCGCCCTCTTGGCGGACGGCCGTGGCCTGGCGGCCTACACGTACGTCGATGCCGTCCTTGCCGAGCCGGTCGGCGACCAGCTCGCCGAGGCGGTGCTCCTCGCGGTCCAGCAGCCGCTGGCCGCGCTGGACGATCGTGACCTGGCTGCCCATGCGGGCCAGGAACTGGCCCAACTCCACGCCGACCGCGCTGCCGCCGATCATCACGGCGCGCCGGGGGATCTCCCGCAGCGTGGTGGCCTCCCGGTTGGTCCACACCTCCACCTGGTCCAGTCCGTCGATGGGCGGACGCAGGGCCTCGGAGCCGGTGGCGATCACGAGGTGCTCGGTAGTGATCTGCCGGCCGTCTGCCTCGATCCGCCAGGGGCCGCGGCCGGTCAGGCGGGCGGCGGCTTTGATGACGGTGGCACCCTGCTCGCGGTAGCCGTCGATCTGGGCAGCGTCGTCGAGGTGGCGGATCATGTAGTCGCGGTAGTCGCGCAGGGCCGGCCAGTCCTGCTCGGGGGTGGACAGGCCCGCCGCGCCCGCGGCTTCGGCGCGGGCCTCGGGCGGGCGCAGCAGGGTCTTGGAGGGGATGCAGGCCCAGTAGGCGCATTCACCGCCGATGAGTTCGCGCTCCACCAGGGCCACCCGCAGACCGCCCGCGACGAGGCGTGAGACGGCGACTTCTCCTCCGGGGCCGGCTCCGATGACGATCACGTCGAAATCCGTAGGCATACTGTCGTTCCTTTCGGCGGTACGGGTCGGGTGTTGCGACGCTGCGGGTGTCTTGTGTGACGCTGCGGTGGCGGCCGGGCATCCCTGCCGCTGTCAGGGGCGGCGGTGCCGCAGCGCCCAGCCCGCCTCGGTCACCACGGCCACGGCCGCCCCGAAGGCCAGGTGGGCCAGAATTCCGCGCACATGGGTGACGGCCGGATAGGCCCGGTTGGGGGCGCTGTAGCCGAGCGCGGGGGTCAGGGCCTCGTCGACGATGAGGGACATCGCCGCCCCGGTTGCCAGCGCGGTCGTCAACGGCGGCGTGTGCCACCGGCGGCGGATCAGTGCGTACAGCGGCGCCCAGCTCATCGCCAACCCGTAGTGGAACGCCATTCCCGCCCGCTCCAACTGCTCCTCGGACAGGTCGAACCCCAACAGCCGGGCGTTCTTCTCCGCGGCGATCTGGAACGGCGGGCCTGGCCGGGCGGCGTCCTCGCGCGCCCGGGACTCCTGTGACTCCCATGCGTACAGCGTGCTGCTGACCGGTTCCATCACCTTGGTGGCCAGGTAGCCGGAGGCGGCGCCGAGTGCCAGGTCCTCGACAAGATGCTGGGCCTTCATGGCTTTCCTCCCGCACGTCCGACGGTGGGCGCGCTGCTGAACCCGGACTTCATGGGTGCTCCCCCTTCCTTTTGTGACGGCTGCGGCGGAGCGTCAGGAGGCGCAGCAGGACAGCTTGCTCACGTCCCGTGTGTAGGTCTGGGCGGCGAGCTTCAGCCCTTCGGCCATGGTCAGGTAGGGGCACCACAGGTCGGCCATCTGGTGCACCGTCATCCGGTTCGCCAGGGCGTAGACGGCGGTGGCGATGACATCGCCACCGCCGTCGGCGATGACATGGACGCCGAGCAGCTTGCCGGTACCACGTTCGGCGACGAGTTTGATCAGGCCGTGGGTGTCGCGGTTGACCAGTGCGCGAGGCACGTATTCCAGGGGCAGGATGCGGCAGTCGCACGCGAAGCCTTGTGCCACGGCTTGTGCGTCGGTGAGACCGGCGGCGGCGATCGCCGGGGTGGTGAAGGTGACCCGCGGCAGGTGGTGGTAGTCCAGGGTGCGCTCGGCGCCGTCCAGGGCGTTGTCCGCGACCAGTGTGCCGTGGGCAGCGGCGACGTACACGAACTGCGGGTGCCCGGTCACGTCACCGGCGGCCCAGATCCGTTCGTTGCCGGTGCGCAGGTGCTCGTCCACGATGATTTCGCCGCGCTCCCCGGTCTTGACTCCCACCGTTTCCAGGGCGAGGCCGTCGGTGACGGGGCGGCGGCCGGTGGCCACCAGCAGTTGCTCCGCCTGGAGTTCGAAGACCTCGCCCCTGCGGGCGGCGGTGAGCCGGTAGCCGCTGGTGTCGCGGCGCACGGCGGTGACGGTGAGGCCGGTGTGCACGCCGATGCCCTCGCCGGTGAAGACGTCCTCGATCATTGCGGAGACCTCGGGCTCCTCGAACGGGGCGAGCCGGTCCAGCGCCTCGACGACGGTCACCTGGGTACCGAGACGGGCGAAGAGCTGGCCCTGCTCCAGGCCGATGGCGTTGCCGCCGACCACGAGCATCGACTCGGGCAGGTGGTCGAGTTCCATGGCGGTGGTGGAGGTCAGGTAGCCGGCCTCGTCCAGGCCGTCGATGGGCGGCGCCCACGGGGCGGAGCCGGTCGCGATGACGTAGTGGGCGGCCTCGATCGTAGTCGTACCGCCGTCGTTCAGGGTGACCTCAAGGACCGGGCCAGAAGCGAAGCGGGCGGTGCCAGCCAGGATCGTCCAGCCGTACTCGGCGGCCAGGTCGGTGTACTTCTCCGCCCGCATCGCCTCCACCAGGGCCTGCTTGCCGCTGATCAGGGCGGTGAAGTCCACCGGTCCCGCCTCGGTGCGGATACCGGGGAACGGCTGGGCGAGGGCCACGTGGCGGGCCTCGGCGGCGGCCAGCAGCGCCTTGGACGGCACGCACCCGGTGTTCACACAGGTGCCGCCGGTGGCGCCGCGCTCGACCATCACCACCTTGGCGCCCTTGTTCCGTGCGGCGATTGCGGCGGCGAACGCCGCCCCGCCCGAACCGATGACCGCCAGGTCGAAGCCGTTGTGCCGCGTGCTCACAGCCACCACCTCCCTGGGGGACCGGGTTACCCGGTCCGCTTTCTATACGCCTTGCCGAATGCCCGAACGCCGCCATACTATTCGAGTAAGCGAATAGATGCATGTGGAAGAGGGCTGGTGGCTATGGGCCCTGCGCCTGTCCTGGTCCGCACCGCAGTCATAACGGCCGCCCGCCAGGCCGACAGCGGGTGCGCGCATACCGACGCCGCTGCCCGGTTCTTCCGAGCCCTGTCCGATCCCACCCGGCTGAAGCTGCTGGAGTTCATCCTTCGCGGGGAGCGCACCTGCCCCGAGTGCGTCGGATACGCCGGTGTCTCCCAGTCGCGGGTCTCGGTCCAACTGGCCTGCCTGACGGCCTGCGGGTATGTGACCGGCCACCGGGACGGCAGGAGGCTGCGCTACCGCGTCGGCGACCCCCGGGTGGCGGACCTGGTCGTCCTCGCCCGCGCCGTCGCCGCGGACCACGACGGCGTCCCGGACCGCTGCTCCGGTGATCACGCCCAGCCGGGACCGATGCTCGGAAGGAACCGCCATGCCGACCTCTGACCGGCCTCCCCGCCGCGAACCGGACCGGCCCGGCATGGACGCTGCCCCGGGCATCGGGATCGTCCTGCTGATGATTGCCTGCTGCGCGCTTCCCGTCCTCATCCTTTCCGGTGCCCTCGCCGGGATCGGCGCCTGGCTCGGCAATCCTTGGGTGATCGCCGCGGCCGTGGTCCTGGCCGTCGCGGCCGTCACCGTCCTCGTACGCCGCCGCGCCCACCGCGACGACTGCTGCCCGCCCGGGGACGCCTCGGGCACCTCCGCGACGCGCCACCGCGAACCCCGCCAGGGAGGCGGCCCGCATGACCGCTGACACTGCTGTCGCCCGCCCCGGCTCATATCCGCGCAACCAGTTGGCCGCGTGTGACTGACACCGAGGAGGCCGTCATGTATGCCCCTTCCCAGCCCTCACGCCGCGAGCCGGACCGGTCCGGTGACGGCGCAGCCGCAGGCACCGCCTGGCTGCCGCCCCCTGCTCGCATTACCGGTCTTGCCCTGCTCGCCGCCGGGGTCCTGGCCGGGATCGGCCTCGTTTTGTCGATCACGTGGGCGGTCGACGTCGCGGTCGTTCTGGCCATCGCTACCGTCGCCACCGTGCTCGTGCGCCGCTCTCTGCGGCGCGACGCGTCCTCCCCGGACGACCAGGCCCGCCGGCGCCGCAGGCGGTGCTGCTGAACCGCAGGGAGGAATCCTGCGATGACGGCCGCCTCATCCGCACCGGCCCAGCGCACTGCGCTGGGCCGGGCTGCTCGGCGGCTGCTGGAAGTCACGCTTGCCGCTCTCGGTGCCCTGGCCGCCACGCTTGGCGCGGGGGTGGCGCTGGTCGGCCTGTGCTGTGGCGGCCTGGCCGTCACGGGTGCGGGCACGGCCGCCACGGGCGGCGCTGTGGCAGGCCCCTGGTCCTGGCTGTTTCTGACGGCCGGGACCACGCTGATTGCTGCCTCGCTGATCGTGCGGCGTCAGCGTACGCGGGCCTGCTGCCCGCCCAAGCAAGCTCCGTCCGGTCATCGCGTCGTTGGCGAGGGCGCCGTCGGGCGGGATCCCCTCAGGCAGGGGCCCCGGGACGGCGGCTGAGTTCAGCCGGCGCAGCAGGAGAGCCTGGCGACGTCCGAGGTGAACGTCTGAGCGGCCAGCTTCAATGCTTCGGCCATGGTCAGGTAGGGGTGCCAGGTGCGGGCGATCTGGTCGACGGTCAGCCCGGCGGTGATGGCGTAGGTGGCGGCGGTGATGATGTCGCCCGCGCCGTCGGCCAGGACGTGGGCGCCGAGCAGCTTTCCGGTGCCGCGTTCGGCGATGAGCTTGACCAGGCCGCGGGTGTCGCGGTTGGCCAGCGCCCGGGGTACGTACTGAAGCGGCAGGGTGCGGCACTGGCAGGCGATGCCGGCCTCGGCCAGCTGGGCGTCGGTCATTCCGACCGAGGCGATGGCGGGGCTGGTGAAGGTGACCTTCGGCAGCGCGGTGTAGTCCAGGGTGCGCTCCGCGCCGTCCAGGGCGTTGTCTGCGACGAGCGTGCCGTGGGCCGCGGCCACGTACACGAAGTCGGGGTGCCCGGTGACGTCCCCGGCCGCCCAGATGCGGGGATTGCCGGTGCGCAGGTACTCGTCCACCACGACTTCGCCGCGCTCGCCGGTCTTCACGCCCACCCGCTCCAGGCCGAGGCCGTCGGTGACCGGCCGGCGTCCGGTGGCGACCAGCAGGTGGCTGGCGCGCACCTGCTGCTCGCCGCCGGGACCGGTGAGGGTGGCGAGGATGCCGTCGCCGTCGCGGCGTACCGCGCTGACCTGGGTGCGGGTGTGGACGGTGATGCCCTCGTCCGCGAAGACGGCCTCGATGCCGGCGGAGATCTCCGGCTCCTCGCCGGAGGCCAGGCGGGAGCGGACGGCCATGGTGACACGGCTGCCGAGGCGGGCGAAGAGCTGGGCCTGCTCCAGGCCGACGTAGCCGCCGCCGAGCACCAGCAGGTGCTCGGGGAGCTCCTCCAGCTCCATGGCGGTGGTGGAGGTCAGGTAGCCGGTCTCGTCCAGGCCGTCGATGGGCGGGGCCCAGGGCGTGGAGCCGGTGGCGATCAGGTAGTGGGCGGCCTCGATGGTGGTGGTGCCGCCGTCGTTCAGCGCGACCTGGAGTACGGGGCCGTCGGCGAACGTGGCGGTGCCGTGCACGATCTGCCAGCCGTAATCGGCGGCCAGATCGGTGTACTTCTCCGTACGCAGCTGCTCGACCAGGGCGTCCTTGCCGCCGATCAGGGCCGGGAAGTCGACCGGCACCGTGGCCGGGGCCAGCCCGGGGAACCGGCCGGCCGCCTGCGCGCCGTGGCGGGCCTCGGCGGCGGCCAGCAGCGCCTTGGACGGCACGCAGCCGACGTTCACGCAGGTGCCGCCGGTGGTGCCGCGCTCGACCATGACCACGCGCTTGCCCTTGTTGCGGGCCGCGATGGCCGCGGCGAACGCGCCGCCTCCCGAACCGATGATCGCCAGGTCGTAACCAGTGTGTGCCTGGAGCACAGCACTACCTCCCTCAGTGGGGCCAGGCTCCGTGCCGGACCCCTTTTCTATGCGGCTTGCCGAATGGCAGAGGACCACCATACTATGCGGGCAAGCGAATAGCTGCTTGTGGAAAGGCCCCGCCCATGAAAACCCCTGCCCTTGCCGGCTCCCCTGCCACGGCCGATGCGGCCGAGGTGCCGTGTCTCCACCTGGACACCACGGCCAAGTTTTTCCGCGCCCTTGCGGACCCCACCCGGCTGAAGCTGCTGGACTTCATCCAGCGCGGCGAGCGCACCAGCGCGCAGTGCGTCGAGTACGCCGGCATCTCGCAGCCGCGGGTGTCGGTACACCTGTCGTGCCTGGTGGACTGCGGCTATGTCAGCGCCCGCCGGGACGGCAAGAAACTGCGCTACTCCGTCGGCGACCCCCGCGTCGCGGACCTGATCATGCTGGCCCGGTCCCTGGCCGCCGACAACGCCGCCGCGCTTGACTGCTGCACCCGCATCCCCGGAGAGGGGGAGCAGCGATGACGCCTCCGCCCACCCAGACACCTGACCGCCGTGGCGGCCTGCTCGGCACCCTCGGGATGGTCGGCGTCATGCTGCTGCCGATCATCTGCTGCGCCGGGCCGGTGCTGCTGGCCAGCGGCGCCCTGGCCGGGCTGGGCGGGGTGCTGGTCAGCCCCTGGCTGCTGGCCCCGGCCGCCATCCTGCTGGCCGGCGCTCTCGCCTGGTGGATGCGCCGCCGCAGCACCGCCGGCGGCGACTCCTGCTGCCCCCCGGCCACCCGCACCGACCAGCACGACCGCGACCTGCTCCGCAAGCACTGATCCCGCCCGGCGCTGCCGCACCGCGCCCGCGGTGACACCTTCCGGTCACCCGCCGCACTCACCCGTCCGCTCCGCTGTCGGCCGGGACCAGCTCCGGTCCTGGCATCCGAGGAAGGCCCGCACCACCTATGACTTCCCCGTCCCCCACCGCCCGCCGCACCCGCCTGCGCCGCCGTACCGCCCTGGCCCTCGCCGCGGCCGCTACCGCCGCACTCACTCTGTCCGCCTGCGGCACCGGCACCACCGCCGACTCCGCGGCCAAGACCGATACCGTCAGCGGCACTTCCGCCGCTGCCAAGGCGGACACCGTCACCCTTCTTGACGACACCACGCTGGCGCTGCCCGCGAAGGAGCCCGCCGCGCTGTTCTTCTTCTCCGTGGGCTGCGGCGAGTGCGCGGGCGGCGCGAAGTCGCTGGATACGGCCGCCAAGGAGTTCGAGAAGGCCGGGAAGAAGGCCAATTTCCTCGCGGTGGACATGGACCCGAGCGAGTCGAAGACGACCATCATGCAGTTCCTCCAGTACATCAAGGCCCCCTCCCTGCCCACCACCGTCGACAAGGGCGCCGCCCTGTCCCTGCGCTATAAGGTCTCGGCCCTGTCCACGCTGATCGTCGTCGACCCCCAGGGCAAGGTCACCTACCGGGCCACCGACCCCTCCGCGGACCAGATCCAGGACGCCTTGAAGAAGGCGGGCGCGTAGTGAACGGCCTGCTCGCCCTCGCCTTCGCCGCCGGCATGCTCGCCCCGGTCAACCCGTGCGGCTTCGCCCTGCTGCCCGCATGGATCACCGCCGCCCTCGGCGAGAACGACACCTCGCCGGTGCCGGTACGCCTGGCCCGCGCCCTGCGCTCCGGCGCCGCCCTCACCCTCGGCTTCGCCGGCACCCTCGCGGTCGCCGGGCTCATCGTCAGCGCCGGCGCCCGCGCACTGATCAGCGCCGCCCCCTGGCTCGGCCTGGCCACCGGCGTCCTCCTGCTGCTCCTGGGCGCCGTCATGCTCACCGGCCGCTCGCTCGGCCTGCGGCTGAACCTGTCCACCGGTACCAGGGGGTCGGCGGGCCCGCCGACCGCCCGGCGCATGGTCGTGTTCGGCGTCGGCTACGCCGCCGCGTCCCTGTCCTGCACCTTCGGCGTGCTACTGGCCGTCATCGCCCAGGCCCAGGCCACCGCCAGCTACGCCGGTCTCCTCGCGGTCTTCGCCGCCTACGCCGCCGGATCGGCCGCCGTCCTGCTGCTGGTGGCGGTCACCACCGCCGCCGCGGGCGCCGCCCTCACCCGCAAGATCACCGCCCTGGCCCGGCACGGCACCCGCATCACCGCCGCCGTCCTCGTCCTCACCGGCGCCTACCTGGCCTGGTACTGGTACCCCGCCGCCACCGGCGGCCCCGCCACCACCGCCCCCGGCGGCGGCCTCGCCACCTTCTCCGCCACCGCGACCGCCTGGATCCAGGGCCACACCACCACGATCGCCGTCACCGCCCTCGCGGTCGTCCTCGCGGTCACCGCCGCCGCACTGCGCCACCGCAGGCGGCCCGCCCGCCACGCCACGCCCACCAGTACAGCCCCCTCGGCCGAGGCGGACTGCTGCCCGCCCCAGCCGGCCCCCACCCCGGCCGCCCCCGACCGCGACAACGGCGACCACTGCTGCTGACCCCCGCCCACGCCCCACCCCCTCGGCCGGGCAACGGACAACGCCCCGGCCGCAGCCAACTCCGAGAACAGAACGGCGCCATGACCACGTCAGCAGCCCACCAGGCGGCCTCCCCGACCGTGCGAAGCAGCCCGCACGCGGCGTTCGGCGCCGACCGCGCATTCGCCCTCCTGCTGATGGTGGGCGGCTCCCTCGGCCTGCTCGCCTCGGCCGTGCTCACCCACGACAAGATGAAACTGCTCGCCAACCCGAACTACGTCTCGGCGTGCAGCATCAACCCGGTGCTGTCCTGCAACAACATCATGAAGAGCTGGCAGGCCAGCACCTTCGGCTTCCCCAACCCCTTCATCGGCTGGGTCGCCTTCCCCGCCGTCATCGCCATCGGCGCTGGACTGCTGGCCGGCGCCCGCTACCGGCGCTGGCACTGGCTGGGCCTGCAGGCCGGCACCGTCTTCGGCATCGGCTTCGTGACCTGGCTGCAGTACTCCTCGCTGTATGCCATCGGCGCGCTGTGCCTGTGGTGCACCCTCGTCTGGGCCGTGACGATCCTCCTCTTCTGGTACACCACCGTGCACAACATCCAGCACGGGCTCATCCCCGCCCCCGACCGGCTGCGCCAAACCGTGACGGAGTTCCACTGGGCCGTGCCCGTCCTGTGGATCGGCACCATCGCGCTGCTGATCCTGACCAAGTGGGGCAGCGCCCTGTGGGCCTGACCCCTCTCCAAGCCCCGGACCCCCGCCCCCCCGCGGGTGCCGGGAGGGTGGCCGGCTGCCGCATCCCCCCGAACGGCAGCCGGCCGCGCCCTCACCCCTGTCCGCCCGGCCCCAGGGAAGGTCCTTGATGCGCACGGCATCCCACCGCGCCCTCGCCCGGCCGCGCCGGGTGCTCGGTCACCTGCTGACGGCCACGCTCGCCGCGCTCGGCGCCCTCACCACTGCCCTTGGCGCCGCGCTGTCCGCGATCGGCCTGTGCTGCGGGGCCCCCGCCCTGACCGCCGCAGCCGCAGGCGGCGCCACCACCGGGACCGCCACCACCGGACCGGCGACCTGGCCGCTGTGGACCGCCGGAGCCGTCCTGCTCACCGCCGCCGCACTGTGGCACCGACGCCACCGCACCACCACCTGCCGCATCCGCCACCAGCCGTCCGCATCCTCCGAACGGCCCCGCCCCTCCGGCCCCACCGGCCGGCACGGCTGAGGATGCCTCACAGACCCCCGTACGTATCGAGTCGGACAGACAGAGACAGACAAGGAGCCCATCCATGGTCGAGCGGTACGACACCCTGGTGATCGGCGGCGGCATGGCCGGACTGCCCCTGGCCCTGCGCGCCGCCCGGCACGGCCGGGTCGCCTTCGTCGAGAAGGAGAAACTCGGCGGCACCTGCCTCAACCGGGGCTGCATCCCCACCAAGACGATGATCGCCTCCGCAGCGGTGGCCCACCAGGTACGCCGCGCCGCCGAGTTCGGCGTGACCACCACCGCCCCCAGCGTGGACCTGGCCGCGGTGGTCGCGCGCAAGGACGCGATCGTCGACCGGATCCGCTCCGGCTCCTACAAGACGGTCGGCAAGGCCGACCAGCTCGACCTCTACCCCGCCGAGGGACGCTTCGTGGCCCCGCGGCGGCTGCGCGTGGACCACACCGAGATCGAGGCCGACAAGATCTTCCTGGTCACCGGCCTGCGCACGAGCCGCCCGCCCATCGACGGCCTCGACTCCACGCCGTACTACACCTCGCGCACCCTGCTGGATCTCACCGAGCTGCCCGAGCACCTGATCGTCGTGGGCGGCGGCTACATCGGCTGCGAGTTCGCCCAGATGTTCGCCCGCTTCGGCTCCCAAGTGACGCTCATCCAGCGCGCCGAGCGGCTGCTGCCCGCCGAGGACCCCGACATCTCCGCCGCCGTCACCGACGGCTTCACCACCGACGGCATCACCGTCCTCACCGGAACCACCTGCACCGCCGTCGACGGCCGCCCCGGCCACGTCCGGGCCGGCTGCCGGGGTGGCGAGACCGGCGAGGTCACCGGCAGCCACCTGCTCATCGCCGCCGGCCGCACTCCCAACACCGACAACCTGGGCCTGGAACACCTCGGCGTGACCCCCGACGAGCACGGCTTCCTGCCCGTCGACGACCTGCTGCGCACCCAGGCCGAAGACGTCTGGGCGCTCGGCGACATCCGCGGCGGGCCGATGTTCACCCACACCGCCCGCGACGACGCCGACATCGCCTACCGCACCACCTACCGTGGCCAGGACCGCTCCACCACGGGCCGCGTCGTGCCGCACGCGGTGTTCACCGATCCCGAGGTCGGTTCCGTCGGGCTGACCGAGCCAGCCGCCCGCGCGGCCGGACACCAAGTCCTCATCGGCCGCCAGGACTTCACCGGTGTCGTCAAGGCCCGCGCCATCGGCAACACCCGCGGCCTGATCAAATTCGTCGTCGACGCCGACACCGACCGCATCCTGGGCTGCCACATCGCAGGCCCCGACGGCGGCAACCTCGTCCACGAGGCCGTCATCGCCATGACCTGCGGCGCCACCTACACCGACATCGCCCAAGCGATCCACATCCACCCCACCCTCGCCGAAGGCGTCAACACCGCAGCCGGCGGCGTCCACCGGGAGATCGGCACCTGACCCTCCGGGCACGGTGGTGGCAAAAGACCGCCCGCAGCGTTGTCAGCTGCAAGACCCGTACGGCGCCGTACCACCGCGGGCGGGAGGCAGGCGTTGTCGAGGGCTGTGATCTGTCCGCGTAGCTGTGCGATCTCGTGGCGAGTAGATCACCATGGCAACGCAAGGGCGGAGTGCCCGGCAGTCTTTGCCGCGCGCCCCGCCCCATGCAGCCCAGGCTGGGCAGTCAGCTACACGATCCGTACGGCGCACTCGCTCTTGAACTGTTCGGCAGAGCGCGGATATTCGACGGCGCGGCCAAGGCGTCGCGAAGCCGCTCGATCTCCAGCCTCTGGGCGGCGATCTGCGACAGAGCCCGCTCCCTGAAGTCAGTGAGTCCATCGATTTGCGCGTCACGCGCGGCGAGGCGCTCCTTCAGCCCGGAGACCTGACCTTTGAGCCGCTCGATCTGTGCGGCCCGCGGGTCGGGAATCACGCCCGTTTCCCGAAGCTCGGCCAACCGGCGCTCGAACTCCTCCGCCAGGTGTTGGTAGGGGCCTGGCCGCGGCGAGCCGTCGCGGTTCTTCTTGGGATAGAAGCCGGTGCGGGCGACCCCGGCTTGGGTCGCGAGGGTCTTGATGTCGCACTTGCCGCCCGGGGGAACGTCACCGGCAAGGAGCCGTTCCATGACGTGCCGAATGGCCGCCTCATTGTCCCGCCGGGTCTCGTCGCTGATACGGGCCACGTCATGCCCCCGTTCCGCAGAGGGCGTCAATCTCGGCCAGCACCCGTTCATCGCGGGCGAGTTCCGTACCCAGCCGGGCCTGCTCCGTCCGCTGCGCGCGCCCGATGGTGGCGATGAACACCTTCTTGCTCTCGGCGCTGGCCGCCCACACCGGGCGGTGCCCGGCATGGTGGGTGGCCTGCGGGCACCGCGCCGAATCGCACATGCCGATCAAGGGCTCCGTCGCCCCGCGGGCCTGAGCCCCTGCGAGCTTGAGGCACAGCGCCTTGGACGGATCGAGGAACCAGCAGTAGTTCGCCGGCCCCAGGTGCAGGGCCTTGGCCCGCTTGGCGAGCAGGTTCGTCACCTCCTGGTCGCTGCGCTTGATGTTCGGCGCCCCGGAGGAATCCAGCTGTTCGTCGACGAACGCGAAGAAGTCCAAGAGGTCGCTGGCGCCAGGCCCCGCAGGGCGGATACCGTTCTGGTAGTCGTGGAAAGCGTCGAGGGCGACGCGCATCTTGTGCTCCCGCTCCTCTTGGCCGAACTCGGCCATCAGCACGGACTGGGCCCCACCAGGGCGGTCCGCATAGCCCTCCGTGGTGACCACGGAAATGTGCTTGAGATGGATCTTGGCGGCCAGCAAACCACCGGGCCGGTGCGCCATTTCCACCGCGAGGGTTCTCCGTAGCATCCGCAGACTGACCGGCACCTCGGGGATCGGCGCCAGCCCAAGGCGACGGCCCTCTGGGCCATTGACCCAGGTCAGGAACCATTCGTACGGGGTGACGAAGGAGAGCGACTTGAACAGGTGACCGTCGTTCTTCACCGGGTCAGCGAGCGAGGCGGCTACGTCGGCGGTGTCGTACGCCTGCTTGATGGTCACCCACTGATCGTGTTCACCACCCAGCTTCCGGCCCTTGATGATCTTGCCCTTCAGGCGGTAGCGGACGCGGCCCTCGCCGAGCTGTTCGGGAGGCAGGCGGCAGTCGTGGGTCAGCTCAGCCAGTTCGCTCTTCCGCATTCCGGTCAGTGCGGCGAGCGCGATGAGGCAGGCTGTGCGGGCCCGGGAGAGCTGCAGTCGGGCCTCGGTGGTGTTCATCGGCAGGGTCCAGGGGACACTGCCCCGTCCGTCCGCGCGTTCGACCAGGGCGGCTGTCCGGCCCCAGCGTTTGGACAGGCCGACTTCCCTGACGGCCTTTTCCAGGTGGCCGCGCAGGGTGGGCAGCCACGTGTAGTGGAAGGCGTGCCGTCCAGTCTCGTGGGCGAGGGAGATCAGGTTCACCTGTAGCAGCGGATCGTCCTGATCCCAGCCGTCCGCCAGCCGCTCGGCTACGACGTGATCGAGGGCGACATCGAACGGATCAGCTTCCTGTATGTGGCGGTCGATGGCCTGCGCGACCTCGACCCTCCAGTCCGGACGCTCCCGGTTGTTGCGGCCCGGCCGGTTCGACACCATCTCCTGCAACTGTTGCTGCAGCTCCGTGACGTGCGGTGCCAGCACTTCCACTACGTACAGGGCCGCTGCGGCGAGCGGTTGGAAGACGTCGTTGCTCAGCGGCGGTGTCGTGTTGCCCGTCCGACGGACCATCCCGGCGACGGAGTACGCCGTGCGTCGCCCCCACGGACGGAAGCCCGACACGTAGCCGTCGGCTGAGAACAATTCCTTGTAGTAGCCGAGCTCCTGGATGACCGCCACGACGTCCATGCGGTAGCCGGGGCTGCTGTCGCGGATCACGACGCCGTGCTTGTCCCGTACCTTCTTGCGAAGTTCCAGGTAGGCAGCACAGTGCTGCTGGGTTACCTCCCCGAGATTGTCCACGCCCTGTTCGGTGAGCCAGTTGAGCCAGCCGGTCAGCACGGTCAGCCGCCCGTGCACTGTGGGTATCTGCACGGGCGTTCGGTAGGCGTGGGCAAGTTCCCGCACAGCGCGGTGGTCCGGTGCGAGCCGGGCGAAGATGAACTCCTTCGCCAGTTCCCTCCACTGGGGATTGAGGATCTCGGTGAAGGACAAGATCCGCGCGTACCGCGACAGGTACCGCGGCAGCCCGATGACACCGGTGAAGTCCCAGATAGAGTCGTCGAAGTGAGGGTGCGGGCCCGCACCGTGGACCGGCAGACCGGCCGCAGCGCACACGTCTTCACCTCGAAAGACGGAAGGCGAAAAGGCAGCCGCGAGGCCCGTGGGCCCGTGCAGGGTGGTCATACGGTGTGCTCCTCAGGTCGCAGGGGAAGTTCGACATCGGAGTCGGTGACCTTGGCAGCGGCTGCCCGTAGCGCGTGCTCGGAGAAGTACCGGTCGGGGGTCAGGATCTCGTCGAGACGGTGAGCGTACGGGCCGAAGACGGGGATGAACTCGGCGGTGGTCATCTGCTGCCACTGGCGGGAGAAGAACGCCCGTAGCCGCAGCAGGTTCGGCAGATGGCGAGGGGAGAACAAGGCCAGCGGGCACAGCAGGCACACCCACGGGCGTGCCGGACAGGGCTTGCCCTTCGGCCCGTGGAGCCCCGACAGCTGATCTCCACATGCCGCGGTGAATACGTCGCGTTCCCCGGACAGCAGCTGCGCCAAGGCGTTGTCATCCAGGCCGAGCCGCTTCATGTGCTCGGGATAGTTCTCCACCAGGTCGGCCATTTCAGCGGTGGCCAGCACCAAGGGCGGCAGCGCCCGGCGAACGAGGTCCTCCTGCGCCTGGGCGATGATGTCCTCCGCCGCCTCGCGCTGAGCCGGCGTCGTGTTCGTCAGGTAGTGGTCCCCCTCGACGCCGGGGGACCGGTTCGGATCCAGCGTGGACCGGCGGCTGCCGCGCCAGTGTGACCGGTCCTTCAGCGCGTCGTGGGTCGTGCGGATGCGGTGCCGGTGAAGGCCCAGGGGGAGACCGTCGTCACCAGTCATCTGCGTGGGGCGCCCGTCCTCGTCGACGGCTTGGCGCCGCTCGACCCAGGCGCATATGGACAGGCGCGTGGCCGGCTTGGCCAGCCATCGCTCTCCCGCCCATGTGCCACTCGGCGTGAAACGCACCCAGAGCTCGGGGCGCAACCCCTCGGGCGCGAAGCGGCGGGCCACCGCAGAGTGATCGAGCCACTGTTCCAGCAGGCGAGTGGCCTGACGAGACAGAGCAAGGCTCTCCGCCGCCGTGCGGCCCTTGACGTAGCTGAGGAGGATCTTCTCGTCACCCGCCCACTCGATGTCGGTAAGTCCCAGGTCCGCGATCCCGTCCGGCACGATGCCGGTGTAGGCGCCGAACAGCAGCTGATAGGCGATGATCACATCCAGGGTCGGGATCAGCGGATCCAGCACCGCGCGAAGCCCGGCGCCGTATCTATGCCGGAAGGGGAACGAGCCGCCCTCTGACATCTCTTTGACGAGCGGGTCGGGCCCGTCGTGAAGCACCAGCCAGTGATGGGCAGTGCGTTCACGGAGCGAAGCCCCTGGGCCGTCAGCTGTCGAAGCGTGATCACGGGCCGCGCAGAACGCGCGGAAGGCGCCATCGACCTCGTCCCGGCAGGTACGGATGAGCCGAGCCCATTCGGCCTCGCTGTACGGCTGGTGCGAGCCGTACCGCTCGCCCGTGTTGAACAGCCGGCCATCGACGAACGCGCGCACATCCGGCGCCAGAATCGGATCCTGGTCATCCGCGCAGCGCAACATCGCCCGCAGCGCGCTCTCCTGGGAGGATCGCACCCCTTGCCGCCAGTACCGGGCGAGGAGCGCGCGCGTCAGGTCGGATGCCCCGCCGGAGAACCCGAACTCGACCAGCCAGTCGGTGAAGCCGCGGACGGCCGTGAGGTACAGGTCGAAGCCTCCCGCACTGTCGACCTGCCCGTGCGGATGGACAAGATCTGTAGCGCCTTCCAGCAGAGTGCGTGCCAGCCCCGGGAGCTCTACTGGCCGCCGCACGCGCAGGGGACGGCGGTACTCCGATCCGTCGCTGAAGATGCAGTGCACACCCAGCGGGTCAAGGGTGACGGTGGCCGGCATCAGACCACCGCCGGTTCGTCGTCGAACTCTGTCTCGAGCTCCAGCTCGACGTCCTCGTCCAGCAGCCCGTACTCCTTGCCGACCCGCCGATACAGGGACGTGAACAGGCGGAGCACGTCCAGACGGTGGAGGTACGCTTCCGTCGTCAGTGAACTGGTATGTCCGAGCAGATCGCGCAGAATCAGCAGCGGCTCTTGGGTCCGCAGGTAGTGCGCCAGGGCGGCATCGTCGTCGGTGTCGCGGACCTGTCGAGCAGCCTGCTCGTACCAGCCGCGCATCAGCCGTGCCATGGTCGCCATGGCCATGGTATGACGTAGCCGGTGCGGGTTGACGTGCGGGAAGCGCGGCTCGTAACGCTCGCGGATGCGGTCAGCGGTTCTGGCGAAGACCGTGGACCATCCGGTGAACGGGCGTCCCTGGCCCCACACCGACAGCAGCATCGAACCGCCGTCCGGGGCGACCAGACGCCGTCGCTCGTCAGGGCCGAACGAACTCCATTGCACACGGACCCCGTTGACGCGTCCTCCCCGTTGGTCGGCGGCCGTCACGAACAGCGGCTCCCCCCAGCGGGCCGGCGGGCGCCACGTCGATCCGAATGTCGCCGTTGCCCGGTCGAGAGCGATGTAGGAGTGCAACTCAGCCAGCGAGTCGTAATCGATCCACGACTCGCGGTACTTGCTTCCCTTGGTGACCCCGGACGGGACCGGGAAAGAGATCGGCACCGCAGTCCGTCGCGAGGGAAGCAGGGGCACCTCGCAGACCAGCAGGTACGTGTACTCCTGGCTGCGTAGCCCGCTGGAGACGATCATTCGGCCGACCGCCGAGTTCCGGGCCAACTCCCGTCCTCGGTAGCGCAGATCGCGCTCCCCGTCGGGGCTCAGGCCCGCCAACCCCTTCAGGAACATGTCCGTGAAGTCGTCGTCGAGATACTTGATCGTCACATGAGGCTTGGCCTGGCGCCGCCGTGACTGGTTGACCCGTCCGCGACGGACTTGCCCCTTGAAGGCCCAGACCGCCTGCCGGTACGTGAACGGCTCGGAGTCTGCGTACTCCTCATCCCTCGCCCACTTGTAGAACCCCGCCAGAATCCCCATGTTCTGGTTCCACGTGGATGCCTCGAAGCGATGCTTGACGGGGCCCTGGGCTCGATAGACGGAGTACGCGCCCAACGCCGCCTTCAGGCGACGCCGCGTGTCGAACAGAGCGACTCCGTGCCCGGATATGAACTCCAACCACTCACGCACCGTACGCACGTAGTAGGGCCACGAATTCGGCGATGGGCATCCAATCGCTGGCAGCTCGCAGGCCCAGCAGTTGATCACGGTGGTGGGACGGACGCCGTTGCTGTCCTCGAAAAGAAGGTCGTCGTCGAACAGCAACGGCATCCCCTCGGGGATCGCCGGCCTGAACGCAAGTCCCCAGGACTCCCAGCCTGCCGATGAGTACGTCGATTGGTGCATGGCCGATGAGTATCAATGCAACCCGCCTGAGTGCAACAAACAAACGAGCAGGTCAGGAGGGGTATCAACCAGTAAGCAACACTGTCGCTAAGCAGGAACAAACAGGTACAGCGCCCAGAGGGTGTTGAGCAGCCCGAGACCGAACGAGGTCGTGGCGTTGACCAGAGTCAGCGTCCACAGCCGGTCATCACCGCGCACGTACCAAAGGCCCTCGGCGATCTCACCGCGCAGCCGGCGGGTCTCGGGGCGTGCGCGGGCGGGCTCGGAGGTCTGGATGCGGGCGGTGCACACGGCGCTGATCAGGTAGGAGGCGACGTCGCCGAGCAAGGCCCGGGCGGGGCCGAGCAGCGCGGTCAGCGCGGCGCCGAGGTGGCTTCCGGCGGTCGCGGCGATCGCGAACAGCGCGCCGACCCGGCTGTTGCTCCGCTGGATCAAGGACCGGTCGACGAGGCTGGGCAGCAGGCTGATGGCCGCCGCGTCGTGGAGGACGCTCGCCGCCCCCTGCACCACGGCGACGATCATGAGCTGCGTGAGCGTCAGGGTGCCCAGCGCGGCCGCCACCGGCACGGTGGCGAGGACCGTCGCACTGACCAGGTCACCGGCGATCATCTGCCGGCGTTTGGAGTGCCGGTCAGCGAGCGCGCCGGCGTGCAGGGCGAGCACTGCGGGCGGGAGTTGTCCGAGGAACGCGAGCCAGGCGACCTGGGCGGTGGTCGCGTCCAGGTGGAGCACGGCCAGGACCGGCAACGCCATCTGCGTGATTGAGCTGCCGGTCACGCTCGCGGCCTGGCCGGTCAGGTACCGGCGGAAGTCCTGGTGCCGCCACAGCGAGGTGCCGGCAGCGGCAGAGGAGGTCTCGCCGCGGGGCGTCACAGCGCACCTCCTTGGTGATCCGGCATGGCGGGCATGGACTCGGCGGGCCCTCTTCCCACGGGTGTGCTCACGTGCTCACCAGCCCAGTTGGGAGTAGTGGCGGCCTTCGGAGATCGCGGCGATGGCGGTCCTGGTGTAGGGGACGATGCGCTCGGGAAGCGCGTGCTGCGGCCACCACTTCCAGGTCAGGCACTTGTCGGGCTCAAGGACCTTCGGCACCCCCTCCCACCGGCGGGCCTTGAAGACCAGTTGCATCAACGGCAGCACGCCCGCTGCATCGACGACGTGGGCGACGTGCGCGAGTTCCACGTCAGCGGGGTCGATGACAAGACCTGTCTCTTCCATCACCTCGCGGACCAGGCAGGCGAGGGCAGGCTCTTGCTCGCACCGACCGGCGGGGTAGTGCCAGGTGTCGCCGGCGTACTTCGAGTCGGGGTGACGCAGCCCGAGAAGCACCCGGCCTTCGGGGTCTTCGAGGTGGAGGTGGACTCCGATGCCGTTCAGGACCGCCTTGTTGCTGCCGTCCCACACGGGGGGAGCCGCGTCCGGGGCGATGCCAGGGGGGTTCTCGGCCGCGTGCCGGTGAATCAGGTCCCGGGTGGCGGCGTCGAGGCGTAGCCGGTCCAGGTCATCGAGGGTGAACCAGTGCAGCAGCACGCCCTCGTACAGCCGGAGCCGGTCGGTGCCGCGCCACCGGCCGGAGAAGACCTGGACGGGGACACTGAGACCGTCGATGCTGGTGGCGGCCTCCACTGCGTAGGGCGTCACGTCCTCGAGCCGGAGGTCGGGCACTTCCTCGGACAGCTCCCGCATCAGGGCGCCCTCAAGGCTCTGGTCGTCGTGCGTGCGGCCGCCGCCGAGAAGAGCGAATTCGCCCGACGCCCAGACGACGCCGGGCTTGTGGTCGCGCAGATGGAGCAGGTAGCGACCGGTCGCGTCGTAGATCAGCACGGAAGCGTTCACCGGCTCGGGCTGGCCGTCCAGCCGCGCTGCGAGGAGTTTCGCGCGCAGTGTCGGCGAGGCAACTTCCGCCTGCGGAAGCCACTGGGCGGCGGACCCCTCCTCGTCGGGGCGCGCAATCGTAGGGAGCTCCTCGTCGGCGAGGTAGAAGACGTAACGGATGTCGTAGTGGCGGTGGGCTGGTTCCCCGATGGGCGGGTGGGCGGCCTCGTCGTGGACTCCGATGTCGATGGGGGAGCCGAGCAGTTGCCGGGTCAGGCACAGGGCGTTCGGTGCGATCCCGGCCTCCTCCACCGTCGCGCGCAGAGCCGCGGCGAGCAGGGTGCGGTCCTCGGGTGCGATGCGGACGCCGGGCATGAGCACGAATTCGCCGGTAACCCGGTGCCGGAGGTGCAGGACCCGGCCCTGCCGATCGACGATGACGGCGCTGCACGTGATCTGCCCAGGCAGTGTCGTCCGGGCCGTCGCGTCGACGGGCCGGTCCAGCGCGGCAAGGAGCCCGGCCAGGGCTTCACGCTCGCCGGGGTGCCGACCGAGGTACTTCTCGACGGTCCTGCGGATCGCGGTGGAACTGGATGAGGACTGGTCGTAGCGCAGCCGGCCCCCGTAGAGCTCCCGCTCGGCGGCCGAGATGTTGTCCGCGGTTCCGGCCTTCGGGCTGCTCGCGCTCTTGTCGCTGCCTGGTTCGACTGACGGCAATGTGTCTGCCCCTCGTGGACGCAGTGGTGGCGGCGCAGTGCTCAACGACGCCGCATGATTTCGAGCACCTGTTCCTTTCGGACGGGTTATGCGCCCTGCAATTCAGCGATTTCCAACGGCGCCCGGCGCACCGACCCTTGCGGCGTAAGGGCACGCGGCACGCCGGGAGTTGTCCGAAACGCCGACGGTCGGGGCTGTCGCGATCGGTTGGCAGCCCGAGTTCGTTGCTGAGACGCCACCCTGGCTGCTCGGGCCGGTGCGCAGCCCCAGGCGCAGTGGCATGACACCGTGGCTGGTCAGTCGCGGACGAAGGCGGGCTCGTCCCTTCGGCGCAGCAGCACCACGACGGTGGCGTCGTCGCGGTAGCCCTTGTCGTCCGTGACGGCGGCCGCGACCAGCGCATCGGCCAGGGACTGCGGGTTGCCGGCGTGCGTGGTGCACAGCTCGCGCCAGGTCGCCTGATCCACCTGGTCGGAGACGCCGTCCGAGCACAGCAGTACCAGAGTGACGTCGTCGGGGATCTCGGCTTCGCGGCACGTTGCCGCGGACGCCTGGGCGAGTCCGAGCCTCGCCCAGGCGTTGTGGTGCTCGACGATGGGTGCCGGCACGTCCCCGTGCACGCGGAGGAACTCCCCCATGGTCTGGTCGGTGCTGAAGCGCGTGAGCTCGCTGCCGTTCCAGCCGTAGGCCCTGCAGTCGCCGATCCACAGAATCCCGGCGCGTCCCGGCTCGATGCGGGCGTAGACGGCGGAGACATGCGGCGGGCGGTCGTACGCGTGAGCCATCTGTCCGGCGGTGATGAGCCCGGCCAGGCCGCCGAGTCTCGCGCCGATGTGGGTGATGACCGCGGGTGCGATGCCGGCGTATCGGACGGTGTCGGGGTGGTGTCCGGCACCATCGACGACGGCGGCGGTGACGCGATCGCCGGTGCGCTGGACGTCATGCCCGTCCGCGCAGGGTGCTTCCGTCCCCGGCCGCTGGGCTGTGCCGATGATCACGGAATTGTTCATTCGTCTCCTCGAATGCGATGCGTGCTGCGCGGCAGGAGTTGCCAGCCGGGGCGGCCGGGGTGACGCGGGCAGAGGCTGCCCGCCGATGCGGGGAGCACGTCTCGACGACGCCACGAAGCGGATGTCAGTTCGATTTCACTGGGTGCGGGGAGTCTCAGGCCGCCGGGTGTGCCGGACGGGAAGCAGATCCCCGGTTGAGGTGCGCTGCTACGCGTTCGATCCGTTACCGGCCGGGGTCGGACGGCTTCCCGGCGGTGGAGGTCACCACAGTTCAAGGTCCTGCAGAAGAGCCGGAGCCCTGGGCAGGGGCGGCGTGGGCAATGCGGTGAGGAGGGCTTCGGGCAGGTCCGCCTTCCTGTCCAGCTTGATCATCTCCCGCCACTGCTGGACCTGTGCCCACTGCTCGCTCCAGGCCGGGCGCAACTCGATGTCAGGAATGTGCTCCAGGCTTCTTCCGCCTGCCAGGAGCTGGGCGGCTGTCTTCGGGCCGACGCCACGAAGACCGGGGATGTTGTCGGCCGGATCTCCGGTTAGCGCACGGTAGTCCGCCCACTGCTCGGCCCGGACGCCGTAGCGCAAGGGGATGTGGGTGCCGATGGTGTAGCGCCGTTCCAGGGCCATGCCGGTGTTGAGCAGGCGGACGCGACTGTCGGCCAGGAGCTGGATGTAGTCCTTGTCCGTGCTCATCACGTCGACCGGGCGTTCGCCGGCGCGCGCCTGCGTGGTGAGGGTGGCGATGACGTCGTCGGCTTCGCAGCCGCCCTGCTCGATCCAGCGCACGCCGCAGTGATCGAGGGCGGTCTTGACCAGCGGGAGCGACTCGATCAGGCCGAGGTCGGGTGCGGTGCGCTGGGCCTTGTAGCCGCTGTCGATCTCGGCGCGGGCCTGGGAGCCGTCTTCCGCGTCGAAGACGACGAAGATCTCGAAGCCGGCCGCGTGCTGGGCCTGTGCCTTGCGCAGGAGGGCGGCGAATCCGAAGACGCCGGTGCGGTCGATGGTCTTGTCGCGGTTGAAGATCCTGGCGGCGAAACCGAAGTAGGCCCGGTGCAGGAGGTTGTGGCCGTCGACCAAGAGCAGGGGAACGGTCATGGCGCGGCCTCCAGGGGATGGTGCGTGCTGGTGGGAGCCTGTGACCGCGGCGGACGGGCATCCGTGACCGGATGGTCGATGAGTGTAGTCATCGCGCCGTGGGATGGGCGCCAGAACCCGGCCAGGAGCGCGCCGAGGTGTGCGGCCGCGTCCCGCTCGGCGGTGACCTTGCGGTGCGCGGCAGCGCGAAGGGCGGCGCGCTGTTCGGGGGCGAGCGCCAGGGCGCGGCGGATCCCGGCGGTCAGCGCGCCCGGCGTGGCGGGGGCGTAGAGGAGCCCGTTGCGTCCGTCGGTGATCTGTTCCGGGAACCCGTCGATGGCCGGTGCCAGGACGACGGCGCCGCTGTGCCGGGCCCACAGGGCTGTCTCGAAGACGATGTTCGCGAGGGTCTCGCCGCGGCTGGGTACGGCGATCGCCCGGGTGGTCGGCAGGGCGGCGAGGGCGCGGGGCAGGGCGCGGTCGTAGCGGCCGATGATGGTGGCGTCGAGTTCGAGCTCGGCGCAGCGTCGGCGGTAGCGGGTGAGCAGTTCGGCCCGGTCGTCGTCGGTGGGCACGGCGATCATGGCCAGGTGGGCCTGGTCCCGTACGGGGGCGAACGCCTCGATGAGGAGGTCCAGGCCCTTGGTGTGGTCGGTGCGGCCGACGGCGGCGACGACCGGCCGGTGGACAGGGATGCCGTACGCGCGTACGAGGTGTTCCGCTTCGGCGGCGGTGGCCGGGGTGAGGTCGGCCGAGGCCAGGTGGAGGCCGGAGGGCCACGGTCGCAGCCGGGCGGGGTCGAGACCGTAGTCGGTGCGCAGGTGGGCGGTGAGGAACGCGCCGATGTCGGCCACCCACCCGCGGCGGCTGCGGTTGGCGGCGGTGACGGCCGCCTGCTCCCAGGCCAGGCGGCCGGGGTCGGGGTGAGGTCGTTCGGTGATCTGCGCGGTGGAGAACAGGGCAAGCAGCATGTCGACGTGGTCGTGCGCGTCGGCGTGGTGGGCGAGCCCGGCGAAGGGGGTGTCCACGCCGATCACGACGACCTCGTCGGCCAGTGTTGCGGCGGCCCGCGCTGCCCCTGCGGACAGGGCGCGCCAGGTCTCGGGCCGCCACAGGGGCTCGGTGGTGTCCCAGGGCAGGGGGATGACCCGGCCGCCGAGCCGCTCGACGATGCGCCGGGCGTGGGCGAGGTCGGCCGGGTCGTAGCCCCAGGTGGCCGGTCCCGCGTCGGGGACGGCGAGGTAGGGGACGAAGGCTCCGGCACGGGTGGTGACCTCGGCGTGGTGCTGGTCGAGGACGCCGAGCAGGGTCTTGGTCTGGCGGCCGATGCCGTTGGTGTTGTTGGCGATGCCGTTCACGGCGCAGTACAGCAGCGCGCGGCTGGCGGTCACGGGCTTCTCCTTCTTCGACGAGGTCATCCGGCGGCGTAGAGGTCTTCGGCGTTGGGGCGCCAGATCTTCGACTTCACGGGCGCGGGCTTCATGCCGTGTGCGTGAAGCAGGCCGACCAGGTGCCGGTAGGTGTTCTCCGCCTGGGGCAGGGTGGTGCAGAAGAGGGTGTAGTTGTCCGTCATGCGCACCGCCGTGTGACCGGCCAGCTCGAGGTCGACGGGGGTCATGCGCAAGTTGGTGAGCATGGGGGACAGGCCGCTGCCGGGAGCCAGCGGGTCCGGCAGGGCGGCCAGGATGCGGCGCAGCAGCGCCAGGACGCTGCCGTCGTGGACGAAACGGGCCACGGAGGTGATCGCGTCTTCCAGGGCGACGCCGGTGGAGGCGGCGGCGACATCGACGTCGACGACCCAGGTCCGTCCGGCGCGCAGGTGTCGGTCGGCGGCGGCCACAGCCAGCGGGCGTCCGGCCCGGGGCCGCCAGCCGTACATCCACGGCGGGTAGGCGTCGTGGTGCAGGACGGCTTCGACGGCGTTGCGCAGCGCGCGGTGGACGATGCGGTCGGCCACGGTCGGGATGACGACGGTGTGCTGTTTGCCCCAGGCGTCGAACTGCTCGATCCGAGGCGGTCCCGGCCGCCAGCTCCCGTCGGACAAGGCGGCGGATAGGGCGGCGATGCGCAGGGCCATGTCCTGGCGGAAGGCCCGCCACGTCATGTTGTCGGCGCCCGGAGCACCGCAGCGGCCCATGCACTGCCGGGCGGCCCGCTTCAGGGCTCGCTCACCGCTCACCTGTCCCATCAAGGAGTGCGCGGCCGGCCCGCTCATGTCCGGACCCCGGCGGTCGCGTCGAGGAACGCGCGCGCCACTGCGGCCGGGCGGTAGGCGGCGGCGCGACGGGGACCTTCCTGGGCGGCCGTGTGGTAGGCGATGCGGTCGCTGAGGAAGCCGGTGAGGTCACGCCACAGGCGGTCCGCGCCCTCCTCCAGGTCGGTCATCCGCCCGGCCGCGCCGACGAGGTCGGGCAGGTGGCCGAGCCCGTAGCCGACGACGGGCGTGCCCACGGACAGCGCCTCGGCGGCCACGTTGCCGAAGGTCTCCGGGCTGGTCGAGCTGACCACGGTGACCGCGGCACCGGCGAGGAAGGCGGGGACGTCCTGCCAGGGCATGCCGGGCAGGATGCGGACCTGCTCCAGCTCTTCGGCGAGGGCCTTGCACTCGCTGATCACGTCGTGCTGCATGCCGGGCCAGTACTCGAAGCCGGCTTCGGCGAGGACGATCTCCACGGGACGGGTACGCACCCGGGGGACGGCGCGCAGGAGTTCGGCGATGCCCTTGTGCGGTTCGGCTCGGGCCACGATCCGCACGGGGCCGTTGCGCCGCAGTTCCTCCCGGGCGGCCGGTGCCGGCGGGGGGACTTCGTGCAGCAGTGCGTTGGGGACCACGGCCCACGATGCGGTGTCGAGGCCCTGCCGGGCCAGTTCCCGGACCATGAACGGGCTGACCGTCACCACCCGGCGGGGCCGGTGCTCCAGGCTCTGCCGCAGGGGCGCGTCGGTGCGCGGCACGTGGACCATCAGCGCGGTGGCGGTGCCGGCGGGCGCCGGACTGAGGTAGCCCAGCCCCCAGACGGCGTCCACCCAGCACACCAGGTCCACGCGGTGTTCGGCGAGCAGGCCGCCGACTTCCCTGGTGACGGGGGCGGGGTCGGCGAGCAGACGGGCGAGGTCCTCTTCCACAGCCGGACGGGGCAGGGCCAGCGACTTCAGCCGTATCAGCTGGGCGGGGTCGCTCGCCGTGGCGGGTCCGGCGGCCACGATGAGCGTGGGGTGTCCGAGAGCGCGGAGCCCTTCCGCGAGTGCCGCGACGCTGCGTTCGATGCCCGCCGGCTCGTCGGGGTTGTGGGTCAGCAGGACGAAGGCGATGTTCACGTGGCTGCTCCGCTTGTCGGTGGGGTGTGGCGTACGGGCCGCAGCCCGATGCCGGGGGAGGACAGGTGACCGGGGACGTCGTTGGCGTGCGCGCAGGAGGCGTACTGGATCAGGGAGTTGTAGGAGCCTCCGCGCAGCAGGGCGATGCGGTCACGGCGCCAGGGCGCGGTGGTCCACTCCCAGACGTTGCCGGCGACGTCCCACAGGCCCTCGGCAGTACGACCAGCGGGGTGGGCGGTGACCGGTGTGGCACAGCCGGGTCCGAAGTCGCGGAGGTTGGCGCTGCCGGGCTCGGGCGGCTCGTCGCCCCACGGGAAGCGGCGCCTGCCCCGGCCGGCCATCCACTCCCACTCCGCCGAGGTCGGCAGCCGGCCGCCCAGGAGGGCCGCGAGCTGCGCCGCCGCCACCAGGGGCAAGCCGGTCACGGGAAGGCCGTCCTCGGCCAGCGGTGCCGACGCCCACCACAGGTCCGGCACGTCCTGGGCGGGATGCCACTCGCCCGCCGGGGCGCGGCCCCCGGATACGCGGATCCACTGCACGGCGTCGAGGCCGGCGGCTACGGTGGACAGGTCCCGGGCAGCAGGTACGCTCCCGGCCGGCGGAACGGGCCCGCTCACCAGCACACGCGGACTTGCCGGCCGTGAAAGACGGCCCTGCTCGGGCATCCTCACCACGCTCCATGAGCGTCGCCGGGCCCGGCGACGCGATCGAGCCGGGCCCGGTAGTGGAGCCACTGCTCGGCTGCGTCGGCCAGCCGCACGGCCCACGGGAACGGAGCCCGCTGAGCGGTCTTGGCCCAGGCGCGGGCGTTGACCGCCGCGTGCACGGCGACGCCTGCCGCGGGCGCGGACCGCCAGGCCGGCATGCGCCGCGCCCACCGGTCGGCGGACTCGGGGGTGTGGCCGGCGTCCAGCAGGCGCACGATCAGCCCGGCCACATCGACCCAGGCAGCGCCGACGGTCGGTGAGGCCCAGTCCACGATCCGCGCCCGGGTGTTCACGCGGATGTTGTCGGGGTTGAGGTCCAGGTGCAGCAGGTCCCTGCCCGCGAGCTGTTCCAGCTCTGCCGTCTCGCCGCCGGTGGTGAAGTGCTCCTGCACGGTGGGCAGGGCGAGGTCCGGTAGGGGGAGGCGGCCCAGGGCGGCGACGACGTCGGCGACCGGGTCCAGGTCCGGTGAGCCGGGGCCGAGGTCGGCGGACCGGCCGGGCACGAACTCGAAGACCAGCACGTCCCATCCGGCGGTGTCGACGTGCAGCAGAAGACGGGGGGAGACGGGTGTGACGTGCGGGTTGATCACGGCCTCGGTGCGCTGCGCCGCCCAGGGGTGGCCGTGCTCGGCGGCCTTGACGAACACCGTCCCCGCCGAGGTGTGCAGGGCGCCGGCCACCGTGGAGTTCATCCCCGTGGCGGCGGCGGTCCAGCCGCTGACCGGGCCGACGCGCGTTTCGATGGCCTTACGGGCCGCGGACGGCAGGCTCTTCCAGCCGAGCTTCGTCACGGTCGTTCTTCCCCGACTTCGCCGGGGCGCCGGCCGATCAGGAGATGGGCCTGGCTGGTTTCCACGAACCTGCCAGTGGGCTCCCACGCCTGCAAGGCTGCCCGCAGGTCCGCCTCGAAGGCTTGCCGGCGCTCGCCGAGTACGGGCAGGGAGGTCTGTGCCTGGGAGAACTGCCAGGCGACGAGCCGGTCCACGGTGAGATCAAGCGTGTAGTCCGTGGTGATCTTCGTCAGGTGTGCGAACGCGGAGGTGCGGAAGACGTCCTCGTGACTGCCCGCCTCGTCCCGGCTGGCCTGACCGGTGGGGCCCGCGCTCGCAGCCGGGCCAAGGTGACGACCTCGGATGCGGTTCAGCAGCGGCTCCCACGACGGCTTGGGGTGGCTGGGCCAGCGGTGGGACAGCACAGCGACGGCTCCCCCGGGCACCACGCGTTCGTCCAGGGCGGCCAGGGCCTGTGCGCGGGGAATCATCCAGTGGAAGGCGTCCCCGATGGTCACCAGGCAGACGCCGTCGAAGTCCGGCAGCTCGTACGAACTGCCCTGCCACCATTCGACGTTCGTGACGTCCCGCTCGCTGGCGATGCGCCGGGCCTCGTCCAGCATCTCCGCACAGGGGTCGACGGCCAGGACGTCGACTCCCCGCTCGGCCAGGGCGATCGCCACCGCGCCGGTACCGGTGGCCAGGTCCAGGATGCGCCGGCCAGGGAAGGCGGCGGCGAACCGCGCGCAATGATCGATCAGTTCTGCCGGATAGCCGGGACGGGCGCTCGCGTAGAAAGGGGCGGTCCCGGCGAAGACGCTGCCGGGTGCGCCGTAGGGGGCTGAGCCGGCACGAACCCGCTCGTGTTGCATGAACTGTCCTCGCTCTGATGTCGGCCTGGGGGTGCCGGTGCGGCGCCCTCAGGGTGTGGGGTGATGGTCTACTGCTGGTGGGGGACGAGCTGTCGCAGCCGGGCGACGGTGAGCGCCGGGTCGGTGGCGTGGATGGTCGTCATGCCGAGCTGCTGGGCGGGGACGAGGTTGGCCGGGTTGTCGTCGACGAAGACGCACTGGGGCCCCTGGAGCCCGAGCAGCTCCAGAGTCAGTTCGTAGATTTCCGGCTCCGGCTTGCGCAGCCGGTGTTGCTCGGAGAAGACCACGACGTCGTGGGCGCTCTCCAGAGCCCACGGCTCGTAGGGGTTGTGCGGGCTCAGGCCCATGGAGTTGGACAGGATCGCCGTGCGCAGCCCGGCGGCGCGGATCGCCGCGGCGGCCGCGACGACGCTCTCCTCCGGGCACAGGGTCGCCAGGGCCCGGCCCATGAGGTTCGTTCCGTCGATGCCCAGCAGCGCGGCGATTCCGGCGTTCCACTCCTCCTGGGAGATCTCGCCGCGCTCCAGCTGTGCGTAGAGCTGGCGTCCCTCCGGGTGGACGGCGACGGCGTGGAGGTAGGCGTCGTCCGGCAGGCCGACCTCGCGGGCGAAGTGGCGGGCGGTGTCGTCCATCGGCGTGGTGAGCACTCCGCCGAAGTCGAAGATCACAGCCGCGTAACCGGCCCGGGAGTCGGCCTTCCCGGAACGGTGGGTGGGCGAGGGGGTCATGAGGCGCTCCGTCCCAGAGGGCGTTCGAAGATCACGCGGTCGTCGGTGTCGAGGGTGACCACCCGGTGCGGGAGTCCCCCGGCGCGCACCGGCCACAGCACGGCGAGGCCGTTCGCGGTGCGCAACACGAATCCGGGGTGGTGGGCGGGCAGCGCGGCCGAGGGAGGCATGCCGTCGGGCAGCAGGACGCCCAGGGGCCCGGTCTCCTCGGCGGCGTCCGCGACTGCACGCGCCAGCACGCCGAGGTCGGCGCGGCCCGGGTCGTGCAGGACGAGGGTGGCGGCCCGGCCATCGCCGGGCGGGGTGTCGGGGATGGTGGTGGTCAGGACGGCGGCATCGCGGTAGGAGACCGGCCTCTCTTCCTGGCGCGGGGAGGGGACGGTGAAGGCCGGGCGTACCGTGCCCGCCGTGCCGTTCACCTCGACGACCATGCCGTCGGGAATCCGGTCCAGCGCTTCGGGCACGTTGGTGACGCACGGGATGCCGAGCTCGCGCGCGATGATCGCGGTGTGCGACAGCGGTCCGCCGGTGCTCGACACCACGGCGGCGGGGCCGCGCAGCAGAGCAGCGGCGGCTTCGGGGCCGAGAGCACCGCAGATGAGCACGGCACCCCCCGGGGGAGTGTCGGGGCCGAGGCGGGCAGCAGGTCCGGTCGCGATGCCGGCGACCGCCGCCAGGCCCGACCAGCCGTCGGCCGGGGGTTCGGGCAGCGCGCCGTCGTGGACCGGCCGGGTCAGCGGCCGGGCCTGCAGAACGACCGGCCCCTCAGCGGTGACGGCCCATTCCATGTCGATCTGCTCCAGGTCGAGCGCCCGGGCCGCTCCGGCGGCGAGGTCCAGCAGCTCTCCACGCTCACGCGGCGCGAGGACCGGCACGTCTGCCCACGCGGCGGGGGTGCGCAGGTGCAGCACCCCGCCGGCCGAGCCGGCGACCTTCGCGCGGGCGGCGGGCGCGTGCCGAGCGGCCGGCACGGTGGCCCACTCGCCGGGCGGCAGGTCGAGCTCCAGCCCGGTCCCGGGCAGATGGATGAACGGCTGAGCGCAGGAGACGACGGAGTCGACGGCCGCCGCGTGGCCGACGTGGATCTCCCCGGTCTGCGCCCCGCTCACCAACGGCTCGGCCAGGCCGCGCACCGCCTCGATCCGCCACCGTACGCACCGGCCCCCGGTTACTTGAGCGGCCAGGACGCCGGAGAGCGCGGGACGTAGGACGGGCTGGACGAGCACGGCCAGTTCGTCGTCGGGGCGCAGGCCTCGGGCGGCGGCGTAGGCGGTGACGGCCGGCGCGCGCACGCAGGCGCGCACCTGGCGGAGCGCCGCCAGGACCCGGCCCGGCGTGCGCGGGGTGATCACCGAGTCGTACAGGCCAGCGAAGGAGGAGGCGGTGCCGTCCTCGCCGGGGGCGGACGAGCGGGCGATCAGCCCGTACGGGGCGCGCTGTTCGGCCCAGGCCAGCACCTGTCCCACGGTGCCGGGCAGGTCGTTGTCCGCGGTGCCCAGGGGGACGACGGCGCTGTCCGGCACCGGCAGCCCGGCGTGCAGAAGCCGGCCGAGGGCGGCGGCCTTGGCCCCGGCGCGTGCCGGGTCGCATGCGGTGAGGGGGATCAGTGCGGTCACGAGGATGCTCCGGCGGTCAGGAGGTCGGCGGTGGTCAGCGTGGCCGGGTCGAGGTCCTGGGTCTGGCTCCAGCGGCGGACGGCGGCCAGGTAGGAGTGGCGCAGGACCTTGCGGCGCTCCTCGCTGTCGCAGGCCCAGGACAGGATGATCACGATGGCCCGCACGCGGGCGACGGCGTCCGGGTCGCCGGCGGCGGCCAGCAGCGCGGCGGCCTCCCACGCCTCGCGCAGTCTCTGCGCGCGCGCGCGGGCAGCGGTGATCTGCTCGAACTCGGCTTCGGGGTTCGGGCTCGCGGCCAGCGTCTGCACGAGGCCGGCCACCTGGGCGGGGTCTTCGTAGGGCATGGCTCGCGCGGCCGGTGTCCCCTTGCCGTAGAGCGTGCCGATGCGGGCGGTGAGGTCGGCGGCCGTGCCGCACAGTTCGGCTCCGCCCCGCACGGCGAGCGCGGCCTGGACGACGTCCTGATGCGCGGCGAGCAGATGACCGGTTGCCGCGGGCGTGGACAGGGCCAGCATGCACGCCCGCGCCCGTCCCTCGTCGCCGAACCGCTGTGTGAGGAAGGCTTCCCATCGGGACTCGGGGAGTAGCCAGTTCACGATGTGCGTGGACATCACCGGTAAGAACGCAGCGGTCGCCTCCGCCAGCGCCGCCCCGGCCGCCCCGGCCGCCCCGGCGGCAAGGGCCTGCTCGGCGCGGGTGAGGGCTGCGGCCGTCCGCTCGCGGTGGCCGACGGCGCGCGTGACGAACACCTGGGCCCGGGCGGGGTCGAAGAGGTGATCGGCCAGGCGTCCCACCAGTTTCTCGTGGACGGCGCGGTCGATGTCGACGATGCCGGGGCGGCGCAGTACCCCGTAGGGCGTGGGGTCGTCCATCCAGACGGCTGGCCACGCCATCAGCGAGGTGGTGTAGAGGTCGAACTCCAGCCGGGTGCTCGCGGAGCGGCTGATCTCGTAGTCCTGGACCACGAGGTGGCGCCACAGGGTGTCCATCGTCAGAGGCCTCCGTGCGTCGTGCTGCGCGCGCGGCGCGGCGGGGGGAATGTGGCGCGAATGCGTCTGGGCGCTGGGGGCGATGTGGAAGGCTCGGCGGCCTGATGAACGGCCGCCGGGTCGGCCGTACGGGATCGAGCGATGGGACTGCCCCCGCACATGAGCGACACCATGAAGATCAAGGAGCCCACGGCCAGCTCGTTCGTCTTCCGGCAGATGAACGGCGGCTGGCGGCTCGGGCTGATCTGGCACCCGCGCTTGGAGTGCTGGATGCTGCCCGGGGGCCATGTTGAGAACTTCGAGAACGCGGCAGAGGCGGCGGTGCGGGAGATCGAGGAGGAGACGGGATGGAAGGCCCGGCTGGTGACGGGCCCGGCCAGCGAGCTGCCCGCCGGGGCGCCGCACCCGCTGGTTCCCGCCCCGTGGTGGGTGCAGGAGCTGGACGTGCACCCCGACAACCACACCCGGCAGCCGCACGTCCACATCGACCACCTCTTCCTCGCCGTCGCCGAGAGCGATGAGCCGGCCGGAGAGCCGGTCCACGAGGTGCGCTGGTTCACGGCCGCCGACGTCGCCGAGCACGCGGACATCGCCGAGGACCTGCGGATCCAGGCCAAGGACCTGTTCGGGCGGGTCGCCGAAGCCGCCGCCCGCTGACCCCCGGCCCCGGCTTGAGCCGGTCTGAGGTCGGGGGTCACCGGGCGGTCTCGGCGCGGTAGTCGAGCGGGAGCTGCTCGCTGCGGCCCAGCGCGTGCGGGCGGCTCTCGGCGGCGCCCGCGGGGCTGATCTGGACGAACTCGGCCCGTTGCCGTAGCTGTTCGAGGGTGGCGGCCCCGGAGTAGGACATCCCCGAGCGCAGCCCGGCCAGGAAGGGGTGCAGGGTGCGCTCGAGGGTGCCGGTGGCCTCGTGCGTGCCCTCGACGCCCTCGGGCAGGTAGTCGTCGAGCTCGCCCTGGGTGACCTCCTCGCCCCGGGCCTGCTTCAGACTCAGCTTCATGCCGAAGGTCACGAACCCGGTGGAGACCTTGTAGCGCCGCCCGCCGTCCTCGACCGGACGGGCGGGGCTCTCGTCCGCGCCGGCCAGGGCGCTGCCGAGCATCGCGGTCCTCGCCCCGGCGGCGAGGGCCTTGACGAGGTCGCCGGAGTTCTTGATTCCGCCGTCGGCGATGACGCTCACACCGAACTCGGCGGCCGCCTCCGCGCAGTCCATGACGGCGGTCAGCTGCGGCACTCCGGCGCCGGCGACCAGCCGGGTGGTGCAGATGCCGCCGGGCCCGATGCCCACCTTGACGACGTCGGCGCCCGCCTCGATCAGATCGCGGGTGCCGGACGCGGTGGCCACGTTGCCGCCGATGACCACCACGCCCGGGTGGCTCTTCTTCAGCGCGGAGACCACGGTCAGGACGTAGTCGGCGTGCCCGTGGGCGACGTCCACGACGAGCGCGTCGACGCCGTGGTCGACGAGCATGGCGGCCCGCTCCTTCCAGTCGCCGGTGACGCCGACCGCGGCCGCCGCGCGCAGCCGGCCGTCGCCGTCGAGGGTGGCCGCGTGCGCCGTGGCCGGCACGGGGGCGTTCTTCACGGTGTCGAGCTGGGCGGTCTGCTGCTCGGGGGTGCAGGCGCGGTGCAGGACACCGAGACCGCCGGCCAGGGCCATCGCCGTGGCCATCCGTCCTTCGGTGCACCAGGGGGTGTTCGCGGAGAGCACGGGGACGGCCAGGTCCAGGCCGGGCGCCAGAGTGGTGGACAGGTCGGTGTGCCGGCGGCTGGTCACGGCGGTGCGCTGCGGGACCAGGAGGACGTCGTCGTAGCCGAGGGCGAAGCGGATCGGGCGGCGGGTCATGCCGGAACTCCTTCGAGAGCGGGGGCGGGCCAGGGCAGTGGGCGGGCGGTGGTGATCCAGTCGGCGATGCGGTCGGCGGCCGCCTGCGGGTCGGGCTGGGCGGCCCGGTCCAGGCGCCGGACGCGGGGATCGCCGGCGGTGAGCTCCTTGAAGAGGCGGGCGCAGCGTTCGTGGACGGCGCGCTCCTCGGCGCCGATGGGGCGGCCGTCGCGCCGTTCGGCACGGGTCAGCGCACGGCCGGTGTCGTCGGTGAGCAGGACGGTGAGATCGGGCGCCGGGCGCCAGGCGGTGGCTTCCCTCATGAGGGCGTGAGCCTGTGCGAGCGCCGCGGCGTCGTCGTGCGGGTGGAGGGCGGCGGCCTGGTAGACGGCGACGGAGTGCAGGCTGCGCCCCTCCAGGACGGTGCGCCCGGTGTGCAGCGGGACGCGGATGGTCTCGTAGGTGTGCAGCTGGACGGCCAGGAGCAGCAGCGTCTCGCTGGCCGGGCAGCCGCCGCGCAGGAACCGGTCGGCGCCGGCGGCCTGGGCGAGCGCGCTCACGATCCGGCTGCCGAGGTCGCCGCGCTGCCGGCGGCCGGAGAACTCCTCGACCATCAGCGGCTGGTCGAGGTGCTGCGCGACCAGCCGGGTGAGGTGGCTCTTGCCGATGCCGCTGATGCCCTCGAAGGACACCAGCACACCGCGACGTCCGGCGCCCTCGCCGCCCGTGGGATGGGGGTTCACGCTCAAGTCTCGTTCCTCGCGGGTCAGAACAGGGAGTCCTGCTGGGGGGCGGCGGCCTCGGTGTCGGCGCGTAGGGCCTTCGGCTCGATGCCGGCCACGCGGAGCAGGTCGGCGAGGGTGGACCAGCGGCCGGCGCGCGCTCCGTCGGTGACCATCCGGGCGAAGACGGCGCACGTGGCTGCCACGTCGGGCATGGCGCGGTGCCGTCCGGCGGGCGGCGGCATCCCCAGGTGGCTCAGCACGTCATCGAGCCGGTGGCGCGGCAGCTCGGGGTAGGCGGTGCGGGCCAGGCGCACGGTGTCGAGCATCGGCAGCCGCGCCAGGTTGGGGCAGGACGGCTCCTGGTCGTAGATCAGCCCGGCCTCGTAGGGGGCGTTGTGCGCGAACAGGACGTAGGGCGGGTGGGCGAGCAGCGCCTCCAGCGCGGCCAGCGCCGCAGCGGCGGGCTCGGCCTGCTGGATCATCGCGGCGGTGATGCCGGTCTGCGCGGTGTCGAAGGAGGTGAAGTGCACGCCGTCCGGGGGCCGGATGAGCCGCTTAAACCGGCCGTCCTCCCGCCAGGAGCCGTCCTCGGTGAGCTTCCCGGCGACGGCGGCGACCTCGATCGGCTCGGGTCGGCGTCCGGCGGGGTTGAGGGTCTCGAAGTCGATGCCCACGAACGTCTGCGCGAGCAGGTCGGGGTCGGTCAACGCCACTGGCGTGCCTCCTCGGTGATGATGCGCGCCATCTCGTCCAGGCGCGCGGTGGAGTGTCCTTCGTGGACAACGACGGCCAGCGTCGTGTCGAGGTCGGCACGGGCGGCCGGGCACGGCGCGAGTGTCAGGTCGTTCAGGGACGCGAGGCGGTCGGCGGTCGTCAGGCCGTAGGTGCCCACCGAGTTGGGCACGCCGCGTCGCGCCAGGCGGGCACAGAAGTCGCGGGGTCGCTCGAGGCCGATGCGCAGCAGCGGCGCGTACCCGTTCCAGTCGTGGCGCGGGCCAGGTTCGATCGGGGTGAGGCCTGGGGCGCCGGCGACGGCGTCGAGCAGGTGCCGGGTCTGCTCGTGCCGCAGCGCCAGGAGTTCGTCGAAGCGGGCGAGGTTGGCGCGGGCGATGATGGCGACGGGTTCGGGCATCCGGTAGTTGTGGCCCAGACGGCTGCCGGCCGGCTGGTCGGGGGCGGGCAGGAAGCCGTGGGTGGCGAAGCTGCGGGCCCGGGCGGAGAACGCCGCGTCGTCGGTGAGGAGGTAGCCGCCCTCCCCGGACCACAGCAGCTTGCCGTCCTTCGTCGAGAAGCAGCCGGCGTCCCCGAAGGTGCCCGCCCATCGGCCGTCGTAGGCGGTGCCCTGGGCCTGGCAGGCGTCCTCGATCAGCCGCAGACCCCGGTCGGCGCAGTAGGCGGTCAGGCGCGCCAGGTCGGCGCACCGTCCGGCCAGGTGTACGGGCAGGACGGCCTTGGTCCGGGCGGTGGTCTTGGCTGCGAGGTCGTCGAAGTCCAGCTCGCCGCCGGGGGAGTCCACCAGGACCGGGGTGGCGCCGGTGGCCCGGATCGCGGCGATGGTCATCACCACGCAAGCACCCGGCACCAGGACCTCGTCGCCCGCGGTGATGTTGTAGGCGGCGAGGGCGGTGTGCAGGGCCGCCGTGCCGCTGGAGACGGCGACGGCGTGCGCGGTGCCGAACCGGTCGGCGAGCTCGGTCTCGAAGGCGCGGGCGTGCTCGTCGCCGGTGGGGTCCGGGCTGCGGTCCAGGAGTTCGGCCATGCGGCCCAGGACGGTGGCGCGCATGGTGGCGGCCGGTGCGGTGGTCAGCGTCATGCTGCGCTCCTGGAGCCGGGGGTGAGGATGCGGGAAAATTCCATGAGCGGCCACATGTTGACGCACTCGTAGGAGGCCAGCGGGCAGTCGCTCGCGCAGGCGGTCGGCGCCGGGAACAGCTCGGCGGCGCTGTTCCCGCGGATGGTGCGGCGGGCGGCGGCCGGGGTGGCACCGATCCGCAGGGAGGAGACGCAGTCCCAGATCGCACCGTCGGGCTGGATGAAGTGCAGCGTGCGCCCGCCGAAGCATCCCTTCACCGTGGATGCGCTGCGCGGGACGCTGGCGGTGACCTGGCCGGGGTAGGAGCCGGCCGGCAGCGTCAGAGGAAGGCCGGCGCCGTACAGCTCGGCGAAGGCGGCGTTCAGCGCACTGGTGTCCTCGGGGCGCAGCGAGAGCTGCTCGTGGTGGAGGTGGTCGTCCTCCAGGGCGATGGGCTGCGGGACGTAGTAGTCGGCGCCCAGGTCGGCGGCGAACCGGCCCATCGCGGGGATCTGGTCGATGTTCAGGCGGGTGATCACGGTGTAGATCCCGATGCGGGGGCCATCGTCCTTGCGGGCGGCGACGAGGGCGCGGATGCCGTCGACGACGTCCTGCCAGCCGTGCTCGCCCTTGGGGTCGGGCCGCATCCAGTCGTTGAACGTCGCTTCGGTGGAGTCCAGGGAGACCGAGAAGGCGTCGATGCCGAGGTCGAGCAGGGACTGGAGCATGACCGGGCGGGTGAGCGGGATGCCGTTGGTGCAGACGACGACCTCGATCCCGGCGTCCTTGATGATCTTCAGGGTTTCGAGGATGCCGGGCCAGTTCAGCGGCTCGCCGCCGGCGACGAAGATCCGGCCGACGGCGGAGTCCTTGAGCGTGCGGGCGAAGGCGAGGACCTCGCGCCGCTTGAGGTCGTTGGGAGAGATGTGCGAGAGCTGTCCGACCTTGCTCGGGGGTTCGATCTGGTGGATCAGCGGGTCACCGAAGTAGCAGCTCGGGCAGGCCAGGTCGCACAGGCTGCGCAGCGACCACAGCAGGGTGATCGGCCGGTCGTTCACGAGGGGACTCCTGCCGGGGAGGTGAGAGCGCCGATCGCGCTCGTCAGGGCGGAAAGGGCCTGTTCGGTGGTGTGCTGGGTGAGGTCGAGGACCAGGTAGCGGCCCGGGTCCTCGGCGGCGATCTGCTCGTAGAGACGGGCGGCCGCGTGCGCGCGGCCGCGCTCGGTCCTCGTCAGAGGCCGGCCCAGGCGCGCGGACCACCGGGCGCAGCGGGTGGTCTCCTCGGCGGTGACCAGCACGGTCAGGTCGGCGCGCGGTCGCCACCGGTCGGCCAGGGCGAGCAGGCGCAGCGCGAGGGGGTAGGGGTCGTCGCCGGTGGGTTCGGCCAGGGTCAGGGCCTGGTAGACGGCGACGCTGTCCCCTCCGCGGTCCTCGATGGCCAGGGCCGCGGCGGGCATCTCCTCGCGGCGGCGTACGGTCAGGGCGAGCAGCGCGAGGGTCTCGGTCAGCGGGTGCCCGGTGCGCAGGAACGGGTCGCCGTCCGCGGCGAGCGCGGCGATGACCTGGCCCGGCAGCCGGTCCGGGGCGGCGTCGGGCAGCTCCTCCAGCAGGGCCGCGCCGTCGAGCCGGTCGCGCAGCAGCTGGGCGAGGTTGGTCTTGCCGACCCCGTTGGTCCCCTCCAGGGTCACCCACCTCGGGTGGGGTCCGGGCCGGGTCATCGCGCCGCACCTTTCGCGGCCAGGTCCAGGAACAGGCCGGCGAACGGCCCGCCGGGGGCGAAGTCGCCGTGGACGCTGACGGTGGTGGTCATCGCGCCGACGGCGCGCACGCCGCGGGCGCTCATGCACGCGTGGGATCCGGTGACGGCCACCGCGACGTCCGGGGAGCAGCTGACCTTCAGCAGGTCCTCGGCGATGCCGTTCATGAGGCGTTCCTGCAGCTGGAGCCGGTGCCCGTGGGCGCGGGCGATCCGCGCGATTTTGGACAGGCCCAGGACCCGGCCGCGCGGCCGGTACCCGGCGGTGACGGTTAGCTCCATGTTCTGGAGGTGGTGCTCGCACAGCGAGTGCACGACGATGCCGGACACGATGACGAGCTCGTCACCCCCGGCGTGGAGGGTCTCGTGCACGAAGGTGGTGTCGGTGCGGCCCGGGTCGTGCTCGAGGAACTCCGCCCACCAGCGGGCCACCCGCTGCGGGGTGTCCTTGAGCCCGTCGCGGTCGGGGTCCTCGCCCAGGGCCGTCAGCAGCTGCCGGTACAGGGACGCCACCTGTTCCTGGTCGATGCGCCCGGGCGCGGGCGCGGCGATCGCCTCGGCGGTCAGTTCGGTCGTCATGCGTGCACCTCGCGCGGCGTGGAAGTGAAGGGGGCGGTACGGGCGCCGGCTGTCAGGACGGCGCGGGCGCGGGGCCCTTCGTGCATTAGCAGGTCCAGGACGGACAGGCCGGAGGGCCTGCTGCGGGTCCGCCCGTAGGGAATGTGGTCGTATGCGGCGACCTCGATCCGGATGCCGGCCTCGTCCAGCAGGCCGGCGTCGAGGTAGGCGCCGGCTCCAGTGCCCACGCGCAGCACGTTGGCCTGGTGTCGGCGGCACAAATCCACCAGGGCGACGGTCTTGGTGCCGGACGGCGGCGCGCCGCTCGTGCGCACCAGCGTCACGTCCAGGTCGAGGGCATCGAGGATCAGGCGGGTGACGGCCTCATTGAGGTCGACCAGATGCGTCCAGGGCCGGGCGTACAGCTCCTGGAGCCGGTCGGCGAACCGGTTGAAGTGCGGGGCGCGCCGGTAGGTCTCGCTCAGCGTGCGCCAGTGCCGCTCGCGGAAGTCCGGCTCGGCGATCCTCACTTCGGTCAGCCGCTGCCCGAAGTCCCGGCGTACGGGGACGGTCAGCCGGACGGGGCGGCCGTAGCGGTCGGCGGCGGTGTTGCGATGCTGCCAGCCGCGCTCGGAGAACTGGACGTGGTCGAGCAGGACGAGCTCGCCGACGTCCAGCAGGCGGGAGAAGTAGCCGCACCAGGGCCAGTAGGCGGGCTGATGGGCGACCAGGACGCGGTCCCCCATCACGCCACCAGCCGGTAGACGGCCAGGAGCTCGGCCATCGTGGTGCCGATGCCGGATCCGGCCGCGGTGTCCAGGGCGCGGATGATGTCCAGCGACCGAGGGTGCGGGGCCTTCCGCAGCTGGCTGCCGTAGCAGGACAGGGCCTTGGCCTTGACCTCCCACACCGTGGAGGTGTCCACGGCGAGCGGCCGCGGTGTGGGCGCGGGCTGCGCCCAGGCGGCGTCCTCGGGGCCGACGTAGCCGAGGACGATCCTGGGGGCGTGCGCGGAGGGGCGGGCGGCGGCGAGCGCGGCCGCGTGCACGGCCCGGTGGTCCTGGTGGAAGGAGCCGGCGGCCGGGATGAGCAGGGCGGCCGGGCGCAGGGCGCGCAGGCTGATGCGGGGGCCGGCTTCGATGAGGTGGACCAGCTCGGCCATGTGCGCTGCCGGGTTGATGGCGGCGTCGGTGTCGATCCAGGCGGTGTGGTGGGAGGTGACGCCGAGGACGGTGCACGCCTCGCCGAACTCCGCGCTGCGGGTGTCCGGGTCGCTGCCGGGGTGGGTGCGGCAGGCGACGGCGAGGACGTGGACGCCGATGCCGGCGGCGGTGAGCCGGGCGATCGTGCCGCCCGCGCCGAGGGCTTCGTCGTCCAGGTGTGGCGAGACGACGAGCACGCCGTCGGCCGGGGTGAGTCCGAGGATCATCCGTCTTTCTCCTCTTGCCGTGGGAGCGGAACGGGGCCGCCCCGACCGGGGCGGCTGCACGGGGGTACTTCGGTCAGGGACGAAGGGCGATGCCGGCGGCGGCCGCGAGCTGCCGGACGACCTCGGCGGGGGAGTGGAAGGCGGTGCGCAGAACGGCGTTGCGGGAGGCAGCGTGGTAGCGGTCGGGGTCCTCCAGCAGCTCGGCGAGCGCCGGCCAGATGCCCTTGACGCCCTGGTCGGCGCTCACCATGAGTCCCCCGTCGCCGACGAGGTGGGGCAGGTTACCGATGCCGATCCCGACGACCGGGGCGCCGGTGGACATGGCCTCGGCTGCGGCGTTGCAGAAGGTCTCCGGCTCGTAGGAGGCGATGATCGTGGCGGCCGCGCCGGCGAAGAAGGGCTGGACCTCCTGCCACGGCAACGCGTCCAGGACCGTGACCACGTCGGGGCGCAGGCCGGCGGCGGCGCGGACGGCGGCGAACACCTCGTCCTGCATCCCGGGCCAGTACTCGAACCCGGCAGCCGCCAGGACGAGCTCGACCGGGCGGGTCCAGTCGGACGGCAGCGCCTGCAGCAGTTCGGCGAGCCCCTTGTACGGCTCCGCCCGGGAGACGATCCGTATCGGCCCCTGCGTGCGCAGCCGCTCGCGCTCCTTCTTCTCGGCGGGCCGGGCCGGGGCGAACAGGGCGTTGGGCACGATCGTCCAGGCGGAGGTGTCGTAGCCCTGCTCGCGGGCCTCGCTCTCCATGAACGGGCTGATCGGGCACACGGCCGTGGCCGCGGCGATCGCCCGGTCGAAGTAGTCGTCGCCACGGACCTTGTGGACCTGCAGGATCGTCGGCACGCCCGCGGGCGCGGCGTCCAGGTAGCCCAGCCCGTACAGGGCGTCGACCCATACAACGACGTCCGCCCGGTGATCGGTGAGGAGCTGGTGCAGCTCGGCACGTACGGGCTCGGGGTTCTCGAGCGCGGCGAGGATGGCCGGCTTGAGGATCGGGCGGGGCAGGGTCAAGGAGCGCAGACGGACCATGTCCGGGTGGTCGGCGTCCCCGGGCTCGCCCGGCCCGGAGGTGATGATCAGCGGGGTAATGTCGAGCTGGCGGCAGACCTCGGCGAGCGCGCCGACTGCGCGCTCGTATCCGGCGGGCTCGCCGGGCGCGTAGGAGAACAGCACGAAGGCGATGGTGCGGGGCGGGGCGGCGGGGTTCACGGTGCCTCCTGGGCAGTGCGGACCTGACGGGGGTGGGGCAGCGGCGTGCTCGCGGGCGGAGGAGGGGCCTCCCAGGGAAAGCGGACCCAGTCGGCGACCGGCCACACCCAGGTGTCCAGGGGGAAGGCGGCGCCGTCGTTGCGGCACAGGACGGCGGTGCGCGCGCTGACGCCGGACCTGGCGAGGAGGCCGGTGACCGAGCGCAGGGTGGCGCCGGAGCCGCAGATGTCGTCGACGACCAGGACCCGGCGGGCGGTACTGGTTGCGGCTTCCAGGGCGAGCTCGTCGACCTCGACTTCGCCGGTGGCCTGGAGGCCGACCAGGTCGGAGACGTT
Source organism: Streptomyces tremellae (assembly GCF_039540215.1). Classification (NCBI taxonomy): domain Bacteria; kingdom Bacillati; phylum Actinomycetota; class Actinomycetes; order Kitasatosporales; family Streptomycetaceae; genus Streptomyces; species Streptomyces tremellae. The sequence goes on from NZ_BAABEP010000002.1 coordinate 197,885, forward strand.
GTGTTGGGCCCGGATCTCGACGGCCGGGACGCCGAGGAGACGGGCCACCTCACGGGCCAGGGGCACCCCGCCGCGGGCAAGCCCGATCACGAGTTCGGGAGCGAAGCGCTCCTCGTGTGCGGCGATGAGGGCCGCGGCGGCGAGGAAGGCTTCCTGGCTCATGGCCCAGACCCGCTCGCCCTCGAAGACGCGGGCCCCGTGCGCGACCACGCTCATGCCGCCCACCCCCATCCGTCCAGCACGCGGGTCACCTGCGGCCAGTGCGTCACCGGATCGCTCACCAGGTGCACGACCGGCAGCGGCGGCAGCCCGAGCATCTGGAAGTACAGCGGCTCCAACAGCAGCAGAACCTCCTGGGACGGGGACCGCTCCAGGTGGCCGGCCAGGGCGGTGCTCACGATGTCCCGCTGGTCCAAGGCCCGCTCCGGCGTGAGCACCTGGTGGTAGGGGGTGATCGGGTCGTCGGCGCCCAGGAGGCCGTGGCGGGCGGACAGGATCAGGGTCCGGGAGCGGTACTCGGGGCGGCCGGCGATGCGCTCACGCAGCTGGGGGAAGCACCAGCCCTGGTAGAGCTCCAGCGCCGCAATGGGCTTGGTGCCGCCGCGTTTGCGCCGGGAGCAGCCGATCACCACGAGCCCGCCCGTCGAAGCAGTCGGCGTCGGGGCGGCGGTCCTTCCGGCCGTGGGCGTGGTCATCGGACCCCCAGGGTCAGGTGCAGACGGCCTGAGAAGTTGAAACCGTGGTCCATGACCTGCGCGACGATGTCCCGGCCGGCCGCGGTCCAGGCGGCGGACTCGTCACCCAGCGGCATGATCCACACCCGGTCGTGCGGGATCTGGTGGTCCCGGACGAGCCGGGCCGCCTCCTCGACGTCGGCGGCGTCGGCGGTCACGAACTTGAACGCCGCCTTCCCCTGCCCGGCCAGTACGGCGAAGTCGGCCAGGACGGCGGGGCGGATCCGGCGCTTGGCGGGGTCGGCCGCGCCCATGCGCCCGATCTTCGGGGAGACGCTGAAGTGGGCGATGCGGCCGGTGGTGAACTCGTTCGGGGAGATCGTGCCGTTGGTCTCGACGTGCACGTCCCCCGGCAGCGCCGTGAGCATCCGGTGCCACGCGGTGGTGCGCTGCCACAGCAGCGGTTCTCCGCCGGAGATCACGACGATCCCCGCCCCGGCTCCGTGTTCGCCGGCGGCCTCGACGATGTCCTCGGCGGTGCGCGGCGGACACGTCTGCGCCAGGTCGTAACGGGACGTGTCCCACGTCCGTTTCGAGTCGCACGGCGGGCAGTGCAGGTTGCACCGGCCCAGACGGATGAAGCACGCACGCCGGCCCGTGTACGGGCCCTCGCCCTGAGGAACGGGCCCGAAGATCTCCTGGACGGGGAGCCGGTCCTCCGGAACGGTGCCCGCGATCTGGAGCATCTCCATGCCGCTCACCTCGTGTACTCCGCCCAGCTCGTCTCCGTCTCCGAGACCCGCACGCACACTTCGCTCCCGTCACCGCCCGACAGGCACCGGTCTGCCAGCCACTGGGAGAAGTACCGGGCGAGGTGTTCCGAGGTCGGGTTCACACCGGGGATCGCCTCGTTCAGCACGCTGCCGTGCATGGTGCTGTGCAGATAGTTGCGCAGCACGACGGGAACGTCCCCGAACCGGGGGACGGCGGAGACGGGCATGCTCAGCACGTAGGAGTGGCCGTGCAGACGCCCGCACGGGTGGCCTTCGCGCAGACCATGCAGATGATGGGAGGCTTCGAAGGCGGCGAAGGAGGCCAGCCTCGGGGGCTGCAGCCGACCGGTACGCACCTGGACCGACTCCAGCACGGACACGATGTCGGCCGGCAGGTTGTCGCGCACCCAGCCGGTGAGATGCTCGGCGATGCCCTCGTTGCTCGTGTTCCTCACCGCGGCGTTGAGGATCTGGTGGTCCAAGACGCTGTCGATGTACTGCTTGAGGGGGGCTAGGTCGCCGAAGTCGACGACGAAGCCCTCCGGGCTGAGCACCGGGGAGGACAGCACGACCTCCGCGGTGAACGAGTGGCCGTCGTAGGTCCCGTCGTCGAGCCGCCGCGTGGCCTCGAAGCGGAAGTTCTTGCCGATCCGGAAGAGGGGCAGTTTCCTCATCGGGCGGCGCCCTTCGGTGACTTCGGTGACGGCGCGTAGAGGGTGGGGTCGGCCACCCCGGCCTCGTTGAATGCCTCCCGGCGCTCCACGCAGGTCCCGCAGGCTCCGCAGTGCACCTCGCCGCCCTCGTAGCACGACCAGGTCAGTTCGAACGGCACGCCCAGGCGGGCGCCAGCGCGCACGATGTCGGCCTTGGTGAGTTCCAGAAACGGGGCGACGAGCTGAAAGTCGGATTCGATGTGCCCCTCGTTGCCGGCCTTGATCGACGCCTCGATGAGAGTGAAGAACTCCGGCCGGCAGTCCGGGTAGATCGCGTGGTCTCCGGAGTGCGCGCCGAACGCCACCGCATCCGCCCCCGCAGCGACCGCGGCGCCGGCCGCGATCTCCAGCATGATCGCGTTCCGGTTCGGGACAACGGTGCTGCGCATGGTCTCGGCGCGGTAGTGGCCGTGCGGGACCGCGATGGACGGGTCGGTCAGGGCGGATCCGCCGAGGATGCGGCCCAGCGACGTCAGGTCGACGATGTCGTGGGACACGCCGAGCAGGTCGGCGAGGTTCGCGGCATGGGCCAGTTCCTTGACGTGGCGTTGGCCGTAGTTGAACGACAGGAGGCTCAGGGTGACGCCGTCGTCGCGCAGCTTGTAGGCCGTGACGGCGCTGTCCAGGCCGCCGGAGAAGATGAGCACCGCGTCACGCGGTGCGGCAGTTTCGAGCATGGGCGTGCCCTTCCGAGGTCCCCCGGAGCCATGTCCGGGGCAGTGGATTTTGTGGACCTGGATCTGCTGGCGGAGAGGAAATCCGCCAGCCATGTGAGCGGGTCGGACTACCTCCGCCACCGCCTGGTAACAGTCAGCCCGAAGCGGGCAGGATGAGGCACCGGTGAGCCGCGCTCACTCACGCAATCCGCGAACTCACCCACGAGGGGCCGTACATGCTGAGCCAGGGAGAACCGTCGTTCGCAGCCGAGCTGAAGCACTTTCGCGAAGTGCGGGGCTTGTCCAAGGCGGACCTGGCCCGCCGCCTGCGCATCTCGCCGTCGTACGTGAGTCACCTGGAGTCCGGAAGGGAGCGCGGCTCTTCGGACCTGGCCCGCCGCCTCGACAAGGAACTCGACGCGGGGGGCAAAGTCTGGAAGGCGTGGCAAGACGACGACAGCGGCACGCAGCCCACTCCAGAGGCTGGTGAGGCGCCGCCGTCCGCCGGCATCCTCGTCCTGGAAGACGCCGCGGCGCTGCGCTACGACGGCTCGGTCTACCACCTGACGATGCACAGGCACCTGCGCAACACGGGTACGGAGCCGATCACCCGCTACCTCGTCCGCATCGCTGTCGACCGCTACCCAGGTGAACCCGAACGCTCCAACGCCCTGTACCGGTCTCGGCCCTTGACATGGGAAGAATTGCAGCTGGAAGCGCACTGCGGCGACGAGCAGATGGGGCGCGTGGTCAAGCACGACCGCGACGCCTTCAAGGAGGTGTGGCTTGAGTTCGCCAACGCGCGAACCCGCTTCCCCCTCTACCCGGGCCAGGAAGCCAGCATCACCTACAGCTATGCGGTCACTGCCGACAAATGGGGCCCCTGGTTCCAGCGGGCCGTCCGGCTGCCCACCCGCGAGCTCACCGTCAGCCTCTCCTTCCCCACTGCCCTCCAGCCCACCGTCTGGGGCACCGAGACCTCCCTGAGCGCCAACTTCGCCCCCCTGCGCACGCCCCCCACCCAGGCTGTCGACGCAGACCACACGGTCTACACGTGGACGACCCTGGACCCGCCCCTCCACGCCCGGTACCGCATGGAGTGGCGGCTGAAGACCGGACACCTTCAAGAGAGCGAGCCCGTGAACACCTCGTCCCCAAGCGCCCTCATGGCAGCCGCTGGCATCATCCAGGAAGGTGACGTTCTTCTTCAGACCGTCGCCCAGCCCTTCGACCTTCCCGCCGAGGCCGACGAGGCGCGCCATGTTGTACGCGAGCTCAACGCCGCGATCTCGCGGGTGAAGGAACTCCATGACTTCGGGAAGGGCATGGGCATCGCCGCTCCGCAGATCGGCATCGCCCGCGCCGCCGCCGTCATCGTCCCGCCTGGGGAGGGATCCACGCCGATCGTGCTGCTCAACCCGACGGTCGCCGAGTCCTCGGCAGAGATCGACCGGCAGTACGAAGGGTGCCTGTCGTTCTTCGACGTTCGCGGCCTTGTCCCACGCCCGCTTCACATCGTCGTCGCGCACACGGACATTGAGGGAACGCCCCGACTCACCCGGTTCGATCACGGACTGGCGCGCTTGGTCCTGCACGAGGTTGACCACCTCGATGGCAAGCTGTATCGCTCCCGCATGGAACCGGGAACCCAGCCGATCCCCGTCGAGGAGTATCGCGGCACGGGGCAGAACTGGACCTACCAGTGAGGACTGACTGCTGACGGCTTCGTCTCTTGGCAGCTCGGACACTCACGCCGCCCGGGTGAGCGGGCGGTTGAGGATGTCGGTGAGGGTGTCCCGGTCCAGGCGCACGACGACCGTGTGGTGGTCGGACAGGCCGGTCATGTCGACGACTTCGACCTCGCGGACGGCGGGCAGGAGCTGCTTGCTGACGTAGATCCGGTCGATGCGCGCATCCGGGCCGTGGGTGTCGCAGGCGTCGACCGTGGGCGCGACCGCGCTGGTGTCACCCGTGGTCGCGACGAGGTGGCGGGCGACGTCGTGCAGGCCGGCAGTGCGCAGGGTGTCGTCCGGACGGTCGTCCATCCGGCGCACGCCGTCCGGCCTGACGTAGGAGCGGTGCGCCCGGTGGGGCTCGTCGCGGATTTCCTCCAGGACGGGCAGGGCCGGTTCCCCGGGGGTCCCGGCGACGGGATAACTGTTGTTGTCGCCGCCGAGCAGCGCAGGATAGTGGACGTACCGGTCGCCGTCCTTCACCCATTTGTCGTTCCACTTGGTCAGCCACTCGGCCTCGGCCAGGCGGGTCGTGGTCGAGCAGTAGTTGAGGTGGTAGGAGCCCACGATCAACGGGACCGCGCCGGGGGCCGAACCGGCGAGCTGCAGGGTGCGGACGGTCGGTGGGAGGACCCACATCGGGCCGGTCTTCGGGATCTCACCGACCTGGGTGAACAGGTCCGGGTCGTGGTAGAGGGCGGTGCAGCACTCCGGGCCGATCAGGCCGGCCATGCCGAGCACGGCTTCGGCCGCGTCTGCGAGCTCGTTGCCGTTGTCCTGCGCGTTCCACACCTCCTGCCGCAGGAGCAGATGCAGGTCGAGCGAGGCCAGCCGGTCGTGCATCCACTGCCACAGTGCGCGGTCGCCGCCGCCGTTGTTCTCGAAGTTGCAGATCGCCGCGTTGATGAGCATGGAGCTTTCCCCCAAAGGTTGAAGTGTCAGCGGGCGGGTGTGAGGACCTGGCGGAGGACGTCGAGGTCGAAGTGAGCGACCAGCAGGGCGTGGTCGGACACCTCCCGCACCTCGTCGGTGGCCAGGACGTCGAAGGCGAGGAGGGCCGGGGCGAGGTCGGGGGTGCAGTACATGCGGTCGATGCGCTGGGAGGGACCCTGATCGTTGCGCTTCAGGCTCGCCGTCGCCGTAAGGGCGCCGGGCTGGCCGAGGATGGTGCCGGCGTGCAGGCCGAGGTCGGTGAAGACGGGGTTGCCGCCGGAGAGGATCTCGTCCGGCCGGGTGTCCGAGACACGCCGGCCGGCTCGCTCGATGGTGCGGTGCTGGAAGTGGATGCGATCCTCGACCGTGTCCCAGTCCGGGAGCGCCACGGACTCCAGCGCTGTCTGGTGCGGGTAGCTGTTGGCGTCCATCCCCACCAGGGCGCTGCGACCGTGGTCCGCGAGGGTGGTGAGCCGCCTTGCTTCGGTCGCGCGCAGGTCCGGGTCGTAGTGGCACAGGTGCGCCGAGGCGAGGTCGAGCGACTTGGAGCAGCCCTTGAGGCGGACGCGGGGGTTGCAGATCGGCTTCCACGGCAGGTCGTGCTCGAAGTAGCCGTCGATGAGGAACAGGCTGGGGTCGACCATGACGCCGACCGGGTTCTTGCTGCGCCCTTCCCGCGGCGCGGGCATGAACGGGACAAGGCCGCCGAGCCGATTGGCCTCGGCGTACAGGTCGGCCTTCCCGCGGTCCCACGCGCCGGTCAGTTCTTGGCGCAGCACGATGTGCGGTTCGATGGAGGCGAGGATGTCTCGGGCCAGGTCGCGGTGGTCCTCCCCTCCGCTCCGGCCGCGGCCGTTGTGCTCGATGTTCCAGCAGGCGATGCGCACTTCATTGGTCACAGACGGCAATCCCTGTTCGTGGTCTCGACAGTGGGCGGACGCGGCGGGGCTCACCCGGGCGGGGGTGAGGACGCAGTGGAAGATCGCGTGGTCGAAGGGAGCCATGGCCGGGGAGCGGTCGGAGACCTCGGCGACTGCGTCGTCGGCGAAGGCCTCCAGGCACCGCAGGGCCGAGGCGAGGTCAGGGACTGCCGGGACAGTCGTGCGCCCTCGTGCAGGGTGATGAACGGGACGGGCCGTGACGCCCCGGCCGGGATCGGACTCAGCACGACGACACCAGGAGAGTCCGATGTCCGATCGTCTCCACGCCCGGCTGACCCGGCCGGAGCGCGCCCGCATGGGCCGCCACGTCTGCTCTGCCACACCGGCAGTGAGGGCGGCACACGGGGCAGGGCACCTGACGTGGATCATGCTGCATCCGCCTGCGGCAGTTCGAGCGTGACGATGAACGGCAGGTGGTCGCTCAGGCTCCGGGCTTCCTCGGTGTCGGGGACCTCGCACCCGGTCAGGGCGGGAGCGAGGCCCGGCGCGAGGAGGATGTGATCCGAGCGGTGGTCCCACCGCTCGGCGTCGCTCCAGTAGCCGGCCGTGCGTGGCACCGGGATGCCGAGCGCTGCTACAGGATCGGTGAAACCGGCGTTCACGAGCTTGGCCATCGCCAGGCGGTCACTGGCGCCGTAGCTGCCGTCGGGCAGTTGCGACCGGTGGCGGGAGTGCAGTTCGGCCGGAATGACTCCCCAGTCCTCCAGCTCCTCGTCGACGAGGCCTTGGACGTTCAGGTCTCCGGCCAGGACGACGCGCCGGCCGGCGGCGCCGTATTCGGTCAGCCAGTCGGCTTCGCGGGCGCGGCTGCCGCCGTTGAAGGGGGCCAGGTGGGTGTTGAGCACGGTGAGTTCGTGGCCGTCCACAGTGAGGTGGGCGCGGGAGACAGCATGGTGGAAGGTGCCTTCTGCGACATCGGGGTGGAACGCCGTACACCGCACGCGGGGCCACCGGAAAAGGGTGACCAGGTGGCACTTGTGGCTGTTGGACGGAGCGAACCGGGCCTGCATCCCCAGCAGTTCGGCGAAGCCGAGCATGCGGGCATAGCCGCCCTCGTCCCACCTCTTCGCCTCCTGCAGGCACAGGACGTCCAGGTTCTGCGCCCGCAGAAACTCCGCCTGGGCGCGCCAGCGCTCACCGCCGCCATTGAGCAGGTTGTACGTACCCAGCCGAACGCTGATGGTCATGCCGCACCGCCAGCAGCCGCCGGGTGATGGCCGTGGGCGGACACGGCGCACCGGTTGTCGTGCGGCTGATACATCGCGGCGGGCCGGTGCAGGATGGAGCGCAACTGCGCCACATCGAACTCGGCGCGCAGGGGCAGGTGGTCGGACAGCCGACGCAGTTCCGGGGTGTCGCAGACGGTGAAGCCGGCCAGGACGGGGGCGAGTTCCGCGCTGAGGTATCCGCGGTCGATGCAGTACCTGGGTCCCTTCGGCCGGCCGGGGTGGTCGCGGTAGCCGGAGGAGGGGTCCAGGGCATCAGGCTGGCCGAGGTGCTCGGCGGCGTGGCGGCCCATCTCGACGTATCCGGCGGCGAGCATCTCGCGGTCCGGGCGGTCGTCGGTGTGCCGCCGGCCGCCTTCGAAGTAGGTGCGGTTGGCTACGAAGGCGAGGTCGTCGTAGCCCTCCCACGGACCGCCCTCGTCGGCGCGGTAGCTGTTCCAGTCCCAGAAGTGGAGCGCGAGCCAGCCGGGCTTGGCCAGGGTGGAGCACCACTTCGCTTCGGACAGTCGGTACTCCGCGGACCAGTAGCATGCGTGCCCGCTGACGCAGCTGATCTGCCGCGGGCTGAAGGTGCCATCGTCGTCGCGCAGTTTCACCGCGATGTTGGCCGGGGCATGCCAGGGGGCCCAACTCTGCTCGTACTCCTCGACGAAGGCGAGCGGGCCGCCGCGCTTGACGAAGATGGCGTTGTCGTTGTTGCTGCCGGGCCGGTGGACGGCGATGTACCCGTCCATGCCCAGACTCTCGGCGAGGACGCCAAGCTGTCCGGGCTGGACCTCCTGCTGGAAGAAGATGTCCGGGTCCTGCTGCTGCACCCAGGCAGCAGCCTCCTCCCAGTTGATGCCCTTTTCGACGTTCCAGTTCAGCGCGGTGATCGTGCTTGCGTTCATGCCGCGTGCCTTTCGGGCAGAGGGGCGGGCTCCGCTGCAGCGGAGACGGATATCGAGGCGTGGGGCCCGTGGCGCTCGCGCAGACCGCGGGACTGGTCGTCGTAGGGCGGCAGTCCAGCACTGGCCCTGCGGGTGTCGAGCTGGGCGGGGCCGGAGATCGGGTGCGGTTCGAGCCGGCCATCGAGGCGGAACCAGTGCTGGGTGCCGTACACCTGGGCCTGTCCGGCGTTGACGAGACAGCGATCGTGCAGGTGGGCGAGTTGGGCGCTGGTGGCGTCGCCAACATCCACGGCCTTGCGGAGCAGGCTCAGCAGCGTCCGCTGGAGCGCCGGGTTGTGGTCGCTGTGCACCGCGATGTTCACGGCGGCCTGGCAGGCTTCCGGACCCACGGTGCTGCGGCCGGGCCACTGCCCGAGCCGTTCGACGATCCGCTTCAGTCCGGCGGTGCATTCTTGCTGGGCTTGGTCGAGGGCCGCGAGCGCGTCCGGCGTCATGGCCAGGCGTTCGGCGCCGGGCGTGCGCCAGTGCTCCCTGGCGCGCTGCTGGCGGCCCAGCAGGTCCTCGGCGAGAGCGGGATATCCCGGCACGGGCTGGCGGGGGCCGGTCACGATTCCACCTGCCCTGCCGCACCGCCGTTGCGGGGCCCGCGCCTGGTGGCTCCGGCCTCGCTCAGGACGAAGTGGATGGCGCCGTACGACCGCCCCGTAGCCTCGCAGATCTCGCGGATGGTGACCCGGCGACCAGGGGTGCGGTAGGCGGCCACCACCTTCTTCGCGAACTTCTCCCGTTTGGCGCCGGTCAGCTTCTTGCCCCTCTCGATGACGGGCAGGTCAAGGCGCTCAGGGGGCGGCTTCGGGCTCGGTGTCGTCACGGCAGCTGCGCGCGTTCTGGGCGAGGTCACAGCACGTTCTCCTCGCGCGCGAGGGCGAGCGCGGCGCCCGCGTCCCGGATCTGGGCGAGCATTGCGGCGTACTCCCTGTCGTCGTCGCTGATGTCGATCCGGGAGGCGGCGAGGATGCCGTGGATCTCCCGTCGCCGGGCCGCGCCAAGCAGCCGGGCGAGCTGCGGTCTCGTGGCCGGGTGGGTCGGCCCCGTGAGATCGAAGGTGCGGTCCGCGACCGTCCAGCCGTGCCGTGTCGCGAGGGCCTGCGCGGCGGCGAGACGGGGTGCGGGATCCTGCCGCGGGCCGACCAGGACGTAGAGCGCGAACCGCGTCTCGCCCGCGACGTCCCGCAGGACCGTCTCCAACTGCGTGCGTCGCAGCGCGCCCAGGTGCGACTGCGCCGCACGGGGACGCGGGAGCGCCGTTGCGGCGTTCATGCCGAGCCTCCCGCCGTCGTCAACTCGCCCCATGCACGGACCGGTCGGGGCCGCACGTAGGCGTCGTGGAACGCGGCGTACGGTCCGGCCGTGACGAATCCGGGAAGGGGCACCCGTAAGGCGAGAAGGAGCTCCGCCAACGTCACCGATATGCGTAAGGGCAGGTCGCTCAGGGCAGTTCCCGATACCTCTCCGCGGGGTTCAGTGCGTGGGTGCCGTCGCGGGAAGCAGGACTGCTGCTCGCGGCGCGGAATGGAGCGGGTGGCCGGGGGGCCCGAGACGTTCACGGGAGTTTCCTTCGAGGCGGGGACACAGGACATGGAGGAGGCTCGGCGCAGGTTGTGCCCCTGCAGCACGGGAGAGGAGACTGCGTCGTGCCGGGCGCGATCAGTGGACACGGTCTCCGCCTTCCTCCAGCGATCGACTGGCGGGATCGGGCAGCGCTGTAGCGGTACCGGGCATGACCTTCAGATGGCGGACAGGGGAGACCCACAGCAGGGCCACCGGACCGAGAAGAAGCACCATGCCGGTCAGCAGCGCCGCCCACACACCGACCACGGCGGCGACGGCGCCCGCCGCCACGGTTGCCAGAAGGCGGGCTCCGGCGACCAGCCACACAGAGGTCTGCTGGACACGGGACTGAAGATGCCGTGGGCACAATTGTGCGGAGCGACCTCTGTGTGGACGCGGCCGCCGTGACCGCCACCGCCTGAACGGCAGCGGCGGTCCCCAAGGCGATCAACCAGCCGTGCCCGGAGCGGGCAAGAAGGATCGGCGTCCCGCATATCGGGTACGCGGCGAAGCCGAGGAGCAGGACGGCCCCGGGCCCTATCCGGTCTACCAGCCGGCCGGCGACCAGGGCGCCCACGAGACTGCCCGCCCCAACCGCGCCCAGCACCAGTCCGAGACCGGCACTGCCGTAGTGGAGTTCGGTCAGCAGGTAGTACGCGAAGTACGTCACGACGATGCCCTCGGCGAACGCGTGGTAGGCCATGGTCAGGACCAGGGGCCGCTGGAGCGGATCGCGCAGGACGTGCGCGATGCCCTCACGGATCGACGTGATCATCCCGGGGCGCGGCCCGGCCGGATGCCGGGCTGTGCGGATGGTGGAGATGCGCGAGGCGCACCAGGCGCTGATCAGGTAGGACGCCGAGTCCAGGAGCAGGCAGCGGGCGGCACCGAGCAGGCTGACGGCGGCGGTCCCGCCGTAGGTGCCGGCGGATCCCGCGACCGCGAAGGCCGCCATCACCTGGGCGTTGGCGGCGGGCACGAGGTGCGGTTCCACCAGCTCCGGCACGATGGCGATCGCCGCGGCCTGGTGCAGCACGGTGAGCGCCCCCAGCAGGAGGGCCACGCAGTACAGGACCGGCATGGAGAGCGTTCCGGCGGCCCAGCAGGCGGGGACCACTGCGACGACCGCGGCCGCGGCCAGGTCCGTGCCCATCATCAGCCGCTTCTTGGAGCAGCGGTCGCCCGCAACGCCGGCGGGCAACGCGAGGAGGAACCCGGGTGCCATCACGGTGGAGGCGAGCATGGAGACCTGGCCCGGGGTGGCATCGAGTTCCATCGCCGCGATCACGGGAAGAGCGACGGCTGAGACCGATGAGCCGGCCAGGGCCGTTGCCTCGCCGAGCCAGTACGCCTGGAAGCTGCGGTGGCCGCGCAGTGAGGGTGCTGGTGCCGGGGTGGCGGCGTCGAGCGCTCCGGCGTGTGCCGGCCGAGTGGGCGGAGTGCTCACGGCGCCTCCCGGTCGGGGCCCCACAGAAGCCCCTCGCGGGCGGCGTAGGCGACTGCCTCGGCCCGCCGTTCTACGCCCAGCCGCCCGAAGATGCTCTTGAGCGTGTACCGGACATGCTCGTCGTCCCGATGGAGGCGCCGGGCGATGCCGGTACGGGAGAGCCCCTCTGCCACGAGGACCAGGACGGCGACCTCCGGCGGCGTCAGGAGTACGCCGGGCCGGCCGAGTGGCGCGGCCGCGGCGGTCCGGATGCGGCTGCCCACACCGGTGGGAAGGCGGTGACCGCCGTCAGCCACCAGGGATTTCACGCCCGTGAGTAGGTCCGGGTCATCGTGTAGCTCGGCGGATCGCACCACCGCCGCGACGCCGTACGGCGCGACAGCGACGATGTCGTGCGCGGTGACGCGGCCGGCCACCAGCACGACCGCGATGTCGGGGTGGTGTGCGTAGTGGGACTTCAGGTCGTCATGGAAGGCGCGGTCGACGCGGCCGGTGGTCAAGACCGTGACGTCCTTGGGGACAACGGCGCTGTCGCCAACGGGATCCGTGGCGGGCGCGGTCGAGGTGGGTAAGCCTTCGGCAGTGGCGTTCAGGCTCATCGGGACGCACCTGCGAGGAGCGATGCCCGCTGTTCACCGAGTTCCAGTTCGAGGGCGCCCTCCACGATTCCCTTGTGGCTGAAGCCCTGGGGGAAGTTCCCGAGCTGGCGCTGCAGGTGTGGGTCCCATTCCTCGGCCAGCAGCCCGACGTCGTTGCTCAGGGCGAGTAGGCGCTCGAACAAGGTCCGTGCGTCGTCGTGGCGGCCGATCATCGCGAGGTCCTTGACCATCCAGAACGCGCAGACGAGGAACGCTCCCTCATCTCCCGGCAGCCCGTCCACACCGGGGTCGTCGCCGTTGGTCGGGTAGCGCAGGAGTAACCCGTCAGGGGTGGAGAGTTCCCTCTGGACGGCCTCGATCGTGCCGATGACCCGCTTGTCGTCCGCCGGCAGGAAGTTCACCTGGGGGATGAGCAGCAGTGCGGCGTCGAGTTCCTGACTGCCGTAGTACTGGGTGAAGGTGTTGCGTTCGGCGTCGTAGCCGTTGGTGCAGATGTCCAGGTGGATGGTGTCGCGGAGCTGCCTCCACTGCTCGACGGGGCCGTCGGCGTGGCCGTCCTCGACGAGTTTGACGGCCCGGTCGACCGCGACCCAGGCCATCACCTTGGAGTGCACGAAGTGCTGGTTCGGGCCGCGTACTTCCCAGATGCCCGCGTCAGGTTCACCCCAGTGCAGCTCGACCGACCGCACGAGCTCGAGCAGCAGGGTGTTGCTGGTCTCGTCACGTTCGAGACCGCATTGAGCGGCCAGGTGAAGGGTTCCGATGACTTCGCCGTACACGTCGAGCTGGCGCTGGCCGGCGGCTCCGTTGCCGATGCGGACCGGGCCCGACGCCTCGTAGCCGACGAGCCAGTCCAGCGTGGTCTCCGGCATATCGCGTTCTCCGGCGATGCCGTACATGATCTGCAGGTTCTCCGGGTCGCCGGCGACCGCGCGCAGCAGCCACTTCCGCCAGGCACGGGCTTCGTCGAGGTAGCCGGCCCGCAAGAAGCTCGACAGGATCTTTGCGGCGTCCCTGATCCAGACGAAGCGGTAGTCCCAGTTGCGGACGCCGCCGATCTCCTCCGGCAGCGAGGTGGTCGCCGCGGCGGCGATCCCCCCGGTCAGCGGGTTCGTCAACGCCTTCAGCGTGATCAGCGAGCGGATGACCGAGGCCCGGTAGCGGCCGTTGTAGGTGCACCGTGAGACCCAGTCCGCCCAGAACTTTTCGGTGTCCTCGAAGGCCTGGTCAACGTCCAGCCTGCCCGGCGGGCCCTTGTACGAGGGCTGCCAGCTAAGGGTGAACGTGACGCGCTCGCCCTCGGCGAGCGTGAGGCGGGAGCGAGTGGTCAGCTTCTCGCCGTGGGTCTCCGCCTCGGTGTCGAGCCATACCGCGTCAGGGCCTGCAACCGCGGAGATGCGGTTGTCGTCGGTCTTCTGAACCCAGGGCACCACCCTGCCGTAGTCGAAGCGCAAGGACAGGGCGACGTCGACGGTGACAGTTCCGGTGACGGCTTCGGCAACCCGGACCACGCGCGGGCTGTCGTCGTCGTCCGTGCGCGGCGGCATGAAGTCGGTGACCCGCAGCGTGCCGGTCGGGGTGTCCCACTCCGACTCCATGATCAGCGAGTCCCCGCGGTAGGAACGGCGGTCGGCCGCAGGGCTCGGGCCGACTCCGAACACCGACGGGCCGATACGCCAGTAGCCGTTGTCCGGGGTGCCAAGAAGTCCGGCGATCACGGCCTCCGAGTCGAGCCGGGGCAGGCACAACCAGTCGATCGTCCCGTCACGGCCGACGAGTGCGGCCGTCTGGAGATCACCGATCAGTGCGTAGTCCTCGATACGCCCAGCCATGGAAGTCCGTTCTGGTCAGTGGTCCGCGGGGGACCGTGGTGGTTATCGGGTCGTGCGGCTCGACGCCCGCGGGACGCGGGCGCCAGGTGGTGCGGTGAGGCCGGCGCAGCACAGGGCAGGCGGCCCCGACCTCGGCGCGGATTACAGCGGGGTATGCAGCTGTGCGGCGGTGATGATCACCGCGATGGCGATCACGAAGGTGGCCAGCCGGGCGATGTCCTTGCCTCGCACAGCTGATTCACCCGCCCAAGAGCGACAGGGGAGAGGTGCGAGCCGGACGGGGCGGGTTGCCGAGCAGCCAGGCGGCTGCCTGCACCACGTCCTGCGCAACGTGAATGGGTTCAGGGTCGAGGTCATGACGTGTGCGCCCGTCGGCGATCCACACGGTGCGCAGTCCCGCACGCTGTCCACCGCCGATGTCGGCGACGAGACAGTCGCCGGTCATCACGCCGTGGGCGGGGTCATCGACACCCAGCTCGTCCAACGCGATCTGAAACAGGACCACGCCCGGTTTCCGAACGCCGTACTCGCCGGAGATCACGACCGAGCCGAAGTAGCAGGCCAGGCGCGCGACTTCGAGCTTGCGGCGCTGCGTGTCGGGAGCTCCGTTTGTGACGACGCCCAGTTCCCAGCCGTCGTCGGCGAGTTGCTGCATGGCGGCGCAGACCTCGGGACGGTAGGGCACGAGCTCGGTCGAGCGACGCCGGTAGTCGGCGTGCAGCGACGCGATGGATCGCCGGAGCCCGAAGGCACCCTTGATCTCCGCGAAGAACGCGTGACGGGCGCCGGCATGGCACGTCTCGGCTCGCATCAGCTCGGGCACTGGGATGCCGGTGGAAGCGCAGAACTCCTCCGCCCACCGGGCGAATGCAGCTGCGTGGTCGGTGAGGGTGCTGTCCAAGTCGAACAGCGCCGCCTTGCGTGGCTTTCGCATCGTCGTCATCCCCACGTCGGCCCCGGGACGTCCAACGTGGCCCCGCCAGAGCGAGTGCGGGTTCGCCGGCCAGCCGTGGCCAGCGTGGTCTCGTCGAGCTCCGCGTCGCGCAGCTGGCGCATCAGCTGGCGTGCCACCACCCGGTTGATGGCATCGTCGTCCAGCCGTACGACCTGCTCGAGCAGAGGCGGCTCGGTGGCGGAGTACACGGTGCCGCGGACGCCGACGACCTCGGCCTCCTGCACGCGCACCGCGATGAACCCTTCCTGCAGGACCTCGCAGGCTTGCAGAGCATGGAAGGCGTCTGTGCGGCAGACCGCGGGGGTGGCGGTCGTGATGTCCCCAGGGAAGGTCAGGGTCGCGCGGGTGTCGGCGTCCACGTGGAGCAACCAGAGCACCCCGCGCTCATCACGGTCCGGCTCGCCCCCGCAGATCCCGCACTTCGGGCCCGCGTCCATCACCTCGCGCTGCCGTGCGGGATGGTGGTGCGCCATCGCCACGGGGCCGGACGGCACTCCGCCCCACCGCTCCCACAGAATGCCGTCGATGTCGCGGTCCTCGGGACGCTCGTCTGCGTAGTAGACGTGCCCGTGCTCGTCGAAGAGCACGTCGACGTCGCACAGGAACTCGCCCTCATGGGGGGCGATGTAGAGCGGGCTCCGATGGATCGCGCGCCTCGGGGAGGCGACGGGCCTGCCCGGGGTGGCTGGAAGACTTGGGGTGTGCACGGGACTCTCCTGGTCAGGAAGTGAGGATCCGCTTGCCGAGGGCATGCAGCGTGAACTGAAGGAGCAGGGGGGCGGTGAACACGCGCCCGCAGTGGGGCCAGCGGATCCACCGGGCGTGGTCGTGCGCCTCGGGGGCACCGGGCGGCGGCGGGAGTCTGATCGTGGAGCCGCCGCGCAGGTAGCGAACAGGCTCGGGCCAGTTGGGG
This sequence comes from Streptomyces tremellae, assembly GCF_039540215.1. Classification (NCBI taxonomy): domain Bacteria; kingdom Bacillati; phylum Actinomycetota; class Actinomycetes; order Kitasatosporales; family Streptomycetaceae; genus Streptomyces; species Streptomyces tremellae. Next base: position 213,781 of record NZ_BAABEP010000002.1, read on the forward strand.
TCGTCCGACTCCTCGGGGACGAAGAACACCCATCCGTCGGCGAGCGCGGCGACGGCCCCCACCGGGTCGGCCGGGTGCCCGCCGATGATGTCAAGGGCGTCATGGGCCAAGGGCTCGGGCACGACGATGGCGTCGAGGCCGGGGCCGACGCGGAAGACGCCTCCGCTGTGGAGAAGCAGCAGGTCAGCGAGGTCAGACTCGCGTGGTAAGCCCTCCGAGATACATGAGTTCACCTTGGCCTCCTCGCGGCTGAGGGTGACGTGGCATTCCCGGCGTGCGGAGAGAGCTCGACAGCGACCGGCACGCTGGTGTAGCCGCGCACCGTGTTGTGCAGGGCGCGGACGAGGTCGCCCGCTGGTGCCAGGTGTGCGCACCGGTGCGCGAGCGCCCGCAGAAGGCAGCGGGCCTGCATCAGGGCCAGCGACACACCCGGGCACTGGTGTGAGCCCTCGCCCAGGGCCAGATGCCGGTCGGCAAAGGGGCGAACCAGGTCGTAGGTATCGGCACGCGCGCCCCACTTGCGCTCGTCGCGGCCCGTGGAGCCGTAGAGCAGCCAGAGTTGCTCACCGGCCTCGATCCGCACGCCGCCCAGGGCGGTGGTGCGGGTCACGATCCGCCCGCGTCCTTGTATCGGGGCATCGAGACGCAGCGCCTCATGGAATGCCGCCTCCGCCCGGTCGGGGTCCTTGCGTAGCCGGGTCCACTGAACGGGGTCCTGGGCCAGCCGGGCGATCGTCTCGACCAGTCCGAGCACGGTGGTGTCGACGCTGGCAGTCGCGTAATCGCAGGTCAGCGCCACGGCCTCCGGCTCGGTGAGCTTGTCGCGGTCGACTGCGGTGTACGCCGCGGCGGCCAGGGAGTCAGGGGCGACGGTCTCGCGGCTGAGGGCCCGCTCCAGAGCGGCGCGCATCGCGGCGGCCTCCGGGAGGGCCTGGCGGAAGCGGTCGTTGTCAGGGCCGAACACGTCGAAGGTGCCGGCCAGCAGGACGGAGTTCTCGGGTTCGGTGAGCCCCACCAGGCTCCCGGAGGTCTCGCACACCATCTGCCGGGCCAGGGCGACGGATTCGAAGAAGCCGGTCCTGGTGTGGTCGGCGACCAGGCGGTGAGCGCGCGAGGAGAGCTCTTCACGGCGCTTGGAGACCGCCCGTGGGGACAGACGCCGCGCAAGTACCTGGCGCAGCCGGGCGTGCTCCTCGCCGTCGCGCGCCATCATCGAGTCGGCGAGGATTCCGGAGTTGGCCTGCTCCGTGAGCGCGACCCCGCCGTCCGAACTGAAGGTAACCGGGTCCTTCAGGACGGCATGGACTTCGGCGTAACCAGGCACGGCCCACACTCCGTGCTGTTCCAGGTGGACGGCCGGGCCCGTAGAACGCAGCGCCGTGTAGGTGGGGTAGGGGTCGGCAAGGACGCGTTCGTCGAACAGGCTGACGGAACAGCTGGGGGCGGAAGTGTGCGTGGGCATCGGGAATCTCCAGGGAGAGGGGGACGGGACGCGGGGGTACGTCCGGCGCCGGGTCAGGCCGGAACAGCCGTGGCGGCGCGGCCGGCGAGGCCCGATCCGGTGAAGCGGCGGGAGTACTGGCCCTTGGTGAGGCCCAGGGCGGTCTCGGCCAGCCTCAGCAGTTGGATGTCGGAGGTGCCGGCGGGGGCGTAGATGTGGTGCGCGTCGCGCAGGTAGCGCTCCATGGGGCGGTTGGTGTGCAGTCCCGCGGCCGCGTGGATCTCCATCGCGGTGCGGGCGGAGTCCAGCGCGTACTCCGTGTTGACGTACTTGGCATTCATCAATTCGGCGTCACACGAGGAGAAGTCGGTGCGCGCCTCGGGGGCGTCGTCCTCGGGCCGGTGGCGGTCGAGGAGGCCTGCCGCGTGGTAGGCGGTGAGCCGGGCGGTCATCAGGCGCGACTGGATCTGGCCGAGCTTGGCGCGGACGGTCGGCAGCTCGTGCAGGGGCTTGCCGTAGCGGATGCGCTCGTGGCAGAAGGCCGTGGTGGTCTCCAGGATGGCTTCGTGTATCCCGAGGGCCACGGCCGTGAGGTTGGGCCGGCCGTACAGGATGCTGGAGGAGTAGGCGACGTCCCGGCCGTCTCCTTCGGCACCGAGACGGTTGGTGGCGGGGATGCGGCAGTTGTCGAAGACCAGCTCGCCGAAGGAGAAGCCGTGCAGGCCGAGGGTCGGCTGGGGTGGGGAGAGGGTCAGACCGGGGCGGTCGGACTCCACGAGAAAGGCGGTCAGACCTTGGGAACCTTCACCAGTGCGGGCCACCACCCCGTGCAGGTCACCGACATGGGAGTTGCCGACGTAGACCTTGGCGCCGTTGAGGACGTAGTCGTCGCCGTCGCGCTCGGCGGTCATCTCCATGCCCAGTACGTGACTGCCGGAGACCTCCTCAGTGACCGCAATGGTGGGCAGGCATGTACCGGCGGCGATCCTTGGCAGCCAGATGTTCTTCTGCTCCGGGGTGCCGAAGTGCACGATTTTCGCAGTGCCGAGCTGCGAGGCCTGCACCATCGCGCCCATCGCGGCACTCACCCGGGCGAGTTCCATGACGATGACGGTCTTGGCGAGGTGGCCGACCGCCATCCCGCCGTATTCCTTGCCGATCGTGGCGCCGACCCAGCCGCGGCGGGCGATGTCGCCCGCGAGGGCGTGCTCGATCTCGCGGCTGGCTTCCATGTCCGCGACGCGGGGCGCGACGAACGCTTCGGCGAAGGCGCGTACTTCGTCTCGGAGTTGCAGGTGGCGGTCGGTCAAATACGACTCGGACACTGAATTCCCCTCCAAAGGGACACCCGGGCTGGGTGTCGTCGGCGAAGCGGTAGCTACGGAAGCGGTATGCCGGAGCGCTGGTAGACCAGCTGCTGTACGCGGTCGCGATACTGCTTGATGAGCGCGAGGGATGCCTGTCCGGTGGACCGGTCCATCCGCTCCAATCCGACGAAGCAGACGGTGCCGAAAACTTCGCCGCCCGAGCCGTCCGGATGCGTGTGAATGAGAGGGGCGCCGGCGTAGGTGCGGATGCCGAGCTGGTCGACGACGGGGTTCACGGCGAAGCGCGGCTTGGCGAAGACATCGGGCAGCACCAGGGCGGTGGTGCGGCGGGCGACCTCGGGGCAGTAGCCCCAGTCGGGGGCCATCGACCGCTCCACCTGCGGCAGCCCGTTGGCGGGGGGCGCCGACAGACCGACGAACTCCTGACGACCGGTGGCCGGGTTGAACGCGTTGACGATGGCGTACGGCGCGCCGGCCTCGGCCGCCAACTCGGTCGCCAGGGCGTCCAGTTGCGGGTCCGGGTGGTCCATGCCGAGCTGGCTCAGCAGGTGTATGCGGGCGTCGGCTGGTGGGGTGCCGAGGACGGGAATCACGGGCGGGCTCCTAGGGCGGCGTGTGCAGAGGCGGGCAGGTGGGACAAGGCATGGACCAAGAGATCGGAAAGGACGTCGCGGACGGACTCGCGCTTCCGGGCGTCGCAGGCCAGGACCGGGACGTGCGCGCCGAGGCGAAGAGCCTGGCGGACCTCGTCGAGCAGGTAGCGCGGAGCGGTGTCGAACAGGTTCACCGCGACTAGGAAGGGCAGGTGCTTGCCCTCGAAGTAGTCCACGACCGCGAAGGCGTCCTCCAGACGGCGGGTGTCGACCAGCACCACCGCGCCGGCCGCGCGGTAGGAGAGGTCGTCCCAGATGCTGTTGAACCGGTCCTGCCCCGGGGTGCCGAACAGCATCAGCACGATGTCCGGCTCGGCCCCCGGCCCCGCGAGGGTGACCCGTCCGAAGTCCATGGCCACGGTGGTGGTGGTCTTGCACTCCACCCCATCCAGCCGGTCGATGCCCTCGCTGGCCTGCGTCATCGGGGCCTCGGTGAACAGGGGCCGGACCTCACTGATCGCGCCGACCATCGTCGTCTTGCCGGTGCCGAAACCTCCCGACACCACGATCTTGAGCTTGCGCAGGCGCGAGGGTGCCGCCTCAGAGGGCACGTAGCCGGACAAGGACCGTCTCCAATAGTTCTCGGGTGGGGCCGTCATCGTTCTGCTCCGCGACGACCAGGGCCTGCAGGTGCAGCAGATCGGAGGCAAGGATCTTGACGACCTGGACGGGCTGGCCCAAGCTCGAGGCGAGTTCAGCGACAGCCCGGGGCGTCGCGCACAGCAGCCGGATCCACTCGCTCTCAGGCCCGAGCTCGACGTCGGCCGGCGCGGGGCGCGCCGCCAGAAAGGTGTCCAGCTGAAGTGGGTAGTCGGGCCGGGTGCGGCCCCCGGTGAGCGTGTAGGGGCGCAACCGCGAGCCGACCGCCTCAGCGGCCGGGTCAGGGTGAGAGCGGACCACGTCACTGGACCGGCCGCGGCACGGTGCGGACGGGGTTGAGCAGATGCTCGTGCATCCTGTCGATCCACTGGAGCATCGCGTAGCCGACCACGCCCGCATCGGCCGTCTCGTTGGTGAGTACCGCCAGAAGGTTCCCGACCTTGCCTGCGACCTGCTGCGGAACCTTCGCCCGCATGACGAACAGCGTGCCGGAGTCATGCTCGACCACGGTCTGCTGCACCTCGCCGGGGGCGTCCCGGAATACGCCGTTGGCCAGAGACGCGAACCCGCTGACCGCGGCGGCCAGGCGGTCGGCGCCCTCCTCCGGGAGGCCATGGAATTCGTCCACCAGTCCGTCGGACGAGACGAGGACGGATGCGACAGCCCCGGGGGTGTGGTCGACGAAGTCCGCCAGCATCTGGCCAAGGGGACTCAGCTCGATGGTGTGTTGCGACATGGGATCTCTCCAGATCGGGGGTAGGGGGGTTACTCGCCGTCCGGGCGGTGCTGCGCTGCCCGCTGACCCTGGCGGTACGACGCCAAGAGTCCGGGCGTGGGACCTTTGCTCGTCACCGGCGCAGCGGCGGTGCGAGCCGGGCCTTGGGGGGTGGGCTGGGCCGGGCGGACGGGCAGAGGGATGCGCCCTTCCGTCGGGGCCACGGCCGTGTGCTGACGCGGGGCCGATGCCGCATCCATGGGGCTCGGTTGAGGGGCGCTGGCTGGGTGCGTCCGTCCGTAGTCACCGTGGTGCGCCAGCGGCTCGGGGCGTGCCCCGTACGGCGTCGCGGCGCGCGCCGGTGTGGGTTCGCTCCGAACCTGGGGCGCGGGGGCGGTCGTCAAGACGGAGTTCGGGATGAGTGCGAAGGCGGTCGTCCCGGGGCCGTCGTGGTTGGCGCGCAGTTGGACCCGGATGCCGCAGCGCCGGGCGAGCTGGCCGGTAACCACCAGGCCGATGGCGCCCGCTCTCAGCCGCGCGTACACATCCACGGTGTCGGGTGCGTCCAACTGCGCGTTCAGCTCGTCCATTTGGGCGGGCTGCATGGATATGCCTTGGTCGCGGATGGCGATCACCAGGCCGCCTTGCTCCTCGGTCGCAGTCAGGACAACGCGGGTGCGGGAGTCGGAGAACCGGACCGCATTCTCCAGGAGCTCGGCCAGGAGATGCACGAGATCCGGGCCCACGTGACCGGGGAAGGCCAGCTTGTCCGGGGGCGGCGTGATCTGGACCCGGTCGTACCGTTCGATCTCCTCGACAGCGCGGCGCAGGGCGGTGGACACCGGCAGCGGCGTACGGCTGCGGCCGGCGAGGGGCTGGCCGCCCAGGACCGCGATGTTCTCTGCCGATCGGCGCAGCTGCGTCACCAGATGATCGATGCGGAAGAAGCTGTCGAGGATGTCGGGGTCCTCGACGCTGCTCTCCGCCTTGTCCAGGGCTTCCAACGCGCGGGCAATCAGCGCGCTTTGCCGCTGAGCGATCGTGCGCAGCAGGTCCGTCTGCGCACGCTCTTCCAGAGCGTTGTTCTGTTGGAGCTGCGCGGCACTGGCGATGGCCTGCTCCACCTCGCCCCGCACGACGAACAGCAACTGCTCGATGGCGACTACGGGGTCGGCGCTGAGAGAGCCGCTGAACAGCGACGGTGCTGCGGCCGGGGTGCCGTTGGAGGTTCCCGTCCCCGCCCGCTCCATGGCCTCGCTCACCGCTGTGCGCAGATCTTCGAGGCCGATCACCACGTTCTCCAGGTGCAGGTTGGCACCCGCGAGGGCGGCGTCGGCGCGGCGCACGCCGTAGAAGGTCATGCCGAGCCAGACCGCGGCCGCGCTGGAAGCCGCCACCGGGAGAGGAAGCTGTCCTGTCTGGTAAGCCGCCCCGGCGGCGACGGCAGCGACACTGGCCCCCAGCATCGGCCGCAGGACCAGCCCACGCAGCGAGGACTGGGTCAGTGCTACCGATCCGGGTGCGCGACGGCGGAGTTGAGTCGGCCGGCGGTGCTCAGACATGCGCTTCCTCACGGTCACGGGCCCAGCGGGAATTCACGGCTGGGCGGGAGAGTCGTCGGGCGAGCAACCGCCAACGCCAACGGCGGGGCTCAGGTCGTGCCCGAGGCGCACCCTCGGGACGGAGATGAGCAAGAACGTCCTGGACGCATTCGGCAGCCATCACCAGGCGGATCCGCGACTCCATGTGACCCAGGGGTCGGGGCAGCCGCCCCAGAAGCTGCATCCGAGCGATCCGTGAGGTCGTCTCGGCACGCACGTCCACGATCCGGAGCAGGCTCTCGAGATGAACGGCGAAGCTGACGAGAAGCTGGTCGACATCGGCCTGCAGAGCCGGGAGAGGCCTGTCATCGCCCAGTACCAGGTGGACGTCTCGGTGCGCGCCGGCGACGAGGGAACTGACCTCCAGAGAGGCGTCTTTGTCCGCCATCCGTGGCCCCCACCACAGGTAGGGGACTTCCACGGCAGGCCGCGCCCGCCGAGGGGCGAAGGCGGTGAGGCTCATCGAGACTCCTGAAGGGGTACGGGCGGCGGTTTCGGGTGCGGAACTCATCCGGAACTAAGCGTGATCGCCTCGCCGCGGCACCGGTACGCCAAAGCGTGGCCACCTCATGGCCATATCGAGCACGTGAGGGCTGCGCCGTACCCCTTCCTCTGCCTCCGCCCGGGGCGCAAAGGGGGTCGAATTGCCCATCCGATGGGCTGACGACGGAGCGAGATCGGTGCGTGGCCATCTCGCGGCCACCTTCCCGGAACCGCTTGACATCGCCCGGCTGAGCAGACTCACGAAGCTGACGTTTCGCGTGCTTATAGGCGCTATGGCAACGGGGGCGCCTGCAGGCTTCAGGCCGCCAAGCCGCCTGGAGCGCGGGGAGCACCCTATGGCGCGGGTGATCAGCGTGGGCGATTTGGGAGAGTTTCGGCACGGTGCGCGCGTCAGATGGCGGGAACGGTGTCGAAGGCGCCGCCGCGCTCGTCCTGGACCGCACCGCCTGCCTGGAGGAGCCGCACCCGTTGACCGCCAGACTCGACGGCCAGATCCGAACTGGTGCGCAGGCGGGCGCGTGAATCCCCGCGTCCTGGCAGGTCGCCAGCCCCCGAAGTCCAGAGCGTCGCCACGCCGACGGGCCCTGCGGAGGGGTGGTGAAGGGGAGCTCTGGCCCTCGCGGACACGACGAGCTGAATCGCCGACGGGAGAGATGGCCACAACGTGGCCAAGGTTTGGCGTACCGGTGCCGCAGCCGGTCGGCCAGGGTTGGGGGCGGGTCGGGATTCCGGCCCGCGCCACAAGGCGTCTCGACACGCAAGGAGACGAAGGTGCCGCCGACAGCAGCCGACTTGATCCGGGAACTGCCCCTGGGGCCACTGGTCGACCACCATGCCTTCGCGCTGACCGCCAGGGAGGAACCGCTGGTGTGGGCTCGCAAGACGGTCCGCCGGGTGCTCACCGGGCGGACCGACCAGGGGCGGATCGACGATGCCGTGCTGGTCGTCATCGAGCTCCTCACCAACGCGATCCGGCATGCGGGTGGGCCTGTATGTCTCACGCTTGACCTCTACGAGAGGGGCGTCATCGTGGGCGTCGTTGACCGCGGAAGGGACACCACTGCCATTCCCACCGCTCCTGGCAGTCTCCTGGCTGACCTGCAGGACGAGGTGAGTGCCACGACCGGTGGAGCGGACCTGTCGGAGAGCGGCCGGGGCCTGTTCCTGATCGACGCATTCGCCAACGGCTGGGGGGTCGAACCCGCTCACGAGGGCAAGGTCGTGACCGCCGCTTTCTGCCTGGCAGGGAGTGCCGCGTGACCGCTCATGACCTTGGAGTCCGCCACCTGTGCCGCGGCATTCTCACCCACCCGCTCGGACTCCACTGTGACGTCCCCACAGATCACACGCTCCCGGACGGATCGGTGAGGGCCGGCCGGTTCCTTGCGGGGCTCCACCGCGCGGTCGAGCGGGGTGCCACGTTCTTCGACACGGCCGACTCCTACGGCTCCGGGCACTCGGAGCGCGTACTCGGCCAGTTCTCGCGACAGAACCCGGACCTGGCCCTACAACTGAGCAGCAAGGTCGGACAGATACGCGGCAGCGCAGAGCATCCGTACGCGGGCCGGCACATCCACCACCAGCTTGAACAGACCCTGGAGAACCTGTACGCCGAGGAGCTCCACCTCTACACGTTGGACAGCTTCGACTTCGGTCCGGGGGACCGCTACCTGGGCAACGCCATCGACGCGATGCGCACGCTTCGGGAAGTGAAGGCGATCAGGGCGATCGGGATGCGCGGACCCTTCACGCACTACGCGGCTTCCCCCGAGGAGTGGGCGGCCCAGGCGGACCGGTTCCTGTACCTGTTCCGGCTGATCAAGCCGGACGTGGTCTGGACGCGGTTCAACGCGTTCACCCCAGCGGTCTCACTCGACGGCCAGGACCTGTTCACGTTCGCGGCGCGAAACGGCGTCGGCCTGGTGCTGGCGGCTCCGCTGGCCCATGGCGTGCTCGTCGGAAATGAAACCGTGAGCAAGTCTTCACCCGCGTCCGTTCCTCCTCGACGTGCCGGGCTGATGCCCTGGCTCAGGGAGCGGGTCGACGAGCAGCTGCATGTCCTCCGCCATCACTTCGGGGACGCTCCCGGCACCCTCGGGCGTCTGGCCCTGCGCTCGAGCCTGCAACGCGGAGATCAGTGCGTGGTCGTTGCCGGATTCAGCACCGGGGAGCAGGTGGAGGAGAACTTCAACTGCCTGGGCGATCCGCTTACAGAGTTGGAGCTCGGCATCGTCGACGACGTCTACGCCGGCCTCCGGACACAGGTCAGAGAAGCGGCGTCACGTCAGCCCGTCAAGGAACTGCAGCCCTGAGCATCGCTCTTGCCGGCGGAGTCGTCCCCCTGGATCACCAAGTGGGACGCCGCACCGAGACCCTGACCGCGCCGTCACAGACAGGACCCGAGATGCACGAGAAAGAGCCGAAGCGCTGGATAAGCCTGGGACTGCTGATCGGTGGGTTCCCCCCGAGTAACGAGTCTTTGTCGCCCCCGTCCGCGGCGAGCAGCCAGCCGATTCCGCCGGTGGACCGTGCCCCGTTGACCGCCGAAGAGCGTGAGCACGAGGAAACGATGCGTGCAGCGGGGTACGAGCCCAAGACCCGGTTTCCCGGCGCCCGCTCCATGCCCTGGCCGAGCGAATGCAGCACCTGCGGCGCACCGCGCAAGCCCTCGCTCCAGGACGTCGAGCGCGGCATCAGGTGCCAGCACGTGTGGGGGCGCCGATCCGGCTCTTCCCGCGGATAAGGCAAAGCCCGTCCGGGCGCTCATTCCCGACAACACCGTGCCGCGATGACACCGCCGGCGATGACCAGCGGCGGTCAGCCGCGCTCGGCGGAGACCACGAGCTGGCTGCCCGCGCGCGTGATGCGGGACAGGACATAGCCGTCAGGGAGCAGCGGGGCGAGAGTCGTGGCCGCGGCCTGCGCTGGCTCCAGAACCGGCACCAAGAGCGTGAGGCGGTCCACCAACGCCTTACACAGCAGGCGCTCGCCCAGCTTCGAGGGCCCGACTAGCAGAACGGAGCGGGCTCCGGCCTCGGTCAGCGCGGCAACCGCGTCTGCTGGCTCGTCGGGCACCAGCTGGGCGGGCACCGAGAACCGGCTCCCGTGACTGCCGATCTGGCCTTCCTCGGCCGAGCCGTCGAGGGAGATCAGTAGATCGTGTGCCTGGCGCTCGAGCTCGATCTCGGCGTGCGCTTCAGCAGTGAGAGCGGCGGGGTAGCCCGCAGGATCCGTCTGGATCATCAGGTGCAAAAAGGGACGCTGGTGCGACAAGGAGGTGCGCCAAGGGCCGAGCACGACCAGGGCTTCCTCCTCTAGGACGTGCGTCTGGACGTCGACGCCGGCCTGGCGCAGGCGCGCGGCTCCGCCCGCACCGCGGGAAGTGGGGTCCATGACCGCGATCAGCACGCGCGCGATCTTGGCGTCCAGGAGGGCTTGGTGACAGGCCGGCGTGAGGCCGTCGTGGTTGCACGGCTCCAACGTCACTACCGCCGTGCCACCTGCGGCGCGGGCCCCGGCGGCAGCGAGCGCGTTGACCTCGGCGTGCGGGTCCCCCTTGCGCGGGTGGTACCCCTCGCCCACCGTGCGCCCAGCGTCATCAAGGATCACGCAGCCGACGGCCGGGTTCGGACTGGTGGCGCCAAGGCCGCTCGCTGAGATGATGATGGCGCGACGCATCGCCGCCAGCTCCACCGACGTGGGCACTGCCCCTCCCTCAGCTCTGTGCGACGGCCCGGATCAACTCGGCCACCCCGGGGGTGTCAGAGGCGGAGCGCATCGCGTCGACGGCTGCGATCGTCTCATGGAGGATTCGCGTCGAACCTCCGCTTCGGGCGACGACGAGCGCCTGGCGGGCATGGTCGACGCCCTGGTCCACGTCGCCGGTCCGCGCATGAGCGGTAGCAAGGCGGGCGTGCAGTAGACCGCGGTCGCGCCGGTAGACATGGGGCATGGCGGCGAGAGCGTTCGACAGGATCGGGACGGCGCGATCCGAGCGCCCCAGGAGCAGCCAGCAGTTCGCGCGCTGCCCCTCCAGGTACGCCGGGGTCGCGAAGTCGCCGTGCCCACTGCGGCCGTCCCCCGCGCCTTGGGGCTGTGCGGCGAAGGCCTCGGCTTGATCAATCAGCCGGTGGCAGGCGACTTCCTCACCGGCGAGGGCGTATCCGTGGGCCTCCTGCTGGAGAGCGGCGGCGCGCATCTGCGGAGTGAGGACATGGTCGTAGCGTTGGACGGCGCGGGACAGGCTGATGCTCGGGGCGGCGTGGCCGCTGGCGGTCGCCTGCTGGGCCCGTCGGAACAGGGTCCACGCGGTCATCACGTCGTCGCCGGCCTCGACAGCCCAGGCCATCGCCTGGTTGGTCCAGTATTCGGCTTGTGCGGTGTCCGAGTCGTCGGCGGCGCAGTCCTCATGCAGCCAGGCCGCGGACTCGGCATAGCGGGAGGCCAGGAGCAGCGCTTCGCCGCGCAGGTGAGGACCGGCGTGCTCGAGAAGCTCCTGGAGTACGCCGAGGTTCTGATGAACGCCGGTGAGAGCGTGGAGAGGCCCCAGGAGATTGTCGCTCTGGACGAGCAGATGCCACATCTCGCGCAGATGTACGAGCAGGGCTTCTGACTGGTCCGGCGTCATCCGCCCGAGGCGCGGACTCACGGAGCCCTTGGCGGGCCCGGGGAGGAGAGGCAGTGCCGCTACGGCGCTCCCCACCCGGAGCAGCTGGCGTCGGTGCACGTCTGCGCCTTCCTGCGGGAGGAACGGGCTTGGGGGGAGGATTCCCCCCTGCACCGGTCCCGACCCGAGGAGGCACTGGGAAGCAGCGGGAACGTCCGCTCCATCGAGCTCGGCGGCCCCGTGCTCACCACCATCATCGGCAGCGCCGAAGAGCCGTGTCACGGGCTGCTGGAAGAGGTGCTCGAGGATGGCCCGGGTGTCCCGCTGCGGCAGGCCCTTCAGTTCACCGGCCATCCACCGGTCGAAGGTGCGGCGTGCGACGGAGACGCCCGCAAAACGGCTGTTCCCGGGCAGTTGCGCTAGTTCCCCTCGGGCTCTGACGAAATGAGTGCTGAACGTCTCGATGGTGGTCCAGTCCCGCTCCTGAACCAACTGACGGAACAACGTCATCCGCATCGCGTGCACCTGGTCTCGATCTACGTGGTCCTCGGTCAGCCCGGCTGCGGCCCGGAGAGGGCACGCGAGGTCGACCGCGGAGACAGAGGGACGCTGCGAACGACCCGCCATCGATAGGCAGGCAAGGGCTCGGTCGTACGCCAGAGTTCGACGAGATCTACGCGGTCGATCTCCAAGGACACCGGCTCAAGCGTGCGCAGGCGAGCCACGCTCTCGATGACGGGAGCGGCGGGACGCTCCCGGTTGCTGTACTGCACGCCCAGGTGTGGCCGGAAGGCCGAGGTGGGCTTGCCCCCGGGGACGTTCGCGCGTCGTCCGACCTCGCTGAGCGCCGCATGGAGACGGACCAGCGGTGACCACGGCGCGAGGGTGAACCGGACGGCTCCCTTGGATCCAGCCATCGGATGGGCAACGACCTCGAAGGCCGTCAGCGGCACCTCTTCGGCCAGGTCGGCAAGGAGCTGCAGCTGGTCGTTGGACACCTGGTCGGCACTACCGACGCGGGTCAACGTCACATGCAGCCCGTCATCGGGGACGCGGTCCATGCCCAGGTGCGCGAGCGCGTCCTGGCACTGTCGCGCGCGGCTCGTCAGCTCGTCGGCATCGGGGAACGTCAACATCCAGTAGTAGGCGCGGAACCCCTCCGGCCACCCCGGGCGTGCCCAGTGGTTCTTCATCCGCTCGACAGCGGTGAACGCTCGCCAGTCGTGGTCGACGAGCAGGTCGGGGCTGTCGAGGTCGGGCGGCGGGAGGGGTGGAAACGCCCCGGGGAAGACGTCCAGCTCGGGCGTCACGGCTCTCCTAACTCGTGCGGTGCGAGCTCTACGCCGAGCCGCTGACGATCGATTTGGCCTGGGGACGAGAGCGCCAGGTCCGAAGTTCCTCGGCATAGTCACCGACATCAGGCTCGGTGTGCCAGCGCCCGGCCTTCTCGTACAGCTCGTTCGCCCTCTGCCACACGGACGTGATGGGCGCGGTGGTGCCGGCGTGGAGCGCGCTCCGCCCAAGCGCCATGGCGTGCTCCACCTCCGGCTGCCTGTGCTCCAGGAGCGCCGCGGCGACATCGAGCCGGACCAGCGCCCGGCTCCACTCGGAGTCCGATTCCTCGATCAGTCCGTCGATCTGCTCCGCGCAGGAGAAGACCTCGCCGGTGTCGCCGAGGGACAACCGCGCGGTGATCTCGTTGGCCAAGGTCCGGGCCAGGCTGTAGGGGGCGAAGGAGATACACGACGTGATTCCGGTGGGCAGGGACGGCTGCTGTTCGGAGAGGTCCAGCGCTCTGCCGATGGCCCGCTCCGCGCCCCGTCGGTTGCCGAGACGAGCCAGAGCCCGTGCTCGTCCGTTGACCAGAAGCCTGATGGCCTGGTCGTTGTTGGGCGCCAGGTCGACTCCCGCGGCCGCGGCCGCGTCGGCCTCGGCGTATCGCTGCTGGTAGTACAGGCTCAGCGACCGGGTACCGGCGGCCCACATCTGCAGCTGTGTGTCCCCGACGTGCTCGGCCAAGGTCTCGGCCTGCGCGCAGTACGCTTCCGCGACGGCCGGCTTAGCTCCGGCGTTGACGGCCATGTACGCCAGGAGGCCCGCTGCCTGTCCGGTGAGCCTGAACAGCTCGGTTTGCACCGTCGGCAGGTGTTGGCCGTGCAAACGGGTGCTGAGTTGCCCGTGCAGGGACCGGGTCTGGCCGGCCAATGCCTGTGGGCCCTGCGTCTCGTAGCGGTCGACGATTTCCTGGATTTCTCCCCTGAAGTGGTCCAGCACGGCCGTGCCTGTGCTGGACTGCGTCAGTAACTCGGTCTGGGTGATCACAGCCAGCGGGTCGTCGAAGGTGCCCTCGCTGCGAGCGACGGCAGCCTGCGAGCGCGGCGCACCTGCCGGCTCGACTTCGGCGGCGGCCTTCTGTTCCTTCAGTTCCACGCCCTCCGCGGTGGCGAACAAGAGCGCGACGGGCTGCTGGAAGAGGTGCTCGAGGATGGCCCGGGTGTGCCGCTGGGGCATTCCCCGCAGTTCACCGGCCATCCACCGGTCGAAAGTGCGGCGCGCGACGCTCACACCCGTGAGGTGACGTTCGCCGGTACGATCGGCCAGCTCCTTCGCTGCGTTGGTGAAATGCGCATTGAACGTCTGAACCGTAGTCCAGTGGCGCTCCTGAACAAGCTGACGAAACAGCGTCATCCGTGTCGTATGCACATCAACCTCCGTGACGCTCGTCGAGCGCGAGCATGGCTACGTCGTACTGGCTCGCTCGTCGGGGTCGATGAGCGGTGAGTTCGTCTCCACCTTGATCGGTGCACGACCGGCCGCCATCGCTTTCGTCGCGTGCCAGGCCGGTAGCGGCAGGGGGCGGACTGAACAGCTCGACGCAGGGGAACCCCAAAAGGTGTTCCAGGACCGCCTGGTGGTCACGCTGGGGCGTATCCTTCAACTCGCCCGCCATCCACCGGTCGAACGTGCGCCGGGCAACAAAGACCCCGGAGAGGTGGGGAGAGTCGATCTTCCGTGCCAGGTCACGCGCCGCCCGATCCAGATGGCAGGCAAAGACACCCCAGTTGTCCCACTGGCGCTCCTGGACTAACACGCGGAACAGCGTGGGACGGGGCATCCTCGTAGCCCTCCTCGGACAGCGGTGGAGCCAGCAGCGTCCGCACAGCCGGCGGCATGTTCCGTGACGAGCGACAGTGCCGACACGGATCGTGACCCTGGCCAGGATGGCCCAACACCTCACCCCAAGCAACATGGTTGAGCAAATTGCTGAAGAGATTGGTTGTAGGGATCTCGCCGAGCCGCCACACTGGGCAACATGTCGCATGGGAACGAAGCTCCTGGGTCGCTGATGCTCCGCGAAGTCGGCGAACTCTTCCGGCAGTTGCGTGAGCGACGAGACCTGACGCAGGGCGAGGTCGCCGAACTCCTCGCACGGCACGATCCTCCCTTCTCCCTGGACAGCTCCGCGGTGAGTAGGCTCGAGCGGGGCCGCCGGAAGCGCGTAGCACCGGAACTCGCAGCAGCCCTTCTCAACTGCCTGGACGCCGAGTCGGCCGAGCGGCGCGAGGTGATGGCGCTCCTGCAGGCGGAAACGACCCCCAACAGCCCACGGCCGGCCCTGTGGCGACGGAACGCCGACCTGCTCGGGCCGATGCGCTTCGAAGGGTTCCTCGCTCTCGAACTGCGGGCCCGAGGCGAGGACAATTACGAGCCGAAGGTGGTGCCGGGCATTCTTCAGACGCGTCCATACGCCGAGTACGTCATCACGAAGATGCGCGACGGGCTCCGCCCTGCCGACGTCAAGGGACTCGTGGACATCCGGATGGACCGCCAGAGCCGTATCGCCGACGGCGCCCTGCGCGAGTTCCGAGCCCTGCTCGACGAGGAAGGCCTGCGGAAGACGGTCAAGGACGAGGAAATCCTGAAGGGGCAGCTCGAACGACTGCTGGTGGAGTCCGAGAAGCCCAGGAACTCCATCCGCGTGCTGCCCGAGTCAGTGGACTGCCACCCTGGCACGTCTGGGGCCTTCGTTGTGATGCACTTCCCCGAGCCGGCACGCTCAGTCGTGTGGTTGGAGAACATGGTCAGCTCGGGGTACTTCGACGAAGAGCTGTACACGGATGCGTACACCCAAGCCTTCAACAGCCTCTGGGAGCGGGCGTTGGACCCAGACGACACCCGAGGACTATTCAAGAAGATGATTAAGGAGCTGCAGTGACTCTGAAGAAGCCCGACCCGTCCACGCTTGACCTGAGCGATGTCGACTGGCAGGTCTCGACCTTCGAGAGCGGCGGTGGTGGGAACTGCATCAGGTTCGGGCGCAAAGGGGAGTGGATCCTGATCAGCGACTCGCACAACCCTGACGGCCCTCCGCTGGTGTTCACCAAGAAGGAGCTTGAAGCGGCCATCCTCGGAGCGAAGGACGGTCAGTTCGACCACCTCGCCGGCCTCGGCTGAGCAGCTCACCCCTGTTCGACAGATAGATGGTCGGCCGCAAGGCAGCCGGGGCCGACCATCTATCTGTATGTCCCGCTCCACGGACACTGCAGGCGAAACCCGCGGGAAGAGCCTTGCTTCTGGGGCGTTCGGTGAACGTGAGACCGCTGGCGTCCGGGCGGGGTCAGGTGGCGAACGTGGGAGGCTGAGCGGGATGGGGCAGCCGCTGGGCGAGCTGCTTGGCGGCTTCGAGGACGGTGCGGTCTCCCAGGTAGGGGCCGATGATTTGGATGGCCAGCGGCAGTCCGGCATCGGTCTTGCCTGCGGGGAGCACCAGGGAGGGCAAGCCGACCGGGCTGGTCAGGTTGAGCCAGCTGGTCTGGTCGTAGTACGAGCGCTTCTGACCGTCGACGGTGATGTACCGCTGTGGTGCAGGCGTGCTGGTTTGGTCGGGCACCGCGGCCGTGGGCGTTGCCGGGGTGATGAGGATGTCGTGCTCCTCGAAGTAGCGGTCCCAGGTCGCTCGGAGTTCCTGGCGCGCCTCGTCGGCGACGCACCAGTCGCGGTGGCGCATGGTCCGGGAGTGCAGGTACAGCCCGCTCGGGTCGTCGGCGGGGACCTTCGCGGCTGCCGCGACGTCGGCCGCGAACGCCGCGTCGGTGGAGGTAGCCGAGGCCGTGGCGTACATGAGGCGCTGGAACAGCTTGTCGCTCTCGGCGAAGTCGACGGGCCTGGTGGAGTCGTCGACGGTGGCGCAGAGACCGCGTACGAGCTTGGCGACCTGGCCGAGGAGAGCGCGGGTCTCGGCGTCGACATGGCAGTACGCGTCGTCGGCCCAGATGCCGACCCGGAACTGGCCGAGCTTGGTCTTGGCCGGGGCCGGCAGGTCGATGTTCCAGCCGGCCCGGTCCGCGGGAGAGGGGGCGGCGATGACGTCCAGGAGGAGGCCGAGGTCCTCGACGGTGCGGGCGATCGGCCCGAGGGTGATCATGTCGCTGCTGGTGGCCCAGCCGGGCAGGCGGGGGATGTGACCGCGGGTGGGCACGATCGGGCTGGCGCCGCGGGAGGTGCGCAGGGCGTAGACCCCGCAGTACGCGGCGGGAAGGCGCAGCGAGCCGGCGAGGTCGGAGCCGATTTCGAGGCCGGTGAACCCTGCGGCGACAGCGGCTGCCGGGCCGCCGGAGGAGCCGCCGGCGGTCTTGGTGGCGTCGAAGGGGTTCGAGGTCGTGCCGAATAGGGGGTTCGACGTCTGAATGTCCTGGCACATGGTCGGCACATTCGTGTGGCCGATGATGATCGCGCCGGCGTCGCGCAGGAGCGCGATGACGTCCGCGTCGCGGTCGGGAACATGGTCGGTCAGGGCGGGGGATCCGCAGGTGGTGCGGATCCCTTCGACCTCGAGGGCGTCCTTCACTGTCATCGGCAGGCCGTGGAGTGGGCCGAGCGTCTTGCCGGTCGAGGCGAGATGGCGGTCGGCCTTGTCGGCAGCCGCGCGGGCGCCGTCGGCGTCGAGGGTGACGACGGCGTTCACCTGCGGGTTCGCCTTGGCGATGTGTTTGAGGTGCTGCTCCAGCAGCTCGCGGCTGGTGATCCGGCGCTCACGCAGAGCGGCAAGCTGCTCGTTCGCGGACCTCGTGCGCAGTGGTGCAGTACGCGCGTCTTTGACGGCGCGCTGACGTGCGCTGGCCGGGCTGGTCATGGCGGTTGCCGCGGCGAGGGCCGTCGCAGCGGCGAGCACGGTCCGGCGGAGTATCACGTACGGGCTCCTGATGTGGTGCTGGTGGGATCGGTGGCGGTTGCTTCTGTCCGGGGCGCGGTGAAGAACTCTGCGACGCGTTCGAGGTGGTGGAGCTCGTCCTCGTAGGCGGGCAAGGACAGGTTCGAGTCGGCGTAGTCCGCCGGGGCGTCGACTGCCGTGTCCTCGGCGAGGCGCACGAGGGCCGCGCTGATCTGGTCGGCGGTGACGGCCGCTGCCAGCTCGTCGCCGGTGAGCCCTTCACGCTGACGCCGGGCTTCGGACTCAATGAGTACCGCGGGGTCCAGGTAACGGCGGAGCAGCTTCTGGCCGTGGCGGATCTCGGTGCTACGACGCAGCAGGGGGAAGTTGACGCTGCGGCCCTGGAGGATGGCTTCGTGCTGCCGGTCCGGCTGGAGGAGGGCGATGCCCGGATTGGCCTGGGTGAGGGCGGCCCACAGATGCCGCAGCCGCCGGTAGGTGAGGTGTGTGTTGATCCAGTTGCGGAGCGAGGACAGGCGCAGGGCCAGCGTCGGCAGAAAATAGCCGATTTGGGTCAAGGTGGCGCCCACGTCGCCGCAGATCCAGGCGTATGGGTCGAGGCCCTTCACGCTGAAGTCGAGCATGCCGCCGAACACGCCGGCCATGCGGATCCCGCTGTAGCCGAGGGTGATGGTCGCGCCGATCGCGACGAGCCGCAGTCCGGTGGAGATGGAGCGGTTCGACGTGGTGCGGGCGTACTTCCAGCAGGACCAGGCGAGGTACACCTCGGCGACGCTGTACGCCACCATGTAGAGCAGCAGGTAGGCCTGGAAGTACGGGTCGTGGGCGTAGTACAGCGAGAAGTCCGCGGGGCGCTGCGCTGTGGGGGTCAGCAGGGTGAAGAGCACCGCCATCGCGGCGATGACGACACCGGCCGCGATGAGCAGGTGCCGGGTACGCCGGCGGGCGGTTTCGACGGGCATGGACCAGTGGGCCAGGACGCTGGCCTGCAGCGCCAAGACCAGGACCACGCAGCCCTGGGCGATTGGGACGGCCACGTTCGTGATGCCGAAGAAGCCGTCGATGCGTACCCACACCCAGGTGATCGACGTGACGTAGCTGAGCGCTGAGAATCCGTAGGTGAAGGCCAGGGCGACCAGGGCGGGGTTGCGCCGGTGCTTGCCCAGGTCGCGGAGCAGGAGAAGGAACCCGGTGCCGGCGATGGCCAGACACAGCGGGTGAAGTATGTCTTTCAAGGTGCCTTGTTCCGGTCAGCGCAGCAGCGTGCGGGCGATGGGGTCGTCGGCCTTCGCCGCGCGGGCGGCCGCGGCTCGGGACTTACGGACGTGCTCCTGCAGGAGGGAGCCGATCATCTCGGCTTCGTACTCGTCCGGCTCCGTGAAGCGGGTGCGGCCGAGGACCAGCTGGGCAGTGGCAGGGTCGATGTCCGTGATGAGGCCGCCGAGGCTGGAGACGTCCAGGGACTTCTTCGACCCCCGGTGCCGGAGCATGTGCCCGAACTCGTGGCCGGCGACGACATCCGTGTACGCGGGGCTGACGCCCTCGTCGTAGAAGAGGTAGTCCGCCGTGGCCGTGGCCATCCAGGCGCCGCAGGCTGCGGCTGGCTCCAGGGAGTCGGGGTCCGAAAGGTCCGGTGTGAAGGGCATGAGCCGGATCTCGCGGCCGGTGATCTGCTCCATGAACGGGGCCAGGTCTAGGACGCTGTCGACGGCCGGCAGCTCCAGGCCCTCCACGAAGGCCCGGCTGACCCGTTCGACCTCCGCAGCCTTGTTCACGGTTCGGCGCGCACGGCGGCCATGCCACATGCGTGTTCCTCTCGAAAGCCCCTGGAGCCGAAGCGTAGTGGCAGGTCAGGGAAGATCTTCGTCCGGGGCGGGAGGCAGACCTTCCTGCTCTCGTACGGCCTCGATCTTCTTCATCACCTCGTTGAGGCTCTGCGGGGAGAGCCCGATCGCACGGAGTGCGACCTGCTTCACGCCCGCCTGACTGAGCTCACGCAACAACTCGAACTGGCCAGTAACCCTACGGGTTGTCTCGTCGTCGACGAAGAACGAGGGTTTGACCCCGAAGAAATCCGCGAACGGCTTGAGCAGCGGGTAGCCGGGGAGTTTGACTCCTTTGCGGAGCTGCCCGATGTACGCGCCTGTGATGCTTGCCTCACCGTACGAGCAGATCGTCCGGGCCACGTGCGCGTTGCTGAACTCTTCTGCCCCCGGGGGCCTCACCCGGTCGAACAAGTAGTTCAGACGGTCGGCGAAGCTGGCACCGGGGCCGGGAACGGGAACCGGAGGCGCCGGCTTGGGGGGCTCGCCCTCCGCCGTCTCGTCTGCTTGGGCCACGATGTGCTGCTCTCTCTCGGAAGTAGCTAAACTATAGTTGACGCAACGGTGGCAGGCGGTTAGGTTCACCGGGCAAGAAGGGGAGCCTCCGCTTGAGGTGGACCCCGGGCCATGAACTTCAGGGGTGCACCGTGATGCGCAGACGGCGGGCCGAATGGCTCCGGCCGCTTCAGGTCGCGCCAGACGCTACCGCCCGTACCGCTTCGGCATCCGATGTCGATGCCGGTCGGGATATTACGCAGAGTACCCATCCCTCGGGCAAGTCCTCGGCGAAAGTCCACATTCCGGAAGGCCTCGCAGGAGAATCCGTCGAGACGCCGCGCGTTTGTCGCCAGTCGGCGAACGAGCGGGCGCCCGCTGCCACTCGGACGGCTTTCCGCAGCGGGGAGAAGTATGCGCATCGTCTCGGTCGACCCACAGGCCCGACGGTGTACAGCAGATGTTCGCGGTCCTTATGACCTGCGGAAACATCCCTGTTTCATCCCTTCCGCCGAGGTGCTCCACCCTTTCCGGGTTGAGCCTGATGTCGGATTCCGCCGTTGTGGAAGAAGCTGTGCGGGAATGACGCCTCCGTCTGGGAAAACGAAATTCATGCTTGCGTTTGATCGGCAGGGCCGGACATAGTGGGCGCGCTCGGTGCGCTGCGCGATCAGCCCACTGCATACGGTCGCCGTCAGATCGTCACTCTCGGCGATGGCGGTAAGGGGGTCGCCTCGGCGGGCGACGGGTGCCGCACCTATCGACTCGACACGGAAATAGAACACGTGTTTGGGTTGCTCGGGGTGGCCCTGCGGCACAACGGGGCAGGGGCGAGGAGGAAAGGTGACGAGGTGGGTTCCACGACGGATATCCGCAGGAACCGGCAATATCGGTCTCCCGTGTGGCCAGGGCAGGCGACAGCGACGGGCGCTCAGGCAAGAGACGGCGCGGATCGTCGGATCGATGCCCATCCCCACCCCGTTCGACCTTGACGTCTTCATCGCCAACATCGAGCAGGCCCGCGGGCGCCGGATCCACCTCATACCCATTCCGGCTCGGCTTCTCGGGCTGATCGGCGTCTGCGGTCTGTGGATCAAGCACCGGACGCAGCCGTTCGACATCATTTTCCACGCGGGAACCCGCGAAACGTTCCACGGCCGGCAGATCATCTTTCACGAGCTCGTCCACCTCTGGGTCGACGACGCCGACGGCGTCACCGACGGAGAGCTGGACGAACTCCGCGGCGGCCTAATGGTCGAGATGGTCGAGCGGATGATCGCGAACGGCCAGCTGTCGGCCCGTCGCGACTACGGCAGCCACAAGGAGATCCGCACCGAGGCTGCGGCCGCCCGCATCCACGAGCTCGTCGGAACGACCGAGTTCATCGAAGACACCACCGCTCGCCGGCTCGCCGAGGACTTCGGTTACCCCCTCGGCCGCCCTAGCAACTCCTGGGACAAACATGTCTGACGCGTTCGCCTACGCCATCGCAGCTCTCCTGATGGTGCAGGCACTGATGAGAGCCCCCTCAGCGCTCAAGGGGCGCAGGCGCAAGAGGTCGCTGTGGGGAGCCTTCGCTGCGCTGTCCGCGGCATGGCTCGCCAGGACCACTCTGGGACGCACCTTCATCAATGACCTCGGTATCCCCGACCTGGCATACCTGGTCAAGCACGTGCTCGCCATCACCGGCATCTGCGTGCTGCTGCGCTACATCACCGCGGTCTACGCCACCGCCGAGCCCTCCGCACACGTGCCGCGCACGGTCCGCGTCTCCCGGCTGGTCCACCGCATCGCGGCCCGGGCGTCCCTGGGCACCGTCATCGTGATGGCCCTGGTGTTCACCTTCGTGCTCGACGACGTCGTCGCCGATGTCCCGTACTTCATGGGCCGGCACGCCGGCGATCCGGGACTGGCGATCTACATGTCCCTCTTCTACCTCTACACCGCGGCCGCGGCCGCGGTGTGCGCCGTGCAGTGGGGCGGCGCGGTCAAGCAGATACCCCAGCGCGCCGTGAAGATCGGCATGGGGATGATGGCCGTCGCGATGGTGCTGGCCGTCGTGTACGCCCTGCTGCGCATCGCCTACGTCATCCTGATCACCGTCACCCCGGTGTCCGAGGATTTCTCCCTCGCCCAGGAAGCAGTCACCGACACCTTGCTCTACACGACCTTCCTCCTGTGGGGCTTCGGCGCGATCGCCCCGGCTTTCCGCGCCGCCAACGACCGCGTGCACACGATGACCCACCTCGCGGCCATCCACCCTTTGTGGCGTGACCTCGCACAAATCGAGCCGAGCCGCATCAGGCAGAGGCCCCGGCGTCTGCTGGAGCGGTTCGGCCCGATGGCGCAGCTCAACAAGATGCGTGACCTGCACAGCAGCTACGACGACTCGCCGGCCGCTCGCCTGCACCGCTACATCACCGAGATCCTGGACGTCATCCTCGAACTCAGCCGCCACGCGCCCCACGACCTGGCTGAACTCGCCCGGCAGCGCGCCGACGGCAGCACGCCCGAGCGGAAGAGGATCACGGCCGAAGCGCTGTGGATCCGTGCCGCCAGCGCGGCCTACCTCACCCAGCCCGTGGGCGCGCCGGCCCCGCTCCCCTTCGACTTCGGCAAGAACCTTGCCGTCGAGGTGCCCCACTTCCGTGCCGTGTCCGCGGCTTACACCCGCACCAGCGCGGACGAGGGCTGGGAGATCCTCGAAGGCGCTTCCCAGCACGGCGCCCCGGCCCAGGCCTGAACACCCGTACGCGAACCACCTCCAGGAGCCAGCGCATGAGCCAGTCCACCGACCGCCCCAGCGTGTCCGCAGGCGCCGTCATCTGCGATGAGCAGGGACGGGTGCTGATCGTCGACCCGGTCTACAAGCCGTACTGGAACCTTCCCGGCGGGGGAGTGGAGGCGGGGGAGAACGCGAAGGACGCCTGCCGCCGTGAGGTGCTGGAGGAGTTGGGGCTCGACCTGGAGATCGGCCGCCTGCTCGTGCACGCCACTGTGTCGGTGCCGGGACGGGAGCCGCGCGAGTACTTCGTTTTCGACGGGGGCGTGCTGTCCGCGGCTCGGCAGCAGGCGATCCGGCTCCAGGAGAGCGAGCTCGGCGCTTTCCGCTTCAGCCGGCCCGAGGACATCACCGACGAGGAGATCCCGCCGAGCGCCCGCCGCATGTGGGACGCGGCCCTGGCTGCGCGGGCGGGGACGGAGACGATAGAACTCGCGGTCACGCTCTGACTCGGGGCGGGTCAGCCTTGGCTGTCCGGACCGTCCGGCGACTTGCCTCCGGTGATTTCCCGGATGGACGCCTCGATGAAGTCGAGCCATTCGGGGGGCAGGGGGCCGTCGCCGTGCCGGGCGGCCCGGACGCCGTTCTGGACCGTGCGGATGCCGGCGACGATCCGCGCGGCCTCGTCGGGGCTGTCGCTGGTGAAGAACACCAGCGGCGCGTCAAGGGCGGCGGCGAGCGCACCGAGAATCGCCTCGTCGCCGGTGCTCTCCTTGCCTGTCCGCAGCGCGCGCACCAGGACTTCATCGAGGATCGGCCGGCCGGTCTTCTGGTTGCCGCGGTCGGCCAACTCGGCGTCGGTAGGCCGCTCGTGCCGCGCGTACGTTCTCTCGAGCAGGTAGGTGATCTTCTCCGCGACGGTCTGCGGAGCGCCCAGCGCCGCGGAACGCGGCGGCGCCGGCTTGCGCACGGCCGGCACCATATTGCCGAACGACCGCTCCTGGGCGGCTCTGAGCTCCTCCACGCTCACGCCGTACGCCTCTGCCAGCGGAGCGACGAACTCGTCCTTCAGCCGGCGCATTCCGTTCTCGGCGGCCCGCACGGGCATCGCCGACTTCGTTCCGGTGTACTGCGGAGTGTCCTTCTGCTGGATGCCGGCGTCGCAGCGCAGGTCCTTCAGGTCGGGAAGCCCTCTGCGCGGGGCCAGGACGTCGAGCGGCAGACCGACCCGCGCGGCGAGGGCCGGCAGCTTCTCCGGCGGCGGGGTGACCGCACCACTGCCATACCGGGAGATGACCGACTCGCCCAGACTGACGGGAGGTTCGCCAACTTCCGACTGTTTGAGCCCACTTGCCTGAATCGCGGCCCGGAACTTCTGGGCGTTGAAGATTCGTTCGGGCATGGGAGGACTCCAGAAGCGTGCTCGGGGTGGGCGGGGACACTCTAGCCACTTGATCAGATCACTGGAAGAAGATACCTTCCATCTGGTGATCGAGTGGCTGGATCCCAACGCGGATCTTATGCCCTCTTTGTTGACCCCTGAACTACCCGTTCCGTGAGGGACGGGTCCACCGGACCCGGCCATCGAGGTTCCTAGGCCATTACGTGGTCGGGTCCGGTGCATTATCCCCGATACGGAGATCTGGATGAGTGTGGCATCAACCCGCCCCCGCCCGCAGGCCCCCCGCCGAAATCGGTATCCGGTCGTGCTTGGCACGGCGGTGGCGCTGGGTGCGGGCATCCTGCTCGCGCCGCAGGCGACCGCTGCGGACAAGTGGGGACCCGGCTACCTGATACCGGACAGCTCCGGCAAGCCGGACTCGTCTCACATCGGGGCCTACAACGTCCCCGGCGTCGACGGCGTGGCCTACTGCGGAGACCCCGAGCTCGCCGGCCCTGACGCGGCCGGCGGCTACGCGCCGGCGCTGCCCGTCACCTCCTGGACCTCCAAGGCCACCGGCAAGACCGCGTCCGCCGAGGACCTCGCCCGCGCCGCCTACGTGCTCGGCAAGTACGGGCAGACGAAGAGCGACGAGCAGGCGGCCGCGGTCGACGCGGTCGTCTACTCCTACCTCGAACCCGGCTCGACGTACGCCCTGCCTGACGGCAAGCGGGCCCTGGAGCGCCTTGGCTACTCCAACGTCCCGCCGTCGGTGAAGAAGTGGGCCACCGGCTACCTCAATGAAGCAGCCATGTTCGCCGGCCCCTACAAGGTGAACATCAAGCCGGTCGACGGCACGCTCAAGCCCGGGGTGAAGACGTCCGTCACCCTCGACGTCACCTCCGCCTCCGGCCACAAGGTGCCCGGCGTCAAGCTCGACCTCGATGTCTCCGGCGCGGCCGCCGGAGCCGGGAGCATCACGACCAACGCCGACGGTGTGGCCACCGCGACCATCACTCCCGCCAAGGACGGCATGGTCGACCTCAAGGCCCAGGCCAAGACGCTGCCCGCCACCCAGCTGCGCGCTCTCACCCCGAACGACGGCAAGGCCCAGCGTCTCCTGCTGGCCGGCGGCGCCTCGAGCGCCCAGGCCGGGGTGCAGCTCAAGACCGAGAGCCCCAAGGGCGGCCTGGTCGTCACCAAGACCGCGGCAGACACCAAGAAGCCGCTGTCCGGCGTCGAGTTCGCGGTCAAGAACAGCGCCGGCAAGACCGTCGTCACGGGCAAGACCGACGCCCAGGGCACCTGGGAGGCTAACGACCTGACCCCCGGCACGTACACGGTGCACGAGGTGAAGGCCGTCGAGGGCTACCAGCTCGCCCCTGACCAGAAGGCGACCGTCACCGACGGCAAGACGGCCGACGTCGCAGTCAAGGACGTCAAGATCCCCGAGCAGCCGAAGCCGAAGCCGCGCCCGGTCACCATCCCCGTCCTGCCGCAGACCGGCGCCTGACCGCCGCTGCGCACCGCGTCCCTCGCGGAGCGGTGGCGGGGTGGTGACCAGCTTTCAGCCGGCCACCACCCCGCCGCCCGGCCCGCGCCGCACTCACTCGCAGGAACCACCGATGCCCCGCACCACCAGCACCTCCGAGTCCAACGACGCCCCTGCCTCCCGCGAGTCCGCCTCCACCCGTTCCGGCCGGCACCGCCTCACGATCGCTGCGGTGGCCGCCACGGGCCTCACGTTCGCCGCCCTGCTGTGGGCGCAGCACGGTCAGGGCTCCGACGCCAGCACTCCGGCCGT
This sequence comes from Streptomyces tremellae, assembly GCF_039540215.1. NCBI lineage: Bacteria > Bacillati > Actinomycetota > Actinomycetes > Kitasatosporales > Streptomycetaceae > Streptomyces > Streptomyces tremellae. Next base: position 239,626 of record NZ_BAABEP010000002.1, read on the forward strand.
CTCGAAGTCCTCCGCCGCACCCTCGGTCGCCGCGTCCTCGGCCGCCGCACAGACCCCCGACCCGCTGACCGACTCCGCCACGTCCGACGACGGGGATGAGAAGGAGGCGGACAACACCGGCAAGTCCCGTGTGGCCGCCGCCCGCACTCTCTCGGAGTGGAATGCCGACAACCCGGCCGCCACCGGCGAGCATGCGGTGGGCGGGAAGGCCGGAAGCGGCCCGGGCGGCCGCATCGGCGAGGTTCTGCGCATCCCCGCCCTCGGCAAGGACTGGGCCCAGCCCGTCTACGACGGCGTCGGCGACAAGCAGCTGCGCGCCGGTGTCGGCCACTTCCCGACCACCGAACAGCCGGGGCAGATCGGGAACTTCGCGCTGGCCGGCCACCGCTCCGGCGTTGCTGATCCAGCCTTCCGCAACATCGACCGCATCAAGGCCGGCGCCCTGATCCAGGTGACCACGGCGCACAGGATCACCTACACCTACACCGTCACCCGCGTGCACACCGTCGCTCCGACCGACGTTGACGTGATCGCCCAGGTCCCCGGCCGCCCCGACGCTACCCCCACCGAGGCGAAGCTCACCCTCGTCACCTGCTGGCCGGCCACCGGCCACTCCAAGAGGGTTGTCGTCGAAGCCGACCTCGCCTCCGCCAAGGGCGGTGCCTAGTGGCCGAAGACACCGACCCGCCAGAGGAGGCGACCGAGAAGGTCACCGTGCTACCGGCACGGCCCTGGCCGGTCTACAACGTCGACCGCGCCCGCGCCGAGCTCATCGCCATCGAGATGCTCACCCGCGGCGCCAGTTACCTCCGGGTCCGCCACGCCACCGGCCTGTCTCCCAAGAACGTACGCCGACTGCAGAACCTCGTCGCCGAAGAGGCGATGAACCCGGCTGCCCCGCGCATTGTGTGCCGCACACCGGCCCGGGCGCAGGACCTGCGCGCCCGTACTCAGGCCGCCCGGGCCAACGCCACGGCCCAGGCTCGCGAGCGCCTCGCCTCCCGCGCCGAGAACCTCCCCGGAGCGGCTGGCCAGCCGGCCCCCGCAGACGCGTCCCGTCCCCGTGAGCGGCAGGAGACGGCCGAGCCCGTCCAGATGACCTTCTCGATCGACTGCTGAACCGGCGCCGCCCACCACGGCGCCACCCGTCCTTCAGGCCCGTCCCGCCACGGGCCTACTTCGCGCACCCGAAAACCAGGAACTCCGTTGTCCACGACCCTTGCAACACCCCGGCCGGCCACGGCGCCGCCGGCTGCGGAGCACGACGTCGCCGGCCATCGCGTGCCCTCCAGCGGTCAGTGGATGTCCACGACCGACGGACGCATCGCGCCGAACGGCGAGGCATGGCTCGAAGCCGTCTACTGGTTCTACAAGTACGGCCCCTACGCGGCCGCGCGCCCCCACGGGCCGAAGAAGTTCGGCGGCACCACCCTGCGCATGGCGAAGGCGATCGCTCACCTCACCGAGTGCCGCCCCAGCGTCGGCAACCTCGTCGAGTGGCTCAAGATCTCCGAGCGCACGGTCAAGTACCACCTCGCCATGCTCCGGGAGAGCGGCCTCCTCACCTATCGCTCCAAGGGCACCCGCGTCTCCGGCTCCGGCGGGCGGGCCAGCGAGTTCGTACGCACCATCCCCCAGGTCTTCGACGACGCCGCAGGGCTGCGCACCGGGCCCTCGGACAAGCTCATCCGCGCCGTGCACGGCTTCTCCCCGGAGAAGACGCCGCTGCTCCAGGAGCTCCACGCAGCCGCCCGCCCACCCCGTCGCAAGAAGCGGACAAAGCGGTCCAACCGCCGTTCGGGTAGGACCCCTTCGGCGACCTCGTCTTGCACCCCAATGGTGGTTAGTACTTCTAGTTCTTCTACTGCGGGTGATACCTCCTCTCCCTCTGAGAGCAAGCTCGCCAGCGGGCAGCACAAGTCCCCCTCCCCGAAGAAGCCCACCCGCCGCAAGCTCAACACCATCGGCCGCCGCTACCAGCTCGCCGCCGAGCTCATCCAGCAGGTCGGCTGGCTCCACCGCGCCGCCGTCCCGCGGATCGCCTGGATCGTGCGGCACGTCGCCGACGCCGGATGGAGCACCGCCGAGGTCATCGCCGTCATCGGCCTCGAAGCCCCGGCCCGCCGTGTCCACCGCCCCTCCGGCTTCCTCGCCAACCGCCTCAAGGGCGCCCACTTGCTGTACGACACGCCCGCCAAGCGGACCGCGATCCTCGACCACTGGCGGGACTCACGCCACGCCGAGCACGACCGGCACGTCGAATGGTGGGAGGGCGACTGCCGCCGGCCCGCCAGCCGCGCCGTGGCGCGCGAGGTCGATGCCGTCTTCGCCCAGCTGCAGCAGCCGGACGCCCCGGGGCCCGACGAGCGTGAACTCGCCGTCGGCGATGACGGTCTGGTCGCCCTCGAGCAGCTCACCCGCGACGAGGTCATCGAACTGCGCGCCGCCGCGCTCAAGGACCCCGCCCTCATCCGCGCCACCGTCCGCACCTGCGGAGAGACCTACGCCCGGCGCCTGTTCACCTCCGCCCTCGTCGACCAGGTCCAGCGCCTCACCCGCCTCGGCCGCACCGTCGTCCACGGTTGGAGGCCGGCGTGAGCACCGACGAGCCCACTGGCGTGGACCTCGCACGCGTCGCCCTGGCCGCTGCGAAGAAGGCCGCCAAGGAGCGCGGCGCCACCACGTCGCCCAAGCGGACCCCGAGGCGTCGGCCGTCCGCCCGCCGCGACGGCCGCGACCCCTTGGGGCTCGGCGGCGCCCTGGCCCAGCTCGTCGCCGAGCGCGGCTGGGAGACCCCTGCGGCCGGCGGGTCCGTGATGGATCAGTGGCAGACGATCGCCACGCCGGAGGTCGCCGAGCAGCTGCGGGCCGTGGCCTTCGACAAGGACACCGGACGGCTAGACCTCGCCCCGGCCACCCACGCCTGGGCGACGCAGGCCCGTCTGATCAGCGCCCAGCTCATTCGCCAGGCCAACGCCGCGGTCGGCACCGAAGCGGTCCGCCAGATCCGGGTCCTCCCGATCGGCTCGCGGGCCGCACGGATTTCGGCGCCCGCCGAGCCCACCCCCGCGCCCGTCGAGGCGGCCCCGAGCGGTGAGATCCGCACCCGGGAGAACGCCTCGGCCGGCTACCAGCGCGCGCGGGCCTCGATGGCGACCACCCCTGCAGCCACGCCCGAAGGGCCGGTGCGCACCCGCGAGGACGGATGCGACGGCTACCAGCAGGTCCGTGCCCTGCTGAAGAGCACGTCCGCTCCCACCACCGCCGGCCAGACGCCGGTCCGCACCCGGGACGACGGATGCGACGGCTACCGCCAGGCGCTCGCCCAGGTCGGCGTCCCCGCCCCCGCCCGCGGTACGGCAGACGCGCCTGTCCGTACCCGCGAGACGGCCTCCACCGGATTCCAGCTCACCCGACGCGCGCTCCTGGAGGGCAAGAGCCGCGGCCGGGCCCGTCCCACATGACCACGCCGCCGCGAGCCCTCTCGCACCCGACGCGCACGAACGAAAGCAGCACACCCGTGAAGTCCACCAACACCGAGCACCAGGCCCCCGCCGACGCCTCCGGCGTGGACCGCCGCGGCCGGAAGACCGCCTCCACCATCACCGACCCCGAACTCGACGCCCTCTACGACCAGCGCGACGCGCTGCTGCGCCGGCTGGCCAGCGCCCGAGGTGCCGGAGCGGCGGCATGAGCAGCCCGACCCTCGCCTACCAGGAAGCCGCCACCCCCTGCGCGGATGCCGACCCCGAGATCTTCCACGACGACGCCAAGGCATCCGTCGCCAGAAGGCTGTGCGCCGGCTGCCCGCTCGCCGCCCACTGCCGGACGCAGGCCCGCGACAACCGGGAGTGGGGGACCTGGGGTGGAGAGACCAGCGCAGAACGTGCCGCGGCCGGCCACCCGCCGGCCGGCTGGCGCGGACGCGGCCACAAGACCCACCTCAAGCCCTGCGGGACCCCCGCTGCCTACCGCCGCCACCTGCGGGCCGGCCAGGACCCCTGCCGGCCCTGCAAAACCGCTGAGTACTGCCGCCGCGCCGAAGGCAAAGCCGCCCGCGACCGGGCCGGCCGGACCACCTGACCCGGACAAGGAGCCACGACGTGAACGGACCGAGCAGCGCCCCGCGGGGCGAGCGCCCCGGAACCCGAGGAACCCGCTGGGAGACCGTCCTGACCTCCACGGAGGTCGTCGTCGACGACGACACCTGGAACGAGGAGCCCCCGGCGGCGAACCGGGAAACCCGCCGTGCCATAGCGCGCAAACAGCGCGGAAAGCGCAACTCCGCCCAGAGATAGGTAACCCGCCAGTAGCGGACGGTCGCGGCCTCTATCCACAGGACCCGGCCCGGACCCTTTCCCTGCTTCGGCACGCCTCCGTCCCGGCGCGCCCCCGATCAGACGAAGGAGCAGCGGATTGTCCACGCCGAGCACCATGACGCCATCCCCGGCTGAGCGGACCTCGGAGCCCGAGCCGCCGTTCACTACCCGCCGGGCGGACCTGGGGGACCTCGCCCGGGTGAACGCCCTGCACCACCGCTGCTCGCTCGACACCCGCTATGCCCGATACGCCTCGGGACGCCGGGAGTTGAAGATGTCCGAGTTCGCCAGGCTCGTCCACCCCGCCGCAGGCACCAGTTGGATCACCACACTGCGCGACGACCGCGAGACCGCCGTCGCCGTCACGCACCTGCTGAAGACGCGCACCCCAGGCGTCTTCGAGCTCGCCGTCCTGGTCGGCGACCCGTGGCAGGGCCGGGGCCTGGGCTCCTGGCTCACCGACTACGCCCTCCACTCGGCGATGGTCGACCCCCGCTGCGACGCCGTCGTGGCGATGTTCGGCGCCACCAACAGGCGCGCCCTGCGCATCCTGCGCCGCCGCGATGTCACCGTCCCCACCGCCAGCGCCGGCGTCATCGACGTCACCCTTCCCCTGCCCGAACGGAGTTGACCATGGCACCGCTTCCCACGCCCCACACCGAGCTCCACCGACCCGATGGCGCCCGCCTCGCCCTCTACGTCGACGGGCCCAGCGACCCCGACCTCGTCCTGGTCATGGCCCACGGATGGCAGGCAGCCGCATCCGTCTGGAACGAGCACGTCCGCCACTTCCCGCGGCCGCGCACCCGCATCGTCCGCTACGACCAGCGCGGGCACGGCAACTCCACCGGCGGCAGAGCCCTGCCGTCCATCCCGCTGCTCGCCGACGACCTCAAGGCCGTCATCGCCGCCACCGCCCCCGGCCGGCTGCCCGTCCTGCTGGCCGGGCACTCCATGGGCGGCATGGCCGTCCTCACGCTCGCCGCCCAGCACCCGCACCTCATCGGCGACAAGGTCACCGCCGTCCTCCTCGCCGCGACCACCGGCGGCGGCCTCGACCTCTGGGGCCCCCAACACCCGCCGCTGAAGCGCCTGGTCGGGCTCACCCGCCACGTCATGGCCGCCGTCTGCATCTACGCCCCGCTGCCGGCCCACCGCATCCGCGAACTCGTCCGTCCGCGTCCCTACGCCCAGCCGCCGATCGACCACGCCGCCCGCTGGTTCAAGGCCCTCATGCGGCACGACGTCGCCGCCCAGCTCGACGCCCTCGGGCGCATCCCGGTCCACATCCTCGTCGGAGAGAACGACCAGACCATCCCGCCCATCCACGCGCTGCGGCTCGCCGCGCAGATCTCCACTTCGCAGCTCCACGTCGTCGCCGGCGGCGGACACCGGCTGCCCACGCAGCACCCCGAGGAGTTCCTTGCCGTACTGGAGCGGGCCTGCGCCGACGCACTGCCGCCCGCCGGCCGCTGGCATCGCCGGATCAGCCGCCGGGAACGTGCGCGACCGTCGACATCGGTGACTGGAGCCCGTACGGCAGACTCACGAGCCAGCTGAACACCGCCACGACCGGGGCCGCCGCGACACCGCGGCCCCGGAACAACGACAGGACGAGCACGTGAACCACACCGCAGGTCCCGCCGGGCCTTCGGAACGCAGCCAGATCCCTGCGTTCCTGCGCCGGCTCGATCCGCCACGCACCCTCGACGGCCGACCCGACTACCGGCCGCCCGCGGCGATCCTCGCGTCCTGCACCGCGCTCGTCTTCATGTTCACTGGCTTCTACCTGGCCCTGTACTCCAAGCTCTGGCACAACCACCAGCACCTCGCCATGGCCGCCGTGTTCGCCGGCGCCGTCCTGCCGGCGCTCGCCGTCTACACGATCACCCGCCGCCTGCTCGCCCGCATCGGCCTCTACCTGTGGCAGAGCGTCCTCGCCAGCGTCCTTCTCCTCGCCATCATGGGATCGGCGCCCGACTGGGCGCAGGCGCTGTTCCCCCGGGCCGACGACCGGTACGAAAGGGAGCTCGGCGGGCCGGGACAGTGCCTGCACGGCACGCCGTACAACCTCGACCGCGCCCGGACCACCTACGCGGATGAACAACCCGGCCAGATGGTCATCGACCCCATCGCCGACGGCCTGCCCGCGCTCCGCCTGGACCACGCGGTCGACGGCGGCCTGAAGAACCTGGTCCCCGCCGACGCCGCCGCCCGCGAGATCCTCGACCGGTACGGCTGCTGACGACGTCAGCAGGTCAGATCACCAGTAGCGGAACTGGTGAGGAGAGGGCGGCGTGTACTCCTCCCACAGTGGGCCGTCATGGGACCGGCGCTCCCGATCGCCGGTCAGACCCACGATCCGGTGCACGGGCACACTCAGCTCGTGCCCGGTGTCGCGGGCGGTGAAGGTGAGCACGCGCCGGCGCAGATCCCAGCCGCCGACGGCCCCGTACAAGACGTGCATCGCCGTGTCGCCGCGGACGCCGGTCTCGACGATGAGCCGCATGACGCCGCGCGGAGGGTACGGCTCGGTCAGCTCCCGCAGCTCCTGGCCGGCCGGACCACCAGCGGTGTCGTCCGGGACCCAGATCCACTGGCCCATCTCGAACGACTGCTTCCATCGCCACCGGGAGTCCTCCTGACGCTGGGGCGCCCAGTGCACCGGAGGTTCGGACCCGCGCCGCCCGCGCAGCAGCGCACGGGCCTCCCCCACCTGCTCGGAAGGGCGGGGACGACGGCCGTCCTCGGCGACGTCCTCGGCCAGTAGAGGAAAGGCGGTTCGCAGCAGAGCGCGGGCCGCACTGAGCACTGCGGGAGCAGGCTCCTGCGGCGTGCGCCCGTCCTCGGCGAGTTGCTCACCGGCGATCAGACGGTCCCGTTGGCCGGCGGTGTGGGCGAGCGCACGCTCGGCGGCGAACTCGGGCACGGCCAGGACCACCGCGTCCGCGGTCAGGCTCTTGCCGTAGGGGTTGTAGCGCTGTTCCGCGCCGCCCCACGGAACGCGCGGGCCGATCTGCTCGTACTGGGCCAGGAAGGCAAGATCGCGGTCGTGCGGTCCGGTCAGCGGCCAGCCGCACACCAGCAGCAACTGCTGTTTGTCCGAGCCCTGCGACGCCCCGGCGAGCTCGGCTTCCAAGCGGGCACACCAGCGCTGCACGAAGGAGTGCCACTGGTGGTGGAATTCGGCCTCGGCCCAGGCGGCCGGCGAGGCGTGCCCCGCCGCGCAGGTCATCGCCGGCAGCGGCAGCGCGGTCACATCCCGCACCCGGGCCCTGCCCCACTCCTGGGTCACCACGGCGGAGGCGTAGTCGAGCGCACCGCCCGCGTCCCGCCCCTGCTCACGCGCCCTTGTCCAGGCCGCGCGGACCATCGCCCACAGTTCCAGCGACGGCCGCCCGTACCCGTATCCGTAGCCGGCGCCGATCACGGCGCCCAAGGCGCTGGACTCCGCGTGCACCTTGCGATCAGCCGCGACCGCGTCACAAGCAGCGGTCACCGATGCCGTGGCCGTCGCGGACGGCGCGGCCGCCCGGTACGCGGCCAGCGCCTCGTCCGACCGCTCGACCACGGCGGTCCACGCCCGCAGTGCCCGCCACCCTTGGGCGCCGAGCTCGGCATGATCGAGGACCGGCTTGAGGAGGGCTCGCACCGCGGCATCGTCGTGCCGGGCCGCCCGTTCCAGCGCCTTGGCGTACGACGGCCAGGTACGGGGTCCGCTCGCGCCGGCCAGTTCGGTCGCGCGGGCATCGGCCCGCAGAATCTCCTCCAGCGCCTGCCACAACACCCCGGCCCCCTCCGGCAGTTCCACAGCGCCGACGCAGCCGGAGCACAGCTCGGCCAGCGCCTCCAGCACCACGACCTGATCCGGGGCTCGTCCCGCCAGCCTGGCCGCGTGCTGACAGTGCCCCCAGGACTTGCCCTCCGGAACCGGGACGTGCCACTTCCCCGCCCCGGCACGTACGAGCTGGACCTTCGCCTCGACGACCGCCGGCAGGTCGATGTCCAGGCGCCGCAACTCGACTCGGTCCAGTGACGGCAGACGGCTCTGGCCGTGCCTCATACTTCAACCCGCCTTGCTCTGTGCCGTTCGTTGCGCCGCCACGCTACCGGCGTACGGGGCCACTGGGAGCGAGGTATCGGCGGCACCGGGCGTTCGCGCAGCTCAGTACCTCGCCGTACACCGCGGCGCCAGCAGCGCCGCCCCGCAGCGGACTCGGTCAACTTCCCACGTCACGATGCGAACCGGGTGACGATGGCTCGATGAACGCGTTGACCGCCCGCTGCTCGCCCGCCCGCTCCCGAGCAGTCGAGGAACTGGCGGAGGCCACGGCGAAGTGGAGCTGTGCCGTGCTCGACGACCCGGGAATCGCCGAGCTCGCCGACCAACTTGCCCAGGTGGCAGGTCACGTTCCACAAGATCGCGTCAACCGGGGCGAGGCCGCAGCCGCCCTGGAGGCGGACGCTGAGCACCTGCAGGCGGCGGCGCGGCTGGGCGGCCTGCTTCCCCTCGTCGCCCTCCACCACCTCAACGTCGCTCTTCAGTGTGAACGCAGCGCACGGCAGGGCCGGGCCCTGCCGGTTCCCGCCGCCGACCGATGAAGACGAGCCGACCAATGCCCGGGCGGGCCGGGAAGCTCGACCCCGCCGGAAGGACCGGAGCCGATCTCCCCTCCCGGCCGAGCACCGTACTGTGGAGCCGGCCGGGGCGGCACCCTCGTCTGCGAGGCTGAGCGCATGAACCCCGTCGACGTCGCCCTGGACAGCATCTGGCCCGCTGAACTGCGCACCGACCGGCTGCTCCTGCGACCGGTCACCCCCCAGGACGCCGACGTCGTCCGCGAGCTGCTGACCGACGAAAGGGTCCGCGCCTACCTGGGCGGCCCCGCGTCCCCCGAGCGCGTCGCCGCCCGCCAGGCCGCGTACCCGCAGACGCCCGGTGCCTGGGCCATCGTCCGAATCACCGACGGCCGGACGGTCGGACTGGCGAGCATCGGCGCCGATCCGCGGAGCGAAGGCCGGGCCGAAGTCTCCTACCAGCTCCTGCCCTCCGCCTGGGGCGGCGGCCTGGGACGGGAGGCAGTCGGCGCCGTCGTCAGCTGGTGGACAGCGACGGTGCCCGACGGCGGTCCGGTCGTCGCCGTCACCCAGGCGACCAACGCCCGCTCGCGCCGTCTACTGGAGTCGCTCGGCATGATCCTCGTCGACCAGCTCGACGAGCACGGATCCCGGCAGTGCGTCTATACCCCCGGTGGCGATCAGGACGACTCCGACCTGCGCTGGCTCGGCCTGACCGCCGCACACCTGGACGAGGTCGAGCGCCGCCGTGGCGCGCAGGCCCGCGCCACCGCCGCAGGACAGCGCCTTCCGGAGGACCTCACCATCCTCATTGCCGAAGCAGCGTCCCTGCTCTGCCCCGCATGCCACGGGACCTACGGCCGGATCTGCGCCCGCGAGGCCGGGCACATGCCGGCCCTCCATCTCGGCCGGGCGTCCGACGGTGGCTGGGTCGCCTGGCTGGAAGACTTTCCTGTGTGACGCCCCGCGCGGTCCGTGTCGCGGCGGGCGCGCACCACCAGGTGCCTGGACACGTCACCGCAGCCGGGCCACCGTCACCACCCCATGGCGCGTGGTCCCCGCCAGGACCTCGGCGACCAGACCCGTCTCCACCGCCTCGTACGCCACCCCGGACTCGGTGCGCGCGAGACGTCCGGGACCCACGTCCGCCAGCCGCGCCATGACTTCGCGCCCGACCGGCGCACTCACCGTCTGGGACAACACCGTCCGCCCGCCGGGCAGCCGCACCGCCAGGGCCCGCGGCCGCGACCGAGGACCGGTGAAGCCCACGACATCCACGTCCACCGTCTCCGCGTGACGCACCTTCCGCCAGATCCTCGCCGCCCGGTACGCCGAGGAGGCGTGCTTGGCGACCAGACCCTCCACACCCTGCGCGCGCAGCGCCTCGTACCAGACCAGCGCGGTCTCGCGGTCGTCCGTGGCCGGCACAGCCTGCAACGGCGGGCCCACGTCCTGCAGGACGTCCAGGAGCAGCGTCCGGCGTTCCACGTAGGGGCGGGACCGGACGTCCCCGAGCTCGGAGTGGACCAGGATGTCCCACGCGGCGAACGAGGCGGGATGCCGGGCCGCCAGCTGCGCGGCGCGGGCGGGGGAGGACGCGGCGCGCGCCTGGGCCGCACCAAAGTCGACGCGGCCGTCGACGTAGACGACGGCTTCGCCGTCCAGGACCGTCCCGACCGGGAGCTGCTGGCCGGCGCGCGCCAGGTCAGCCCAGACCGCGCTCACGTCCCGTCCTGAACGGGACTGCAGCCGCACCCGGTCCGCTTCGCACCACAAGATCGTTCTGTGCCCGTCCAGTTTCGGCTCGAACCACCAGCCCAGGCCCGCCGGCAGCTCCGGCACGGCCTGGGCGAGCGCCACCGCCACGGGGAACTCCACGCCACCAGCCTGCGGCCCCCGCCGCTGCGCCGCGCGCCGAGCGCCGCACGGTCCGGCGGGCAGCGGAGGCGGGGGACTGGCGTCGGAACTGCGACTACGCCTCCTGGACGCCGAAGAGGCTCTCCTGTACCGGGACGTCGACGGACGTCTCCGGCTTCGGCCGAAGACCGGCAGCGGCATCGAGGTCGAGCAGCGTGGACCAGTGGCCAGCGCCAGCTCCGTCGCAGAGCAGCCGTCGGAACAGGTCGGCGGTGACCTCGACATCCGGCATTGCCCGGTGCCGGCCGGGCGGCTGGGCAATGCCGTAGTAGCGCAGCAGTGCGTCCAGCCCGTACGAGGACATGCCGCGGATGACCTGCTTGGCCATCTTGAGGGTGTCCAGGAACGGGGTGGAACCGAGGACGGGGCAGTGCTGGCGCTGGCGGGCGATCAGCCCTGCCTCGGTCGAGGCGTGCTGGGCCACGAGCCGGTAGGGCGGAGCGGTCAGGCACTGGTCGAGCCTGGCGAGTACCGCGGCTGGTCCGGGGGCGCGGCGCAGGGCGGCTTCGCTCATGCCGTGGACCAGGTCCCGCGGGGTGATCGGCACTTCCGCCGGCGGCTGGATCAAGGACTCGAAACGGCCGTCCTCGACCAGTCGGCCGTCGCGGACGACCAAGGCGAGGGCCGCGACCTCGGTGGGTTCGGCCGGTCGGCCCGTCGGCGTGAGCGCCTCGAAGTCGATCACGACGAAGGTCGTGCCGCGCAGGTTGTCCATCAGCACTGTCATCGAGCGGCATCCTGCCCGATCGAGGCCGCTGCCGCGGGCGGTTCATCGGGTCGGGCGTGTGGCAGGGGCCGGCGGCGGCTCTGCCCCTGCAGCACTGGGTAGCCCGGCGGCCAGAAGATGAGTACGCCGACTCACGCCCGGCCCGCGGCCACCACCGAGGATGAAGATCAACATCGCCGAAGCCGGGAGACCGCTCATGCTCAGCCGCATCGCCGACCTTCTGGTCCCCGCCGTCGGCCGCCTGTCAGTGACCGCCGACCCGCGCGCCGAACTCGCTCCGGGCAGCATCATCGCCGCGAACCACACCTCCCTCGCCGACCCCGCCATCGTCATCGCCGCGCTTCGCCGCCTCGGCGCCGAGCCAGTCATCATGGCCGCCGCCGGGCTGTGGCGCGTCCCGCTGCTTGGCCGCGCCCTCGCCCGGGAAGGGCACGTCCCCGTCATCCGCGGGGACCGGCGCGCCGCGGACGCACTGGATGTAGCAGCCGACGCCCTGGAGCAGGGACGGATGATCCTCATCTACGCCGAGGGAGGGCTCCCCCGACGCCGGGACGCCGCGGAAGCCGCCCCCGAGACCTTCCGCAGTGGCCTGGCCCGGCTCGCCGAGCGCACCGGTGCCCCCGTCGTTCCCGTCGGCCAGGCCGGGGCCCGCCGGGTCACCTCGGGCAGCACCATCAAGCAGCTCGCAGGCATTGCCACCGCGCCCTTGCGCCGGCCGGAACTGCATGTCCATGTGGGTGCACCCCTGGCGCTGACCGGCGACCGCGCCGTACGGACGGCGCGGGCCCGGACCGCGGTGACCACGGCGTGGCGGACGGCGGCCGCCCACCTGGGAGAGCCCGCCGCGCTCGCCGCGTAGCGACCGGCGGCCCCGCAGCCCAGAGTTCCGCCTCTCCACGCCTCGGACCGGGGTGGAGACCCTCGACGTCGCGCTGGACGGATGGATTGCGGCGGATCGCCGGGGGCGCACGGAGGTGAATACGGCGCAGTGGGCCCCACGGTGGACGCGACGCTTCTACGATGGCGACCTGGCCAGACACGTACCGCCACGGCCGTCCGCCGCTCGTCCACATCCGGGCGGCTTCACTGACGGCAAGGGTTTCCGGACCCCGTGCTGCGTCATGGTGCCGTCCGTCCTTCGCACTCCCCGTCGCGGCACGATGTGGGCGCCCAGCGCGCTGCGGCCGAGGAACGAGCCATGCCGAAGAACCGCACCACCGCCCAGCAGCGGGCCCGACAGATCCAGCACGCTCCCGGAACCCACCTCCCGTACGGGCAGGCGCTGCAAGCCGCCCGCAGCCGTCAACTTCACCCGGACCAGGCACGCAAGGCGCTCCGGGCGCTCGCCGAAGCACACGACATCGCCGTGTCCTGGCGCGACTGCCTCCAGGGACATCTGGCCGCCGCGGACCACGCCGACTGGCCCACCATGAACGACGCGATCTCACTGTGTGAGGACCTCTACCGGCTGAGCGGCGTCCCCGCCCCGGACGAGGTCCTGCCGGGCATCCCCCCAGCGCTCCGGTACTTCCCGCTCAACCAACTCCGTGACGCGCTGAACAAGGGGAGCGCCCCCGACTACCTGTGCGCTGTCGTCGCCGCGCTCACGGGCCCGCTCCGTCACCTCCTGCGGCGTCCGTACGGATCACGCCCGCGGCAGGACGACGTGACCTACCGGGCGCGGAAGGCGCCGAAGTCCCCGTCGCGCCGGCAGGTGACCGTCCACACCGTCGACGGACTGCACATCGAGGACGTCCCATTTCCCCGCCCCTGGAGCACACCGACCACCACCGGGTACTTCACCTGCGAGACACCCCACGGCCGCGAAGACCTGGCCCGCGCAGTCCTCGCACACGCACTCGGCGGCGCCGCGCCGACCAGCCGCGCCTCCTGCGGAGCGTGCCACGGCAACGGCTGGCTGACCGCTCTGGACCCGGAGCACGACGCGCATGCTCCCGCCTACCGGCCGGACGGGGGCCATGTCTGCGTCTGCGGGGGATGCCGGGGCACGGGCCTGCGCCCGCTTCCTACGGACCTGTTCACCGCGACATTCCTTCGCCGGCTCCAGGCGCGGACCGGCCCGGAGGTGTCCCGCAGCGAGATTCTGGAGTGGACCGCCGCTCACGCGCCCGCCCAGCCAACCTCCCCAGCCAGGTGCGCCGAGGGGCCCCAGGACGCCTACATCCAGCACGTCGTCGCCGCCGTGGATGACGCCGGCTTCACCCTCATCGCGAATGACACCCCTGATGGCTACGAACTCGACTTCGACGAGCAAGGCGTCCTGGGAGCTCACTTCGTCCTCGGAGGCGAAGCCGTGCTCCGCACCTTCGCGACGGACTCCGTGCTGATGATGTGGTTCAGCGACCGCGGCTGGTCGGTCACCGGGTTCGGAGCGATCCGGCGTCTCCTGCCGGCCGACCTGGTCCCGGAGCCCCGCGCCGTCGCGCAGGCACTGGGGGCGCCCGCCACGGAAGAAGAGGCGCCCCCGGTCAGCCGGCCACCGCATCTCGACCCCTACACGGCCGTGCTGGCCTACCCGGCGCCGGCGCACCGGTAAGAAGTACGGCCCCGGTCCGCCGCCCACCTCACAGCCAGCGGGAACCCGGCCGGCCCTGCCCGCCTCCGGCAGGGCCGGGGCCCTGCGCCCCTGCGGAGCACCCACCCTCGGCGGGACCTGCGTGCCGCCGGCAGGACGGACGGCGCGAGCGCATGCCGCCTTACGGGTGAACGCTCGGCTTCCCCTTTTCCGCCACGCGAACTCTCGCGTTACAGTCATCGTACGAATGTTCGATAACCGGGAGGGGTGCGAGCACACCAGTGGGACAAGGCACGATCGGAGGACGCCATGGAGGGCTACGCCCACCTGCACGTCGCCTCCGGTTATTCACCCCGGTACGGCGCCTCGTCCCCGGCCGCCCTCGTCGAAGCCGCCGCCGAGCGCGGCATGCAGGTCCTCGCGCTGACCGACCGGGACACCGTCACCGGATTCGTCCGCTTCGCCAAGGCCTGCGAACAACATGGCGTCCGGCCCGTCCTCGGTGTCGACATGGCCGTCGCCCCCCTGACCGAAGAGCGCGAGAAGCGCCGCCGCACCCCGGTGCGCGGCGGTGCCCACGTCCGCGAACCGCAGTTGCGCGTCCAACTCCTCGCGCACAGCCGCGACGGCTGGACGCGGCTGTGCCGCCTGCTGTCCGCCGCGCACGCCGCGCCGACCGACGGCTACCCCGTGGCGACCTGGGACCTGCTGCGCGCGCATGCCGGCGACGGTCTGACCGCCCTGCTCGGTCCCGCCTCCGAACCCGCCCGTGCCCTGTCGGCCGGCCGCCCGGACCTCGCCCAGCAGCTGCTTCACCCTTGGCGTGACGTTTTCGGCCCCGGCCTGCGGCTGGCCGCCGTCTGGCACGGCCTGAACGGGACCGGGCCGGGCTCGCTGCGGCTGGCCGCCCGCACCGTCGGCCTCGCTGACGAGCTCGGCATCCCGGCCGTCCTCACCAACGCCGTCAGATACGCGAGCCCCGAGCAGCACCGGCTCGCCGACGTCCTCGACGCCGCCCGCCTGCTCCGCCCCATCGACCGGCGCCGCCTGGACTCCGGGCAGCGCTGGCTCAAGGACCCCCTGCAGATGGCCGCGGCCGCCGACCACATCGCGCTCGCCGCCGGCGCGGACCCCCGGCGCGCCCGCCAGCTGCTCGCCGACACGGCCGCCGTCGCGCAGCAGTGCGCCCTGGACCCGCGCGCCGACCTCGGCCTGGGCCGCCCGCACCTGCCCGAGCCGCACGTCGTGGGTGCCGCCGACGCCGCGGACGCCGCCCGGCTCCTGCGCGAGCGCTGCGAGGCCGGCCTGATCCGCCGCGGCCTCCACCACTCCAAGGAGGCCCGTGCGCGTCTGGACGAGGAGCTGGAGATCATCGGCCGGCTCCAGTACGACACGTACCACCTCACCGTGGCGCAAGTCGTCGACGACGTACGGGAGCTGGGCATCCGGGTCGCGGCCCGCGGTTCCGGCGCCGGCTCCATGACCAACCACGTACTCGGCATCGCCGCGGCCAATCCGCTCGACCACAACCTCGTCTTCGCCCGCTATCTCTCGATGCGCCGGACCGACCTGCCCGACATCGACCTCGACGTCGAAGCGGACCGCCGACTCGAGGTCTACGACAAGATCTTCGCGAGATACGGCACCGACCGCGTCGGCGTCACCGCCATGCCCGAGACCTACCGGGCCCGGCACGCCCTGCGCGACACCGGACTCGCCCTGGGCATCGCCCCCGGCGAGGTCGACCGCATCGCCAAGGCCTTCCCGCACATCCGCGCGCGCGACATCCGCGCCGCACTCGCCGAACTGCCCGAGCTCAAGCCCCTCGCCGCCCAGGCGCACCGCTACGGGCCGCTGTTCGAGCTCGCCGAACGACTCGACGCCCTGCCGCGCGGCATCGCCATGCATCCCTGCGGCGTCGTGATCTCCGACGCCACGCTGCGCACCCGCCTGCCCGTCCAGCCCACCCCAGGGGGCAACTACGACATGCTGATGGCGGACAAGGAGGACGTCGAGGATCTCGGCTTGATCAAGCTCGACGTGCTCGGGGTGCGAATGCAGTCCGCCATGGCCCACGCTGTCGCCGAGATCAAGCGCGCCACCGGCCAGGACCTCGACCTCGACGAGGTCCCGCTGGACGATTACTTCGCCTTCAAGCTCATCCAGGACGCCCGCACCATCGGCGTCTTCCAGCTGGAGAGCCCCGGGCAAATGGATCTCTTGTCCCGGTTGCAGCCGCGCGACGTCCAGGACGTCATCGCCGACATCAGCCTTTTCCGCCCCGGCCCGGTCGCCGGCGGCATGCCCGCCGAGTACATCGCCGCCCGCCACGGCGAGCCGCCGGCCTACCCGCACCCCGACCTGGAACCGGTCCTCGCCGACACCCACGGCGTCCTGATCTGGCACGAACAGATCATCAAGATCGTGGCGCTCATGTGCGGCTGCGACGACGCGCTCGCCGAGCTCGCCCGCCGGGCCCTCGGCGACGCCGACCGGCTACCGCGGGTGGGGGAGTGGTTCCGCCGCCAGGCCCTGGCCCGCGGATACGACGAACGCGTGGTGACACAGGTCTGGGAGAAGCTCAAAGCCTTCGGCGCGTACGGATTCGCCCGCGCGCACGCTGTCGCCTTCGCCGTACCCGCCCTGCAATCCGCCTACTTGAAGGCGCACTTCCCAGCCGCGCTGTACGCAGGCGTCCTCCAGCACGACCCGGGCATGTGGCCCAAACGCATCGTCGTCGCCGACGCCCGACGCCACGGCATCCAGGTACGCAACGTCGACATCAACCACTCCGCCGCCGCCCACCGCATCGAACCCGCCGACGACGGCACTTTCGCAGTGCGCCTCTCCCTCGCCGAGGTCCGCGGCATCACCGACGAGCAGATCCAGCGCATCGTCGACAACCAGCCCTACGCGAGCGTGCAGGACCTGTGGCAGCGCGCCCGCCCCGCCCGCCCGGTCGCCGAGAACCTGGTCAACATCGGGGCCCTGGACACCCTGCGCGGCACCGCCAGCCGCCGCGACCTGCTACTGCAGATCGCCGAACTCCACCGCCAGACCCGCCACCGCCCACTCGACGACGGCCAGCTCCCCCTCGACCACGGCGCCCCGCTGACCGCCGCACCGTCCGGCCTGCCCGAAATGACCTCCCGCCAACGTCTCGCCGCCGAACTCGACGTCCTCGGCATCGACGTCTCCGCCCACCTCATGGAGCACCACCACCAACTCCTACGCGAACTCGCCGTCACCAGCGCCCGCCGCCTGCCCACCCTCCGCCCCGGCCAGCCGGTCCTCGTCGCCGGCGTCCGAGGCGCCACGCAAACGCCCCCGATCGCCAGCGGAAAGCGCGTGATCTTCGCGTCCCTCGACGACGGCAGCGGCATGACCGACATCGCCTTCTTCGACTCCGCCCACGACGCGGTCGCCCACACCGTCTTCCACAGCTCGCTCCTCCTGGTCCGCGGCAAGGTCCAGCGGCGCGGCCAGCGCGCCACCGTGGTCGGCGAGCGAGCCTGGGACCTCGAAGCCCTGGCCGCCGCCCGCCGCGACCATGGCCCCGAAGCGGTCCATCAACTCCTCGGCGAACCGGCCCCGTCTTCGGCCCCCGCTCCTCCGGCCCGAGTCCTCCAGCTGCCCAACGGCGCGCAACTCCAGGCATGGGCCGACCTGGTGCCCGCGGGCGAGCGCACCGCGAACCTCAAGGCCTACGCCAGCCCCGGATCGGCCGGGTGAACACCATGCACCCGCCCTACGTCCTGCGCGTCCACGCCCACCTGCCCCCCAACACCGGCGTCGACCTCTGCCCTCAGCTCCTCGAGCTCCTGGAGACCATCACCCCCACCGTCCAGGCCCTGCAGCCCGACGCCGCCGACATCGAGATCGGCAGCGCCCTGCGCTTCTTCGACCGCACCCCTCACGGACTCGCCCAGCTCGTACGGCTGCGGACCCTGGCCCTGCTCGGCCTCAACGTGACCATCGGCGGCGGCAGATCCCGCATGATCGCGGCCATGGCCGCGGACGTCACCGCCCCCGGAGCCCTCACCTGCATCGCCCCCACCGACACCGCCACCCACGCATTCCTCCGCCCCCGTCCGATCGCCGCCCTGTACGGCGCGGGCCCCGCCACCGCGGCGACCCTCATCCGCTACGGCATCACCACCATCGGCCAGCTCGCCGACACCCCGCTCCTGACGGTGCAGAAGATCCTCGGCACCGCCACCGGCCGCCTCCTGCACGAGCGCGCCCACGGCATCGACCCGCGCCCCGTCCTGCGCCAGCAGCCCGAACAGTCCTGCTCCGCCGGCATCGACTTCCCCCACGACGAACTCGACCCCGACCGCCACCGCCAAGCCGTCCTGCACCTCGCCGAGCAGCTCGGCTTCCGCATGCGCGGCGAAGACCAGGTCACCCGACGCCTCGCGCTGACCGTCCGCTACGCCGACCACACCAGCACCCACCGCACCCGCACCCTGCCCGAAGCCACCAACCACACCGTGCAGCTCGCCCGCACCGCCTACGACCTCTACGCCACCCTCGCCCTCCAACGAGCCCGGGTACGCGGCTTCGCACTCCGCGCCGAAGCCCTCGGCCCCGCCGACGGCGCCCACCACCAACTCACCTTCGACCCTGCCGACCACAAGGCCCGCCTACTCGAAGCCGCCGCCGACCAGGCACGCAACCGATTCGGCGCCACCGCCGTACGCTCGGCCGCCCTCGCCCCGCCGCCCGCCGCGCGCCGCCGCGATGTCAGACCCCCCGCCTAGGCTGATCTGATCGCACGCACCACAACCGGAAAGGCGGAAGCAGTGGGCCCCGAACAGGTACAGGAACTGGGCACCGAGATCCTGGCCAAGGGCCCCGACATCACCTCCGTGGAGCGCTGGACAGACACCGCCCGCCCGAGCGGCCTCATGATCACCTTCAGCAGCGGCGCCCGCCTGTGGACCGGAGTCACCACCGCAGGCGCCACCGCCTCCGAGCCCTCCACGAGCGCACTCGCCGCCGCGCCGCCACTGCCCACACTCTTCGATAACGCCGGGAAGATCACGGCAGCCCGCGCCGAGCAGTACCTCGTAGCGGTCTTCATGGCCGCGCACGCCCCGGAGATCACCAGCGCGTACGGATACTCCTCGGCCTCCTCGGCGCGCCATCCCGGCATCGGCCTCTACCTGGCCGGTGGTGCTCGCGCGTTCCTGCCGTTCATCTACACCGCTGCCCCCGGCAAGAGGCCGGCAGCGCGGGCGTTCACCATCGACGCCACATTCTGACCAGTCACGACGCCATCAGGCCGTACTTTGCAAAGTGCACCCCACCTGCCGCCTGGTGTCAGTGCGCCGTCGTACGGTGACCCCGTGATTGCTGACTACCACCGGCAGAAGGGCGGCGCGCCGCTCCTCGGCGCGAACGCACCCGGCGAGATCGGTCCCTTCGGGACCTACGGCGACAGCTCCGGCGCTGAAGAGCCCGAAGCAGCCACGGCCGGCGCCCCGGCCCAGGAGGCCGAGCAGATCGCGCGATCACGGGTCGGATAGGCGACGCGCGCCCGGGAGAGTGGCTCAGCCCCCCGATCGCGCCGACTGCCAGGCGGCGTACAGATCGCGGCTCGCCTTCCGCAGGGTGTACTGCTTCTCCTCCGGATCAGCCCAACAGGTCGCGAAGATCATGTACGGCGTGTCGCTGTAGGGGACGAACCCGAGCGTCGCCCACGTTTCGCGCAACCGGGTGCAGGCACGGTTGCGTTCGGCGGCAGTCATTCCGCGCGAGTCGATCGGGGCCGGGTGCACCATCACCGCGCCACAGCCAGGCGCGAGCCGACGGAACGCGTCGGCAGCGAGCATGGGCCCCAGCCCGAAGCCGCGCCATGAGTCGACGATCTCAGCCTTGTCGAGCACGAGGACATCGCTGCCGCCCCACTCAGCGAGCTCTTCGAACTCCTCGGTGAAGCCGGTGCGTTCCTGGTTGAAGATGGTCTGGGCGATCTCATAGAGGTTCTGGGACTCCTCTTCCATCGCCCAGAACGGATTCTGGGAGCCGCCCCAGCGGACCTTGACCAGTTCGAGTACACCGACCTGCAGGCGGTGAACGCACTCGTCGACCTCGGCGACGAACCCGCCACGCTCCTCGATCCGGTCCCACCGGGCGGTGCACTCCTCGCACGCCGGGAAGTCCTCCAGCCCGAATCCTTCGCCGAGGTGCGCGACCAGCCGCCACTTCTCCAAGGTGTCCTCGTGGCTGTCGTTGCCCAAGGTCGCTTCCAGCTCGTAGTCCACGTGGATGCGGCTCGGGCTGCAGGGCATCTCGTGGAGCGGGCGCTTGAGGGCCTGGGGCGAAGTCACGGGGGCCAGCGTATCGGCGGCCGTGGCGCACGCCCCTTCCCCGCCAAGGCGAAGCCAGACCGCAGACAGAGTGCGGTGCACTATGCAAAGTGAGACGTGTGACATCGAATGTCAGTACGCATTTGTCAGTGGCAGCGGATACCGTCGATACGTGTAGATCATCAAGGGGAGGGCGCCATGGAGGCTGTCACCACAACGAGCCGCAGCGGGCGCCCACCGGGCATCCGGACCGGTGACGACGGACTGACCGATCGCCAGCGGCGCATCCGGAACTTCATCGCAGAGGCGACCGAGGCCAGGGGATATCCGCCGTCGATGCGCGAGATCGGCCAGGCGGTGGGGTTGTCGAGTACCTCGTCCGTCGCCCATCAGCTGACCGCCATGGAACGCAAGGGCGCCTTGCGGCGAGACCCGCACCGCCCCCGGGCCTACGTCGTGCCCAGAACCGCAACGACCTCGACCGACCCTTCGACGATCGGCCCCTTCCCTGACGTCGTGCACGCGCCGCTGGTCGGCCGCATTGCCGCCGGCACACCGATCACCGCGGAGCAGCACGTGGACGACGTGTTCGCCCTGCCCCGCCGGATCGTCGGCGACGGCGACCTCTTCGTCCTCACCGTGTCCGGCAACTCCATGATCGACGCACAGATCACCGACGGCGACCAGGTCGTCGTCCGCTCGCAGCCCGACGCCAACAACGGCGACATCGTCGCCGCGATGATCGACGGGGAAGCCACGGTGAAGCGGTTCAAGCGAAACGGCACCGACGTCTGGCTGATGCCGGAGAATAAGGAGTACGAGCCGATCTGTGGCCGTGAGGCCACCATCCTCGGCAAGGTCACCGCTGTCATGCGCCGCCTGTAGCGGCCCGGCACAGCAGACCGACCTCCGGGGCGGGAGGACAAGACCGTGACGGTCCCGCCCCGGAGGCTGGTGCTCGCACGCCCGGGGCGCCGCCACCGCCGCATAACCCTGATTCGGGTCGGTGGCCGCGACGGGGTGACAGCGGCACGGGCGGGGCGTTGACTGAGGTCATGGGTTACAGCGCTAGCCCCATAAAACGCCCACGACGCACGAACACCCAGATCGAGGCCCTGCGTGCCGACCTGTACGCCATCGCCGAGGCCGCTCAGCCCTGCAGCGCGCGGCACATCTACTACCTGGGCATCGGGCGCCTGTGGGACAAGGACGCCGGCCGGACCCGCCGAAACTACGCCGTGGTCGTCCGCGAACTCGGGCACATGCGAGAACACGGCGCGATTCCCTGGGAGTGGATTACCGATGGAACTCGCCTCGTTCGCCAGGACGAGCAGTTCGACAGCGTCGAGGACGCCCTCGCGCACGCCATGGAGACGTACCGGCGCAACCTCTGGACCTCACAGAGCCGACGCGTCGAAGTTTGGTGTGAGAGCGACTCGGTCGCCGGCGTCCTGCTACCGATCACCTCGGCCTGGGGCGTGGGCCTCTACTCATGTCGGGGGCAGTCCTCCAAGACGTACGTCCACGAAGCGGTCGTCGACTATCTGCGAGAGCCGAAGCCTCTGACCGTGTGCTTCGTCGGCGACTGGGATCCGAGCGGCCGCTCTGTTCCCCGGTCGGTCGTCGAACGCATGGAGCGCTATGGGAACGGTCAACTCGACCTCGACTTCCGGCAGATCGCAGTCACCGCCGACGACGTCCGCTCCGGCCAGTTCACCAGCCACTACGTGAACACTGCAGACGTCAACTTCAAGCGGTACGAGCACGAATGCCGCGCCGAAAGAATCGACCCCATGGGCGCGGTCGAGGTCGAGGCGCTCAGCCCCGGCCTGCTGCGCCGCAGGCTCAGCGACGCGATCGAGGCCCTGATCGACGACGTCGCCGCGTGGAACCAGCTCTCCCGAGCCGAGCAGACTGAGCGCGAACTCCTGCAGAACCTGCACGCACGCGTGCGCGAGGCCCTGCGCTACGAGTCCGGAGACCCGCCGACAACATGATCACCGGCGGCCCGTAGACCGCGGGAGGCCGTGACGATCAGGTCCCCGCCGAGCCCGCCGAGCCCCTCGACCCACACACGCACCGCTTCACCCGCAAACTGCGAGCAGCACTGAACGGCGCGCATGCCGCACCGGATTCGGCCCACACGTAAAAGGAATGACTTCGGCTGGTGGGCATGGAAGCCGCAGTGTGAATTCTGAGAGATCCCGGACCTGATTGCGCGTAACGCGCGACCCACCAGGGCCCTGAGTTCCAGTTCTCGCCGTGTGCTGGGCGGCACCTTCCGTAGCATGCCTGAATTCTCCCTGTTCATGAAGAATATCCAGCAGGTACAGCAGGTATGCGCACCTCCGCCCCCTCCCTCAAGGCGCCGTCCAAGGGGTCGGAAATCTCCGGAACTTATCCACAGGTCATTCCTTCTAGCTTTCGGGCGTGTGCTTTCCGCCGCGCAGGTGGGACGTCGTGACTCGTCCTGCTCGCGTATTCGGACTGCGCATTCGGAAATGCAGCCCACTGCTGAGGAGACGACGAATGCAGACCAAGTCCATAGGCCGAGCGGGCATCGCGGTCGCCACGATCGCCATGGGAGCCGCGGCCACCCTGGCGGCCGCGCCGGCCGCACTGGCGAGCTCCCCCGCGCAGGCGCCGACCACCCTCGCCGCGAAGAACACGTGCCCGACCTGGTCGGTGACCGGCAAGGCCGTCAACTTCCGCAGCGGACCGGGCACCGGGTACGCGTCGAAGGGACTGCTCTACCGCTGGACCGACTCGGGCACGAAGCTCTCCAGCAGCGGCTCCTGGATCAAGCTCAAGCTCGACCACAAGTCCAAGACCGGTATCAAGACGGGCACCACCGGCTGGGTCCACAAGAACTACCTCGAGCAGTGCGTCTACATGCAGCTCGACTGACCCACCCCACCCCGGCGAACGGCTCCGAGCCGACGCGCCCGTGAACTCCCGGCCGGGCACTACCCCCTGCCCGGCCGGGACCGGCCGAGGACCGCCCTTCACGCCCCCGAAGCGGCGCCCGTCCCGCCCCGTCCTCCGAGAGAGCGGGACCGTCCCGGCCAACAGGGGGTGCCGCCACCCGCGCCGGCGGCACCCCCGCCCCTTCTCTCTGCACGGCGCAGCCCATCAGCGCCGCAACCCCAGCTGGAGTCTGTGTGTCCACCACTGCCGTGCCGGTCGGCCGCCCCGACCAGGCCGGGAACGGAACCACACGCCGATGGCCGGCGGCGATCTGGACGCTGATGGTCGGAACCTTCCTCGTCCGGGGCCTCGGATTCACGTATCCGTTCCTGCCGTACCACCTCAACGACCTGCACCTGTCCACCCGCACCGTCAGCACCATCCTGGCCGTCTTCGGCGCCGGCTGGCTGCTGGGTTCCATCCTGTGCGGCTGGCTCGCAGACCGGATCGGCCACCGTGCCACCCTCATCACCGCCATGCTGCTCGCCACGGCCGCCCTGCCCCTGCTCGCCCAGGCCCAGGCCGTCCCCGCGCTGTTCGCCGCGAGCTTCACCGCCGGCATCGTCTACGACGCCTCCCGCCCGGTCTTCACCGCGGCGATCGCCGACACCTTCCCCGAGGACGGAGTACGCGCCTCCGTCAACGCGTGGCGTCACTTCGCTGTCAACGTCGGCGCTGCCGTCGCCGGAACCGCCGGCGGCATTCTCGCCGGCCCGATCGGCATCCCGGCCCTGATCTGGATCAACGCCGCCGCATGCGCACTCTTCGCCCTCCTCGTGTGGCGCTTCCTGCCCGCCGCCGACCATCAACCCCACCCCCACGGCGGCGAAGCCCGATCAGGCAACTACCGTGCCGCGATGGGCGACCGGGGCCTGTGGATCCTGCTCCTGGCCAGCCTCTGCGCCCTCACCTGCGCCGCGAGCCTCTTCTCCTCCATGCCGATGCTCATGGCCGAAGACGGACTCGCCGCCGCGGACTACGGCTGGACCCAGACCGCGAACGCCGGAGCGGTCCTGCTGCTCTCCCCGCTCCTCAACCGTTGGCTCAGCCGCCAGGCCGACGGCCCCAAGCCGATGACCGGCCTGTTCGCCGCGAGCTCCATCGTCCTGGGCGCCAGCATGGGCGCCGCCGGATTCGCCTCCACCACCCTCGGCTACTCCGCCACCGCCGCCCTCGCCGTCCCCGGCGAGATCGTCGTGTTCGTCGCCGCGTCCGACCTCCTCAACCGGCTCTCGCCACCCCACGCCCGAGGCATGTACGCGGGGATCTGGGGCACGACGCTGGCCGGCGCCGTCATCATCGCCCCCGCGCTCGCCGGATGGGCCATCACGCACGGCGGCGGCCAACTGGCCGCGATCACCACCTTCACCGTCGGCCTCCTCGGCGCCGCCCTGTCCTGGCCCCTCGCCGCGTTCGTCCGTCGCACCCAACCCGAACCCACCCACGACTGACCGGGAGCAACCGCATGTCCCACCACCAGCCCGTGCTGCTCGTCCTGGGCGCCGGCGATCGCGCCTACCGCTCCTTTCTCCTGCAGGAGTTCGCCGCTCGACACCATCTCGTTCTCCTCGACCACCAGCCGCCCGCATGGACCCGGCCCTACGTCACCGACGCGGTCCACGTCGACCTGCACGATCACCAAGCGGTCAGCCGCGTGATCACGGAGATCGCCCTGCGGCAGCCGATCTCCGGTGTCACCACCTACCTCGAGCATCACGTCGAGCTCGCGGCCCAGCTGGCCAAGGAACTCGGTCTGCCCGGCGCGGACCCGGAGGCCGTCGCGGCGTGCCGGGACAAGGCCCGCACTCGCCAACTCCTCGCCGAGCACGGCGTGCCCTCAGCCCGCTCCGTCCTCGTCGACGACGCCGAGGAGGCGGCCGCCGCCGCCGACGCCATCGGCTACCCCGTCGTCGTCAAACCCCGCGGCCTGGGCGGCAGCGCCGGCGTCCGCCGCGCCGACTACCGCGAGCATGTCACCGCCTACTACGAGGAAGCCGCCGCCGCGACCCTGATCGGCCTGGAGGACAGCGCCGTCCCCGGAGTCCTCGTCGAGGAGTACCTCCGCGGGCCCGAAATCAGCGTCGAGTGCCTGGTACGCAGCCGCGGCGACGTGCACCTCGCGGCCGTCACCCGCAAACGGCTCGGCACCGAACCGGCCTTCCTGGAGACCGGCCACCTCGTCGACGCCACCGACCCGCTCCTCGACGACCCCGCCCTCCACCACGTCGTCACCGAAGCGATCAAAGCCGTCGGGATCACCGCCGGCATCCTCCACGTAGAGGTACGCCTCACCAGCCAGGGCCCGCGCATCATCGAGCTCAACGCCCGCCTCGGGGGCGACCTCATACCCCGCCTCGTCCACCTCGCGACCGGCGTATCCCTCCCGCAGGCCCAGGCCGCACTGGCCACCGGAGACACCCCGGAGTTGACCGCCTCCGTACGGCAGAGCGCGGCCGTCGAATTCCACTACCCGACCGCCACCGGCCCCGTGCAGACGGCCCACGCCGACGCGCTCAGCGCCGACTGGCTCGAACGCCTGGTCTGGACACACGACCGGGGTGACCTCGTGAACGCCGCCCCGCACAGCACCATCAACGACCGCGTCGCCCACGCCGTGGTCAGCGGCCTCACCCCCGACGCCTGCCAGGCCCGGCTCGACCACGTCCGCAATCACCTCACCGTCCACATTGCATCCCCCATCCGCACCAACGCCTGCGTGCGCTGACCCGACACCGACCCCGCTACAGGACCAGGAGCCGCCGACATGCCCCGCGCCCAGGCCGCCACAGCCCCCCGGCGCCTTCGCTCCGCGCCCGCCGACCGGAGGGCGACAACGTGGTGACCCTGCCGTTCACCCGGGCCAAGGCCGCCGCTGCGTCCGAAGAGGCCGCGACCCCCAAGGACCCGACCACCCTCGTAGCGCGCCTGCGCCGCATGGGACAGGGCATCGCGCTCCCGATCGCCGCGATGCCCGCCGCCGGACTCCTGCTACGCCTGGGACAAGACGACCTTCTCGGGCGCTACGAGCACCTGCACACCGCAGCCGCGGTCATCTCCGGAGCGGGCGCGGCCGTCCTCGACTACCTCCCGGCGCTGTTCGCCGTCGGCATCGCCCTGGGCCTGAACCGCACCAAGGACGTCGCGGGCCCGGTCCTGGCCTGCCTCATCTCCTACCTGGTCCTGGCCAAGGTGGTCCTCGTCCTCAACCCGCTGCCCGCCGATCAGCTCGACGCCCCGCCGGCGCGGTGGCCCTACGGCGCTCTGGCGGGCATCGTCGGTGCTCTGCTCGCCCTGGCGATCTGGAAACGAGTCACCACCGGCCGCCGCCGCGTGCCTCCGTTCGCCGCGTACGGGATCGTCGCCGTCGCCGCCATCGCCGCCGGATCCCTGCTCGGGCTCGCCTACCCCGCAGTCGAGCGGGTGCTCACCGCAGCTGCGGCCGCCGTGTCGGACAACGCGGTCCTCGGCGGAGGCATCTTCGGGTTCCTCAACCGAATCCTGGGACCCATCGGCCTCCACCAACCCCTCAACGCCGTCGTCTGGTACCTGACCGGCGACTGCGGAGACGGCATCAAGGGCGATGTGCCCTGCTTCATCCAGCAACACGACCCGGACGCCGGCGTGTTCATGGGCGGCTTCTTCCCCGTCTACATGGCCGGCCTACCGGCCGCCGCCCTGGCCATGTGGCGCAGCGCCCTCCCCGAACATCGCCGCCGCGTCGGCGCCCTGCTGCTGCCGGCCGCCGCGATCTGCTGCCTCGCCGGCGTCACCGAACCGATCGAGCTGACCTTCGCGTTCGTGGCCTTCCCGCTCTACATCGTGCACGCCGTACTCACCGGGCTCAGCCTCGCGATCGTCAATCTCCTCGACATCCACTCGGGCTTCGTCTTCAGCGCCGGCGCGATCGACTACGTCCTCAACTACTCGATCTCGCAACGCCCGTTGCTGCTGCTGCCACTCGCCCTCGCCTACGGCGCCCTCTATTACGCGATCTTCCGCTTCGCCATCACCCGCTTCGACCTGCGCACCCCCGGCCGCACCCCAGCACCACCCGACGACACACACACCGAAACCCCGTCCGGACTCCGCCCCTGACCCGTCCACCGCACAACCCCGTCATCCCGAACTGGAGGCAACCACCATGAACACCGCCCGCCACCTGCCGCCCGCCGCGCTCGCCTGCACCGCCAGGAGCGAGGAGTTGACCCAGCCTGAAGTACAGGCCGCGTGCTACGGGTTCGGCGCGATCTATCCGATCGTTGTCCTCGACCCGGTCCACCGGTGGTTCCGGCCCGCCGTTCCGGGCCTGCCCGAGCAGCAGGCCGACACGAGCCACGGCATGCTCGTCCTGCGCTGGACCGGCCCCCCGAGCGAGCAGGCCCAGGCGTCGGCGCTCCTCGAGGCCGCAGCCGCCCGAGCGCCCGCCGCCCCGCCCGACCACGCCGAGCTCCAGGCCTACCGGGCGTCGCTGCCGCCCGGCCTCCACCTGATTGACCTGCCCGCCCGGCACGTCATCGGACCGTGGTCACAAAGGCCCGGCGCCACCCGGCCCCACCCGCCGCGCCGCGCCGCGTAGAGACCGCCGCACGAACATCACCGCCCCCTTCCCACCCGTACGGAGAAGTCCTTGAGCCACAACGACCAGCCAGCCGTTGCCGTGATCACCCCGACCGGCCTGAGCCCGAGCCGCCTTCCCTTCCTGGTCGAGCTCTACGACAGCCTCTGCGCCCAGGAGGACGTGACCTGGGAATGGATCGTGGCGCCCAACGGTCCCAATGCCGACCCCGGCCTCATCCCTCGGTCGATCACCAGGGATCCGCGGGTCAGACTCTGCGCACGGCCCGACCCTGGCCCGGCGCCCGCACGCAACACGGCCTTGAACTACGTCCGCGCCCCCCGATGTGCCTTCGCGGACGATGACGACCGGATCCCGCCCCGGGGGTTGGCAGTGCGAAACGAACGCGCCCTCGCGACCGGTCTGCGCTGGGTAGCGGGGTGGTCTGCCGACTGGGATCCCGAGGCGGGGAGCCTGTCCACGTGGATGTGCCCGACCCCCGTCGGGCGGCACGCGGCCGGCGACGTCTGGACGCACTGGCCGGACCCGCAGGCCAGCAAGCCGCCGCTGGGTCATTGCATGCTCCTGACCGACACACGTCTCGCGCAGGCGGTCGGGCACGGCGGCCTTCACAAGGGGGAGGACTACTCGTACGTGATGGGCGTCGTTGCGCGGTCGGCCGGGGAACTACTTCCCGAGGTCGTGTATCACCGGAGGGTTCACCCTGGTCAGTGGACGGCTGAGGACGACTACAGGAACCAGGCAGAGTTTGACGCTCGAACACACGCTTGGCTCAAGGGGCGCGCGGAGCGCGAGCTGCAGACTGAGTCCGCGTGGCAGCGGGTCGCCTGACCGGCGGCACTTCGGAGCGAGAACGAAGGGTGGTGGGCTACCGGCCTGCCCAGCGGTCGAGCTGATCCGATCCGTCGTGGTCCACCACCAGGACGCGGGTCCCCTGGGTGGCGAAGTGAAGGGCGAGCATCTGGGAGAGCGTTCCAGGTGCGCCGGGCTGGTCCCTCTTCGGCTCGCCGCCCTTGGCGATCCCGAAGAAGAGGGGCATGTGCCTGCGGGCGGGAGCGGCCGTCGCGGGTGTGGTGCCTGCCCTGTGCTCTTCAGACATGCGCAGTCTCCAGATTCGGATTTCAGGGAGGAGTTCGAGCTGTGCGGCTGGAGTCACTGTGTCATGCAGAGGGTGGCGGCGACCGCCGGTCGGCACAACAGAGGCGACGGCAGCGAGCCGGCCC
Source organism: Streptomyces tremellae (assembly GCF_039540215.1). Lineage (NCBI taxonomy): Bacteria > Bacillati > Actinomycetota > Actinomycetes > Kitasatosporales > Streptomycetaceae > Streptomyces > Streptomyces tremellae. Next base: position 268,783 of record NZ_BAABEP010000002.1, read on the forward strand.
TATCCGTACGTCGGCCGGCGCCCGCGGTGCAGTGCTCCGAGGATGGTGACGCCGAACTTCGTGCGTAGCCGCCGCAGTTCCCACGCCGAGAGCAGGGTGACGGACAGCGGTGGCCCGACCAGGAAGAGCAACTGGACTGTTTGCGGCGCCGCCACGGGTGATCCGTCTGCGAGCTGGAATCCGAACATCACCCAGACGAGCAGGGGCGAGAGCAGCGGGGGAAGGACCTCGTGGACGTCGCCGGTTCGGAAGACGTAGTGGACGCACAGGAACGCGGATGCGAGGCCGAAGGGCACGGCGAAGAGCACCACCGCCAGGGCGACGAGCAGGAAGACGATCTGGAAGGCTCCGAACTGCGGAGCGAGGCGGGCTCCTCCGCTGTTCTGCAGCAGGAGAAAGAGGACGAGCACGGACGCGAACAGCGCGCCGAAGCCCGTCATCGGTGCGGATAGCCGGCGTACGTACACGGCACGGCCCGGGGCGCGCGCCGCGGCCACGAAGAGCACGAGCGTCAGGGGTCCGACGACGACCAGCACGCCGGTGCTGATGAGGATCTCGGCGAGCTTGTCCTTCGCGAAGGAGGACATCGACTCCTGCATCGGGTACGCGTAGATCATCCATATTGTCGCCGCGATCCCGATGGCCGTCCGGGCCAACTGGGCAGACTCGATCGCCCCGTCGGTGAGCCGGCCGGGCCGCGAGGGGCGGAAGACGCGCGCTGCCAGGGCGAAGGGCAGCATGAAGAATCCCGGGCGCGCTCTCCTGGGTGCGTGCTGCGTCGTGTACGTCATAGGAACTCCCGTGGGGTCGTGCCGGGCTGGGCCGACGAGTGAGTGCTGCTGCAGGGTGCGGTGCGGTCGAACATGATCAGTCGCCCGAGGGGCCAAGGAGGCTTCCATCTCCCGATCGACGCTAATAAGTTGACTGAGTGGCGCATTGTAGCGTAACCTATAAGGGTCACGCGAGGGGGGCTTCCTCTCGCAATCCAAGCCCGGGAGTTCCATGATTCACCTGCCCCTCGCCCAGGATCTCGACAAGGAGATCCACAACCCGCACGAGTTCCACAACCGGGTACGCAAGGCACTCCTCACTGCCGAGGAACTGCGGACCAGCCACTTCGGCGGCATCATCACGACGCGCGAGGTCAGCACCCTCACCCACGAGCACATGGCGCTCGCAGCACGCCGGATCAACGAGAAGGCCCCGACGGTGCGGCCCGACGGCAGTCCGACCGGAGACCTGATCGTCGAGATCCTGCTCGTCCTTCACTCGGCTCAGCCCTCGGGCCGCGGCCGCAGCGTTCACCAGCCCGCGTGGGTCGCGGACTTCACCCAGGACCTTCGCCAGGCGATCCCGATCGCCTTCGACGCGTTCTGGAACAAGTTCGACGGGCGCCTGACCATGGACCTGATCGACAGCCTCACCACCCGCCAGATGACGGCCATTGCACGCCGCATCAGGCCCGCAGGACGGACGGCCACCCAGCTGGGCGCTCACTCCGAACGCCTCGTCCGCGATCTCCTCCGCGTCATCCACGACGCCCAGCCCGACGCCTCCGCGACGGCGACCAGCCCCGTCACGGCGACCCAGCTCGACCAGAGCCAGGCAACCGAGCCGAGCACCCTGCACGAGGCGGTGACCGCGGCGATCGCCGCGGCGGCGCAGTCGAAGACCCCGACGATCGTGGTCTTCAGCCTCCCGCAGCAGTAGTACCCGCCCAGCCCAGGCGGTGCCGTCCGGCACCGCCTGGGCGGCCGCCTTGCAGTACCCGGCTCGGGACCTGCCCGTCCTTGGTGACGGCGCTCTGGCTCGCCACCGTCCTGAAGACGCTCAGCCCGGACATTTCACGCACCCCTTCGCCCGCCCGCGGAAAGCCCTCCGGCCGCATCGAGCACAGCGGCCGGCGGCACCGGGCATGTACCGCGCCACCGCGACCCGGGCACCGATCTGTCCGCGTGCACGCCACGGCGAGGCGATGCCTACGCACGCGATCTCAACTGCCCTCACCACCAAGGAGTTCTGCCATGCACCTCGACCTGGAGAGCACAGTCGCCAGCCTGTCCGTGGGCGACCACGTTCTCGCCGCCGGCGCGGACACCCGCGGCCACCAGGTGACCCGCGCCGGCTATCTGGTGGCCGCGCCCCAGCGCAAGACCGGGCAGCACGGCAGCGGCACCCAGGAGGGCTGGCTCGTTTACGTCGGCGCGCTGGAGGCCGTACCCGAGCGCTCCAACTGGGTCATGCTCTACCCCGGCACGGGGCACATCGCCCGTACCCCCGAGCCGGACATGAGCCAGTGGCGCAAGACCCCGCTCGCGGAGACCGGGGCGAGTGCGCGTTCCAGGAACCTGCAGATCATGTTCGGTGGGAAGGCCCTCCGCGGTGCGGCCGAGCCCACCGAGGAAACCCTCGTGGACGTCATCTACAACACCGAGGGCCTGTACGACCTGAGCATCCCGGACACCGGCGGGAGGACGCACTTCCAGTGCCGCCGGGGCACGGTCATCTGGTGGGCGCCGCTGCCGGCCGCCAAGCGTGAGGAGGGGGAGTGACCCCCCTCCAGACTCGGCCCCGCACACTCACCCTGACCGCGCCCGAGCAGCAGGCCCTGCACCTGCCCGGCGCCGAGGACCAGTGCCAGAGGTGGCACGAGCGCACGCCGACATGGCGCCGGACCAGTGAGGGCGGGTTCAATCCTGATCTGCACCGAGTCATCGCGATCCCGGAGGGGCCCGCGCGCCGCTTCGTCGAACGTCATCATTACAGCGGATCCTGGCCCGCCGTTCGCTTCGTCTACGGCCTGCAGCGCACCGACGAGCCGCCCGGCCCCGGAGAGCCCCCGGGCGGCCGGCTCCTGGGAGTCCTCTCCCTCGGCATCCCGATGAACGGCGCCGTGCTCGACGTGTTCGAGGGGACCCGTAGGTACGCCGAGACCCTCGAACTCAACCGGCTCGTCCTGCTCGACAGAGCCGAGTCCAACGCCGAATCCTGGTTCTGCGCACGGGCGTTCACCGCGGCCGCCCGCCACGGCATACGCGGCGTCGTAGCCCATTCCGACCCGCACCCGCGGGTCCGGCGTACCCCCGACGGCGGCACCGAGCTCCTCAGCCCCGGCCATATCGGGCACGTGTACGCGGCCCAGGACTTCGTGTACCTGGGACGCACCCGTCCCCGACGTCTCACCGTCCTGCCCGACGCCACGGTGCTCTCTAGTGGAGTACGTGCGGGTTCGTCTGCCGCTGCCCGACCCGGTGAAGCGGCATTTCAGCAGGCAGATCGCGCCTTCGGCGGCGTTCACTCGTTGGTGTGAGATCTCGGCAGTAACTCGCAGATTCTGCGTGTAGTCCCTGTAATTTCCCGGTTCGTGTCAGATTCCGAAAGTCGCGTGCTGACGCTGGTGCGTCCAGGCGCCGATGCCAGCGCGGTGGTGGACCCGGCCGCGGTGTCGGTGGAGTCGGGGTTGGCGGACGTCGTCACCCTGCAGCGGCGCCGCCAGGCCCGCATCTCCGCCGTCGATGAGGAGAGCTTCTTCCTCGACACGCTCTCGGAGTACCAGTGGGCCCGGGACGCTGCCGGCCTGGCGCCGACGACGCTCGACGGCCTGCTCAAGCCAGTGGTGGAAGTCTGTGAGTACTACGGCACCGTGCCGTGGCAGCTCTCCCCGCGGGAGGTCGACCGTTACTTCGCCGGGCCGGGCAAGCGGGCGCCATCGACACTGCGCGGGAAGATCAACAAGATCGACGCGTACTTCGCGTTCCTCGAGCAGCGATACGCGGGCGAGATCATGCGGCGCTTCGGGGCGGCCGTGGAGTCGCCGATCGACCCGTTCAACCGGCCGCGGCATCGCGGAGACTTCGGCCTGCGGATCCCGCCGTCACAGGCGGCGATGCGGGACTTCCTGGGCCGGTGGCGCGAGGACCTGCCCAACGCGCGGAAGTATCTGGTCGCCTGCCGCGACTACGTGATGACCAAGGTGGCCTACCTCTCCGGCGTCCGGGCCGCGGAGTTGTGCGGCGTGTGCATGGGCGATCTGCACTGGGAGCACGGCCAGTGGGGTCGCTTCGTCGTGCTGGGCAAGGGCGCTCACGGTTCGGGGCCGCGGCCGCGCGAGGCGTACATGTTCCAGGAGGGCCGCGCCCTCTTGTGGTGGTACATCGAGGAGATCCGGGGCGAGTTCGGCGACGACATCGAGCACCCGCGGGCACCGCTGTGGCCCTCGGAGCGCAAGCCGACCGCGGTCTCCTCGCTGAACCTGCCGATCGCGCCGGCGATCGTGCCGTCCACGTTCCGCAAGGCGTTGCACACGGCGGCCGCGAGCTACCTGACCGGCCCGGTCTCCGATCTCTTTCCGCACCTGCTGCGTCATGCCTGCGCGACCCACAACTACGAGCGCGGAATGACGTTGTGGGAGGTGCAGAAGGTCCTCGGACATGACTGGGCAACCACGACACTTCGGTATATGGCGACCGCTCACGCCGACCCTGAGCACGCGAACCTGACCGCGAGCTCCCGGGCGGCTCAACGACTGGTGATGGACAAGGGGAACCTACGGTGAAGTGGAACCTTCGGATGGTGGCCGCCCAACGGGACCTGTGGCGGCCGACCGAGGTGCTGGCCGCCTTCCAGCAGGTGGGGTTCAACCCCTCGCTGAGCAAGGTCGCGGCCCTGTGGGGCGGTACGCCGGTCACCGTGCGCCTGGAGGACCTGGACAAGATGTGCGCCGCGCTGAACTGCACGGTCGCCGACCTGCTCCAGGCCGAGCCGCTTGCCGATGCCCAGGGGGTGCCGGAGTCCGGCCAACGGGCGGTCGGTGCCGAGGAGGGGCCGACGGCGGGCCCGGTCCGGCCGGTGCCGCGCAGCCGTCGGGGCGCCGGGCCGCGCTCGCTCCCGCCGAACTGAGGGGCCGGGCGGTGGCGAAGGATCGTGGTCAGGGGTTGGCGCGGAGCTGTCCGGTGTGTCTGGGTTGGCTGGTGGTGCACTGGTATCGGGTGTGCGACGGGTGCCGGCCCTGGGCGAGGAGGTACCCCGAGGTCGGGGTGTGCCCGCGGTGTCGGCACGAGGGCCATCTGAACACGGACGGGCTGTGCAAGCCCTGTCTGATGGCGATTCGGGCCGAGGAGGACGCCGAGTGGGCCCTGGGTCTACAGGAGGCACGGCCGCAGCCGGTCCAGCTGATCGTCGGCGGGATGTACGGCGACCGGTCGGCGGACGCCCGGCCGCTGCGCCGGCCCGCGAAGTCCGGGCTCAAGGTAGGGCAGCAGTGGTGGATCAAGCTGCGGAAGCAGCGGGCCGCCCCGGCCGGGCCGCCGGTGTTGCAGGCGCAGGTGTGCGGTCAGCTTGCGCTCTTCACGGTGCCCAGGTTGCTGACCGACGCCACGGTCAGCGCGATCGTCGGCCGGCCGGTCGCCGGGTGGGAGGAATGCCGCTTGGTGATCGAGGTGATGGCGGCCGAGCACGGCCTGTCCGTGGGCTGGCAGCGGGCAATCGCCGAGATGGTTCGCCTCGCGCTGGCCGTGCGGGAGGCGGAGGGCGCCGTACAGCTGCCCGAGGCGATACTGCGGGACCTGCCGTCCAACGGGGACGCGGTGCGCCTGGTCCTGCTGCGGGCCGGTCTGCTCGACCAGGCACCGGAGCCGATGCGGTTCTCCACCACCAACCAGCCCACCACCACCTACATCACCGCTCCGGCGCCTTTGCCGCTGCCGGTGGCACGGTCATGCCGCGACTGCGATGCCTGGATGGCCAGCGGAAAACGAGGATCCCGCTGCAATCCGTGCCGTCACTGGCGCGAGCTGCACCCCGTGGGCCAGTGCGTACGGTGCCTGCGGAGCGACCTGCCGCTGCGCGGCAGTCGGTGCCGCACCTGCCGCCTCTACCAGCACCTGGACGACTCGGGCCCCGCCGCAGTGCGCGCCACCCAGCTGGTCATCGACCTTCCGCACGGGGCTCCCGGCCAGGCCCAGTTGATCCCGACCGCCGAACCCGCGCCGGCAGAAGACGAGGACAAGGCCGTGTCCGCCCTCCATGCCGCCCGCGGGCAGGAGCCGCTCTTCGCAATGCGGCGCGACTGGTCGCCGGTCATGGCCCGCCTGCGCCGTCGCAGCTACAGGGACCTGCCGTTGACCACCGCGGCCCGTGCACTGACTGAGGAACTGGACCGGCTGCGCCGCGGCCGGCAGGACCCCGCGTACCGCAAGGACATCCGCACCCTGACGATCCTGGTGTACTGGCTCGGTGCCGAGACGGTCTTCCAGGAGCGGGATGTCCACGACCTCGCCCTGCTCGACCCCAACCTCGGGGCCAAGCGGGTCTGCCAGTTCCTCGCCGCCCGCGGCCTATTGGTCGAAGCACCCGAACTGCACCGGGACACGGACCAGGTGTGGATCGAAGCCACCATCGGCACGCTGCCGCCGACCGTCGCTGACGAGGTCCGTCTGTGGGTACAGGTCCTGCGCGGCCAAGGCCGGCGCGAGCACGAGGCCCGCGGCTACGACGGCATCCGCCGCTACCTCTTCGCCCTCGATCCGATCCTCACCGCCTGGACCAGCAGCGGCATCACCACGCTGCGGCAGATCACCAGCGACCACGCCACCACCGCCATCGACGACCTGACCGGGAGCCCCCGCCGACAGCTCGCCATCAGCCTGCGCAGCCTGTTCAAAGCCCTGCGCCAGGAACGCGTCGTCTTCCGCGACCCCACCCGCAACCTTCCCGTCGGCGACCTCAAGGGCATCCCGAAGTCCGTGCCCTCCGACCTCCTCGCCGGGCTCCTCGACCGCGCCACGACCCCGCTCGGCCGGCTTGTCATCGCCCTGACCGCCGTTCATGCCCTGCCCGGTCACGAGATCCCCACGCTGCTGACCTGCGACCTCAACCTCGCCCACGGCACCCTCGAAGCCCGCCGCGGCCTGCTGCGCCACACCCTCTACATCGAGGAGTTCACCCGTGCCCTCGCCGATGAGTGGCTCATCTACCGCCATCGCCGCTGGCCCGCTTCGACCAACCCCCACCTGCTCGTCAGCCAGCGCACCGCGCTCGACTCCGACCACCCGCCGGTCAGCATGACCATGCTCCACAGGCACCTGCCCAAGGGGTTCACGCTGGACGGCCTCCGCCAGGACCGGATCCTCAACGAGGCGTTCGAGACCGGCGACCCTCTGAAGCTCATGCGCCTGTTCGGCATCACGGAGAAGACCGCCATGCACTACGTCGGCGTCGCCCACCCGGAGCGGACTTCCCAGCTTCCCCGCTGACGGCCGGTGCAAGTACGAAAGAGGCGGGGCCGCCCGGGGCTTCCCGGACGACCCCGCCTGCGAGTGCTGCTCAGGCCGGGACGGCAGCGGTCTCCGGTACGGCTTCAGCCGCGCCGCGGGCGGCGAGGTAGCGCTCGGCGTCCAGGGCCGCGGCCGCACCGGTGCCGGCGGCGGTGATGGCCTGGCGGTAGGTGTGGTCGACGACGTCGCCGGCCGCGAACACGCCGGGAAGGCTGGTGCGCGTCGTCGGGGCGGCGACGGTGACGTAGCCCTCGGCATCGAGGTCGAGCTGGCCGGTGAACAGCTCGGTGCGGGGGTCGTGGCCGATGGCGATGAACAGCCCCGTCACGTCCAGCTCGCGGGTGGCGCCGGTGAAGACGTCGCGCAGGACGACGCCGGCGAGCATGCCGTTGGCCTCCTTGATCTCGGCGATCTCATGATCGAAGGCGAAGGAGATCTTGTCATCAGCGAAGGCCCGGTCCTGCATGACCTTGGAGGCGCGCAGGGTGGAGCGGCGGTGGACGACGGTGACGGAGCGGGCGAAGCGGGTGAGGAAGGTGGCTTCCTCCATGGCGGTGTCGCCGCCGCCGACCACGACGATGTCGCGGCCCTTGAAGAAGAATCCGTCGCAGGTCGCACACCACGAGACGCCCCGGCCGGACAGCTCATCCTCGTTGGACAGGCCGAGCTTGCGGTAGCCGGAGCCGGTCGCGATGATCACCGTCCTGGCGCGGTGCACGGTGCCGGCCGAGTCAGTGAGGAGCTTGATGTCACCGGTCAGGTCGACGGCCACGATGTCGTCGTCGATCATCTCGGCGCCGAACTTCTCGGCCTGCGCCCGCATGTTCTCCATGAGGACCGGGCCGTCGACGCCGTCAGGGAAGCCGGGGAAGTTCTCGACCTCGGTCGTGGTCGTCAGGGACCCGCCGACGAAGATGCTGCTGCCGAACAGCAGCGGGCGGAGCTGGGCGCGGGCGGTGTAGAGGGCGGCGGTGTATCCGGCGGGGCCGGAGCCGATGATGACGACCTCGCGTATCTCGCTCACGCCGTCGCCTCCGGCTTCGCCGGGGCGATCTCCGCGATCAGGCCCTCGACGAGGGTCGTGATCTCGTCGCGGATCGGGCGCACGGCCGCCACGCCCTGCCCGGCCGGGTCCTCCAGCTTCCAGTCGAGGTAGCGCTTGCCGGGGAAGACGGGGCAGGTGTCGCCGCAGCCCATCGTGATGCAGACGTCCGACTCGCGGACCGCGTCGACGGTGAGGACCTTGGGGGTCTCGGCGGAGATGTCGATGCCGACCTCGGCCATGGCCTCGACGGCGGCCGGGTTGACCTGGTCGCCGGGGTTGGAGCCGGCGGAGCGGACCTCGACGCGGTCTCCGGCCAGGTGGGTCAGCCAGGCGGCGGCCATCTGGGAGCGGCCGGCGTTGTGGACGCAGACGAACAGGACGGACGGCTTGTCGGCCATGGTGATCGTTCTCTCTCGTCGCATGGCGGAACCCGGCCGCCAATGACTTCAGCCCCTGCTGGTATCAGCGGGTGGTGATGTGAGAGTATCAGTGCATGCTGACTTCAGTCGATCCTGATGTGATCCGGGTGCTGGGCGATCCGCTCCGCCTCCAGATCGTGACCCTGCTGGCGCGCGAGACGCTGTGCACGACGCACCTGGTCGAGGAGACCGGAGCCAAGCAGACCAACCTGTCCAACCACATGAAGGTGCTGCGCGAGGCCGGGATCGTGGAGACCGAGCCCTGCGGCCGCTTCACCTACTACAAGCTCAAGCCCGAGGTCCTGGCCGGGCTGTCCGAGCAGTTCGCCGCACTGGCCGACTCCGCCCGCACCGCTTCCGAGAACAAGAGGGCCTGCCCGTGACCTCCACCGAGCCCACCACCGTCCAGGGCTCCGGCCCGACCGGGGACGACTCGATCGTCAAGAAGCTCTCCACCCTCGACCGCTACCTCGCGGTGTGGATCCTGCTCGCCATGGCCGTCGGTCTGGGCCTCGGACGGCTCATCCCGGGGATGAACGACGCCCTCGCGAAGATCGAGATCGGCGGGATCTCCCTGCCGATCGCGCTCGGCCTGCTCGTGATGATGTACCCGGTCCTCGCCAAGGTCCGCTACGACCGGCTCGACCGCGTGACCAGTGACCGCAAGCTGCTCATCTCCTCGCTGGTCATCAACTGGATCATCGGGCCGGCGGTGATGTTTGCCCTCGCCTGGATCTTCCTGCCTGACCTGCCCGAATACCGCACCGGGCTCATCATCGTCGGCCTCGCCCGATGCATCGCGATGGTGATCATCTGGAACGACCTCGCCTGCGGCGACCGGGAGGCAGCAGCCGTCCTGGTCGCGCTGAACTCGGTGTTCCAGGTGTTCGCGTTCGGCCTGCTGGGCTGGTTCTACCTCGACCTCCTTCCGCGTTGGATGAACCTCGGTGACGGCCAGGGCCTGGACGTGTCCGTATGGCACATCGCGCTGAACGTCGTCATCTTCCTCGGCATCCCGCTGCTGGCGGGCTTCCTCACCCGCCGCATCGGCGAGCAGAAGATGGGCCGCGCCGACTACGAGGCGAAGTTCCTGCCGAAGATCGGCCCCTGGGCCCTGTACGGGCTGCTGTTCACGATCGTCATCCTCTTCGCCCTCCAGGGCAAGACGATCACCTCGCAGCCGCTTGACGTCGTGCGGATCGCGCTGCCGCTCCTGGTGTACTTCGCGATCATGTTCTTCGGGACGTTCCTGCTCGGCAAGGGCCTGGGCCTGGCCTACGACCGCACCACGACGCTGGCGTTCACGGCGGCGGGCAACAACTTCGAGCTGGCCATCGCGGTCGCCATCGCCACCTTCGGCGTCACCTCCGGCCAGGCCCTGTCCGGCGTCGTCGGACCGCTCATCGAGGTCCCGGTGCTGATCGGCCTGGTCTACGTCGCGCTCGCCTGGCGTAAGAAGTTCGCCCCCGGGGCGGTGACCACGGCCCCGTGACACAGCACACGGATGTGGTGGTGGTCGGCGGCGGCCAAGCCGGGCTCGCCGCCGGCTACCACCTGCGCCGGCGCGGCCTCGACTTCGTGATCCTGGACGGGGAGGCGGCACCGGGCGGGTCCTGGCAGCACATGTGGGACTCCCTGCACCTGTTCTCCCCGGCCGCCTATTCCTCGCTGCCCGGCCGGCTCATGCCCGCCCAGCCCGGCGAGACGTACCCGGATGCCGGGCACGTGGTGGACTACCTCACCGACTACGAGAAGCGCTACGGATTGCCTGTCCAGCACGGCACCCGCGTGACCGCCGTACGCCGCGACGGCGCGAAGCTCCTGGTCGAGGCCGACTCGGGCACCTGGCGAGCCCGCGCGGTCATCAGCGCCACCGGCACCTGGACGCGGCCCTTCCTTCCCGCCGTCCCCGGCCGCGGTCTCTTCACCGGCCGACAGTTCCACACGGTGAACTACCGCTCACCGGCCGACTTCGCCGGCCAGCACGTGATGGTGGTCGGCGGCGGGAACTCCGGCGCCCAGATCGCCGCCGACCTCACCCTCGACGGCCATGCCGAGGTGACGTGGGCGACGCAGCGCCCGCCGCGGTTTCTCCCCGACGACATCGACGGCCGCGCTCTGTTCGACGTCGCCACCGCCCGCCGCCGCGCCCTCGACGCCGGCCGCACGGACACCGGCGGCGTCGCCTCCCTCGGCGACATCGTGGCCGTGCCGGCGGTCCGCGCCGCCCGGGACGCCGGGCTTCTGCACGTGAAGCCGATGTTCGCCCGGCTCACCGCTACCGGTGTCCGATGGTCCGACGGCAGCCAGAGCGATGCGGACGCGATCGTCTGGTGCACCGGCTTCCGCCCGGCGCTGTCCCACCTCGCCCCGCTCAACCTGCGCGGGCCGCGGGGAGGCATCCCCACCGATGGCACACGGGCTGTTGGCGAGCCGCGGCTGCATCTGCTCGGCTACGGCGACTGGACCGGGCCCGCCTCTGCCACCCTGATCGGGGTGGGGCGCCCGGCCGGGGACACGGTCCGTCACATCGCCGGGCAGCTGTCCACCGGGCGGATCCTTGGAGCGGGAGAAGGCCGCAGCGGGAGCCGGACCGTACGATGAGCGCGTGACCTCCTCTGTGCAGCTGTCGAGCCGCCGCCCTGCGGGGCGGCTGTTCGCGCTGCTGGTGCTGGCGGTGCTCGCCGGCCTGCTGGGCATGCATGCCCTCGGCCCCGGCGGAGCGCCGCCAGTGCGTGCGGAGGCGGGCCACGACATGGTGATGGCCGTGTCCCCCGATGCTTCGCACGCGAGCGCGGGATGCTCGCACACGGACGGCGGGACGAGTCACCTTGAGCACGCGGACGGGTCCTGTGCGGCGGCCGGAATCGGTTCCGCCTACGCGCCTCCCCCGCTGGCCGGCGCCCTGCCGGGCACGCCCCTCATCCCTGCCTCGCTGGTGCCGGCTGCTGCCTTGGCCGAGACCGGGCGGGATCCGCCGGACTTGTCTGAGCTGCAACTTCTTCGGATCTAGAGCGACCCGCACGGCACCCTGGCCGGTTTGTTCCCCGGTAGCCGGTGTCGCGCTTCGGCACGCCCTCATCCCATGAACATGCGTGCGCCCTGTCGTGGGTGCGCGCTCAAGGAGTTGCATCACCATGATCAGCAAGCGTTCTCTCGTCCGTCGTACCGCCGCCGGGGCCGCCGCGGGTGCGGCCGCGCTCGTCCTGGCAGCCTGCGGCGGCAACGGCGACAGCTCGGCCGGACACGATGGCCACACCACCGCGTCCCCGTCCGCATCGGCGTCGGCCTCCCAGGGCCGGCACAACGCCGCCGACGTCGCCTTCGCCATGGGCATGATTCCCCACCACCGCCAGGCCGTGGAGATGGCCGACCTCGCCCCCACCAGGGCCGATTCGGCGCAGGTGAAGAAGCTCGCGGAGGACATCAGGAAGGCCCAGGACCCGGAGATCAAGACCATGTCCGGCTGGCTGACGTCCTGGGGCGAGGAGGTGCCCGCCGACGGCGCCATGGACCACTCCATGCACGGCACGAGCGGCATGATGAGCGCCGAGGAGATGGACAAGCTCAAGAACTCCTCGGGCAAGGCGTTCGACACCGCCTTCATGGAAATGATGATCAAGCACCACGAAGGTGCGGTGGCGATGGCCAAGACCGAGCAGGCCGACGGCGCCTACGAGCCCGCCAAGACCATGGCCGCAGCGATCGTCACCTCCCAGACCAGCGAGATCACCCAGATGAACAAGCTGCTCGGCAAGAACTGACCGGACACCGCAGGTGCGGGTGGGCGCCGTCCGGCGCCCACCCGCCGCGGCACCCCCCGCCTGGTTTCCCCGCCGACAGCTTGGACCCGACGTGATCACCCCTGCCCGCAAACTCCAGCGCCGCGGCCGGACGGCCGCCCTCCTGGCAGCAGCCTTTGCACTGCTTGCCGCCTGCTCCACCTCAGGACCCGACCAGAACACCACCGCCGCCGCAGACCCCGGAACCGGTCACCTGCACGGGCTCGGCGTCGACCCGGCCGACAACGCCGTCTACGCCGCCGGCCACCACGGCGTCTTCCGCCTCACCGGCAAGAAGGCGGCCCGCGTGGCCGACCGCTACCAGGACACCATGGGCTTCACCGTCACCGGCCCGTCCACCTTCCTGGCCAGCGGCCACCCCTCCCCGGCCGACCCGGAAGCCCGGTCACCGCACCTGGGCCTGATACGCAGCACGGACGCCGGCCGGACCTGGAGCACGCTGTCCGCCGAAGGCGAAGCAGACTTCCACGCCCTCGAACAGGCCGGCAGCACGCTGTACGGGTTCGACAGCCAGAGCGGGAAGCTGTGGGCCAGCACCGACGGCGGCCGCAGCTGGGACCAACGCGCCGCCCTGCCTCTGCTCGACCTCGCCGCCCACCCCCAGAACCCCCACACGGTCTGGGCGGCCACCGGAAGGGGGCTTGAGCACAGCACGGACGCCGGGCGCACCTTCCGGGCCGTCCCCGCCGCCCCGGGGCTGGTCGCCGTCGACGAGCCGGAGCCCGGACTCCTCATCGCGCTGGCCGCGGACGGCCGCGTCGTCAGCAGCCGCGGCGGCCAGACGTGGACCGAGAGCGGCCGCCTGCCCGAAGACGGCGAGCCCACCGTGCTCACGGCGGTGACCGCGCAGCGCCTGCTGGCCGCCGACAGCACCGACACCGTCTACGAGTCCACCGACGCCGGCCGCACCTGGGCCGTCCTCCACCGCCCCTCCGCAGCCGCCGACAACCACTAGAGGAATACCCCTGGGGGGTATATTGTTCTGGATGTGGGATCCGGGAACGGGCCACACAGGACGGGAATGGGGATGAACGTCATGGACCACACCGCTCACCACACCGACGACCACACCGCCCACCAGGCACATCACGGTCACGACCACGGCGGCCATGCGGCCGGGGCGTCCTGGCCGACGGCGGCGAAGGCGACGCTGCACTGCCTGACCGGCTGCGCCATCGGCGAGATCCTCGGCATGGTCATCGGTACCGCCCTGATGTGGGGCAACGTGGAGACCATGGTCCTGGCGATCACGCTCGCGTTCGTCTTCGGCTATTCCTTCACCCTGTTCGCGGTCCGCCGGGCCGGCCTGGACTTCAAGACCGCGATCAAGGTCGCGCTCGCCGCCGACACCGTCTCGATCGCGGTGATGGAGCTCGTCGACAACGGCATCATCGCCCTCACCCCCGGCGCGATGGACGCCCACCTCTCCGACGGGCTGTTCTGGTCGGCGCTCCTGGGCGGCTTCGCGGTCGCCTTCGTGATCACCACGCCGGTGAACAAGTGGATGATCGGCCGCGGCAAGGGCCACGCTGTCGTCCACGCCTACCACTGACCCCGGCCGCCCGGCGCACCGCATGGTGCGCCGGGCGCGTTCGCGCCGGCGGGGGTTAGCTGGAGGGGTACCGGGGGCTCGCGAGGCGGCTTGCCGGAGTCGCCGGCCCCGCGGCACCAAGGAGGCACACGTGATGTCCAGCACCGTCAAGGACATGCTCGCCACCTACCCGGCCGACCTCGGCGACATCGACCAGGCCAAGCTCGCTACCTGCATCGAAGCATGCATCGCCTGCGCACAGGCGTGTACGGCATGCGCGGACGCCTGCCTGTCGGAGGGCATGGTGGGCGATCTGACCAAGTGCATCCGCACCGACATGGACTGCGCCGACATCTGCACCGCCACCGCCTCGGTGCTCTCCCGCCACACCGGCTACGACGCCAACATCACCCGCACGATGCTCCAGGCGTGCGCCATGGTCTGCAAGGCGTGCGGCGACGAGTGCGCATCCCACGCCGACATGCACGAGCACTGCCGCGTCTGCGCCGAAGCCTGCCGCTCCTGCGAGAGCGCCTGCAACGAACTGATCGAGGCCCTGGGCTGAGACCGGGCTCGCTTCCGCGACAGGCCGCGACGGTCAGGGATCGGGCAGGTTGGCGAAGATTGATGCCGCGATCTGCGCGGCGCACTGTCGGCTGATGACGTGGCCGGGCACCTCGGGGCGTCTTCTTGGCCCGAACGTCGGCGTTGTGATGCTGGTGAAGAAGGTCAGCGCGTCGCGGCAGGTCCTCGCCGGGGGGCGCATCCAGGGCGCTGCCCGATGAACGCCACCGCGCTCGCAGATCCGCTCGCCACGACGCCCTTCCCTGTCCCGGTCAGGCCGCAGCCGGCGGGGTCAGCAGGTTGCCCATCGCCGCCAGCACGGACGGCTCAACCCGGTAGTACACCCAGGTGCCGCGTCGCTCGGAGGTGAGCAGCCCGGCTTCCTTCAGTTTCTTCAGGTGGTGGGAGACGGTGGGTTGGGAGACGCCGACGTCGGAGATGTCGCACACGCATGCCTCCCCGCCCTCGTGGGAGGCCACGGCGGAGAACAGCCGCAGCCGCACCGGGTCACCGAGGGCCTTGAACATCCGCGAGGCCGTCTCGGCCTCCTCGGCGGTCATCGGGCGCTCGCTCAGCGGCGGGCAGCACGGCACCACCCCCTGGCCGTCGGCGGGCTCAAGCAGCGGCAGCACCTTCGCATTCGACATGCGTCTATGTTGACACGCGTCGAACCAGCAGGCCCACCCGTCGCTGATTCCGCTTAGGCGAAGGGTCGCTTGCGTAGGCCACTCCCTATAAGTCGACGGCCTGAGCGGCAGTCGTCACGCTCCCCTCGATACCCCCCTAGGTATCTCTGTTACGGTGGATTGAGATACCCCGGGGGGTAATCGTGTTGTGAGGAGAGTGTGAGCCGTGTTCTTTGCCGAGATCCTTGAGACGGAAGGTTTGGGCAACCGCAGCTATCTGGCCGGCAGGGCCCGGGCGGCGGTGGTGGTGGATCCGCCGCGGGACATCGACCGGGTGATCGCGGCAGCGGCCCGGCGCGGGGTCAGGATCGCGGCCGTCGCGGAGACGCACGTGCACAACGACTACGTCACCGGCGGCCTGGAGCTGGCCCGGCTGACCGGCGCCCGCTACCTGGTGCCCGCCGGTGCGTCGGTGGCGTACGCCCGGGTCGCGGTGGCCGACGGCGATGTCGAGGAGATCGACGAAGGCCTGGTGCTGCGGGCCGTGGCCACCCCCGGTCACACCCCGCACCACACCTCCTACGTACTGGAGGAGAACGGGCGAGCGGTCGCCGCGTTCACCGGCGGCTCGCTGCTGATCGGCAGCGTGGGCCGCCCCGATCTGGTGGAGCCGCGACTCACCGAACAGCTGGCCCGGGCCCAGCACGCCTCCGCGCACCGGCTCGCCGCCGAGCTGGCCGATGAGGTGCCGGTGATGCCGACGCACGGGTTCGGCAGCTTCTGCTCCGCCGGCCAGAGTGGCGGCGAGCACAGCACCATCGGCACGGAGAAGGCGGCCAACCCGGCGCTCCTGAAGGACGTGGAGACGTTCGTCAAGGAGCTGCTGGCCGGGCTGGACGACGTTCCGGCCTACTACGCACACATGGGCCCGGCCAACGCCGCGGGCCCCGTCCCGGTGGACCTGACCGCCCCGGAGCGCGCGGACGCGGGGGAGATCGCGCGCCGTCTGGCGGCCGGGGAGTGGGTCGTGGACCTGCGCAGCCGTGTGGCGTTCTCGCAGGGCCATGTGGCGGGCTCGTTCAACTTCGAGGTCGAGGGCCAGCTCGCCACCTACCTGGCGTGGATGATGCCGTGGGGCAAGCCGGTCACCCTGCTCGCACAGAGCGCCGAGGACCTCGCCCGTGCCCAGCGTGAGCTCGCCCGGGTCGGCATCGACCGCCCCGCCGCCGCAGCCGTGGGTTCCCCGGCCGACTGGGCCGGTGAGGGGGCGCCGCTCGCTTCGTTCCCGCGGGCGACGTTCGCCGACCTGGCTGCCGCACGCGAGCGGGGCGAGGAGCCGGTGGTGCTGGACGTGCGCCGCGACGGCGAGCGAGCCGGTGGCTGGATCGAGGGCAGCGTGCACATCCCGGTCCACCAGGTCCACCAGCGCCTTCACGAGGTGCCCGCCGGGACGGTGTGGGTGCACTGCGCGGGCGGCATGCGCGCGGCGATCGCCGCCTCCGTCCTGGACGCCTCGGGACGTGACGTCGTCGCCGTAGACGACGGCTACACCGCGGCCGCCGACGCCGGCCTCACCCTCGTCACGCCCGCCCAGCACTGACCGCACCACCCGATCCCCGCCGGGCCACCAGAGCCGGCCGGGTCACAGGCACCAGAGGAAGCACCATGCTCTTGCCCGAATGCGGCCCCGGCCGCGTCACACCGGCACAGGCACACCGCGCCGTCGAGGACGGCTCCGCACTGCTCGCCGACGTCCGCGAGGAGGACGAGTTCCAGGCCGGTCACGCCCCTGCGGCCTTCTTCCTGCCGCTGTCCCGGCTGGCCGGGGGCGCGGACCTGCCCAGCCGGATGGACGGCCGTGACCTGCTGCTGATCTGCCGCTCCGGGCACCGCTCCCAGCAGGCCGCCCGGCTGCTCGCCGACCGCGGTGTCACGGCGCTCGACGTCACCGGCGGGATGCGTGCCTGGGCCGCCGAGGGCCTGCCCGTGCAGGACGCGCGCGGGGCGGCGGGCAGCGTCATATGACCGCGCTCGTTCTCGCCCTGCTCGCCGGGGCGCTGGTCGGCCTCGCTCTGGGATCGCTCGGGGCGGGCGGCAGCATCCTGACCGTCCCCGCCCTGATCTACCTGCTCGGCTTCAGTCCGGCCGAGGCCACCACCGCCAGCCTGATCATCGTGATCGTCACCTCGCTCACCGCGCTGCTGGCCCACGCCCGGGCCGGGACGGTGCGCTGGCGGGCCGGCCTGCTCTTCGCCGCGGCCGGGCTGGGCCCTGCCGCGGCGGCCGGCCTGCTGTCCGCGCACATCCCCGCCGCCGTGCTGACCCTGGCCTTCGCCGTCCTCGCGGTTCTCGCCGGACTGCGCATGCTGCGCCGCAGGACACCGTCCGAAGACGTGACAGCGCCCGCCTCCGTGCCCCGCGCCACGGGGGCGGGAGCCGCACTGGGTGCGGTGACCGGGTTCCTCGGGGTCGGCGGCGGCTTCCTCGCCGTACCCGCCCTGGTGGCGGCACTGGCGGTGCCGATGAGCGCGGCCGTCGGCACGAGCCTGCTGGTCATCATCGCCAACGCGCTGGTCGCTCTCGCGGCCCGCGCGACGACCGAGGTCAGCCTGGACTGGGCCCTGATCATGCCGTTCATCGCGACGGCGGTCCTGGGCGCCTGGGACGGCAAACGGCTGGCCGCGAAGGTCAGGCCAGCCACCTTGCAGCGGGCCTTCGGCACTCTGCTGCTGGCGGTCGCCGCGGTGATGGCGACGGGCACCCTGCTGTGACACACCCGTGGGGCCTGCCGTGCACGCACCATCGGTGCGTGCACCCAGGCCCCACGGGGGGACGAAAGTTTTTCAGGCCAGTGAAAGGAACAGCTTCTCCAGCCGGGCCCGCATCTGCGCGGAATCCCGCACCTCGGGATCGTCACTGGTCATGCACTGCTGCAGACCGGTCGCGATGATCGAGAACCCGGCCCGGTCCAGCGCCTTGGAGACCGCCGACAACTGCGTGACGACGTCCTCGCAGTCCCGGCCCTCCTCGATCATCTTGATCACTCCCGCGAGCTGACCCTGCGCCCGCCGCAGCCGGTTCAGCGCCGACTTCAGCTCCTCGGCACTCATGTCGAGTTGCACACCAACCTCCTCACATACCCCCGTGGGTATCCTACCGTGGGGAACCGCTCAGAAAGGCGAACCATTCCATGACCACTCCCACCGCACTCGCCCCCGCCCAGGCCGCCGCCCGCTTCGGCGAGTTCACCGTGATCGACGTCCGCACCCCCGGCGAGTACGCCACCGGACACCTGCCCGGCGCCCACAACATCCCCCTGGACCGCCTCGACGAGGCCACCGACGCCCTGAAGAAGGCCGCCCAGCGCGCCCCGCTCCTTATCGTCTGCGCCTCCGGAGCCCGCTCCGCCAAGGGCTGCGAGAAGCTGGCCGCCCAGGGCATCGACGCCACCACCCTCGAAGGCGGCACCACCGCCTGGACCGCCGCCGGCCGGGAGACCGAGCGCCCGACGGGGGCCCGCGCGACCTGGCCCATGGACCGCCAGGTCCGCCTCGCCGCCGGCACCCTGGTCCTCGCCGGCTTCCTCGGCGGTCTCGCCTGGACGCCCGCGCACTGGCTGTCCGGGGCGATCGGCGCCGGACTCGTCTTCTCCGGCGCAACCAACACCTGCGGCATGTCCGCAGCCCTGGCCAAACTCCCCCACAACCAGCCGCCCAAGAGTGCGGTCTCGTTCCAGGAGACCCTGCTGCGCGTGGCCGCCTGACCCCACCCCGGTACCCCGTGGGATGTGATGTCACTGTGGCAGGGATTCCCGGCTACTGCGGTGTGGAGCTGTTCTGTTTCGCCCCGGGCCCGGGCCGGTCCTCGCGCCAGGACAGGGCCACGAGCAGCAGGCCGCCGCAGACGATGAAGACGTCGGCGAGGTTGAAGGTGGGCCACCAGCCGGTGTGCAGGTAGTCGGTGACCCGCCCGTCCGGGGCGCGGTCGATGAGGTTGGCGAGGGCGCCGCCGAGAACGGCGGCGAGCGCGATGCCCCATGGCCGGCGGCACGTTGCAGCGGTCCGCCACAGCACGACCGCGACCGCCGTCGTGATCAGGGCAGTGACGGCGACGACGGTCCAGGCCGGGGCGTCGGCGGCGAAGGAGAACGCGACCCCGGAGTTGAAGGCGAGTTCCATATCGAGCGGTCCGCCCTCGATAGGGGAGCCCGGCAGGGCGCGCTCCGCCCATGCCTTGATGCCCAGGTCCGTTCCGGCCAGGGCGGCGGCCAGGGCCAGCAGCCCCGTCCGGCGCTTGAGGGCGCCGGACGGGGCCACGGCTGTGGTGGGGGCGGTCACTTGCAGCCGTCCGAGCAGGAGGAGTCGCCGGTCGCGGTGGCGGGCTTGTCGTCGTCCTCGCAGCCGTCGTCGCAGACGAGTTCGCCTTCCCAGGCTTCCTTGCCCTCCATGATCGCGAAGGCGGCGATGACGAAGCCGGCGACCGGGTCGATCCAGGTCCAGCCGAAGGCGGCGAACGCGAGCAGGCCGACGAAGGTGGACACCGACAGCCAGGCGCACAGCTTGGTCTCGGCGGCGTCCGCGACGACCAGGCGGGAGTTCATCTCCAGTCCGGCCTTGCGCTTGGCGCGTGCCAGCCACGGCATGATCACGATGGACAGGCCGGTCAGGGCGATGCCGACGATCGAGGTGTCGGGCTTCTCGCCGCCGAACAGGTCGCGGACGCCTTCGACGGTGACGTACGCGGCGAGCGCGAAGAACGTGATCGCGATGAACTTCAGCGCCCGGCGTTCCTTGGCCTCGTCCGGCTCACCGCCCTTGATCTCCGCCAACAGCCGCACCAGCACCACCACCGCGGCGGCGACCTCGATGCCGGAGTCGATGCCGAACCCGATCAGCGAGACCGCCCCGGCGACCGTGCCGGCCGCGATGGCGATGACGCCCTCGATCACGTTGTAGCCGATGGTGAACTTCGCGTACCGCACCGCGCGGTGCGCAGCCGGCCCGGTGACATCGGGGACGGTGGCGGGAGTGGTGCTCATCGGGCGGGCTCCTCGGGGGCGGGGTGGGTTCCGTAGGCGGGGCACAGGTCGACGGCCTCGCCGGTCGCGGCGAGCAGCTGCTCGGCTGCGGCCAGCAGGTCCAGCAGCTCCGGGCGGGCCAGCGAGTGCAACGTGGCCCGCCCTTGCGGGCGGGAGGTGATCAGGCCACAGTCGCGCAGGCAGGACAGGTGCGCCGAGACCGTGGACTGCGCCAGCCCGACGCAGGCGACCAGGTCGGTGACCCGGGCCTCGCCCTCCGCGAGCCGTTTGAGGATCGCCAGTCGGGCCGGGTCACCCAGGGACCGGAACAGCGCCACCGCCGCCGAGGGTGCCCCGCACGAGGTGGTGGCCGTACTGCCGACCGCCGTGCTATTCATCGTCATGGGACGATGATAGCTACAACTGCCGATGACATCTATGGGGGTCGTGTCATGCTGATGAACCGGATCGAGACGGCGGCGGTCAACAGCCCCGCCCGCCGGGCCCTGCAACGGTTCTACGAGGTCCCGGCGCTGATGAAGCTGGCCGGCGGCCCGCTCGCGCCCGGAGCGTGGGCGGTCGAGATTGGCTGCGGTTCCGGGTTCGGCACGCGGATGATCCTCGACCACTTCGGCGCCGCGAAGGTCGACGCCCTCGACCTGGACGCCGCCATGGTGGCCAAGGCGAGGCGCCGCCTGGCCGACCGGCCGGGGCGGGTGCGCCTCGAGGTGGGGGACGCCACCGACCTGAAGGCGGCCTTCGGCGCCGAGGACGGCACGTACGACGCGGCGTTCGACTTCGCGATCATCCATCACATCCCCGACTGGCGATCCGCCGTCGCCGAGATCGCCCGCGTCCTGAAGCCGGGCGGGGTCTTCGTCTTCGACGAGGTCACCGCACATGCCCTGGCTCGCCCCACCTACCGCAGGCTCTTCGACCACCCTGAGCACGACAGGTTCACCGCACGCGAGTTCCTGGCCGAGCTGCCACGCCACGGCCTGGCGGTCACGGGCGCCTTCACCCGCATCAGCGGCGACTACCTGCTCGGCACCGCCCGAAAGCGGGCAGCGAACCGGGGCTGAGCGTCCAGGCCGCCAGGGCACCGGGAGCCCGGCTCGTACACCGTCCGGGGTGCGCGGGCAGGGCACGGTCGCGGTCAGGTTCAGCTGGAACAGGCCGTAGCGGTTCGCATGCGTCCGGACCGGCGGGGCCAGCGGGTCCACCTCGGTGAGTTTCTCGCAGCCCAGGACCTACCACCTCGGCATCGTGTCGACCACTGGCCGCAGTGGGCAGCCAGCGGCGCAGCAGTGCGTCCGCAGGTGTCGACAACGCCGGACTGACCGCCACCGTCGACCTGCTTCACAGCACCCGAACACCACTCAGTTTCGATGATTGTCTATGTTGACGCTCATCGATACAAGTGTCATGCTGGGCCGCGCAAGCCATCGACAGATGTCGAACCACGCAAGGAGTCGCCGTGAACGCGCCCGCCACCACTGAGCTGCCCGTCGTCGTAATCGGGGCCGGACCCGCGGGTCTGGCCGCCGCCGCCCACCTGGTCGACCAGGGCATCGAGCCCTTGGTCCTGGAAGCCGGCCAGCAGGCCGGCGCAGCGGTGCGCGAGTGGGCGTACGTGCGCCTGTTCTCCACCTGGGGCGAGGTCGTCGACCCGGCCGCCGAGAAGCTCCTCGCCCCCACCGGCTGGACCCGGCCCGACCCGGCCACCTACCCCTCCGGCGGCGACTGGGCTGAGCTGTACCTCCAGCCGCTCGCCGACGTCCTCGGCGACCGCGTCCGCGTCGGTGCGACGGTCACCGGCGTCTCCCGGGCCGGCCGGGACCGCATCGTCGACGCCGCCCGCGAGCAGCAGCCCTTCGTCGTGCACTTCACCCGCGCCGACGGCCGGGAGGAGCGCGTCTTGGCCCGCTCCGTCATCGACGCCTCCGGCACCTGGGCCACCCCGTCCCCGGCCGGCGGCAGTGGACTGCCTGCGCTCGGCGAGCGGGGCGCCGCGGACCGGATCACCTACCGCGTCCCGGACCTGAAGGACCCGGCCGTGCGCGCCCGGTATGCGGGCAAGCGCACTGCCGTGATCGGCTCCGGCGCCTCCGCGTTCACCGCCCTCGCCTACCTCGCGGACCTCGCCAGGACCGAGGACGGCGCGGGGACGAAGGGCGTCTGGGTCCTGCGCCGGGGTATCTCCGGGTCCACCTTCGGCGGTGGCGAGGCCGACCAGCTCCCCGCGCGCGGCGCCCTGGGCCTGGCGGCGAAGGCCGCCGTCGACGAGGGTCACGCGGACGCCGTGACCGGCTTCCGCACCGAGGCGGTCGAGCGCGACACCGACGGCCGCCTGGTCCTGGTCGGCGAGGACGGGCGCCGCCTGGACGCGGTCGACGAGGTGATCGTGCTGACCGGCTTCCGCCCCGACCTGTCCTTCCTCGACGAGTTGCGCCTGGGCCTCGACGAGCGCCTCCAGGCCCCCGTCGCGCTCGCGCCGCTGATCGACCCCAACCAGCACTCCTGCGGCACCGTCTACCCCCACGGCCACCGCGAGCTCTCCCACCCCGAGGCCGGGGTGTACCTGGTCGGCATGAAGTCCTACGGCCGCGCCCCGACCTTCCTGGCGATGACCGGCTACGAGCAGGTCCGCTCGGTCGCCGCCGCCATCGCTGGCGACGTCGAGTCCGCCGACCGCGTGGAACTCACCCTGCCCGAGACAGGAGTCTGCGGCGGCGCCGGCCTGTTCGACGTCCCCGACACCCAGGAAGCCGACGGCGGCTGCTGCGCGCCTGCGCCGCAGCTCGTCCAGCTCGGCGCCCCCGTCTCGGTCGGGGCTGCTGAGGAGGCTCCGGCGGGCGGCTGCTGCGGCTCGTGACCGATCTGGGCACCCCCACGCGCGGAGCCGCGACCGGAACAGGGGACCGGTCGCGGCCCCGCGCCGCCCTGCCCGCCCTCTGCGCCACGCAGATCGTGAGTTGGGCATCGTCTACTACGCCTTCCCCGTCCTCAACCCCCAGATCACCCATGCGACCGGCTGGCCGGCCGGGGCGACCACCGCGGCGTTCTCCCTCGGCCTCGTCATCTCCGCCCTCGCCGGGATCCGCGTCGGACGCATCCTCGACCGGCGCGGCCCGCGCACCGTCATGACCGCCGGTTCCGTGTGCGGCACCGTCAGCCTGCTGATCGTGGCCGCGGCTCCCAACCTGCCGGTCCTCTTCATCGGTTGGGCGCTCGCCGGGCTCGCGATGGCCGCCACCTTCTACCAGCCCGCGTTCGCCGCCCTCACCCGCTGGTGGGCCCCCGACCACGTCCGCGCCCTGACCATCGTCACCCTCGCCGGCGGCCTCGCCTCCACCGTCTTCGCACCCCTGACCGCGACCCTCGCCGACCACCTGTCCTGGCGCCACACCTACCTCGCGCTCGCCATGATCCTCGCCGCCGTCACCATCCCGGCCCACGCCCTGGCACTGCGCGCGCCCTGGCCCGAGGCCCCAACGAGCCCTGCCCATAAGGCCGCCGACGCTGCCGATGCCAGGCGCAGCCGACCGTTCCTGCTGCTCGCAGCCACCTTCACCCTGTCCAGCTTCGCGATGTACGCCGTCGTCGTCGCGCTCGTCCCGCTCCTGCTGGAACGCGGGTACACCACCAGCTAGGCCGCCTGGGCCCTCGGCATCGGCGGCGCCGGACAGACCCTGGGCCGAACCCTGTACGCCACCCTCGCCCGCCGCACCACCGCCACGACCCGCACTACGGTCCTCATTGCACTCGGCGGACTGACGACGGCCGCGTTCGCCGCCACCCCAGGTCCGTACGGCCTCCTCATCGCCGTCTCGGTCGTAGCCGGCATGGTCCGCGGCAACCTCACCCTGCTCCAGGCCACCGCCATCACCGACCGCTGGGGCACCACCCACTACGGCCGCCTCTCCGGACTCCTCGCCGCGCCCGCCCACACAGCATCAGCCCTTGCACCATTCGCCGGCGCCGCCCTGGCCGTGCCCCTCGGCGGCTACGGACCGCTGTTCTTCCTCCTGGTCGTCCCCTCCGTGGCCGCCGCGCTCATCGCGCCGTGGACAGCCACCGACGCCATACGCCGTCGCACCCCAGGGCTGTGAAAACCACCAAATGCCCTGCAGGCGCAGGTGAACCCGCCCTCGCTCCGATCTTCAACCCGGAAGCGACGCGCGGGTTCGACGGTTGAGCCCTCCAGGAATCCGCGAACCCGCGCGCTTCCGATCGCGCTGCGGCCAAGATCCGCGGCGACGAAGTCGGACATCGCGGTGCTGAGCGTCGCCTCGTCGAATTCGGAGCATCGCCCCGCCAGCCCGGACAATCCGGCCGTGACTGGCTCGCCCAGGCCCTCGAGGACATCTCGGCGACCGTCGTCCACCACGCTGGCAATCACCGCTACGCCCGCGCGATCGGCCCCCGCCGTACCCCCATCATCGCCACCGCTCTTCCCCGGCCCCGGTGTCAGCGGGCCTGAGCGCCACCGCTTCACGGATCGGCAGTGCCCACCGCGGACCCCATGGCCGCTGGGTACGATCGGGGCAGGGCAATCGCGCCACGCCCGACGTCCCGCCCGACCGCGCCCACGCCGCCCGGGCACCGAGGCCAAGAGTCTGAGACTCGCGCGAGGTGATTGGCCTGCCGTGATGTCCTCCATCGACGGTCGCAGCGCGTGGGACAGACGACCGTGGACAAGGTGCGACACCCATGACGAGCAAGAGCCAGCGCGAGATCGACCGTGCGATTCGCCAGTACCAGACCGACCACCCGGGCACCTCCCTCTCGGCGGCCCGCCGCGCTATCGAGCGCCGCACCGAGACCTTCACGCCCCCCGCCCGCCTCGCTCACGTCGTGCCGCCGCGCGCGGGCGAGTCGCTGGAGGACTGGATCGGCCGGCTGGCCGAAGCCAACGAAGTCCGACGGCACCGGATGATGGAACTCCTCGGCCTGGAGCCCGGACGATCCGCCCTGCAGCGGCTCCGCGGCCTCGCCGAGCACATGCCGGACCACACCGTGAACCGACTGCACGCCGCCACCGGCATCGACGCCGAGCAGGCCCGCGCGATGGCCGCCATCGGCCCCAAGCCGGACCGGAAAGCGCCGATGTCCGCCGAGCAGGCGGCCGACCACCTCCACGGCCTCCTGGCCAAGGCTCGCGCCCAAGCCGAGACCGAAGGGCTTCCTCCCTCGTCGTCCTGGTCCCTGCCCTTCGTCGAGCCGCACATCACCCGGCTCGGCGGCGCTGCCGCCCTCCGCACGGCAGCCAAGCGCGCCGCCCGCCGACTGCGCATGAGCATCCGCGTCACCGTCTACCGCCGCGAGGGCGATCCGGACCAGCTCATCACGGTCAACAACCAGGGCCCGTTCAAGACCGTCAAGCGCGACCCGGTGGACACCCTCACGACCACCCCGTTCACAGACGACCTACAGCCCGGCCCTTGCAGCGCCCCGTGCGACTGCCGCCACGGCTACTGCATCAGCGGCACCGACACCTACTTCGGATCGACGCCGTGGCCGGGGGAGATCTGGAACGCGATCCGTCCCGACACCGACCTGCGGACCCTGCCCGAGGACTACCGCACCACATACGACGTCGACATGCTCTTCGCCCAGCTCACCCACCGCGACTTCGACGACTACGGCAACATCCTCGACCTCACACCGTTCCTCGATGGAGCCGAGCTCGGCCCCCTCGCCGACGTGCAGGTGTACGCCACGAACGCCCGCGGACACTATCGCGGCCGCTCCCACGGCGCCCTGTGCCAGCACGCCGATACCCGAAGCGGCCGGGGCTTCGGCCCGCTGCCATCGCAGCAGCACGAGATTCTGCCGCTCGCCGAACTCGTCGAGATCCTCCGCCCGCTCCACCACAGCCGCCGGCACCAGGGCCTGGGCGACCTGATCGGTCCCGGCGCCGCACGCCGCGACCGAGACCTGGAAGACCGCTGGTGCTCCTACTGCGGCGGCTACTCGATCCGCCGATTCGCGACCCCCGAGGCGTGCGCCCACTACCGCGCCGAACGCGAACGCTGGTCCCAGCTCCCCGATGACGAGCCCCGTGACACTGCTGACGACGCCGGCGACCCGATTCTCGACCTGCTGAGCAAGGCGGACAGCTTGCTGGACTCACCCGCAGTCCAGCGGATCTTCGACGCCCACGACCGAGCCATGGGGGCCATGCCGGCCCAGCCGCACGACCGGCCCTAACCCGGGCCCGCCCGCTTCCTTCACCGCACGACGGTGGCGCGGGCACGTCGCCAGGAATTCACCCACCAGGTCTCGGACAACCCCCGCTGGACGGCCCGGACTCCTCACCCGAGTCCGGGCCGTCGCGTTCTCGGCGCCCGGACTCTGTCCACAGCCAGCCACGCGCACCATCGCCGTCTCCGTACCCGCGTGACCTTGGAGGAGACCGCATGCCCACGACGCGATCGAAGCGCCGGCCCGGCGCCGGAGCGAGCGCCCAGGCCATGGCCGACACCATCCGCGCGGCCGAACGCCGCAAGCAGCACCGCACCGCCGCGTGGGCACTCCCGCTCCTCGTGACGCCCGCTGCGCTCGGCATCGGCTACCTCGTGGCAGCCGTGACCGACTGGCACGCCGGACTCGCCGTCACCGCGGTGACCATCGTCCTCGCCCTGCGCCGGCTCTACCGCAGCAAAGGCAGCACCTGGGCTACCGGAGCGGCCGGCGAACGCCGCACCCGCTGGATCCTCGCTCCGCTCGTCTGGTGCGGATTCGGACGCTGGGCGGTTCTCCACGATCGCCAGGTACCTCGCTCCCGCGCCAACCTCGACCACATCGTCCTGGGCAGGTGCGGGCCGGTGTACGTGGACACGAAGACCTGGAAGTCGAAGAAGGCCAAGGTGCACCTGCGCAGCGGGAAGCTCTGGTACGGCAACCATCCCCAAAAGGACTCCATCGACACCGTGTTGTGGGAGGCGAGCCGTGTTGCCGGCGTCCTCGGCCACCCCGTCCTGGCCGTAGTCGCCGTGCACTACGCCGCGGTCCCTCCCGGCGGTCTCATCAGCCAGGGGGTGACCATCATCCAGTCCAGCGAGCTGCGCCGCTTCCTGCGCGCCCTGCCCAAGGCGCCTGGCTGGGACCGGGCCCGCATAGCGACCGCCCGCCGGCAGGCCGACATCCAACTGCCGCCCGCCGCCTGACGGAACACGCCCGGAACCCGCCGACGACCGGCACCCGGCCGGGCGGGCGAGGGGCAGGGAAAGCCGGCAGGACACCTTGCTCCCTGCGCGGCATAATTCGCGTGCTTTCGGCAGCAGTTGGGGCTACTGTGACAGATGTACGCCCCGGGTAGCAGTCACTGCGAATCCCCCCTCGCACACTGTCCGGGGCACAGCTTGGTAAGCCCCGGTGTCCGCCTCTGCTCTCTGGAGCACGCGGCCCGGGGCGCAGCCTTGTTCGGGCCCGACTGCCGCGCCGCCCCTGCCGAGTTCAGGACGGCGCCTTGCCTGGACGCTCGTCGACCTCCACCACGGTGTACGTGGTGGTCATCCGCACCAGCCGAACCTCGGCGTCAGGGTGGCGCTCCCGGCGCTCGCGCAGCCGGTCCTGGGCCAGGTCGTACTCGTCGTCGCGGTAGCTGAACCGGAACCGGCCAGCCGAGTGCAGCACCTCGACGATCCATACATCCACAGCAGGATCGGCTTCGACACCTGCGCCGACAGGCACCCACGCCCGGGTCGGGATGCGAACGGGCACCACCTCGGTGGCCTCAACGGTGGTACCCCAGCCGTGGTCCACGACGCCCTGGCGCTCGGTGAACGGCCTGTCGTAGTCGACAGCCCAGTAGGCGTCCCGATCCGCGAAGACGCAGCGCCGCCTCTCCGCCTCGCGCCCGTTCAGCACGTGGAAATCGGCGACGGTCGGTCGGGACAGATCGAGCGGAACGCCCAGGACGTGCAGCTCCGCAGCGGTGAAGATACGGGTACCCACGGCTCTCCTCACAGTGGGGCGGACGGGAGGTCCCGGGGGCCATGGGCGACGCCACGGCCCCCCAGGGGAATCACTGAAGAGCGTCGGCGTCTGCCAGCTGCGCGACACGGCGGCCGAGCTCGGTACGGAAAGCCCGGAACCGGGGCCCGTGGAGGCCGGAGCCCCCGTCGTTCGGCTGGACGGCACCGGAGTCGTCGCGGTACTCCGCCAGCCCGAGCGCGGCGAGCCCGTTCCGCGTGACCCAGTGGACGTTGGGCAGGAACGCCTCGTCCTCATCGACCCGGCTGGTCAGGTCGCGCCACTGGGACTCGGTCAGCACCGCGCGGCGTCCGGTCAGGGTGATCCGCCACGCCGTCTTCCCCGTGTAAGCGAGGGCCTCGGAGTCGCTGAGCCGGTACCCGTCGGAGTCCTCGCGGTAGATGAATCCGGCATCGAGCATGGCCTTCAGCAGGCGGGAGGACACCTGCGGGGGAAGGTGCCCGTCCGGGTCGGCGATCGCGGTCTTGAGGTGCTTGGACTCGGTGGCGGTGGCCTGGCGCGGAGCCTGGGTCACAAGGGCCTCCTTCGAAGCGGAGCGGTGGATGGGGTGGTGCGGTCCGCGACGCGGCCGCGGACGGGGTTGAGGTGAACGTGATGGGAGGGCGGAACCGGGGTTCGCGCGGGAGGACGGCTTCGGCAGGTCAGCGGCCGAGCGCCCGGTACTGCGCCTCGCGGGTGCGGTGCCGGAGGGCCTGCGCTTCGCGCTCCCGCTGTTGCGCCTTGAGCTGCGCCAGCTGCTCGCGGCACCTGGTCAGCTCCCGGGGGGCCTCACTTTTCGCCGCGGCGAGCTGCAGAGCCGCCGCGTCAGGGCGGTCGAGGTAGCGCAGGGCAAGGGCGCGCAGCACCGCGGAGGCGCGCCGTTCGGTCGCCCGGGACGCGGACATCCCGGCCCTGATGCCGCTGCTGGCCGAGGCCGGCAGGCGGGCGGGAGCCGAGGTGCTGATGCCGTCGGCGCGTTCGTGGTCCCACACGCCGGTGATGCGGACGCCGTGGACGGTCGGCTCGTGTTTCTGCTCGCTCGGGTACGGGCTGGTGGAACGCAGGTGGCCGTAGGTGACGCGCACGCCGGAGGGCAGAGGCAGTGGACGGAACCGGTCGCGGCCGACGGTGAACCGGCCGTGCACATGGGCCCCCGTCGCCTCGTACACGACCGTCCCGGGGACCACCTCGTTCACGGCGACCTCGCGGACCGCCAGGACGCCCAGGGGCTGTCCCTTGGCGTCGACGATCGGCACCTTCACCGGCGACGGGTCGGCCGGGCGGACCGGACGAGGCCGCCTGCGCAGCACGCCGAGCACGGCGTTGACACGATCACGCACCGCCTTGCGCTGCGCCTGGAGCTCGGTGATCTGGTCCTCGAGCGCCTGAGCCTCCTTGGCTTCATGGGTGGCGAGGGCCTCGGCCTCGGGACGCACGGCGGCCATGCCCAGGTCCGCACGGTGAGGGAGAGCGGCCCAGTGGCGTACCAGTGCGCGCACCACCGCTTCGGTACGGCGGCGAACTCCGAAGCTCAGCTCGCGGTGGGTGCGGTTGTCCCGCAGACAGGTCGCGTACCGGCCGAGGAAGTATCCGGAAGGCGGACTGTCGGGGTCGATGTGCTCGGTCCAGCCGTGCAGGCGGACGTTGTAGACGACCGGCTCGTCGGGCCGGTGGGTCCAGTAGAACGACAGATCGTCCTCCCCGGGCTCGGCGTTGTCCCCGAACTGAACCCGCACCGTGCTCGGCAGAACGCTCCGGTCGTGAAGAACCTCGGGGATGACGACGAAGGAGCCGCGCACGTGCGGGCCGCGCACCGTGTACCGGACGTGCCCGTGCTCCAGCGTGGTGACGCGCATCGCCAGGGTGCCCATGCCGGGCACATGGACGTCGTCCCGGCGGGTGATGGGGCGGGTGGTCACGGGTCACCTCCTGGCGGTGGAACGCGGATTGCTGGTGGGCGGGATGCGTGGCGGGTTACGAGAGGTCGGGGTCGGAGCAGTGGACCGCCCGGGACCGACCCACGGCGTCCGTGACCGTCCACAGCGACTCCGTGATGCCCAGGTCGACCTGCCGCCCGCGGGCCTCGTCGGCCGCCTGCTGGGCGTCGTCGACGTCGTCGATCGCGATGCGCCAGGCCGCGAGGAACGTGCGCGGTGCCGTGGAAGGCGCGGGCACGTCGGGAATGAACACGAGGGCGCCGAGGTCGACGGCGCTCTCCCACCCGGCCCGCCGCAGCGTCTTGGCGAACGCCGCGTTCTGCTCCTCCTCCAGGTCCCAGGTGTCGGAGCTGAGCGGGTTGTACCGGACGACGAGGTGAGTCGCGCCGAGGTCGGGACGGAAGACGAGAAGTTCGCTCAGCTCGTGGCCGGCCGCGTCGAGCGCGGCACAGACGGCGGAGACGGCCGGGTCGGCCTGGGCGGTCATGGGCATGGAGAGTCCGTTCTCTGGAAGCGTCGGCTGACGGGGGATGGGCTACGCGGCGAGCAGGGCGTGCAGTTCGGTCACACGGCGCTCGGCGTCGGCCACGGCGGTGACGGCACGCAGCGCAGTCTCCCGACGCGCGCTGAGCTGGGCGCTGTAGGTCTTCAGGAAAAGCTGCGCGGCCTGCCGGCGGGCAGCGGAGGTCAGTTCGTCGAGGTCCTCGCGCTCGCGCCAGGTCTTGAGGACGGCGTCGAGGACGGCCCTTGCGTGCCGGTGGGTGCGAGGCGGAAGCCACTCGGGGCGTCCGGTCTTGCCCCGGCGAACGGGCCGGTAGTCCGAATCGCTCTCGGCGATGCGGACCGGTCCGGTGAGCACGATGTTGTTCACCGACAGCGGCCGTGATTCGTGAAGAGCGAAGGCGGGGGCGAACTTGTCCGGGTTGATGATGAGTTCACCGGCTCCCGGGTCGGGCATGGTGGGGTCGTCCGCCGCGGCGGCGGGGGAGAGCATTACGCAGCCGCGCACGTGCGGGGCGTGGAGCCGGTAGAGGACATTTCCGGAATGGACGTCGGCGCGTGCGGCGATGGTGAGCCGACCGTAGGTCCCGAGATCGTGGGCGGTGTGCTCCTCGCGGACTCGTGGATCAGGCACGTGGGCTCCTTCCGGCGCTCGGAGGCCGACTGGCCCGCCCGGGGGGATGGGCGGGCCAGTCGGAGGGAGCCGTCCGGCGGGCGTAGGGGAGCGCCGGACGGCGGGTCGATGTGCCGCCCTGCTGGGGCGTGCCGTGCGCACCCCAGCCAGGCTGACGCTTATATCTTAACTTGTTGCGCACCATGGGGCAACTTAAAAGGGTCAACGAGTTCCGTGCCTTCTGTGTACGGACCGGGCGCGGGCAGCCGGTCATGGTCGCGCGGCCGGTGCGGCGGGACAGGCGAAGACCTGGCCCTGGACCAGGACCGTGCGCGGGACGGGAGCGACCGGCTGGAGCGGTGCCGCTTCCTGCGGGACCGGGACCCCCTCCAGCTCTGGGACCGTGTCGGGGTTAAGCAGCCCAAGGATGCGCAGCCCCAACTCGGCGGGCACGCCCGTGATCTGAAGATCCATGCTGGTCGCGTCGCGGCTGAGTCTGACCTCGCCGGCGGCGAGGGCGGGCTGAGTTTCGATGCCTCCTTCGCCGCCCGACCAGTAGGACCTGGACCGGCCCGCAGACCCCCGGTGCGGCATGGCGCTGTGCCCGAGGCTCGGCAGCACCTGCTCCAGGCGGCGGTTCATCGCGATCCGGGCCTGCTCATGCTGCGCGGCCTCGGCGGCGTCCTTCAGGGCAGCGTCGATCGTCGCGAGGTACTCAGGCAGCAGGCGGCGCCTGATCTCGCTGAAGATCCGCGCTGGTGGCTGCTCCGTGCCGACCGTGATCGGATCGGCGCGCGGACCGGAGTGGCCCGAGGGGTAGGCGCCCTCCACTGTCAGGCGCCGGCCCGCCTCGCCCTTGAGGTGCTTGTTCTGGTGACGGAGCCCGACGCCGAGTCCTGAAGGATGCAGGAGGGTGGCCGAGTAGACGTGGGATTTCTCCGAGGTGCGGTGGGTCCAGCCGCCGCCCGTGACGCCGTGCCCATTGAAGAGGTCGGCGAGAGCACGCCCGAGGGCGTCGGAGCGGGCGCGGACAGATTCCGGGACCGTGATGGATTCCTCCTCGTGATGATGATGTGGCGGGCGCGGTGCCGGGACGCAGGCTTATGGCCTGGGCGTCTCGGGTGTTGCATGGGCTGGGGTATGCGGAGCGAGTGCGACGGTCCGGGCCGCGGCGATTGCATCGCGGACCCCGTCGAACACGGCCCGAAGTGCCTTGAGCGAGCTGTCGGGGAGGGGGTGAGAGCCGGGGCGGCTCACGTCGTGCCCTTTCGCGAATGGGCAGAGCGTCAGCGGGTCTCCGTCAGCACCTGGCGGTCCTGGCGGAAGCGCTGGACCAGGGGGAGATGAGAACCGTCCTGCAGCAGCATCGGCAGCTCGGCGCCCGCCGGCTCGCCGTCAGCGATCCGGCGGGCGTAGGCGATGGCCTCCTCGAAGGCCGTCAGGTACGAGTGCAGTTCCTCGGACGCCCGTCGTCGCTGCCGCCGCTCCCGGCCGGTCCATGCCTCCTCGGTGCGCTGCTCGTTGCGCTGGTGGACGCGCTTGAGCAGGAAGTGCCCTCCAACCAGAGATGCAAGGACCCGGCTTCCGGCGACGACATCGCCAGTGGCGGAGGCGCTCATCGGCAGGACGTCCGCAGCCGCGTTGTCGACGGCGAAGGCGATCGCCTTCCAGGCGTCGTCCTGCAGAAGGCCCTCGTTGGCGCGGCCGGCCCGGCCGCGAAGGGCGGGGAGCCTGAGTCGCAGGGTGAATCGGAGCCGGGGCAGGAGGGTTATGGCGGTCGAGCTCATGGTCGAAGTCCCCTTCGCAGTAGGAGGGCCGTTGGTGCGTCAAGGGCAAGCGCCGGACGGAACCGGACAGGTTGAGCCCAGGGGCAGGCGGCCGGGAGAGGGTCACTGAGACGATCAAGTGACGCTAAAAAGTTAAGCTATGTTTCAGTTGTGGGTCAAGTTAATCGGGTCGACCTTTCGAGGGGGTCGCGCCACGCGGCAAGGATTGTCAGTGGGGCCTGGCAGCATGAAGGGGCAGCAGCCGCACAGGCAGAACGAACATGGAGAACCCCATATGAACCGCAGTGAGCTGGTGGCCGCGCTGGCCGACCGCGCCGAGGTGACCCGCAAGGATGCCGACGCCGTGCTGGCCGCTCTCGCCGAGACCGTCGGCGAGGTCGTCGCCAAGGGCGACGAGAAGGTCACCATCCCCGGCTTCCTGACCTTCGAGCGCACTCACCGTGCCGCCCGTGAAGGCCGCAATCCCGCGTCGGGCCAGCCGATGACCATCCCCGCCGGCTACAGCGTGAAGGTCTCCGCGGGCTCGAAGCTCAAGGACGCCGCTAAGGGGCAGTAGCCGTACCTCGGTCGATCGGCATGGGCGCGCGAGCCCGCTGATCCGCCGTTGAGTCGCCGATGGGGCGGCCCGGATGCTCCCGGGCCGCCCTATCGGCGTCACAGTCGCCCCAACTGGCCGACAAACATGGGAAAACATAGGGACACATGGGAAAACACTGGTAGGTTGTATCCCATGAATGAGGCGCTGGACGCGATCGAGAGGCAGATGTCCCGGCTCCGGACCGAGATGCGGACCGCGGCCGAATCCTCGGATTCCGGCCGCCTCTCTGAGCTCCACGCGCAGCTCCGGAGTGCGCAGGACGCCTGGACCGCACTGCTCGGCACGCCCGCCGGCTCCACGGTCGCCGCCACGCGCCCCCTGAAATCCGTTCGGGAGCAGGTGCTGCAGACCCTGACCCTGATCGGGGCGCCGGCGAGCCAGAAGACCATCCGGGCCGTGCACGACGCGTTCTTCGGCGGTGCGCTCCTGAGCTCCGCCCGCATGGCCAGTCTCCGGCGGGATGAGGAGCGCAGCTTCCGGAACAGCAGGACCACGCGCACCTATGTGTGCCCGGCGCTGCTTACCCAGACCTTCCGATCCGCCCGCTCCTTGCTCGTCTCCTCCGAGTGGCCGCTGCACCAACGCCTCATCGCCTCCGGATCGGGCCAGGTCAACTACCTGACCATGGCGGTGAACCTGGCTGCCGCGGCCGAGGGATTCGGTGACCAGGCCCGCGAAGAGGGTCACGCGATCAACGCGCTGCTGGCCAGCATCGCGCTCGACATCCCTGGCGTGGCCGGGGGCACGTCGGTCAGCCCGGCACGGATACGAGCTGCGGCCCAGCGAGAGCTTGACCGCCTGCTCCCCGCAGACCAGGAAGCCCGATCCCAGGCGGCGAAAGCCGGCGCGCAACTCGACCCCACCGAGCAGATGTTCGGCATCGCAGTACCCCAGAACACCTGACGACCTCTGCAAGATGACCCGAAGGGCAGGACAGACGATGACCCAGGTGCGCCTCGCCGGGTGTGTGGGCTGCATCGGCAGCGACCGCCCTGGCTACGTCGTCGTATGGAACCTCGACGGCGGCCAGATGCTCTGGGAGTGGAAGCGCTGCCCCGAGAAGTGCACCGCCGAGTCCCGCGCCGCGACGATCGAACGCCTCAGCCGGCGTCGCGCCGAGCAGGAAGCCGAAGAGGAAGCCCGTCGGGCCCAGGCCCAGGCTGTCCCCGAACCTGCCCCGCAGCCGGAGCCCGCCTCCGAGCAGGCGCGCCCTCAGCCCGTGCGCCACCCCGCCAGCCCTCGTCCGGCGCCCGCATTCCGCGGCCGCACAGCCGCAGGAGCCGCGCGTTCCGGCGGCCGGAGCGCCCCGGCTCGCAGCGGACGCAGCGCCGCTCCGGCCGCGAATCCGCCGCGCCGCTGGCCGGCCGTCGCACTCGACCACGGCACCGAGGGCTGGGAGCTGGACGTCGCCCAGGTCCCGCGGCCCGCCGGTACGAAGCTCACCGACTGGTTCGCCTGGCTCGGCACCGGCCTGCCACTGCGCATCGACCGCGTACACGACGCGGGCCGGACCGGCGACGGCCTGGTGTGCCTGTCGGCCGCAGCCCTCAAGACCCTCGGCCTGCCGGCGTCGCTCCCGACCACCGAGAAGGCGCTGGCCGCGCTCACGAAGAAGCTCACCACGGCGGCCGCGAGCGTCGGCATGGAGCTCTCCCAGGAGATCGGCCCCATCTTTCACGCGTTCCGCAGGGCGGGCGCCCCGGGCGGGCCGAAGTCGTCGCTGCGCGTGGTGATCACGCCGTGGATCGGCCAGGGCAGCGAGAAGCAGCAGGTGACGAGCGCGCTGATCGCCCAGCTCGCCACCGCGCCCAACGGCGACCTCGACGCGCTGACCCTTGCCCGCCGCATCCGCACCTACGTCGCCGATCTCGGGATCGCCCCCGGCGTCACCCCGGCCACCACCAGCAAGCTGCTCCTCGACGCCGTCCGCCCCCGCTCCGAAGCATTCCAGGACGAGCAGGGCGAGTGGCGCTCCCGGCTTCGCGACGGGGCACTGCCCGGTGGAGACACCGCCGTGCCTCCGGCCGCCGGCGCCCGCCACCCGCTGACCCGCGAGCTCCAGGAGCGCGGCGAAGCCCTCTGCGAGGAAGAGGACTTCAAATGGTGGGCCAGGCCGCTCACCGAAGCAGAAGCGGCCATGCCGTACGCCGTCGCGTGCGACGTCTGCGCCTCGTACCTGTCGGTCACGATGTCGCTGCGGCTCCCCGTCGGCCCGCTGGAACACCACGCCGAACCGGTCTGGGACACCAAGTCGGCGCCCGCCGGCCTGTGGTGGTGCGACTTCACCGACATCGAGGTCGACCCCCTGCTGCCGCACCCGGCGACGTTCCACGGCGAGGCCCCCGCCGGGCCCGGCTGGTACGCCACGCCGACGGTCGCCTACATGGTCACCGAGTACGGCTTCGACCCCACCACCATTTCCGAGGCGTACCTGTCCACGCTGACCGTGCCGTTCCTCAAGGAGTGGACCGTCCGCCTGCGCGAGGCATACAAGCGTGTCTACGCCGTGCTCGGCCTCAAGGACGGACAGGAGCCGGAGGAGTTCCTCGCCGCGTACGCGGCGCACAAGGACATCGACGCCCAGGACGTCGAGCGCGCCGACGCCCTGGTCCTGGCCGGGCTCTACAAGGCGATCTACAAGGGCGGCATCGGGAAGTGGACCGACGGAGCCCAGCACCTCGACGAGGAGGTGTGGCTGCAGGAGATCGTGGCCAACTGGTCCTACCGGCCGGAAGTGCGCTTCCAGATCATCGCCGCCGCCCGCATCGGCAGCCACCGGCGTATGCGCAAGACGTACAAGAAGACCGGCCGGGCCCCCTTCGCGATCAACGTCGATTCCTACCTGTACGCCACCGAGGAGCCGTCACCGCTGGAACTGCTCACCCCGCCGGAGAACGGCAAGCCCGTGCTCGGCGTACTGCGACTCGGCATCGGGCCCGGCCAGTTCAAGCACGAGGCGAGCATCCCCATGGAGGCCATCCTGGAGATCATGAGCAGCGGCGACCACCCGTCCCGCCTCACCCACGACTACGACACTGACGGCGTCGCCCTCACCGGCGGCGAGCAGGAGCAGGAGACGGCGAGCCCATGAGCGGTCAGGACAGCACGCCCACCCCCGGAGCCAACGCCCGGCTCAAGGAGACCCTCTTCCCCTCCCGTAAGGCCCCGGCGCGCACCACGACGCAGTCCGAGCACGTCCGCGACCGCAAGTACGGCGGCAACACGGCCGCCATGGCAGCCGCCTACAAC
Source organism: Streptomyces tremellae (assembly GCF_039540215.1). NCBI lineage: Bacteria > Bacillati > Actinomycetota > Actinomycetes > Kitasatosporales > Streptomycetaceae > Streptomyces > Streptomyces tremellae. Next base: position 305,727 of record NZ_BAABEP010000002.1, read on the forward strand.
GTCACCCCGCGCACCGTTGGCCGGTGGATCGACGGCACCCGCACCCCGCGCGGCGCGAACGCCACCCAGCTGCGGCAGGAGGCCACCGAGGTGGCTACCACCTCACGGGGCCGAGAACGCCGCGCCCGCGAGATGGAAAAGCGAGACCAGCAGGGACTCCCATCCGGCTACGGCGCGACCGTCAACCGCGCCAACAGCTTCGACATCCAGGGCTCCAGCGCGCTCCGCAGCCGCAACATCCCCATCCCCCTGACCAGCGCCCAGGTCGCCAAGCTCGCCCGCACCATGGACGAAGCCGAAATCGAGGCGGTCATCGCGCAGGGGATCGCTGAATACATGAACGGCGGCCGCGTCTCCGGAGGCTTCAGCCCCAGCGACTTCACCTTCAACCTCGACGACGTCACCTTCAAGGGCATGTGAGCCGCCGAACGGGACGCCGCTCTGTCAGTGCCGTCGTGCAGACTGACCCGATGGAGAGCGCACTGACTGGGCAAGGAGCTGTTGCCCGCATCCTGCCGGCACTCCCCGACACCGACCCGGAAGCGGGAGAGATCCGCTGGGACCGGTGGGAACCGGCTCTCCTGGTCACCCACATCGACCCCACGTGCAGGACCTGCGCCTTCCCCGGGCCACTGTCGACCGCGTTCGGCAAGACCTGGTACACGCCCGAGCCGACCCAGGTCCGCATTCAGCGGTCCCGCCCCGGTGAACCCTCCAAGTGGGCGCGGGTGCAGGGCAAGCCGTACTGGTGCAAGACCCACTACGCGGTGCGCTGCCCGCAGTGCGACGAGATGACGGTGTACCGACGCCAGGGCTGGGTGGAGATCCACTACCGGCCGCCCACTACGGAACGCGCCGTGCCGTCGACGGACGACAACGTCCTCTTCTAGCCGCGGAGTCGGCGCGCACGCCGGTCAGGCGCCGCGGCCGGTGCTGGTGTCAGGCCGGCTCCGCAACCTCGGCCTCGACGCTGCCGGGCTCGGGGTAGCGCGCAGCCGACAGCAACTGCGCAGCCTCGATGCCCCGTTCGATCCCCGACCGGTAGACGTCGCCGACGGTGGTGACCTTAGCGGCAAGACGTTCGTACTCCGCCAGCGGATCTGGCAGCCGGGACATCTCCTCCGGGCCGGGCGCAACAGCCGGCGGCACCAGCCCGGGGTACTTGTCCCGCCACTTTCGGATCTTCCGAATGGAGTCGACCGATGTATGCCAGCAGGCGGCCAGCACCTTCTCGGCCAGGTCGCTCGGCAGCCGCAGCGGGATGCTCTCCGGGAAGCCGCCGGTCCGCGATCCAGGCCACCGGCCCCCGAGGGAGCGGGCCTCGGAAGGAACCGCGGGCCACTCACGAGCCCAATGCCGCTCCTGGAGCTCTTGCTTGATGCCGCAGGCCGCGAGGGTGTCGATCGTGTCGATCAGCTCCGCCGACCCGCGCAGACGTTCCACCTCCAGGCGCCAGCGGTCACGAACCGCCGCAGCGCCCTCGCGCGACAGGCCCCGAGTCTGCCACTCCGAGCCTGACGAAAGGATGATGCGGCGGCGCTTCTCGACCTCGAGGGCGTCCTTCATCCGCTGCCGGGTGCCCGCGACCACCCACGCCGTCGCCGCCGCCGTTCCCTGCGTCACTGCCGCTCACCAACTAACGTCGCACTTTGCAATGGACAGTTGGTCAGGCTACTGGTGCCGCGTGGTCCGGCTCTCGCAAGCCGAGCGGGACTTGGTCCGGAAGTGTCCGACGCTGTCCACGCGGACACCGTCGGATACTTCCGGACAGCACAACGGAGCGCGGGGGAAGCGCCAGCAGGTGCGGCTCCGGGGCGCGGGAAGGTGTCACGCCCGGGTGTCACGCTCACTGTCACGCTCTGGGGCGTGACACCCTGCCACCTGCGCAAACAGTGCCTCGTCAGCCTGACGGGGCGGCGGGCCGGCTACCTGCTGAGAAGGGAGCTGCGCGCTTCGAGGGCGCGGCTCAGAAGTGCCGCCTCGCCCGGATCGACCACGAGCGGCTCACCGGGACGGGCAGCGAGGGGCGTGGTGAGCCGCACCTCGCCGTGGGCAACGCCCGCGCTCAAGTCCGCGATCTGCTCCGGGGTCAGCGTGTGGCGGACGAAGACGTCCACGCCGCTGAGGGAGACGCGGAAGATGATCAGGGCGTCGAAGAACACCTCGATGACGTTGCCGCTGAACATGGCCTCGGCCAGTTCCTCGGTCGTGCGCTCGGTGTCGTGCAGGTCGTCGGTCGCGGGCATACAGCTCCAGGTCTGGGGGCGGAGGGCGGCGGAACGAGCCGTGGGCGAGCTCGTGAGCGGGGAAGGTCAGGCCGTGGTGTCCTCGGGCGTGTACGGGCCACGGAACCGTGCGGGGATGTCGCTGGGCGGCGTACTGGGATCGGGGGCATCGGCCGGGCCGCGATCGGAGTGGCTCCAGTAGGACAGGGCGAGGAGATCGACCGAGGTATCACGTTCCTCGCGGGTGGCCCAGGCTTCGACGCTGACGTCGCCCTCCGTGTACACGGCGAGCGCGTAGTACAGCTCGAACGGGCTGTCGTAGAGGGCGACCGCCTGGTAAGGCCAGTTGCCGAGGTCCCAGCCCTCGCTTCCCCAGTCCCGGACGCCGGTCCATCCCCAGGGGGCAAGGTGTGCCAGCCAGGTGTCGGCGTCACCGCCATCGTGGAAGTCCTCCGGAAGGAACGGGAGAACCTCCAGCGGAACAGGTCCGGAGGTGAACGGGCGGTCGCTGGAGGAGCGGGAAATGGAAGTCAAGGCGGTCTTCCTGGTCGATGAGGGGGGCGAAGTCAACCCCTTAACACCAATGTACTCCAGCAAGGGGGGATAGTCAACATAAAAGGGTCGCCCGCCCCTTGAGGTCGCGGGGTTCGACGCAATTAAGTTGACACAAGGTGGCTACGTGTGTATTGTCTCAAGCGTCGAAGCGGGGTTCCGGCCCCGCGGTGGCAGGCCCGCCGTCCCGCCTGGGGCGCGCAAGGTTCAACACCTCTCGGGCCATGAAGAAATCCCCGTGCAGCGGCAATCGAGCGGTTGGTAGGGTCCTGGTTGCGGGGCGGCTCCGATACGTGCTTCCTTCTCTCTCTTTGGAAAAGACTCAGCGCGATCACTTCCCGCCCCGCATCCGAGAGCCTCACCCGCACCGGGTGCCCCGCGCACGAGCAACCGGCGGCCCCACTGCGCCCGTTGACCACGATCAGGTTGAAACTTTCGGCGACGCCGAGCGGCTCTCAGGAACCCTTCCTCCTTCCGGGACGGACACGGGCCCCTTCCGCTTCGGCTCAAGAAGACGAAGCCCTGCACCACAGGGCCCTGCAGGCCCGGAAATGCCGGGACAGGGGGAAGGACGACGATGACGACCACGACCATCACGACCACCACCGAAGCCCGCCGCGGCCTGGCCGCCACGCTCCTCGCCCGTCGTGGATCCGTCTACCTCAACACCTCGGCCACCGCGCCGGCTCAGACCCCGTCCGTCGACTCGCTCGCCGGAATCACCCTGCTGGAAGCCGACCTCCTCGAGCGGGGCTTCCTGCTGTCCGACGGCCTGCGCCAGGCCCTCGCCCGCAGCACCGACGCCGAGCTCGTCACCGCCGGCCGCGCCCTGCTGTCCGACATCGACGCGGCCCTCGGCGCGGACCGCGACCACACGCCCCTGTTCCGCAGCTTCCCGGCCAGCACCCCCAGCGACACCCTGTCCTTCTACGTCGATCGGGTGTTGTCCCTTCTGCTCCAGGCCCCCGAGCAGCCGTGCATCCTGTGCGGCTCCAACGACACCGTGCACGCGGTCGCGCCGTGCGCCCACCTGGTCTGCACGACCTGTTTCGACGGCGCCGACTTCTCGGCGTGCCCGATCTGCCACCGCCGCATCGACACCGACGACCCGTTCCTGCGCCCGCAGCACCACCGGCCCACCGCTGGCACCCGGCGCGCACTCCCGGACCGGCTCCGCGTCCTCAACTACGGGGGCAGCCTCACGGATCGCACGGCTGACGCCGCTGCCGAACTGGCCGGTCTGCTGTCCCGCACCGGCGCGCTCAGCCCGCAGGACACCGACGACCTCACGACCCTCCTCGACGAGGCGGGCGACCGCACGGACGTGTCGTGGCTTCCGGAGTCGATCCCCGGCCGCGAGACCAAGGCCCGCGTTCTGGCCTGGCTCCTGGACGAGCCGGACCAGTACCTGAACGTGCTCCCGGCGGTGATCGCCCGCATCACCACGGCCACCGACGTGCTGCGCCTTGTGGCCGTCCGCTCCGGCGGCGATGCCGGGCTCGTCACCCCGACCCGCTTCACCGCCATCCCGCGTCCGCTGCGCCGCGCGCTGCTGGAGGCCCTCAATCGCCTCGACGTGACCCTGGTCGCGGAGGACATCGACCGCCACGCGCAGGCGTGGAAGCACCTGGCCGAGCGGCTTCACCCCTTCGAGTACGCCCCCCGCTACCCGAACGCGGCCCTCGCCTTCGCCGCGCTGCGCGAGACCACGCTCACCGACGACACCCTGTCGCGCACGCTGCGCGCCACGGCCCGCACCGTGCCGGTCGCCAACACCAACCGGCCGAAGGTCGCGATCGCGCTCTGGTCCACCCAGGTCGAGACGGCCCTCGCCAAGGGCGACGTGAAGAGCGTGCTGCCCCTGCTGACGCAGCGCCCCGGCGAGTTCCTGCGACGGCTGGATCACGTGCTGCGTCTCGCGGGGACCGACCAGGCGACCCTCGTCCTCGACGCTCTGGAGCGGGTGGTGCCCCACGTCGCCCCGGCCGTGGTCCTCTCGGCGCTCGGAGAGATCCGCACCCGGACCCGGAAGGGCGCCGAGCGGGTCTTCTTCCCCAAGGGCGGCAACGCGAAGGCGCACATCGTCGCGGACGAGCGCGCCCCGCTCGCCGGCGCCGTCGTCGACCGTGCCGTGTCCATCCTGACCGGCGAGATCCTGCGCCGCGCGGGCCAGCTCACCCAGGTGGACACCGCCGTCGTCGACGCGGGCCTGGACGGCGTGATCGCGCCGTTCGCCGAGCGGACCGCCTCGCGCGCCCTGGTCACCCTGCCGCGCGGCAGCGAGCTGCCCCTGCCCGACGGCCGCACGGTCCGCTTCTTCCTCCACTGGATGGAGAGCGACACTTCCGGTCGCACCGACCTGGACCTGTCGGCGGCGATGTTCAACGACGCCTGGGAGCACGTCGGCACCTGCGACTACACCCGGCTCCGCTTCGCAGGCTCCGCGGCCGTGCACTCGGGCGACCTCACGAGCGCCCCCGCGCCGAAGGGCGCCAGCGAGTTCGTCGACCTCGACCTCGACCAGCTGGCCGCCGCCGGCGTGCGCTACCTCGTCGCCGTGGTCTTCTCGTACAACAACGTGGCCTTCGACGACCTCGCCGACGCGTTCGCCGGATTCATGTCCCGCGACGAGGACGGCAATATCGGAGCGGTCTTCGACCCGCGTCAGGTCGAGCAGCGCTTCGACCTGACCGGCCAGTCCCGCGCCAGCGTGCCCCTGCTCATCGACGTGAAGGGCCGCACGATGCGCTGGCTCGACGTCGTGCGGGGCGTCACCGGGACCAACCACGCCGTGCACCGGCACGCGAGCGACCTCGCCACCCTCGGCCAGGGGCTGACCAGCCTGTTCACCTCCGGCGCCCGCGTCGGTCTCGGCGAACTCGCCACCTGGCAGGCGGCAAGCCGCGCTCGCACGGTCGTCGTCCGCCACCTGGACGGCTCCACCACCACCTACCGGCGCGGCCCGGAGGAGACCACCATGGCCTTCGCCGCGCGCATCGGCACCCCGCACGCCGACGACGGCCTCGACCTGGACCTCGCCGACGTTCACCTCGCCTACCTGGTGCGCGGCGACCTGACCGTGACCGAGGGCGGCGAGGCGTACGCCCTGTACCCGGCAGGACTGGACGCCCGGCAGGTGCGCCTGCTCGGCGCCTCCGACCTGGTCTCCGCACTCGCACCGCAGTAGAGAGCCAACCGGCAGCACAACAAGAGCCCTTGATGACGCAGCGCATCCGCGTGCCGTCGTCAAGGGCTTCTGCCTGTGCCCGGCCGGGCAGGTCACCGCGCGTCGCGTCTGCCGCGCAGCGCGGCGATCACGCACAGCGGCGTGGTGAACAGGGCGTGCCAGCCGTAGAAGCACAGCCCGGCCAGGCCGGCCAGCTGCACGAGCACAAGCAGAAGGGCCAGGATCTGCGCGAGGAGGACCGGCACGGTCCCGCCGGCGGTCGCGGACAGCAGATGCGGCGTGACCCACTGGACGGCAGCGCACAGGAGCAGGGCGAAGGCGAGGCCGCCCCAGATGACCGCCAGAGCCCGCCCCGGCCGATCACGGCCGGCAGGCGCGGCAGACCGCTCCATCACCTCGCCGTGATCGACTCGGGCATCAGGACCGCCAAGGTCCCCGGGAGCGGCCGGCACGGACGGGCCGGGAGTGCCGGTGCTCAACTGCCGCTCCGCGAACGCCGCAGGTGCCCGCCGAGCGCGCGCCCGATCCGGCCCAGGCCCATGCCGATGGCGCCGATGACGAGCACCCCGAACAACCGCTCCACGAGCAGGTACGTGCCGGCCACGGGCTGCCACACCACCGGCAGCAACAGGGGCAGCACCCGCACCGGATTCAACTCGCTCCGCCCGAGCAAGTGTTGCTCCGCCGGGTGCATGAACAAGGCGCCGCTGGGGGTGGTGTACGTGATCGCCACGCCCATCAGCAGCGGCAGCAGGATGGTCAGCAACACGTCGAGCACGGCGATCACCACGGGCGGTCTCCTCGGGATCAGAGCTACGGAGGCCGGGGCGGCACCATGCTCCGCCCCCGACGCCAGCAACCCTCACCGCAAGCGCTTGTGGACAGAGTCCGCCTGCGCCGCGGGAAGTCCTCCCCCTACCCGAAGTGCGTCCGCCACAGGCCCTGCGCCCAGGACTGGGCGCGCTCGCGCAGACTGCCCTTCTTCGCGTCCCATCCCGCGGCCGGAGGCGCGCTCCCCGTGACGGCGCGGTGCCACTCGATGAGCCGCCGTTCAAGTTCGCGCGCCTCGAAGAGATCCGCGGTCGGCACCCACCACGCCTCGGCCTGGTGGTGCTTGAGCATGTGCACCACGCTCACCGCCCATGACTCGGCCGGCTCGTACGCCGACACCCACCCCTGCTCCCGGCCGAGCCGCTGACGCAGCGACGCGGCAGAGCCGACGTAGAGGACGGCGCCGCGCGGGTCGGCCCACACGTAGACACCGGGATCTCCCGGCACCTCCCGATGCTGGGAGAACAGCCATGGTGCGCCGCGCTTGGCGTCCGCCGAGAAGTGGCCGCGCAGCGCCGGCTCGAGATCGGGAACAGTCAGGACACTGATGGTCAGGTCGATCGCCATGAGGCGAAGCGTGCCGTGCCCGTGTCGGCCCCGCCACCGTGCCCCCGGCCCGCTCCTTCGAGGGCCGGGGACCCCAGGATGCGTGGCGTCACGCGGCGTCGCTCTCGCGGCGGTTGAGACGGGCGTGGATCTGATCGAGGAGGTCCGCGGCCGCAGTGGCCTTCGCCGAGGACTTCGTGGAAGTCGTGCCGGTGCCGACCAGGACGTCACCCTCGTGCACGGCCCGCGCCGTGCACTTGAAGGTGGGCTCATGGCTGGGCCCGTCCATCGTGAAGTCGAACCGCAGATCACTGATGATGAGCAGCTGGGTGTACTCGTTGAGCACCATGACCGGCTGGCGCCCCTCGGCGGCAGCGGGCTCGATCGCCTTCTTCGCCTTGGCCGTCGTGCTGTCGCCGCCGCGCACCTGGTCCTGGGAAGGGTCCGGCAGGCAGGCGAGCCGGGCAAGGAGGCTGAGCGCGGCCTGGTGACGCGCCGACTTCTTCACCGAGGCGGTGCGCTCCTCGCCGCACACCGGCGTGCCGCCGAGCGCGAGTTCGGCACGGGAACGGAATACGGCGTTGTGAATCTGACCGGCGCTGTGGTCCGTGAACGACGGATTCGCCACACCGTTGACCTGCGCGTGCGTCGCCAGCACGCTCACCGCCGTCTCCGGCGAGGCCGCGACGGCCTTCAGGCATTCGGCGCGGGCCGGCGCCCAGGTGTCGCTGCTCGCCACGAGCAGGATCATCTGGAGGTCGAGGGAGGTGAGCTGCTGCTGCCTGGCACGGCGGACCGCCTCCTGCGCCAGGGACGCGCTGCCGATGTTCTCCTTGCAGCCGCGCTTGAGGAGGGCCTGGAAGTCACGGCTGTCCAGATGGGAGTAGTCGCCCCCGGCTGATGCCGCCTTACGGGCGCGAGCATGCGCGGAGGACTTCAGCGACGCCTGCTGCGCCTCACGGTCGGCGCGGGCACCCTCGTTCAAGGACTCGGCAATGGACTGGAGCTCTTCGTCCGTGTAGGGGCTGGGGGCGCCGTCGATGTGGCTGAACACGACCCGCTGCACGACCAGGTCGGCGTAGCGGCGCAACGGCGACGTCGAGTGAACGTATCCAGGCAGATTCAGCCCCCAGTGGCCGCGCACGAAGGGCGCGTACTCGGCCGCCCGCAGCACGAGGAGGGTCCGTTCCTGCAGGGCCTGGAGGCGGGCGGCGGAACCCTCGGACAGCGCGAGGTCGAGATCGTCGAGGAGCGCCTCGCGCGGCGGAGCGACCTTTGCGGCGGAGTGGTTGCGGAACAGGAGCAGCAGATCACGCTCGGCGGCCCACCCGGCCAGGGCGGTGTTCGCCGCGATCATGCACTCCTGGACGATCTTGTAGGCGATGTTCCGCTCCGCGACTGCCACCCGGACCAGGCGGCCGTCCTCGTCCGTGGCCCAGCCCTGCAGCAGGTCGTACAGGGCCAGTGCGCCCTGGCTGCGCCGGCGGGCGAGCAGGACCTCGCTCAGCTCGGCGGCATCGCGCAGCTGGCGGTGCAGGGGGTGGCTGGGGTCGCCGACCGTGGTGGCGACCGCGTGATGGTCCAGGGCGAGGGCCCCGCGCATCTGCGCCCGGTCGACGTCGACTCCGAGCGCGGTGCCGTCGTCGTCGAAGGTGACCCGCACCCGCAGAGCCGCGCACGCGCGGCCCTCCGCCAGAGTGAGCCGCGCCTCGACAGCCCGCGGGAGCATCTTGGCCGTGCCGCGAAACCCGCCGTACGCCGACTCCCTGCGCGCGAAGGCCTCCTGGTCGGCGGTGCTTCCGGGAGCGACACCGCAGGCGACGTCCGCGACGTACACGGTGAGCTCCCAGCCGTCGGGCAGACGCCGGACGGTGATGGCGTCGTCCCGGTCGAGACTGCCCTTGCGGTCGATCATGAGCGGGACGCCCGGGGAGTCTGCGGAGGGCGGCTGGGCGGGGGAGGCGTGGGCGGGCAACACTTCTTCCTTCCGTGACGCGGCGCGGCCGAACGGTGAACGGCCGGCGCGAGATCCATCATGTCCAACGAGGCGGCCGCAGTTTGCCGAGTTGTCAGGAAAACGGTGCGGCGGCCGTGGGGATTCGGTCATCAGGTGCGGGCCAGGGCGGCGGCGACGGTACGGACGCACGCGCGGGTGTCCTCGTCGTAGCTGGACACCGGAGCCGTCGGGTAGCCCGGCGCCTCGTACAGCGGCGTGACCCCGTCGGCCGTGACCAGACGCGCCCGCCATCCGCGGTGCGCGCGGACAGGGTGGTCGATGTGGTTGCGGTGCTCGATGAGGACGTACGCGGTCCGCTCGCCCGGATCGGGCTCGAAGTGTCCGGCGATGACGCAGCTGTTGCGCCCCAGCTCGGCGGAGTAGCCGGTCTGTTCGGGAACGCGGGCCTCCTTGAGGAGCTGGCGCAGCAGACGGTCCGCGCGGCAATCACAGCTCTCGACCTGGCAGGGCTGGTCCTCGGTCCAGGCGAGAAGGGTGGTAATTGCGGAGGTGATCTCGGCCATTTCCTCCTTGCCGCGTTCCATGAGCGGGTCGTCGGGCCCGTCGGGCATGTTCAGCACTGCCTCGGTCGCCAGGCTCTCCCGGCGCATGTCGGCAAGGGCGAGCCGCAGGCGGGCGAAGCAGCCCGGGGTGCTGCCGGCGGCGAACTCGGCGATCGGTCCCGCTTCGGACAAGGTGCTCGCGATCGCACGAGCCTGTTCCTGGGTGGTGATGGGCACGCAGCCTCCGTGGTGTGAGGGCGCCGCCGGACGGCGGCGCCCGGTGGGGCGGGCGGCCTTTCAGGGCCGCCCGCCGGTCGGTCAGGCCTGGCGCAGCGCCGAGAGCAGCGCGCTGCTCAGGGCGGCGGGGATCTCGGAGACCTGGGTGATGTCCACCCGGTGAGCGCCGGGCAGCACGTTTGACCCGGGGTCGAGGCAGAACCAGAGCACATGGACTCCGGCCCGGATCAGGCGCCGTACGAGACGTTCGCCGCCCACGCGTTCCTCCGGCTCCCAGTGGCCGTCGGAGACGATGACCAGGACGCGGGCACCGTTCTGGCGGGACAGGCTCAGGGCGCCGTCCAGGGCATTGGTGGCCTCGATGAACCGGTGGTTGCCGTCGTTCGCGTGGAACTCGGTGACCTGAGAGGGGGGCTGGCCGGGGGAGACGATCGGAGTGACGGCGGTGCCGAACGCCACCGTCGCGGCCCTCCCGTCGACTTCACGGGTTCCGTGCGCGAAGGTCCAGGCCGTCGAGGCGATGATCGAGGTGTAGGCGCGCATCGAGCCGGAGACGTCGACGGCCACGCCGACGGCGACCGGTGGCTCCTGCGAGTGCGTGCGCTTCAGGGAGCGGAAGGGCCGGGCGGTCACCGGCATCCCCAGGGCGCGCTGCGCCGCGCCGAGCATGGCGTCGCGGCCGGACACGCGGCCCGGCGGAGTCGCGGCAGCCGTGCGGACACGGGCGGGGTCGCGGAACCGCGCCTTGGCGAGGGCGATTCCCAGCCGCCGCGCGGCCGCCCGCTCCAGCGAAGTGGGCGGCCTGTGGCCGCTGACCGGGGTCCGCGGCCGCGACCGGCGCGAGGACGGGGCGGGTGCGGGGGTGAACACCCTGCGGGCCGCCTGCTGCGCGGCCTGCTGGGCGGTGGTCTCGTCCCGGCGGGCCTTCTGGCGCCGGGCGGCCTCCTCTTCGGCACGGCGCTCCTGCTCGGGGTCGGGCAGCGCTCCCGTGGAGATCTGGGCCTGAACCGAGGCTGCGACGGCGACCGTCGCCACGGCTGCGCCGAGTCCGTCACCGTCTTCCGCACCGTCGGTGCCGTTTGAGGAGGCTTCGGCCCGGGGCTCGCCTGCCGCGCAGCCGACGCCGGGCAGGTCCTCGTCGGCATCCGCGCCGACGACCTCGACCCAGCGGCGGGCGATGTCCAGAAGGCCGTCCTGGTCGCCGTCGTCGAGCGCCAGGACCTCCTGCCACAGGGCACGCAGCCTGGCGAGGTCTCCGGTGCCGAGGGCGGACTCGGCGGCGGCGTACACCGGCCGGGTCTCGGTCTCGGTGAGGACACCGGCGTCGACCCGGCCCAGGATGAGGGCTGCGCCCGCTGCCGCGCGCCACCGGTCGTACAGCGGGGAGGCGGCGCGCTGGGCGGGGAGCACGATGTGGCTCGCGCAGGCGCGCAGGAAGACCCGGTCACCCGGGCGCTCCTGAAGGTGACGGGCCTCGATCCGGGGTTCTTCGAGCAGCACGGCCGCGCGGATCACCGCCCGGCCGCCCGCCGACGCGTTCCAGTCACCCCAGCGGGTGCTGCGTGCGTGAGCGGCCTCGTGCGCGGACATGCCCACGATCACCGGATGCCGCAGACGGCCCGAGATGCTGAGCGGGTCGACCTGGTCCGGGTGAGTGCCGTCCTTCAGGGCGACCGCCCCGTTGATGGTGACCTTGATCAGCTGCGGGTCGAACCAGGCCGCCTCGGCCGTGGGCGCGGCGTCCCAGGCCATGGTGAGCAGCACGTCGTCACGGTCGGCGAGGGTGTTGATGATGGATCCGAGACGCCGGGAGAGCGCGCCCCGGGCATCGGCCAGGTCCGCGTCGACGTCCTCCTGCGGGGCGGGCGGCGAGGCCGCCGGGCTGGTCATCACCGGCGCCCCGCGGGGACCCGGGTGCCCAGTGCCAGAGGGGCGATCTCACCGAACTTGTCCTTCATGGCCTCGGCGAACTCGGTGCGGTCCGGGGAGGGGCACTTGCGCAGCAGGCTGGCGACGGCGAAGTCCTGGCCGTAGCGCCGGGCCGTCCCGGCGAACGCGAGCGCGTCGCGCAGCTGGGGGATCCAGCCCTCGTACGTTTCCTGCTGCCTGCGGCTGTCGAGGTTCTTGGCCACGGTGATCAGGTCCAGCGGCACGCCGAGGTCGGCGGCGAGGTCCCAGTCGGTGGTCACTTCGACGTGATGGTGGAACCGGCTCAACAGGGCATCGCTCAGGTTCGCGCCGGGCACGTCGGGGTTGCAGGCGCCGACGACGAACCAGTTGGGGCCGACCTTGAGCGGCGGCAGCGTCGGGTTCTGCGTGACGTGCAGTTCCCCGCGGCCGTCCATGAGCGCGTACAGCACGGTCAGTTCCCGGGGGTCGATCAGGGCGATCTCGTCGACGAGGAGCGGCACGTCGTTCTCGATGCTGCGGATGAGCGGGCCGGAGACCCACTCGAAGCCGCCCGTGGTCGGGTTCTGGACGAAGGTGCCGACGAAGTCCGAGACGTCGGTGTCGGCGGTGCCGACGATGGTTTCCAGACCGTTGTGCTGGCCCTGGACGGCGTCCTGAACGAACGCGGCCTCGCTCAGCGCGGTCTTCCCGGTGCCGGGCGGGCCGACGAGCAGCACGTGCTCGCGGTGGCTGCGGGCGTCGCGCAGGAAGGCGAGGTCTTCCAGGTCGCCGACCATGCGCGGGTGGTAGAGCTGTCCGTTCGGCCGGGTCTGGGGGCCCACCGGCGGGAGGGCGGTGGAAAGGGAGGCGGGAGCGGGAGCGGGGCTACGACGCTGGGTGCGACGGCGCTCGACATCCTCCAGTTCAGCGAGGCCGCGCTGCTTCATCTGGTTCGTGAACGTGGACAAGAGGCTCCTGGGATGTAGCGGGTGGGGGAGTGGCGGGCCGGGCGGCTAGAAGTTCGATCCCGGGATGTGGGAGGCGTTCGGGAGCTCCGTGCCGGACTCGCGGGCGTACTTGCCGAAGTACCGGGCGATCTCATGGGCGTTGGCCTTGGCGTCGGCGGCGCCGGTGAGCGACACGGGGAGGTCGAAGACGGTGAAGTCCCGGCTCACCTCGTAGCCCTTGTTCTCCTTCGCGCGGGACCGCGTCACCACCTGGGCCAGCGCTTCGGCGCCGGTGATGCGGGTCGTCAGCAGCCCGACCTGACCGTCACCGTTGCGGGACCCGTGGAGGCCGAGCGCGATCGCCTCGTCTCCGGTGACGACGATGAAGCGGTAGAACTTGTCGCTGTTCCCGCTCTCGAAATGAAGTTCCCAGCCGAAGCCGCGGACGTCGTCGCTAGAAGCCAACTGAAGAATCCTCCATGTGGGTAAACTTTTTTGCGTCAAAGTGGCCATAGGGGCGCTCAGTGAGAAGGCGTGGTCGGCGCGCCCCTGACATGCTCAAATGTACGCGAAACGCGCCACTAGGTCAAGTTAATAGGGTCAGTGTGATCCGTTGCTCCCGGCTCACGCCCTGCTCGGGGGCTGAAACGGAAGGCACAGCCGCGCCACGCGGCCCTACACTCGGCACCTGTTTCCAGCACCGGGGGAGAGCACCACCGTGAACACACCGCAGCCCGCCGGCGTCGCGAGCACCAGCGACGCCCCGATCTACGCCGGCCTGGTCGAAGAGCGCGGCGACGTCCTCGCCGAAGTCCGCCGCACGGCAGAGCAGGCATTGCGTCAGGCGGACCAGGCCCTCGACTTCAGCCTGATCTCCGCCGACGCCGCCTGACGTCGACACCGCAGCGGGCGACGCCCCGGGCTGCACTACTCCACCACGCTGCCGCCGGCGCCCTGCTCAGCCCTGTCGCACTGCGGGGAGCGGCCGGACAGGCAGATCTGCTCGATCAGGCGCATCTGCTCGGACGCCTTCTCGTCCCACTCGCACCGGCGCTCCTCGGCGACCCTGGAAAGGTCCCGGCCGACGGGGACGAACGGAGAGCCCGGGTGGCCCGGCCACCGGTTACCGCTCACCGGGTCGAAGTCCATGTTCCGGTAGCCCACCCACGCGTCGTGGTGACGCGGGCACAGCTCAGCGGGCGGACGCACCGTGTAGCGCTGATCCGGCGGGAAGAGGTTGTTGGTGGCCATGTGACGGCTGCGACGCCACGTGGCCGCGTCCCAGCTGTCCCACTGGCGCCGGATGTCATCCGGGACGGGCACGCCCAGGTACTGGCGGGGAACCTCCACGGAATGCCGGGAGATCGTCGTCAAAGGGTCTCCTTCAGAAGGGGAACGGCGAACGGCGGGACGAGGGGCGCCGGCACGGGAGCGGAAGGCCGGCGGCCGGGGCGAGTCGCGACGAGCCGGCCGGCGGCGTTGAGCTTGAGGTAGGGGCGCATGATCTCGGGTACGGGAGCGGTGTCCGGGACTCCACGGGCGATGGCGCCCCACTCGCCGGTGGTCAGGAACTCGTTGCCGATGTACTCGGTGTACGCGGGCGGGATCGCCTCGGTGAGCTCCTCGTGGACGTCGGTCCAGTGGATGTCCATGGCCTGCTGCATCTCGCGGACGGTGCCCTTGCCGCCGCCCTTGCCGTACGCGGCGATGTACGGGCCGTCGCGCCACACGCCGTGCCGCAGGCCGCGGACGTAGCCGCGGTGGGGCTGGTGCGGACGTCTATCGCCCCGCCAGTAGTCGATCTCGAAATACCGGTGGCGAAGAACGCCGAGCCCGAACATCTCGCCGCACAGGACCAGGTCCCGCCGCAGCTGTGAGCCCTGGACGTTCTCCACGACGGACGGCACGCCGTACCAGGCGAACAGCTCGCGCGTGGCCGGGATCAGGTCGATGTACTCGCGGCCCTTGTTCGTGCCCTTGGTCAAGGTGCACGAGTGCTGGCACGGCGGCGACGCGTGGACGAGGTCGAACTCCTGGACGTGCGCGTGGGCGAACTCCAGGGCGTCGCCCTGGTGGAACTCGAAGGGGTAGTTGGGCCGGGCCCGGATATCGACACCCACGACGTCGAACCCGGCCCGGTAGTAGCCCATCCCGGCACCCCCGGCGCAGCAGAACAGGTCCAGCACGCGCGGCCGCCGACCGGAGAAGGACGGCCTCTTGGGCAGCCGCATGCGCCGGGGCCGCCGACAGGCACCCGCGACGCAGCACGGCAGATTCAGCCGTCCGGGCCGCCACCGCACCGACGGCGCGCCCAGCACGGCAAGGGGACCGGTCACTCGGCCGACGGGGCGCCGGGCAGGCGCTGGACCAACTCAGCAAGCGCGTCCAGCACTTCGGCCGCCTGCCGCACCTGCCCGGCCTCGTTGTCCTCCGTCTGCGTCCACGCCGTACGACGGGAGGTGCTGAAGAACGGGATGACCTTCCGCAGCGAGATCAGCGGCGTGCCGTGCACATTGCACTCCGCCTCAAGGACCCCCACCCCCGGCACGTGTCCGACGTAGGACCCGTTGGCGGGGTAGGAGGGGTCCTGCCAGATGACGAATGCCGCCGTGGGGGCGTTCGTCATGAGCGCCTCGGCCAAGCTGTGGGCGGACCCGGCCGTTACCTCCGCGGTGCTGTAGACGAAGCCGAGGTCCAGCCGAGTCGGCGTGGAGCCAAGGCCGTAGTCGGTCGTGATCTCACCGGCGTGGAAGGCGGTCAGCACGGCGGAAACTTCGGTGTCATCGACGGCGTAGACGATGACCTGCAACTGTGAACTGCCGGACAGAGCAATCTCCTTGAGTGGAAGGGGAGCGAGAGCGGGGGACTGCCCGGAACGCGCGCCAGGGCGCGAGCACAGCGGGAGCCGGCGGGGCCGCGCCCGGGAAGCCTGGGTGCCGTGGTGAAGCGCACCGGATCAGGGCGGTCGCGGAGATCGCCGAGTGCGCAGTCGCCGCGGGAGCCGGTCCCGGTCGCGGCCGAAGCCGAGCCGACCGGGACCTGGCGGGGGTCAGCGCGCCGCGAGGCGCTGCATCGTGCGGGCGTAGTCCTCGACGCGGGCCTTGGCGATCACGGAACGGTCCATGGTGCGAAGCACGATGCCTTCCGGACGGCCGCCGGCGCCGTCGTCCAGCGCGACAAGAGTCCCGGGAAGCCGGGAAGCGAGAAAGTCCTGCATTCCGGCCAGGTCGGTCGGGAGCTGGTCGGCGGGGACGCGGCCGAGGCGCGGCGTCAGCTCGATGCCGTTCTCCTTGGCCATGAGAGCGAGGTCGTCCTCGGCGAGGAACTGCTGGCCGCCGTTCTCGCGCCATGAACTGATCGCGGGCCGCGGGAGCTCCAGGACCGCAGCGTCGACAACCGCGACGTCGAAGAGGCGGAACCCCACCGCGCGGCTCCCGGTGTACTGCTTGCTGGCCTTGGTGATCTTGTCGCCGTAGACCTCGAAGAAGTAGACGCGGATCCCTGCCGTGGGCGCCGTCAGGTGCTCGGCCAGAGAGCGCAGTGCCGGAACGATGCTCTGGACCGGGTTGAGGACACGGTCGCCGCGGGCGTGAAGGAGATCCTCCCGGCTGCCGATCACGTAGTCGCCGTCAGGCAGGACGATGACCCGCGCGTTCGTGCCGTCGACCTTCTCGGTGAGGACCACGTCGTTGCTGAACGGCATCACGTTGTCGAGCAGGATGCCGCGGTCGATCTCGTGGTACGTGGCGATCGGCGGGTACTTCGTCGCCGAGTTCAGAGCGTCCAGATCCAGCGCGTCCAGATTGATCAAGGAGAATCTCAATGATCGTGTCAAGCCGCATGCGTGACCGGTGGGGCGGAGGTGAAC
>NZ_BAABEP010000003.1:0-256044 GCF_039540215.1 Streptomyces tremellae
AGGGACATGACCGCCCTGTAGACGCATTCCAGGGCAGCCTGCTCGTTCGGGAAGTGTCCGCGGGCCTTGACCGCTCGGCGGATGCGGGCATTGACCGACTCGATCGCGTTCGTCGTGCAGACGATGCGGCGGATCCCGGTGTCGAACCGCAGGAACAGGGTGAACTCCTCCCACACGTTCTCCCACAGTTTCACGATCGCCGGATACTTCCGGCCCCAGGCATCGGCGAACTCGGCGAACCGGTCCAGGGCGGCCTCTTCGGTGGGAGCGGCACAGACGGGCTTGAGGAGCTTGGCGATCTTGTCCCAGTCCTGGCAGGCGGCATAGCAAAAAGAGCTCCGCAGCAGGCGGACCACGCAGGTCTGCACGATCGTCCTCGGCCAGACGGTCTCCACCGCTTCGGGCAGGCCTTTGAGCCCGTCGCAGACCAGCATGAGCACGTCGTTCACGCCACGGTTCTTGATCCCGGTGAGGATGTGCAGCCAGTGCTCGGCGCCCTCGCCGCCGTCACCGGCCCACAGGCCCAGGATCTCCCGCCGGCCCTCAGCCGTGACGGCCAAGGCCGCATGGATCGGCCGGTTGGCGACCGCACCGTCACGGACCTCCACATGGACCGCGTCGATGAAGACCACCGGACACACGGCGCCCAGGGACCGACTCTGCCACCCGGCCACGCCCCCGAGCACCTTGCCGGTGATCGTGGAGATGGTCTGGCGGGAGACCTCGGCTCCATAGACCTCGACCAGATCCGCCTGGACCTCGCCGGTGGTCAGGCCCTTCGCTGCGAGTGAGATGACCACCTCGTCGACGCCGGTCAGGCGCTTCTGCCGCTTCTTGACGATCTTCGGTTCGAAGGAGCCGTCGCGGTCACGGGGCACGGTTATCCCTACCGGGCCGACCTCGGCCAGGACGGTCTTGGAGCGTTTGCCGTTGCGGGAGTTGGCACCGGTCTTGCCTGCCGGATCGTGCTTGTCATAGCCGAGGTGATCGGTGACCCCGCCCCCAGAGCGACCCCCAGGAACCGCTTGGTCAGCTGCTGCAGCAGCCCACCCACACCAGTCAGCCACACACCCCCGGCCTCAACACGGCCGACCAACCCGTCAATCAACCAGCCGTCCCGCCCTCGCCGCCCACCCCGGCACAAAAACCTTCACAGACTCGCCCTCCTTCACACTGATCCTGATCACCAACACATCCCCCCGATCAGGAGTTACACCAATCACTTCACAATCCCACCGCGGTCCTCGACACACAAACAGACGGGGACGGTGATGCGGTGGCCTGCATCGGTGAGGACGGTGCAGGGGGCGGTGAACTCCTCGGCCCAGTAGCCGGTGGGGTGCCGGTGGCCGTCCTTGAGCATCCAGTGACGCGCTCCGGTCAGTACGAACAGGATCTCCGCCACGGAACTCCGCCTCCTCGCCCATGAACCTTCCCGCTCCTCGTCTTCGACGCTACGAGGAGTGCCCCGGGCCGGCGACGCCCGCGCCCGCGAGGGGCCGGGCGCGGCGGGGTCACTCGAAGGGGGTCGGATCGCCCGCGCCGTGGCGCAGGACGGCCGGGGCGCCTTCGGAGAAGTCGACGACCGTGGTGGGTTCCGTACCGCAGTCGCCCGAGTCGAGGACGATGTCGAGGGCGTGGTCGAGGCGGTCCTTGATCTCCCAGCCCTGGGTCATCGGCTCCTCCTCGCCCGGCAGGAGCAGGGTGCTGGACAGCAGCGGCTCGCCGAGTTCGGCGAGGAGCGCCTGGGCGACGGGGTGATCGGGGATGCGGACCCCGACGGTGCGCTTCTTGGGGTGCAGGAGGCGGCGTGGAACCTCCTTGGTGGCGGGGAGGATGAAGGTGTAGCGGCCCGGGGTCGCGGCCTTGACCGCGCGGAAGACGTCGTTGTCGATCCGTACGAACTGGCCGAGCTGGGCGAAGTTCTGGCACACCAGGGTGAAGTGGTGCCGGTCGTCGAGCGCCCGGATCGAGCGGATGCGGTCGATGCCCTCGCGGCTGCCGGGGCGGCTGCCGAGCGCGTAGCAGGAGTCCGTGGGGTACGCCACGAGGGCGCCGGAGCGGAGACTGTCGGCGACGCTGCCGATGATGCGCCGCTGGGGGTTTCGCGGGTGCACGTCGAAGTACCTGGCCATGTGCCCACCCTAGGGCGGCCCCGGGGCGTCTCGGGGTGCCGGGCCGGGGTCGCTGGGGAAGCGGGCGGGGGTCACCAGGGGATCGGACCGTTGATGTCGGCGTAGCCGCCGCTGGGGCCGCCGGGGGGTGTCAGGGCGGTCCGTACGATGATCTCGGCGCCCTCCTCGACGGTCTGGGTGCCGCGGAACCCGTTGAGGGCAGTCGCGGTGAAGCCGGGTTCGACGGCGTTGATCCGGATGCCGGGGAAGGCCTTCGCGTACTGGACGGTGAGCATGTTGACGGCGGTCTTGGACGCCGGGTAGGCGACCCCGGGGTAGGCGTACGCCGGGGTGCCGGGCGTCGTGATGCCGGTGAGGGAGGCGAGGCCGCTGCTCACGTTGACGATCACGGGGGCGGCCGAGCGCAGCAGGAGCGGCAGGCAGACGTGGGTGACGCGGAGGGTACCGAGGACGTTGGTCTCCAGCAGCGGCCGCATCAGGTCGGCCGTGAGGTCTGCCGCGGGGGTGGGGGTGCCTTCGATGCCCGCGTTGTTCACCAGGACGTCGAGGCCGCCGTCGGCCTCGATCGCCTTGGCCGCGGCGGTGACGGACGCGTCGTCGGTGACGTCGATGACGACCGGCCGTGCGCCGAGCCGCTCGGCGGCGGCGCGGCCGCGTTCCGGGTCGCGGCTGCCGAGGTAGACGGTGTGGCCCTCGGCGACGAGCCTGCGGGCGATCTCGTGGCCGAGGCCCTTGTTGGCTCCGGTGATGAGTGTCGTGGTCATGGCTCCAGGCTCGGGGGCCGGTGCGTGCGGTGCCAGTACACGGGTCTTCCTGGGACTGCGGATACCAGGCAGGCGGTCGGTGCGGAGTGCACGATGGGGGGGCATGGCGAGTGCGGAGTTCGGGCAGGCCGTGCGGCGGTGGCGGGACGGGACGGGGCCGGAGGCGGCCGGGCTGACCGTACGGGGGCAGCGGCGGGCGGCCGGGCTGCGCAGGGAGGAGCTGGCGCTGCTTGCGGGGGTGTCGGCCGACTATGTGACGCGGCTCGAACAGGGCCGGGCCACGCACCCCTCCGAGCAGGTGGTGGAGGCGCTGGGGCGGGCGCTGCGGCTGTCGGGGCCGGAGCGGGAGCACCTGTTCCGGCTGGCGGGTCTGGCGCCGCCCGGGCCCGGGGTCGTGCCGGGGTGTCTGACGCCGGGTGTGCGGCGGCTGCTGGACCGGCTTTCCGGGACGCCGGTGGGGGTGTACGACGCGTCGTGGACGCTGCTGCTCGCGAATCCGATGTACGCGGCGCTGATGGGTGATCCGGCGGGGTGGGAGGGGCACGAGCGCAACGCGGTCTGGCGCAATCTGGTGGGGTCCGCGGGCCGGGTCAGGCACACGCCCGAGGCTCGGCGGGCGTTCGAGACCGCGCTCGTGTCGGATCTGCGGGCCACGGTCGGCCGGTATCCGGCGGACGGGCGGCTGCGGGCGCTCGTGGCGGACCTGCGGGCGCGGAGCGAGCGGTTCACGCAGCTGTGGGAGTCGGGGGCGGTGGGGCGGCACGAGGTGTCGCGCAAGACGGTCGACCATCCTCGGGTGGGCGCGCTGACGCTCGACTGCGACGTGCTGCGGGCGGCCGGGGACGATCTGCGCATCATGCTGTACACGGCGGAGCCCGGGACGCCCGACGCGGCGCGCCTCGCCCTGCCCGCGGAGGCGCTGCCCGCGGGCGCGGAGGCCGTGCGCGGGCGGTGAGCGGCGGGGAAGGGCCGGTTGCCGGGGGCGGTGCGGGGGGCGTTAGGGTGGCACTCCACCGGACACGGGGTGCCCCGCCGCGGGGCTGAGATCACACCCGTCGAACCTGACCCAGCTCGTACTGGCGGAGGGATGTCTTCCATGGCGCGTTCACGTGTGTTCCTGTCCGGGCGGGCGGCCGGCGGCTCCGGCGCCTTCGGGGGGCGGATGCCGTCGGCGGCGGGTGATCTGCGGATCGAGACGCGGGGCATCGCGCCGGTGCCCGAGGAGAACAGGTACGGCAGCGCGTCCCGCCTGTTCAGTGTGTGGTTCGCGCCGAACCTGACGATGACGGGGGTGTTCACCGGGACCCTCGGTGCGGCGCTGGGGCTCGACTTCGGGTCCGCTCTGGTGGCGGTGGTCGTCGGGACGGTGCTCGGGGCGGTGCCGGTGGCGGGGCTCGGTATCTGGGGAAGCAGGACAGGTGCGGGCCAATTGCCGCTGGCCCGGCTGGCGTTCGGCAGCTCGGTGGTGGTGCCGGGGGTGTTGCAGTGGCTGTCGTCGGTGGCGTGGGACGCGCTGGTCGGCCTGTTCGGCGGGGACGCGCTGGCCCGGTTGTGCGGCTGGCCGTTCTGGCTGGGGGTGCTGGTGATGATGGCGGGGCAGGGCCTCGTCGGGGCGCTGGGGTACGAGGCGATCCACCGGCTCCAGAAGGTGATGACGCTGGCGCTGGCGTCGGCGTTCGCGCTGCTGGCCGTGGAGCTCCTGGGCGGGGTGCGTCCCGCGGCGGTCTCGCACGTGCACGGTGCCGACAGGTTCGGCGCGTTCGTGCTGACGAGCACGGTCGCGTTGAGTCTTTCGCTGTCGTGGGCGCCGTACGCGAGCGACTTCAGCCGCTATCTGCCGCGGGCGACGTCCCGTGCACGGATGTTCTGGTACACGCTGCTCGGGGTGAGTGTGTCGTTCACGGCGGTGCAGGCGCTGGGGCTGTGGGGTGCCTCGGTGTTCACGGACCAGACGGCGGGCGGGGTGGACCGGCTGCTGGGGGGCGGGGTGCTGGGGGCGTTCGGGCTGCTCGCGGTGGCGTGTGCGGCGCTGTGCAGCAACGCGATGAACGACTACAGCGGTTCGCTGGCCCTCCAGACGGTCGGGGTGCGCCTCGCGCGGCCGGTGGCGGCGCTGCTCGCGGCGGCTCTCGGGTTCCCGCTGGTGCTGTGGATGCACGCGGCGGACACGGCGGCGCGGTTCCAGAACGTGCTGCTGTTCGTGGGGTACTGGATCCCGGGATTCGTCGCGGTGGTCTCGGTGGACTGGTGGGCGCGGGGCCGTGCCCGCGGGGGTGCGGCGCTCGACCTGGCGGCCGAGGAGGCGGTGCGGGTGCCGTGGTGGCCTGCGGCGGTGGCGTTCGCGGCGGGGTTCGGCGCGGCGGTGCCGTTCATGGACACGTCAGTGTACGAGGGTCCCGTGGCGCGGGCCCTGCACGGCGCGGACCTCGCGTACTACGCGGCGTTCGCGGCGGCGCTGGCGGTGTACGCCCCGCTGCGGCTGCGGCGCGCCGCTCGTGGCTGACGCGCCGCAGCGCCCCGGTCGGGTGCGGGGTCCCAGGGGCGGGTTGGGCCCGCGCGGGTGTCCTGTCAGATCTTGTTGAAGATCTTCGAGTAGGCGTAGCCCGTGGGCTTGTCGTACTGGTCGACCTCCCAGAACGAGAGTTCCTGGACTCCCTTGTCCGCGGCGAAGGCTTCGAGGGTGGCGGCGTCGGACTGGCTGAAGTTCTCGTCGTCGTCGTTCTGGCCCGCGATGGGTGTCAGGCCCATGCGGGCCCAGTTGTCGGCGGTGGAGCCGCCGTAGAGGGAGCCGAGTTGTCCGACAGCGGCGTTGGCACCGGACTCGGCGTCGTCGAGGGCGTTCTCGCCGTCGCCGAAGTCCATGGTCATGATGTTGACCAGGGTGGTCTTGACGCCGGCCGACTGGGCTCCGGAGAGCATGCCGGTGACGTCGGACGGGAGGCCGTCGGGGCCGACCGCGACGGTCCAGGAGATCTGCACGTCGGGGTTCTGCTGCTGGAGTGCGGCGAGTGCCTGGTCGCGGCGCTGGTTGGCGGCGCTGTCGCCGAGGGCGCCGCCTTCGATGTCGAAGTCGAGGCGGGTGGCGCCGTAGGTGTCGACGACGTTCTGGTAGGCGGCGGTGAGGTCGGAGACCGAGGTGCAGGTCTGGGCGAGCTCCTCGCTGCCCGCGCCGCCGAAGGAGATGGCGACGTCGCCGCCCGAGGCGCGCAGCGCGTTGATCTCGGTGGTGTGGGCGCCGACCGGGTCGCCGCCGTCCTCCCAGTTGAGGGTGCAGCCGGACTGGGAGGTGAGGAAGGCGAGCGTGTAGTGGTTCACGCCGGACGCCTGCTGGTCGGCCGCCATGTCCTTGACGGTGTTGTCGTCGACCTGGAGGTAGGGGGCGGCGTACTGGGCGGGGAAGGGCGCCGCGGCGGCGTGGGCGGTGGGGGCGGCCACGAGGAGGGCGAGAGCGGGGCAGAGGGCGGCGCCGAGCGCGAGGAGGGGTCGGCGGTGGGGTGCGGGCATGACGGCCTTTCGCAGCGTGGGGGGATGTTAGGAAGGTTTCCTAACCGCTTGGCCCAGGATGCTCCGCCGAGGGACGCGCACATGTCAAGACTCCCGGCCCACGGGCGGGTAAAGGAACAGCCCGCCCGGCGGCTTCACCCGCGAGGACGCTCCCGGTCGTGCGGCGCCAGGCGCGGTGGGAGGGACGGCGGGGAGGGCCGCGTGCGCACAGGCCCCCGGGCGGCACGGCCGGCGCGCGCGCCACCGTCGGCGCCGCCCGCTCCCCCACCGACGAGCGCAGGGGAGAAGCGCATGACCGGGACACAGCAGGCCGCGGACCCGCCTCCGCCGCCCGGGGCGGACGGCGGAGGCGGGCCGCGCAGGCGGGCGGGGACCTGCGGCGGATCGGTGTCGCGCCCGACTTCTGGTACCCGGTGGCGACCTCCCGCAGCGTGCGGCGGGACAGGGCGCACGCCGCGTCCTGCGCGGGCGAGCGGATCGCGCTGTACCGGGGCGGCAGCGGCACCGTGTACGCCCTGGAGGACCGGTGCGCACACCGCCACGTCCCGCTGAGCATGGGCGTGGTGGAGGGCGAGGCGCTGCGTTGCTGCTGCCGCGCCCGGGTGTACAGGGGCAACGGCCGCATCTCGCAGATCCCGTCCCTGCCGAAGGGCGCCAAGGACGTGCCGCGCGGTGTGCGGGCGCACCCGGCGAAGGAGCGCTACGGGCTTGTGTGGGTTCCCCCCGGCGGCCCCGAGAAGGCGGCGACCGCCCCGCTGCCCGACCTGCCGCAGTTCGCCCCACCGCGGCACCGCACGATGACCTTCTCGCGTACGGTGCGCTGCCACTACTCGTTCATGCACGAGAACCTGCTCGACATGTACCACCAGTTCCTGCACCGCAGCGTGCTGGGGCGCATCCGGCCGACACTCCTCGGCTACGAGAGCGGGACGGACTTCGTCGAGGCCCGGTACCTGTTCACCCCGGCGGGCGGCCGCAAGGACCGCGGCGCGGGGCTGCTCTCCGCCGAGGGCGTCGGCGGCTCGTCGTCGCCCGACGTGATCACGATCCGTACGCAGTACCCCCTACCACCCTCCAGGCGGCGCCGGAGAAGGCCGACCTGCCCGCGTTCTCGCTCTGGGTGGCGTACGTGCCCGAGGACGCGGAGCAGCGCACCAGCCACGCGTACGGCCTGCTGATGATCGAGAAGCCGCGGGTACCGGGGGCGCTGCACGCGGCCTGGCCGCCGATCCGCCGCTTCACGGAGCGGGTGCTCGCGCAGGACCGGACGGCGGTCGAGGCCGAGCAGCGGGCGTGGGACGAGCAGGGCGAGGCCTGGAACCAGGAGACCTTCCCGCTGATCAAGGACGTGCGCGGGGTGCTGCGCGCGCACGGCGTGCCGATCGGGCCGGGGGCGGCGGTGCACGGCGCGTCGCCGCTGCCCTGCGCGGGGGCCGGGGACCGCGCGTGCGCGCCCGCCGCGGCCGGACGCCGCGCGAAGTGAACCGGGGCCTTCCCTGGTCACGGCGCGGAGGGCGCCCGTGGGGCGGCACGGGGGGCCTGACACAATCACGGCCAGCACAGGTGTACGGCGAACACGCCGCTGACATGTGGAGGCCCCCGTGCCACAGTCCTCGCGTCCGTTGCGGAAGCTTGGGTTCCTGACCATCGGCCTGTTCGACGCGGCCGAGCCCCGCGCCGGGCACGAGTCGACGCTCGGCGTCATCGAACTCGGCGAGCGGCTGGGCTTCGACAGCGCATGGGTGCGCCACCGCCACCTCCAGTACGGCATCTCGTCGCCCGTGGCCGTGCTCGCGGCGGCCACACAGCGCACGTCGAGGATCGAACTGGGCACCGCCGTCATCCCGTTGGGCTGGGAGAACCCGCTGCGCCTCGCGGAGGACCTGGCGACCGTGGACATCCTGTCGGGCGGCCGCCTCAACCCCGGGGTGAGCGTCGGTCCGCCCATGCACTTCGACCGCGTGCGGCACGCCCTGTACCCGGACACCTCCGAGGCCGAGGACTTCGGCTACGAGCGGGTGAGCCGGCTGCTCGGCCTGGTGCGGGGTGAGCGGGTGACCGACTTCCGGGGCACGGAGGGGTTCGAGTCGTACTCGGACCGCGTGGAGCCGCACTCCCCCGGGCTCGGGCGGCGCATGTGGTACGGCGGCGCGAGCCTTCGCTCCGCGCGGTGGGCCGGCGAGCAGCGCATGAACTTCCTGACGAGCAGCGTCGTACGGGCCGAGGAGTCCGAGGACTTCGCGGCGATCCAGCTCTCCCACGTGCGGGAGTTCCGCGCGCACCACCCGGACGGCGAGCGCGCGCGGGTCTCGCAGGGCCTCGTCGTGGTGCCCACCGACTCCGCGAGCCCCGGGCAGCGCGCCAAGTACGAGGCGTACGCACGGCAGCGGCTGCCGCGGACCGCGGCCCCCCAGGGCCCCGCCCGCATGCTGTTCGCGCCCGACCTGGTGGGCACGTCGGAGCAGATCGCCGAACGGCTCTCCGCGCAGCCCGCGTTCCGCGAGGTCGACGAGGTGGCGTTCGCGCTGCCGTTCGCCTTCGAGCACGAGGACTACGTGCAGATCCTCACCGACATCGCCACACGGCTCGGGCCCGCGCTCGGCTGGTCCCCTGCCGCCTGAGGCGCGCGGCCCCGTCAACCGGCGTGCCGTGGCGCGGAGTCGGGAGCCCGGTCGTGGCGCGGGCCCTTGACAGGGGGCCCAGCAGGGCGATTAATGGTCCAGACCATTAACCCTTCCGGTCCCCTATGAAGGGAGAACGGTCCATGCCAGGACCCGTTCGCAGACCCGCCCGCACTCTCCTCGCCGCCCTCGCCACCGGTGCCGCCGCGCTGGGATTGGCGGTGACCGGCACCGGTACCGCCCAGGCGGCCACGGCCCCGCCCTCGCACCTGTTCGCCCCCTACTTCGAGGCGTACACCGGCGACAGCCCGGCCCAACTCGCCGCAAAGTCCGGCAACAAGTACCTGACGATGGCGTTCCTCCAGACCGCGTCCGCCGGCTCCTGCACGCCGTACTGGAACGGTGACAGCGGCATGCCGGTCGCCCAGTCGACGTTCGGCTCCGACATCGACACGATCCAGGCGGGCGGCGGCGACGTCATTCCGTCCTTCGGCGGCTACGCGGCCGACAACGGCGGCACCGAGATCGCCGACAGTTGCACCGACGTGTCGCCGATCGCGGCCGCGTACGAGAAGGTCATCACGACCTACGACGTGAGCCGCATCGACCTCGACATCGAGGACAACTCGCTGAAGAACGCCGCGGGCATCGACCGGCGCAACAAGGCCGTGAAGATGGTGCAGGACTGGGCCGCGGCCGACAACCGCCCCGTGCAGTTCTCCTACACGCTGCCCACCACCACCCACGGACTGACCGACGGCACCGCGGGCGACGGCAGCGGCCTGTCCGTCCTGAAGAACGCCGTGTCGAACGGTGTGCGACTCGACGTCGTGAACCTGATGACGTTCGACTACTACGACAACGCCGCGCACGACATGGCCGCGGACACCGAGACCGCCGCCCAGGGCCTGCACGACGAACTGGCCGCGCTCTACCCGGCCAAGAGCGACGCGCAGCTGTGGAACATGGTCGGCGTCACGGAGATGCCCGGCATCGACGACTTCGGCGCCCCGGAGACCTTCACCACGGCCAACGCCGCCACCGTCTACGACTGGGCGGTCGCCAAGGGCGTCAACACGCTCTCCCTGTGGGCGCTCCAGCGCGACAACGGCAACTGCCCCGGGCAGGGCGGCTCCGACTCCTGCTCCGGCACGGCCCAGAGCACCTGGCAGTTCAGCCACACCTTCGAGCCGTTCAACGGCGGCGGCAACAGCACCACTCCGCCCGGCGGCGGGTCGTGCCCGGCCACCGCGTGGCAGCCGTCGGCGGTGTACGTCGGCGGTGACACGGTGTCGTACGGCGGGCACACCTGGAAGGCCAAGTGGTGGACGACCGGCGAGCAGCCGGGGACCACAGGCGAGTGGGGCGTCTGGCAGGACCTCGGGACCTGCTGAGGGCGCGCGGCGCCGCGCGGTGAACACCGCGTCGCCACACGGGACTTCCTCCCCGGTCACGGCCCCGTGGCGTGCCACGGGGCCGTGACCGGCCCGCGCTGGCGCGGGCAGCCCGCCCCGGCCCGCGTACGCGTACGGGCCGGCGGGCCACGCGGCCTTGTGGGGTGTGCCGGAACGGCGCTTTCATACCTGAGGAGCCCCCCAACCGCGGTCGTCCCCCGCACCGCGGCTCCACGAAGGAGCGGTTGATGCGCATCAGAAGCCTGTTCCGTACGTTCGCGCTGGTGGCCGCCGTCGGCCTCGGCGCCCCGCTGGCGGCCTCCGCCCCCGCGGGTGCGGCGCCGCACGCGGCGGCGAGCAAAAGGGTCGTCGTCTACTACCAGACGCAGTTCAACGGCGGCACCTACGTCTCCCCGCGCGCGATGACCGACAACAACACGGGCGTCACCGACGTCGTCGTCGGCGCCATCCACCTCAACGGAGACGGCAGCGTCGCCCTCAACGACGACTCGCCCGACAACGCGAGGTTCGACCAGATGTGGAGCGACCTGTCGGCGATGCAGGCCAAGGGTGTCCGCGTCGAGGGCATGGTGGGAGGCGCCGCCCAGGGCAGCTTCCAGCGCCTCGACAGCGACTTCGGCACGTACTATCCGAAGTTGAAGAACGTCATCACGACACACCACCTCGACGGGGTCGACCTCGATGTCGAGGAGTCGATGTCCCTGGGTGGCGTGGAACGCCTCATCGACCAGCTGCACACCGACTTCGGCACCGGGTTCACCGTGACGCTCGCGCCCGTCGCGACCGCGCTGAACGGCGGCGGCAACCTCTCCGGGTTCAGCTACGACGCCCTCTACCGCGACCGGGCCTCGTCGATCAGCTGGTTCAACACGCAGTTCTACTGCGGATGGGGCAGCCTCTCCGGCACCAGTGGCTACGACGGGATCATCCAGCACGGCGTCGTGCCCGCGTCCAAGGTGGTGGCGGGCACCCTCACCAACGCGGCGAACTGCGGCAGCGGCTATGTGCCCATGGACACACTGACCGCCACCGTCTCCTCGCTCGCGGCGAAGTACGCGGACTTCGGCGGTGTGGCCGGCTGGGAGTACTTCAACTCCGACCCGGGCGGCACGGCCGCGCCGTGGCAGTGGGCGGCGAGGATGTCGGCGGCGATGGGCTGACGCCGCCGCCCTCGCCGGTGATCCGGCCGCGCCCCCGCCCGGCGCCCGCGCCCGTCCCACGCGCGGGCCTCACCGGCGGGGGCGCGGCCGTGCGCGTACCGCGCAGGGGGCGGGGACGGCGAGGGCGGCCGCCGCCGCGGCGAAGAAGCCGAGGACGACGCCGTTCAGCACCTGGTCGGTCGTGCCGTACATGTCCAGGTGCCGCAGGTGGTGGACGAGGTGCGGCACGCTGAAGACCAGCCAGGTCAGGACCGTCACCGCGGTCAGCCGCCGGTCGCCGGCCCACCGGGCCGCGCAGCAGCTCAGGGCCGCGAGCGCCAGGTAGAGCGCGCCGGTGTCCTTGGCGAGGTGTTCGTTGTACGGGCCGAGCACGGGCAGCCAGCTCAGGCCGAAGCCGGGGAACGAGCGGTACCAGGAGCCGGTCAGGAAGTACGCCCAGCCCCCGGTGTAGGCCCCGAGGGCGGCGAGGACGAGGAGCAGCACGCGGCGTGCGGAGACGGTCATGCCCACGGGACGGCGCGGGGCGCCGGACTGTGACGTCCGCCCGGGGCGTGCCATCCGTCCGGCCGCGCCGTGTCACATCCCGTACGGGTACGCCGTCCCTTGCGCGGGGGCCGAATCACCGACGTATCCGAAAGGCACATGTCATGCGTATCGCAGTCGCCGGCGGGACCGGCTGGGCGGGCAAGCTCGTGGTGGCCGCCGTCTCCGCGGCCGGGCACGAGCCGAGAGTGCTCTCCAGGTCCGCCGGGGTGGACCTGACCACGGGCAGGGGCCTGACCGCCGCGCTCGACGGCGTGTCGCGCGTCATCGACGCGAGCAATGTCACCACCACGAACAGGTCGAAGTCCGTGGCGTTCTTCGGGGCGGCGGCCGAGCACCTGCTGCGCGCCGGGGAGGCCGCGGGGATCGGCCACCACGTGGTGCTCTCCATCGTCGGGATCGACCGGGTCGGCCTCGGGTACTACGCGGGCAAGCGCCGCCAGGAGGAGCTGGTGCGCGGCGGCGGGGTGCCGTACACGATCCTGCGGACGACCCAGTTCCACGAGTTCGCGGCCCAGATGCTGGCCCTCGGCGGGCCGCTCGTCCTCGCGCCCCGCATGCGGTGCAGGCCGGTCGCCGTGCGCGAGGTCGCCGACGAGCTCGTCCGGCTCGCCCTCGGGGACCCGCTCGGGTACGCGCCTGAGTTCGCGGGACCCGAGGTCCGCGAGATGAGCGCCATGGTCAGGCAGCTGCAGCGCGCACGCGGCGGCCGCCGCCCGGTCCTGCCGGTCCGCGCACCGGGGGCTGTTGGACGCGCCATGGCGGGCGGCGCGCTGCTGCCCCGCGAGGAGAACCCACGGGGCACCGAGACGTTCGACGCGTGGGTCGCGGCGGAGACGGGCGGGCGCCACGGCGGCTGAGCCGGGGGCGCCGCCGCGGCGGCGCCCGCGCGGCCCGCGCCGCGCCGTCGTCCGGGCCGGTCCTGACCCAGTGCTGCCCAGGGGGCCTTTCTGTGCCGGGTCTTGACAGGAGAACACACGCGCGATGTTCGAGGCGTGGAACGCGAACCTGTGGAAGGACGCGAGCGGCCTGATGCTGTGGATGTCGCACCCCGCGTGGCACAGCACGGTGTGGCAGACGTACGAATACGACTTCGATGCCAACGGCACGTACTACGGGGCGCGTTCGGCGTGCGAGCCGCACCATGTGCAGGCGGACCCGCAGGAGTGGCGGGTCCTCGCGGTCCATCACACGCCGACCGCGCTGAAGGGCGCGCGGGCGACGGCGCGGCTCTACGACCTCGCGGGGCGCGCGCTGGGGGCCGCGCAGACCGGGACGGTGGATGTCGCGGCGGCCGCACGGCGCCCTCCTTCAGCGTGGGCTGGGCCGGCGGGCTGCCCGCCCTGCACCCACTACGGCTGACGCTCAAGGACGCGCGGGGCAGGGTGCTGTCGCGCAATACGTACTGGCGCTACCGCGACCCGGCCGACATGAAGGCGCTTGGCCGCGCCGGGCGTGCGACGGTCTTTGCGTCTCTCGGGCAGGCGCGGCGGGCCGCGGGCGAGCACGGGGAGGTGACCGCCGTGGTGCACAACCGGGGTGCGGCCTTCGGTTGCGATGGTGCGGCTCTCGCTGCTCGACGCGCGCAGCGGCGAGCGGGTCCTGCCGACGCTGTACGGCGACAACTACCTGTGGCTGCTGCCCGGTGAGTCGCGGACGGTGACGCTGTCGTGGCCCGCGGCGGCGCTGCGCTCGGGCCGCCCTGCCCTGCGGACCGAGGGGTACAACGCGGCACGTACGGTGACGCGGGGCTGAGGCGGGAACGCGCGGCTCAGGGCCGGGGGTGCCGGTCCTGGGCCACCGTCAGGTACCCGCGGGGCGGCGGTGGTCAGTAGGGTCGTCGGCAGCGCGCACGACGAACGACCCGGAGGGACACCGCCGTGACCGACCGACCCGTCCTGGCCCCGCGCAGCGTTGACATCACCCGGGCCAACGCGGCCCGCATCTACGACTGCCTGCTCGGCGGCTCGCACAACTTCGCCGTCGACAGGGAGGCGGCCCGGGACGCGCTGCGGCACCTGCCGGGCGCCCGGGCGATCGCCCGGGCCAACCGGGCGGTGCTGCAGCGTGCGGTGCGGTTCGCGCTTGAGCTCGGAATCACGCAGTTCCTGGACATCGGCTCGGGCATTCCGACCTTCGGAAGCACCCATGAGGTGGTGCGGGCCGGGCAGTCGCGGGCACGTGTCGTGTACGTGGACAACGATCCGGTGGCGGTGGCGCACGGCCGGGCCGCCCTCGCGGACGACCCGCACACCTCGGTGGCCGCCGCGGACCTGCGCGACCCGGTCGGCCTGCTGCGCGACCGGGAGGTGCGGCGCCTGGACTTCGCACGGCCGGTGGCGCTGCTCCTGGTCGCCGTCGTGCACTTCCTGTCCGACGCGGACCGCCCCGCCGAGGTGATCGCGGCGCTGCGGGACGCCCTCGCCCCCGGCAGCGTCCTGGTGCTCACGCACGCCACGCTCGACCACGGTCCCGCGCCGGAAGGGCAGCGGGCCGTGCAGGACGTCTACGCGCGGACTCCGACGCCGCTCGTGATGCGCAGCAGGGCCGAACTGCGCCCGTTCTTCGCCGGGTTCGACCTGGTGGAGCCGGGTATCGTGTCGCTTCCGCACTGGCGGCCCCCGGAGCCGGACGAGCCGTTCGACCGCGCGACGCTGCACGGTCTTGCCGGGGCCGGCGTGAAGCCCTGAGCGATGGCGCGGCCCGTCCCCGGTGGCGGCGGGACGGGCCGCGCGGGGTCAGAGCCCGGCGCCGGGGCCGTGCAGGGTGGTGGAGCGGCCCGGCGCGAGGTGCACCGTCCTGGTCCGCCCGTGGGCGGCGACGGTCGTCGTACGGCCGCCGACGCTGCGCAGCACCGCCGTGGTGACGCGGCCGTCGCGCCAGGCCAGGTCGAGGACGAAGCCGCCCCGCACGCCGACGCCGCTGATGTGCCCGGCGGCGGCCCACGCCGCCGGGAGGGCGGGCAGCAGGTCGACGCGGCCCGGCCGCGACCGCACGAGCATCTCGGTGATGGCGGCGGGCGTACCGAAGTTGGCGTCGATCTGGAAGATGCTGCGGCCGGCGTCGACCTGATAGATGTCGAACAGGTTCGGCGCGGTGCCGTTGCTGTTGTCCTTCGACGGGCGGAGGTTGGTGGTGACGAGCCGGTACGCGGTCTCGCCCTCGCCGAGTCTGGCCCAGCACAGGGCGCGCCAGGCGTTGGCCCAGCCGTAGCTGTTCATGCCGCGGGAGGTGAGGAGGTTGCGCACTCCGGTGAGGATGTCGCCGGGGGTGGTGTCCGGCCGGATGCGGTCGCCGGGGAACAGGCCGACGAGCGGGGACAGGTGGCGGTGCTCGGTCTCGCCGAGGTCGTCGGGCGACATCCACTCTTCGAGCCGGCCCGTCGTGGGGCTGACCCGCGGGAGGTACAGGCGGTCGCGGAGCGCGGCGACGGTACGGGCGTACGCGCGGTCGCGCCCGAGGTCGCGGCTCGCGGTGAGGAAGTTGCCGAACAGGGCCCACACGAGTTCCTGCGCGTAGGTGTTGCCGATGCCGTCCTGGGGGCCCTGTTCGGGTGACCAGTCCTTGTCGTCGACCAGGACCTCGCGGCGGCCGTCCGGGGCGTCCGGGTCGTCGACGGCGGTCGTGATGAGGCGTGCGGCCCAGAACGCGCAGGCGCCTCTGAGGAGGGGGTAGATCCGTTCGAGGTGCCGGGTGTCGGCGGTGTAGGCGTAGTGGTCGAAGAGGGTGTTGGCGAGCCAGGCGTTGGCGGCGGGGTGCCACCACCAGCCGGAGCCGCCGTGGATGTTGGTGGAGAAGGCGACGGCCCATCCCGCGACCTTCCCGGTGGAGTTGCGGAAGCGGTTGCGGGGGTCGTTGAAGGTCCTCGCGGTGACGTCGGTCCAGGACGGAAGCTGGCTGAGGCAGTAGTCGGTGAACGCGTCGAACGCGGTGGGCAGGCCGGCCCGGTCGGGCAGCCAGTAGTTCATCTCGATGTTGATGTCGGTGTGGTAGTCGCCCATCCAGTCCGGGTCGTTGCCGTCGAGCCAGAGGCCCTGGAGCCCGGCGGGGACGCTGTCGCGGGAGGAGGCGATCAGCAGATAGCGGCCGAAGTGGAAGTAGGCCGCCTCCAGTTCGGGGTCGGGTGCGGCACCGTCCGCGGCGCGGGCGGTGAGGCGGCTCGGCGTGTCGAGATCCCGCAGGCGGGCGTCGGAGGCGCCGAGCGAGAGGGAGAGGCCGTCGAACAGCCGCCGGTGGTCGGCGACATGGGTGGCGCGCAGCGCGGTGTGCGGTACGCGGGCCGCGGCCCGCGCGGTGCGGGCGGCGAGGGCGGCGGGGTCGGCCGCCGGGTCGCGGTAGCCGTGGGCGGGGTCCGGCGCGTAGTCGGTGCCGCCGCAGAACACGACGGTGAGGTCGGCGCAGTCGGTGAAGGTGAGCCGGCTTCCGCTGACGGCCACGGTGCCTCGGGTCGTGGCGGCGGTGACGGCCGAGGCGTATCTGAGGCCGTTGGCGAAGGCGGCGTCGAAGGCGGCGAGGGGGCCTTCCGCGTGTCCGCTCCCGGTGGCCGCCGCGGTGTGCTCGCCGTGGGTGCCCGCGAGGTCGACGGTTCCGGTGTAGCTGCCGCCGCCGCTCTGGGTGAGGCTGAGGACGAGGACGTTGTCGGGGTGGCTCGCGTACGCCTCGCGGCGGTAGGCCACGCCGTCGTGGGTGTAGGAGGCGGTGGCGAGGCCGTTGCTGAGGTCGAGGGTGCGGCGGTAGCCGGTGATCCGGTCGGCGGTGTGGGCGGGGACGGCGACCGTGAGGTGGGCCAGCTGGGTGAGGGAGCCGAACTCGACGCGTTCGTAGGGGAACTGGCCGTCGTCGTCGAGGGTGTCGTTGAGGCCGCCGGTCCACAGCGTGCCGTCGGTGACGTAGAGCAGGTCGGCGGCGGGGTCGCCGCCGACGAGGGCTCCGATGCGGCCGTTCCCGATGGGCAGCGCCGTCTGGATCATGTCGGCGGGATCGGCGGGATCGCGGTACCAGAGGGTCAGGGCACGGTCCTCGGGGACGCGGGGGTCACCGGTGGGGCGGCGCGGGGCGGCCGTCGCGGTGAAGGCGGGGACGCCGGCCGTGGCGAGGGCTCCGAGCCCGGCGGCGGCGAGGAAGCCGCGCCTGCTGGGGCGGCGGGGCGGGTGGGGGCGGTGTTCCGGCGTCAGCGGGTCGTGAGAGGTCATGGTGGTGCCTCCTCGGGGGATGACGTGCGGACGGGGGTGGTGTGTGGGGGCGCGGGTTCAGTGGGTGGTCCAGGTGGCGGGGTCGGCCGCCAGCAGGCGCGCGGTGGTGTCGGGCGGCGGCAGGGTGCCGTGGTCCCCGGTGACGCGCAGCGCGGAGGCGGCGGTGAGGTGACCGCGGCGCAGGGCGCGTACGGGGTCGTCGCCGCGCAGCACGCCCGCGAGGTATCCGGCGGCGAACGCGTCGCCCGCGCCCACGGGTTCGACGACATCGACGCGGGGCGCCGGGACGGTGTGGCGGCCGGCGGGGGTGTAGGCGGTCGCGGCGCGGTCGGCGTCCTTGACGACGAGGGTGCGCGGGTGCGGCAGCAGGCCGCGTACGCCGTCCGGGGTGAGGCCGGCGCCCCACAGGGCGCGTGCCTCGTCCAGGCCGACGAAGACGAGGTCGGCACGGTCCGCGAGGGTGCGCAGCACGTCGCCGGCGGGCTCGGGCGCGCCGGTCCACAGGGCGGGCCTGTGGTTGACGTCGAAGCTGACGGGCCAGGGGCGGTCGGCGGCCAGCGCCTGCTCCACGAGGGCGTGGCAGGACGGCGAGAGCGCGGGGGTGATGCCGGTGAGGTGCAGCAGCCGGGCGCCGCGCAGGGCGTCGTCGGCGAGGAGGGCCGGGCCGAGCGCGGCGGCTGCGGAGTTCCCCCGGTAGTAGTGGACGCGGGTCGATCCGGGGCCGGGGTCCTTGAACAGCAGGCCGGTGGGGTGCCGCGGGTCGGTCCTGACACCGTCCACGTCCACGCCCCCGGCTGCGACGTGCCGCTTCACGAGGCGGCCGAAGGGATCGTCGCCGAGCGCGGAGACCCAGCGCACCGGGATGCCGTGGTCGGCGAGGTACACGGCGACGTTGGACTCGGCGCCTGCGACGTCGACGCGGAGCAGGCCGGCGCTGTCGAGCGCGCCGACAGGTTCCGGGGCCATGGCGGCCATGGTCTCGCCCAGGCACACGACGGGCCCGGTACCGGACGGCCGCGGCCGGGCCGCCCGGGGGGTCACCCGGCGTCCCGGGTGTACGGGCGTACAACGTCGAGGAAGGCGCGGGCGCGGGCGCGCAGCGCGTCGGTGCTGCCGCCGTCCGCGGCGTCGCCGACGAGCGGCGAGCCGACGCCGACCGCCACGGCGCCGCGGGCCAGGTATGCTGCGGCCTCCTCCGCGCCCACTCCCCCGACGGGGACGAACGGTGCGGTGGGGAACGGCCCTGACAGGGCCTTGAGGTATCCGGGCCCGCCGGCCTCGGACGCGGGGAAGAGTTTCAGCGCGGCGGCGCCGAGGCGCTGGGCCGTGATGATCTCGGTGGGGGTCATGACGCCGGCGAGCACGGGCAAACCGAGGGCGCGGGCGGCGCTGACGCCGTGGCCGAGGCCGGGGGTGACGACGAAGTCGGCCCCGGCGCGGTGGGCGGCGTGGGCGTCGTCGGCCGTGAGCACGGTGCCCGAGCCGAGGGCGGCGCCGGGGCCGAGGGCGGCGCGGGCGCGGGCGAGGACGCCGAGCGCGTCGTTGCCGGACAGGGAGATCTCGATGAGGTGGACGCCCTCGTCGGCGAGGGCGAGCACCGCGGCGAGCGCGGCGTCCGGGTCGCCGCCCCGGACGATGGCGAGAATGCGGTGGGTGCGCAGCGCGGTCAACAGGTCCACTGGTGCTGGTCCTTACGGCGGTGGGGGTTCGGGTGCGGTGGGTGGTGCGCCGAGGGCGCGGCTGTGGGGCTCACGGGCCGGGGTCCGTGCGGCGGGTCGCGGTGACGGTGAGGCGCCAGCGCAGCTCGCCGGTGTCCGGTACGCGCGCGGTGTCGCCCGGATCGGCTCCTTCGCGGTCGAAGACACGGCCGAGCATGGGTTCGACGCCGATGGAGCGGTAGGGGGCGCCGCGGGGGAAGCCGCCGAGGTTGCGCCAGAGGGCCACGGACACGGGGGCCCCTTCGGCCTCGACGCGCAGGGTGAGGGTGTCGGGGCCGTCGTGGACGGACGCCTGGTGTGTCTCGGCGACGGCGCCGACGGCGGTTCCGTCCGCGGGGCCGAGCCGGTCAAGCGGTGTTCCGGCGGGCGCGGGCCAGTGGCCGCGCACCCAGCCGGAGCCCTCGCCCGGGTAGAGCCGCAGGGGCGTGCCGTGCGGAAGTGCCACGCGGGCCCGCTCGGACAGGTCGAGCAGGGCGTGGGCGGCCCACACGAAGCGGTAGCCGGGGCGTGCGGTGAGCCGGTAGTCGGCGACGGTCCCGGCCTCGGTGGTGCGGATGCGCCGGGCCAGCCGGAAGTCGGGGCAGGTCACCGTGTGCGTGCCGTCCGTGTCCTGCCGCCAGGCCCGGGTCCAGACGTCGCCGTGGTCGGGCAGGCCGCGCACCGTCGGTACGCACTCCTCAAGGCCGCCCGCGTCGGCGAACGGCGCGCCGGGGCGGGCGTCGGCGCGTGCGGGCTCCGGCCGGTGCCAGAGCCAGTCGCGGCCGTGGGCGGTCAGGGAGGTCCAGCGCCCGCCGTGCTCCGGGTCCGTGGTGACGCGGGGGCCCACGGTGCGTGCGGCGCTCACCATTCCGCGAACGATCCGTCGGGGTGGCGCCACACGGGGTTGCGCCAGCTGTGCCCCGTCCGGTCGGCGGCGCGCACGGCCGCCTCGTCGACGGTGACGCCGAGTCCCGGCGCGGTGGTCCTGCGGGCGTGGCCGGCCTCGAAGCGGAAGGGCTCGGTGTCGACGAGGTACGAGAGCAGGTCGGCGTCCTTGTTGTAGTGGATGCCCCTGCTCTGCTCCTGGATGAGGAAGTTGGGTGTGGCGAAAGCCACTTGGAGGCTGGCGGCGAGCGCGATCGGGCCCAGCGGGCAGTGCGGTGCCAGCTGGGCTCCGTACACGTCGGCGAGCGACGCGATGCGGTGGACCTCCGAGATGCCGCCCGCGTGCGACAGGTCGGGCTGGGCGACCGCGATGCCCGCGGCGAGGGCGGGCAGGAACTCGGCTCTGCCGTAGAGGCGTTCGCCGGTCGCGATGGGCACGGGGCTGGCAGCGACGAGGGCGGGCAGAGCGTGGCCGTGCTCGGGCAGCAGCGGTTCTTCGACGAACAGCGGGTGCAGCGGGCCCAGTTCGCCGAGGACGCGGCGGGCGCCCGCGACGGTGAAGCGGCCGTGGAAGTCCACGGCGACGTCCCGGTCGGGGCCGAGCGCCTCGCGGGCGGCGGCGACGCGTGCGACGACGCCTGCGGTCTGCGCGGGGGTGGTCATCGGCGGGGTGCGGCCCGCCGCGTTCATCTTGACGGCGGTGAAGCCCGCCTCGACCTGCGCGGTGACCTCTTCGCGGATGCGGGAGGGGTCGTCGCCGCCGACCCAGGCGTAGACGCGGACGCGGTCGCGCACGGGACCGCCGAGCAGGGCGTGGACGGGTGCCTCGTACGCCTTGCCCGCGATGTCCCAGAGGGCCTGGTCGAGTCCTGCGACGGCGCTGGACAGGACGGGGCCGCCGCGGTAGAAGCCGCCTTTGGTCATCACCTGCCAGTGGTCCTCGATGCGCAGCGGGTCCTGTCCCAGGAGGTGTTCTGCCAG
Organism: Streptomyces tremellae; assembly: GCF_039540215.1. Classification (NCBI taxonomy): domain Bacteria; kingdom Bacillati; phylum Actinomycetota; class Actinomycetes; order Kitasatosporales; family Streptomycetaceae; genus Streptomyces; species Streptomyces tremellae. Next base: position 20,898 of record NZ_BAABEP010000003.1, read on the forward strand.
GACGTCGACGGCGGCCCGGACGACCTCGGCCCGGCCCTCGACGACGGGTTCGCCCCAGCCGACGAGTCCTTCGTCCGTCTCGACCCGGCAGAACAGCCAGCGGGGCGGTACGAGGAACGTCTCGATTCGGACGATCTTCACCGGGTCTCGTCACCCTTCTTCGGGGGTTTCGTGGGGGCGGCCGTGTCGCGGTGGACCTTGTGCAGGTCGCGCAGGGCCTGTTCGAGCAGGGCGCGCATGGCGTGTTCCGCGCGGTCGCCGTCGCCCTCGCGCACGGCGTCGAGCACGGCGCGGTGGCTGGGGACCGGGTCCTCCCCGTGCGGGGAGGAGTGGACGATCTCGTCGCGGTGGGCGAGGCCGGACTCGATGACCATCTCCATGCGTTCGAGGAGTTCGTTGTGGGTGGCGCGCAGCAGGGCGCGGTGGAAGGAGAGGTCGGCCTCGACGGCGGCGGCCGGGCGGTCGCCGCTCTCCGCGGCCATCGCGTCGATGGCCGCGTCGAGTGCCGCGAGGTCGGTGGCGTCGCGGCGGGCGGCGGCCAGGCGGGCTGCCGCGGGCTCGACGATGCCGCGGACCTCGCCGAGGTTGCGCAGCAGCGCGAGGTCGGCGCCGGCGTCGGTGGAGCCGGCGAACTGCCAGCGCAGCACGTCCGCGTCGAGGAGGTTCCAGTCGGAGCGTGCGGTGATGTACGTGCCGCGCTTCTGCCGGGCGTCGACCATGCCCTTGGCGGCGAGGACCTTCAGGGATTCGCGCAGGGCGGTCAGACTGACGTCCAGTTCGTCCCGCAGCGCCACGAGGTCGAGTACCGCCCCCTCGGGCAACTCGCCGCTGAGGACCCGCCGCGCGAGTGTCTCCACGGTCTGCCCGTGCACTCCGCGGCGCGCGTATGGCGTCATGTCGCTCTCTGCCTTTCTGCTGCTCGTGGTGGTGGGTCCGCGGGCCGGTGGCCGACCGGCCGGCGGCGGGCCACCGCTGTCTCGTCCCAGGCTCTCGCGCCGCCGGGCGCACTCACGCCGGGGGCCTGTTCAGGCCGACGCCTTGACGACGCTCCAGCCGCCGTCGACAAGGAGGCTCGCCCCGGTGACGTACCCGGCCTCGTCGGCGGCGAGGAACGCGATGGCCGCGGCCACCTCCTCGGGCGTCCCGAAGCGGCCCGCCGCGGTCTCCGCGACGCTGCGGGCACGGTCCTCCTCGGGGACGCGGTCCCAGGCCGCGGTGAGGATGGGGCCCGGCAGTACGGCGTTGACGCGGATGTCGGGGCCGTACTCGACGGCGAGCTGCCCGCTCAGGGAGAGCAGGGCACCCTTGGAGGCGGCGTAGGCGGGGTGTCCCGGGATGCCCTTGTGGGCGTGGACGGACGAGGTCAGCACGACCGCTCCGCGCTGGGCGCGCAGGTCGGGCAGGAGGGTGCGGAAGCCGAGGAAGCCGCCGGTCAGGTTGACGGAGAGCTGGCGCTGCCAGGACTCGACGCTCATCTCGCCCGCGGGGACAACGTCGACGGTGTAGGCGTTGCTGACGAGGACGCCGACGGGGCCGAGGGTGTGCGCGGCGGCCTCGACACGTTCCCAGGCGGCCGGGTCCGAGACGTCCGCGGCGGCGAACAGGGCGCGCCCGCCTTCGGCGTTGATGGTGTCGGCGGTGCGCGCGCCGTGTTCCTCCGCGACGTCCACGAGGACGACCGCCGCGCCCTCGGCGGCGAGTCTGCGCGCGGTGGCGGCGCCGATGCCGGAGGCGGCGCCGGTGACGACGGCGACCCGGTCGGTGAAGCGTGCTGCGGGGTGCATGGGGCGGGTCGTCTCCTCGGGGTCGGCTGCGGGGCGGGGCGCGGGCGCGCCTGCCGGGGTCACGGTGTCACGCCCCTTTCCAGTACGACGAGGTCGGCGTCGTATGTCGCGGTCCAGGCGAACGCCAGCCCGGCGTGGGTGAGATGGGCGCCGCTGTAGGCGGTGCCGGTGCGGGCGTCGCGGTAGCGGGCGGCCGGGTCGAGGCCGCGCAGGCGCAGCCGGGCGGCCCGCCCGGGGACGAGGGGCGCGCCGTCGAGCGGCCCGGTGTTCCAGGCCGTGACGACGACGCGTCCGCCGCCGGGGTGTTCGTACTGGACGCCGCAGGTGGCGTCGGTGGGCCCGCCGAGTGTGCGCGCCTCGCCGCGGTGGACGGTGTCGCGCACCTCCTTGTAGCGGGCGATCCACGCGGCGGCCTCGGCGCGCTCCTCGGGGCTCCAGCGCCGGATGTCGGCGCCGACGCCGAGGACGCCGGCCGCGGCGGTGACGAAGCGGAAGGCGAGGGAGCGCGGCCGGGGATCGAAGACGCCGGGTGCGTCGGTGACCCAGGAGCTCATGGTGTGCGGTGCGTGGGCGTGCAGGTAGCCGTGCTGGATGGCGAGCCGGTCGAGCGGGGCGGTGTTGTCGCTCGGCCACACCACGTCGGTCCGTGCGAGGGTGGCGTGTTCGATGCGGGCCCCGCCGCCCGCGCAGCCCTCCACGGTGACCGAGGGGTGGCGGGTGCGCAGGTGGTCGAGGACGCGGAGGTATCCGGCGACGTGCGCGGCGTCGAGGTCCCGGGTTTCCGGGGGGCCGCCGCCCGGCCTGCCGCGCTCGGTAGGCGGCCGGTTCATGTCCCACTTGAGGTAGCTGATGTCGTGGTCGCCGAGGAGCCGGTCGAGGGTGGCGAGGACGAACTCCTGGACGTCGGGGCGGCCGAGGTCGAGCAGCAGCTGGTTGCGTACGAGTGTGGCGGGGCGGCCGTCGATCCGGTAGACCCACTCGGGGTGCTGGGCGTGGAGGGCGGAGCGGGGGCTGACGGCTTCGGGCTCCACCCAGAGTCCGAAGTCCATTCCCAGCGCGCGTACTTGGTGGATGAAGGCATCGAACCCCTCGGGAAACGCGGTGGGTTCAGGTGTCCAGTCGCCGAGCCCGCCGGTGTCGTCGTCGCGGCCGGGGAACCAGCCGTCGTCCACGACGAAAACTTCCGCGCCGATGCCGGCGGCGGTGCGGGCCAGGTCGAGCTGGGTGGCGGCGTCGACGGCGAAGCCCGTCGCCTCCCATGAGTTGTAGAGGACCTTGCGGGGGCGGTGCAGCCGTTCGCCCGCGAGGCGGCGTTCGTAGCGGTGCCAGGCCCGGGCAAGGCCGTCGAGCCCTTCGGGGCTGAACGCGCAGGCGAGCCAGGGGGCGGTGAGGGTGGCGCCGGGGCCGAGGAGCACCGCGCCCTCGTGCGGGAGCCGTCCTGCCCGGACGCGCACGGTGCCGCCGGGTTCGGCGTCCGCCGTGATGTGCCAGTTGCCGGGCCAGGCGAGGGCGATGCCGTAGGTGGGGGTGGCGGGGCCGTCCGCGGGTTCCGCGGCGTCCTGCACGGCGAGCCAGGGCGCGTAGGCGTGGCCGGGTACGCCCTGGGTGCTGCCGATCTCGAACCGGCCGCGCTCCAGCTCCACCTGGGTGAGCTGGAACTCGCGTGACCACTGCCCGGTGAGGCAGGTCAGGCGGGCGGCGCGGGTGACGGGCACGGTGACGGCGCCGGAGTCGAACCGTTCGAGGCGGAGGGGCTGAGCTTTGGTGTTGGTGTGTTCGGTGCGGCGCCGTACGACGTCGGTGCCCGGCACCGTCGCGTAGACGAGGGCCGTGGTGAGGCCGAGGTGTTCGTCGGCGAAGGTGAGCCGCAGCCTCTGGGTGCCGTCGTCGTCCTCGTCCTGCTCGGCTCCGGTGAAGGCCCACCAGGTGCCGCGCTCCTCCCCCGGGCGGCAGGCGATGAGGTCCGCGCCGGTGAACGGCCGCTGCCCGTAGGGGATGTACTCGGCGGGCGCGGCGTCGGCGGGGGTGATGAAGTGGGTACGGCGCGACCAGTCGAGCGGGGACGGCCCGGTCTCGGTGCCGTCAGGTCCCCAGGCGGCGAGTTCGGGCCAGGGGCCGTCGGGTGAGAGCCGGACCGCGTACACGGTGGTGCCGGTGCGCAGGGTCCACGGGCCGTGCGATGTCACTTGACCGCTCCGAGGTTGAGGCCTGCCACGAAGTGGCGCTGGAACCGGAGGAACACGAGCACGGTGGGGGCGGCGGCGATGACCGACCCGGCCGCGATGACGTTCCAGTCCGACACGTACTGGCCCTGAAGGCCGATGAGGGAGGCGGTGATCGGCATCCTGCTGTCGGTGCGCAGCACGGTGATCGACCACAGCAGGTCGTTGAAGATCCAGGTGAACGACAGGGCGCAGAGCGCGGCGAGCGCGGGCTTGGCCAGCGGGAGGACGATCCGGCGGTAGATCGTCCAGGGTCCCGCGCCGTCGATGACGGCGGCCTGCTGGATCTCGGCGGGGATGGACCGCATGAAGCCGTGCAGGACGAAGACGTAGAAGCCGACGCCGAAGCCGACCTGGACGCCGATGACGGCGTACAGGCTGTCGTACAGGCCGAGCATCTCGGTGAGCTTGGAGACCGGGACGAGGAGGATCTGCGGGGGCAGCAGGTTGCCTGCGAGCATCACGAGCAGCACGGTGCGGCGCAGCGGCAGGTCGTAGCGGCTGAGGGCGAAAGCGGCCATGGAGGCGAGCAGCAGCGAGAGCAGGACCGCGGGCACGGTGACGAGGACGCTGTTGAGCAGGGCCCTCGCCTGGCCGCCGTCCGTCCACGCCTGGGCGAAGCCGTCCAGGGTGAAGGAGTGCGGCAGGGCGCCGAGGCCGTTGCCCGCGATGTCGTCGAAGGAGCGGGTGGCGGTGACGAGGACGAGCGCGACGGGCAGCAGCCACAGCGCGGACAGCAGCACGGCCCCGGTGTGGAAGCCCGCGGTGGCGGCGCGGCGGCGGGCCGCCGGGTCGCGGCGCGCCGCCCTGCCGGGCGGGGCGGCCGTCTTCTCCGCAGGGGGCACCTGGGGGTGGGTGACGGTCATCAGTCGGCCTCCCGGAAGGCGCGGACGAGGTAGGAGACGATGACTCCGAAAGCCAGGATGAAGATCACCACGGCGAGCGCGGAGCCGTAGCCGAGCCGCAGTGACTGGAAGGCCGTGGAGTACATGTAGGTGCTCAGGAGTTCCGAGGAGTGGTACGGGCCGCCGCGGGTGAGCGCCCACACCACGTCGAAGGAGCGCAGGGAGTCGATGATGACGACGGAGACGACGACGGCGTTGACGCTGCTGAGCTGGGGCAGTGTGATGTGCCGGAACAGCTGCCTGCGGTTCGCTCCGTCGACCCTGGCCGCTTCGTACAGGGCGGGGTCGATGCCCTTGAGTCCGGCGAGGTAGAGCACCATCACGTAGCCGATCTCGCGCCACAGGGCGGGCACGATGACGGCGTACAGGGCGGTGTTCTGGTCGGCGAGCCAGGGGTGGGCCCAGCTGCCGAGGCCGAGGCCGCCGAGCGCCTTGTCGATGAGCCCGTCGGGCTGGTACATCGCCTGCCAGACGAGGGCGGTGGCGACGAGGGAGAAGACAACGGGCAGAAAGAGCGCCGCGCGGTAGAACCCGACGCCCCTGCGCTCCTGTTGGAGCAGGAGGGCGGCGCCGAGGCCGAGGACGACGGACAGCCCGCCGAACAGGACGAGCCACAGCACGGTGTCGAGGAGCGCGGTGCGGAAGACACTGTCGCCGAACATCTCGCGGAAGTTGCCGAGTCCGACGAACTTCGCGGGGGCGACGCCGTTCCAGTCGGTGAGGGAGAGGTAGAAGCCCTGGATCGCGGGCCAGAACACCCAGAACGCCTCGGCGAGCAGCGGGATCAGCAGGAAGGCGAGGACGACGGGCGGCACCCTGGTGGCGCGCCTGCGGCGGGCCGGTGCGGTCAGGAGCGCCATGTCACCGGTTCCAGATCTTCTGGGCGTCGCGCTGCCAGGTGGTGAGGATGCTCCCGATGTCCTTGGGCTTGGACAGGAAGTGGGTGAGCGCGGTGTCGGCGGAGGGCTGGAGCGCGTCGCTTGAGTCGCGGTTGAAGAACTGGGTGATGTCGGAGGCGTTCTCGATGAGCGCGCGGCCCTTCTTCACCAGGGGCGTCCCGCTGTCCTCGGCCTTCGGGTTGACGGGTATCGCGGTGCCCGACGAGCCCTTGAGGTAGGTCTCCTGCGCCTCCGCGGTCGCCATGTAGCGCATGAGTTCCTTCACCTCGTCCTTGTGGCGGGTGCGGGCGCTCGCGAAGTACCCGTCGGTGGGGCCCTCTTCGGCAGGCGGGACCTTGGGGTCGATGATCGGGAAGCGGAAGAAGTCGATGTCGTCGAGGGCGTCCTTGGGAGCGGCGTCGGCGAAGAACGTGCCGATCAGCATCATGCCCGTGCGGCCCTGGAGGAGGGCGGTGGTGGCGTCCTGGAAGGCGAGGGCGGTGCCGTTGGGGTCGAAGTACGGCAGGGCCTCGCTCCACCGGTCGAAGACGCGGCGGACCTCGGGGTCGTCGAAGCGGTGCTTTCCTGCGAGCAGGTCGCGGTGGTATCGGGCGCCGTTGACGCGGATGTTGAGGTAGTCGAACCAGGAGGAGGCCACCCAGGTGGTGCCGTTGCCCGCGCCGAGGCCGATGGGGGCGATCTTCCTCGCCTTGAGCTTGTCGCACAGGTCGAGGAACTCGTCCCACGTCTTGGGCTCTCCGACGCCCCACTTGGCGAAGTTCGACTTTCGGTAGAACACACCCCACCAGTAGTAGGAGGCGGGCACGAAGACCTTCTTGCCCGCGGAGTCCGTGCAGAGCTTCTTCTGGGCGTCGGAGTAGGTGGCGAGGTCGCCGCTCGTCCACAGGTCGCTCACGTCGAGGAGCAGGTTCTGCTTGGCGTAGGAGTCGGCGACGGAGCCCGGGTACCAGGTGAGGACGTCCGGCGGGTTGGCGGAGGTGAGGTACGTCGGCAGCTGGGTGCGGAAGGTCTCGGAGGCGACGGTGTTGAGGGACGCCTTCGCGCCGCCGCGCCTGTCGAACGCGTCGACGAGCTTCTGCATCGCCGCCTTGGCCTGCGGCGAGGACAGGTTCGACTGGAGCGTCACCGGACCGCCCGAGGCGCCCTTGCCCGACGGGGAGCTGGTGGAGGTGACGCATCCGCTGAGCAGGGCGGCGGCTGAGGCCGCGCCCGCTCCGGCGAGGAACCGGCGGCGGCTTGGCGGTGTGGCGATCATGGGTGGACTCCTTTGGTACCCACGGACGGGGGCCCGCGCCCGCGGCCGCGGGCCCCTGCGTTCGGCTGGAACAGGCTGTCGGAACGGAGTGCCACCGTCAATATTAATTACGAATTTATTTTTCGACGGTGGCGGCGAATCAGGTCAGAGCATCGTTTCCCGGACGCGTCCCGCGACGGAGCGGTACACGGCGAGGACCTCTCCTCCGGGGCCCGCCGCGGTGCCGAGCGCCCCGTCGAGGGCGCCGCTGGGCCAGGCGGTGTTCTTCGACCAGTCGCTCCACGCGCCGCCGCCCGTGGCGGTGTAGGTGCGCTGCCAGAGCGTGTAGTCGGCCGCGCGCGCGTAGAGGCGCACGGAGTCGCCGGTGGCGACGAGGGCGGGGGCGCCGCCTACCGTGCCGCCGAGGGAGGTCCACGCGGACCAGGTGCCCGAGGCGTCCCGCACCCGCTCCCAGACGGCGTCGTCGTTGGTGCGCACCGCGACGTGGAGGCGGCCGGCGGAGTCGACGGCGGCCGCGGGGCGGCCGGTGACGGTCAGGCCCGTGGGGGCGCCCACGGAGTGCGTGCCGTCCTCGCCGAGGGAGAGCACTCCCCCGTCGGGCGCGGCGGCGAACAGCGTCCCGCCGCCGGACCCTCGGCGGACGGCGGACGGTGCGCTCGCGAGCCGGCCGCCGAGCCGCTGCCAGCGGCCCCAGCGGTGCCCGTCGTACGTCCTGCGGTAGGCGGCGTCGTCGGTGCCGCGCACGAACACGTCGATCCGCCCGCCGGCCGAGCCGTAGGCCGCGGGGGCGCCCTTGATCCGGCCCTGGGTCGGTCCTCCGAGGCCGGTGGCACCGGTACGCCAGGAGCCGTCCCGGCCCGACCGGACGCGCAGCGAGCCGTCCCGCCCGCGGGTGAAGGCCGTCAGGCGGGCGCCGTCCGCGACGAGCGCGGGGTCGTCGGCCGAGGTGGTGCCGAGCGGGGTGCCGGGCGCCGCGTCCGTGCCGGACAGCGTGAGGAAGGCGGTGCCGTGGGCGGGGACCGTCACGGTGTACGAGCCGGTGTGCGTGCCGCGGTCCGCGCGGGCCCGCAGGTCCCTGACGGCGACGTGGCCACCGAGCCCGGTGTCGGCGAAGGTCACCGTGCGGCGCTGCGCCGTGTCGGAGCGGTTGAGCAGGACGACGGCGCGCTTGCCCGTCCCGCTGAGGACCTTGCTGTAGGTGTCGCCGGTCGCGTCGGTGGCGACCCGTACACCCTGGATGTCCAGCGGGTCCTGGTCGACGGCGAGGATCTCGGGGTTGGTCAGCGCGGCGAGCATGGGCTTGGTCAGGGTGCGCGGGTCCGACCCGATGACCAGCGGGGACGCCATCTCGGCCCACATCACCAGCTGGGTGGTCGACTCCTCCTGGCTGAGCTCGTACGACCCGTCGGGCATCGTGCGCATGGGGATCAGGTAGTCGGGGTCGCCGTAGTGGCCGGGGCTCTGGGCCTCCGGGTGCTGGGCGTTGGCGTCCATGTTGCGCAGGACGTCGGCCCACTCCCCCGCGGTCGGGGTGCCGAAGGCGATGTCGGTGCCGGTGCGCCAGGACGTCGCGAGGCGCGGGCCGAACGCGTACGAGTTGTGGGCGTCCTGCGCAGGGGTGTGCGGCACGCCCCAGTCGTCGGTGAGCGGGTTGCAGAGGTTGAGCAGCATGGGACGGCCGGTGGCGGCGACCGCGGCGCTGAACTCGCCGAACGCCGTGGCCGGGTCGAGCTTCTCGGAGATGCCGCACAGGAAGTCGACCTTGACGGCGTCGACCTTCCAGTCGGCGAACTGCCGGGCGTCCTGCCGGTAGTGGCCGCGGCTGCCGAGCCCGCAGCTCTTGCCGCCGTCGTAGTCGCCCGCGTCGGTGTAGATGCCGACGCGCAGGCCGAGCCGGTGCAACCGGTCCACCAGGGCGGGGATCCCGGAGGGGAAGCGCTCGGGGTTGGCGACGAGCCGCCCCGAGGCGTCGCGCGGCGTGTCGGCCTGCCAGCCGCCGTCCAGCCAGACGATGTCGTAACCCGCTTTGCTCAGGCCGCTCTTGACGAGGTACCGCGCGACGCTCTCGACCTGCTGCTCGGTGGGGGCGCCGAGTCCGTAATACGTGTTCCAGCCCATGTACGGGGTGGCCGCCACGGCATGGGACCGGTGCGCGGCCCGCGGCGCGGCCGACACCTGGGCGGCGGGCGCGGTGACCGCGACGAGCGCGGCCGCACCGAGCACAGCGGCGAGCCGGCGGGCGCGGACCGTCCCTGCACGGGATGAAGTCATGGGTACCTTCCCGGGGTTGAGGCGGGTGGAATGGGGGTGGCTGGAGGCCCGCCGCACGGGGAGGGGCGAGCGGACCAGGAGAAGACTGTGTCCGCGCACGCACGGTGTCAATATTTATTCCTAATTTAATGAGAGTTGCCGGGTGGCAGGTGTCCGCGATGGACACATGGCTGCAGGGGTGTGCCGGTGTGCCGGTGTGCCGGTGTGCCGGTGTGACCAGGTCCGGCGACCTCGGCGTGCTCCCCGTCCAGGCGCCCATCCGGGCCCGCTCGACGAGCACCAGGACGGGCCCGGGGCCGCCGGGGCCGCCACGGTCCGGCGCCCGCGCGACGCCGGCCCCTGACCGGCGGGGCACGCGGCCTTCGGGGCCTTGGCCATGCCGTGTCGCGCGGCCCCAGGAGCCCCCGTCAGGGCGTGTCGCGCGGTGTCCGCCCGGGTGCGGCACGGCGCCGCGCGATGTGCGGTCGCAGGCCGAGCGCGCGGGTCGCGGCGCGGCACAGCGGGCGGAGCGGCCGGGCGTTCGGCGTACGCGGCGGGGTCGGCGCACCCGTCCGCGCGCGCGTCGACCGGGCCTGCCGGCGCAGCCGGTGTGCGGGGGCGACCAGCGCGCCGGTCACGTCGGCCACCGGGTAGAGCAGCGCGAACGCGACGGCGCCCGCGCCGGGCCGGTGTCACCGGCCCCGTGCGCACTGTCGCGGCCAGTTCGCGCAGCGGTTCGGCGGAGTGGAGCGGGTACCCCCGCTGCGCACGACCCTGGCGAGCCGGCCGGCGAGCGTCCCGGAGGAGGCGCCGGCACGGCCGTGCCCCGTCCACAGTCCGGTCAGCCGCTCCACGGCGGGCGGGCATACGCCGCTTCGATATCGGCGGGTGCCTTGACGGCGCTCCGGGGCGGGGGTAGACAACTCCCTGACTGAGAGAGCGCTCTCAGTCGGAGTCCCCGCCCTGCACGGTCCCCCACCCCGTCAGGAGAGGCGATGGAAGGAGTCTCCGGCAGCACACCGTGTATGGGCAGACCCCCACAACGGGCTCATACGGAACAGGAGAACCCATGGCCCCTGGAGACATTCCCAGGCCATCAACGCGCCGCCGCTCACGCGGGTCCAGGTTCCGCCGGACCCTCGTAGGGCTCTCGGTCGGCGCCCTGACCCTCGCCGGTCTCACGGTCACCGCGCAGCACGGCGCCGTGGCGGCGCCCGCCGACACGCGGGCCGCCGCGGCCGCGCCCGCGGACGTGCCCGCGCCGCCCGCGGGCTTCACCACCACCTGGAGCGACGACTTCAACGGCGCGGCGGGCAGCGGTCTCGACACCGGCACGTGGAAGTACGACACCGGTCCGGGCAGCAGCTTCGGCACCGGTGAGATCGAGACCATGACCGACTCGACCGACAACGTTTTCCTCGACGGCAACGGCCATCTCGTCCTGAAGGCGCTGCACTCCGGCAGCGACCCGGGGGCGGGCTGGACGTCGGGCCGGGTGGAGACACAGGACGACTCCTTCGGCGCACCGCCCGGCGGTGTCGTCATGATGCAGTCGTCGATCAAGCAGCCCGACGTGACGACGGACAACGGGGCAGGCTACTGGCCCGCGTTCTGGATGCTCGGGCAGCCGCTGCGCACGGGCACGACCTGGCCGACGTCCGGCGAGGTCGACATCCTGGAGGACGTCAACGGCCGCAGCTCGGTCTTCGGCACCCTCCACTGCGGGGTGAGCCCGGGCGGCCCGTGCAACGAGTCCAGCGGCATCGGAAGCGGCGAACACGCCTGCCCCGGCTGTCAGTCGGACTACCACACGTACGCGGTGCAGATCGACAGGTCGACGTCGCCCGAGCAGATCCGCTGGTACCTGGACGGGCAGAACTACTTCACGCTCGACTCGACGCAGGTCGACTCCGACACGTGGACGAAGGCGGTGGACCACCCCTTCTTCATCATCTACGACCTGGCGATGGGAGGGGGCTTCCCCGGCGCGTTCGGCGGCGGGCCCAACGCCAACACGGTGTCCGGCGGGCAGATGGACATCGACTACGTGGCCGTCTACAACAAGGCACCCTGACCAGGGGCGCCGCTCCGGCGGGCGTACCGCCCGCCCTGCCCCGGATCCCGCCCCGCGCGTCTGCGCCGGGCGGGATCCGCCGTGCGCGGGCGCGGCGCACCGGTCGGCGGGATGAACCGAACAGCCCCGTGGCGCGTCCAGAGGGGAGAGGCGGCCAGTGGCCGCGCTCACGACCGCGCACGACCAACGGGGAAGGAAACACCATCATGGGCATGAGGACCAGGGCCCTCGCCGCGACCGGCGTCGCCGTCGCCACCGCGGGGCTGCTCGCGACCGGGGCCGCGGCCGCCCAGGCAGCACCCGCGGGGCTGCCGTACGGGGTCACGCCGTACGAGAACGCCAACGTCCGCTCAGGACCGGCCACTTCGTACAGCATCACGGGACACGTCACCGCGGGCGAGCCGCGCGGCGCGTCCTGCTGGACGCACGGCCAGACCATCAAGGACAACGGCTACACCAACGACGTGTGGGTACGCCTCGCCGAGGGCTACGTCAGCGCGGTCTACCTGAAGGGCGACCGGTACGGCGGGCTCCCGGCCTACGCCACCTGCTGACCGCACCCGTGGTGCCGCCTGAGTGCGCGTACTCAGGCGGCCCGCGGACCGGCCGGCAGTCGGCCGCAAGGCATCCACCCTGGTCGAGCGGCACCGCGCGGGGCACCGACATCGCCTCGGGCGGTCTGCCTCCAACTCCTCGCCGCCGCGCTGCCGGCTCTGCTCGTCCCGGCGGCCCACCACGACCACGCCCGCACCCGGCCGCACCTCCGAGCCCCGGCTGCTCCCCGTGCTACAGCGGCAGCGGCCGACGCTGCTGAGGCGCCGTGAGATCATCGGCGAGAGGCCCGTCGCGTGTTCGCGACGAGGGGGGTAGGGCTGCTGTCCGGGGCGCATCACGCGGCCGGGCCGGAGGCGTTCGGACGGGCGGGCAGCGTACGCCCCCGCCGGGCCTGCGGGGACAGGGCCATGACCGCCGGTGACAGCAGCGTGCCCGCGGCTGTGGCCAGGAGGCCGGTACGCGTCCGGACACCAGCGCTCCGTGCCCGGGACGGCCCGGCAGGCGGGCTGCCGGCACCGTGCCGACGAGCGCGCGCCGCCCGCCCGCGGCCAGTACCGGTCAGGCGTCGGTCCCCGACAGACGCAGGTCGCGGGGCGGGAACGGGAGATGGACGGTCGTCAGAGCCGAGGAGAAGAACGGGAAGGCGGCGGACGCGAGGGCACAGGACGCGCAGCGATGTGCCACCGGCGACGAAGCGCGGACTCTCGTGGATCCGCCTGCCGGCCCGAGAAGGGTGCTCCCGGCACCCCGAGAGGGGCTCGCTGCGACCGGTCCCTCGAATCGACAGGACCGACAGCGCGGAGGACACCGCGCGGAACGCGGCGGCAGCCGGGGCAGACACCAGGGACACCAGTGCGCCACTGGGCACGGGGCCGCCGCTCTGCGCGGCGGAGCGACTGGCCTCCGGTGCGCCTGCGCCGGGACACCCGCTGGGGGCGGCGCCACGGGGCCGGGGTCCGGCGGCCGGGACCGGCGTCCGACCGGCGCGCAGGGATCAGTGGCGGTCGGCTTCGGGGACATGCGGTTCGTCGGAGAGCAGGTCTGCGGCTCGCCCGTCGAGCGCGTGCTGCATGTCGGCGGACCGGGGCAGCATGGTCTTCTCGTAGGCGAGCAGGGCGTCGTCGACGGTGTCGTGATGCGCGAGGGCGAGGGCGAGTTCGGCAGCGTCGAGCATGGCCAGGTTGACGCCGACGCCGAGTGGCGGCATGAGGTGGGCGGCATCGCCGAGGAGGGTGGCGGTGGGGCTGTGTTCCCAGACGTGCGGGACGGGCAGCGCGTAGAGAGGGCGGTCGATGTAGCCGCCTTCGTTGTCGCTGAGCATCCGCCGCAGGCGGGGTGACCAGCCTCGGTACCGGTCAAGGAGGACGCCGCGGATGCCCTCGGTGTCGTCGGCCGCCAGGCCCTGGACGGTGATCCAGTCGGCGGGGACGCGCTGGATGAGGTAGACGCGGATGTGGTCCCCTCCGTTGCGCTGGGCGAACAGCCCGTGCTCGCCGTCGGCGGCGGCGGCGCTGCCCTGGCCCACGAGGCCGGCGATGTCGGGGTGCCGCTTGTCGACGTCGTGGAACCACGCCTCCAGGAAGCTGATCCCCGTGTACTGCGGGGTCGCGCCGGAGAGGGCGCGCCGCACCCGCGACCAGGCTCCGTCGGCCCCGACGACGAGGTCGGCCTCAGCGCTCGTGCCGTCGGCGAAGCGCAGGCGGCGGGGTCCCTCGGTGGGCCCTTCGACGGCGCGCAGGGTGCGGCCCCAGCGCACCGTCCCCGGCCTGAGGGAGTTCAGGAGGAGGTCGCGCAGCTGTCCGCGGTCGATCTCGGGCTTCAGGCGCTCCCCGTCCTCGGGGACGTGGTGGAACATGACGGCGCCTGTCGCATGGTGCAGTTGGCGCATCTCCTGTCCTTCCGGTCGGGAGACGCGCAAGAACTCGTCCAGCAGCCCCGCTTCGCGCAGGGCGATCTGGCCGTTGTCCTCGTGCAGGTCGAGGGTGCCGCCCTGGTTGCGGGCGTCCGGGCCGGTCTCGTGGTCGTAGACGGCGACGGGGATGCCGTGCCGCTGGAGGATGCGGGCGCAGGTCAGGCCGCCGGGGCCGGCTCCGACGACGGCGATGCGCGGGGTGGGTGCGGGGTTCATGGTGGTGCTCCGTTCGTGTCGCGGCGCGTCGCGGTGCCGTCGCACCGGTCGCGGGGAGGGGGCCGGGCAGCGCCTCGCGGCCTCCTCACCAGAAAAGCAGACTCGATCCATAAGTGCAACAACTCAACTTTTTTATCGAGTCAACCATTGCGGTAGGGTACCCCCATGCCCGACAACACGCACCGAGGCGGTACGGCGCCCGCGCCCGTGGGACGCCGTGAGCGCAAGAAGGCCGCCACCCGCCAGGCGATCGCCGACGCCGCACTGCGCCTGTTCCTTGAGCGCGGCTACGACGACGTCGGCATCCGGGAGATCGCGGATGCCGCCGACGTCTCCACCACCACGCTGTTCAAGCACTTTCCCGTCAAGGAGGCACTCGTCTTCGACGAGGAGGCCGATCTGGAGGCCGGCCTGCTCGCCGCCGTGCGCGACCGGCCGCCGGGCCGGTCGGTGCCGAACGCCCTGCGCGAGCACGCCCTGCGCTGCCGCAGGGCGGATCCTGACGGCGATCCCCGCTTCGCGGCCTTCCTCGAACTGGTCGACAGTACGCCCGCCCTGCGCGAGTACCACCAGGCCATGTGGCTGCGCCACACCACCGCGCTCGCCCGGGTCATCGCCGAGGAGAGCGGTCGCCCCGCCGACGACGCCGCCTGCGCCGCCCTGGCCCACTTCGCCCTCGAAGCACCCCACGCCGCCCGTGCCCGCGGTGATCGCCGGCAGGTGATCGACCGCGCCTTCGACCTGCTCGACGGCGGCTGGCGCAGCCTCGCCTGACGCGCTTCGAGAGGACGGATCAGTAGTCGAGTTCCAGGTAGTCGATGTCGGTGAACCCGACCAGGAGGCCGTCGGCCCGGCGGCCGTTGTGCCGGAAGCAGACCTCCTGGAGGCCCTCCGCGGCGATGTCCCGGAGCTGCTGCTCTGGCGGGCGGGAGGCCTGCCGCGCCGCGCCAGGCGCGGGAATCGAACGCGTCCCAGGGGAGCACCGCGAGCTGGACGCTGCGGCGTCGGCCGCCCTCCGCCGGCCGGCAGACGCGGACCCAGGGGCCGAAGCCGCGCCGGGTGAGCCGCCAGCCGGCGCGGCCGAGCGCCTTGACCGCGGGACGGGACTCGGGCAGGCGCAGGGCGGCCAGGTCCGCGAGCTCGGCGGGCAGGCCGCCGAAGCGGGCCGCCGCGGGCGCGGTGAGCACCAGGAGCGCGGCTCCGTCCTGCCGTTCTCCCAGGACATCACCGTGGTCCGCCGGACCCGCAGCGCCTTCGCCACCTGCTCCTGGCTGAGGCCGTGCGCCTCGCGGAGCCGTTTGCGCCCGGCCGGGGGCGGGAGCGGGGCGTGGTCCTCGATCAGGGCGTCGACCACGTCGAACAGCTCCGGCATTGCCACCTCCGCGTACCGCTTGCTCCTCTGCCCCTGAGCCCTAGCCGGTCAGGCGGTCGCGGTACGGCAGGCCGGGTGCCCCCAGCCGTCGTCGTTCTTCGCGATCTCCTCGCCCGCCGCGTAGGAGCGGCCGCAGCGGCAGCGGCCGGGGAACTTGGCCTTGAGGGTGCGGCCGGCCGCCGACCCGGTGCGCTTGCGGGGCGCGGCCCCCTGGCCCATGCCGGTGCCCGTA
Organism: Streptomyces tremellae; assembly: GCF_039540215.1. Taxonomy (NCBI): domain Bacteria; kingdom Bacillati; phylum Actinomycetota; class Actinomycetes; order Kitasatosporales; family Streptomycetaceae; genus Streptomyces; species Streptomyces tremellae. The sequence continues at coordinate 36,574 of NZ_BAABEP010000003.1, forward strand.
CGGCGTGCGCGGCCGGCGGCGGCCGAGCCCTCGCCCGTCGCGCTCGGCGGCGGGGCGTCGGAGCCGTATGCGCTGCCCGCGGCCTCCTGCCGCTGGGCGACCATGCTGGCCGCGCGGTCGGCGAAGTCGTTGAGCGGGTCGCCGCCGACCTGGTGGGCCGGCACATAGCGGAACTCGACGGGGCGGCCCGTCAGGAGGTCGTCGATGCGCTGGACGAGTTCCCGGTTGGCGACGGGCTTGCCCGCCGCCGTCTTCCAGCCCTTGCGCTTCCAGCCGGGCAGCCACTCGGTGACGGCCTTCATGGCGTACTGGGAGTCCATCCGGACCTCCAGCGGCACGGCGGGGTCCGTGGCGGTCAACAGCTGTTCGAGAGCGGTCAGTTCCGCGACGTTGTTCGTGGCGGTGCCGAGCGGCCCCGCCTCCCAGCGCTCCGGCCTGCCCTCGGCGTCGGCCACGACCCAGCCCCACGCCGCCGGTCCGGGATTGCCCTTCGATGCCCCGTCGCACGCGGCGACCACACGTTCCACCATGCCTCCGATCATGCCAGCTCCCGAGCGCCTCCCGGGCCGGGCCCGAGGCGCGTCCCCAGTGCGGTCCCCGCCTCAACCAGGGCGAATGATTACGGTTTTCATTGCATGAAGGCATGGCGCGCTGGAAAGGCTGCATCGGGCACACAGCCGATCACGAGTGGTGAACAGCCGCTCCGCTAGGAGGTCAGGACGCCGTGGGGGGCCCGCAGAACCAGCCGAATCCGCTCTGTCTGCGGCCGGCGCTCGCACCGCGCGCCGCGTCGCTGACCCGGGCGGCGCCGTTCCTGCACACGCTCGCCGACGGGCTCGGCACGCCGCTGAACGCCGTGCTGCCCGAGCAGATCGCCGAGAACGCGGCGCGCTTCGAGGCCGTGCTGCGCCGGCACCGGCTCGGGGGCGGGGTCTTCTTCGCCCACAAGGCGTCCGCGTCGAGCGCGCTGCTGCGGCGGCTCGCGGCGACCGGCTCGTCGGTGGACGTGGCGTCGGTCGAGGAGTTGCAGCACGCGCTGGCCTGCGGCTTCACCGCCGACCGTATCGCGGCGACCGGGCCGAAGGATCCCGCGTTCCGGTGGCTCGGGGCCCGCGTCGGCGTGACATTCCACGTCGACGGCCAGGAGGAGCTCGAAGCGCTGGCCGCCCTCGTACGGGCCCACGCCCTGCGGCCGGTGCGGGTGCTGCTGCGCCTTTCCGGGTTCCCTTCCTCCGGGGTGAGACGGCTGACCCGGCGCAGCAGATTCGGCACACCGGTGGCCGGGCTGCCGGTGCTGCTGGACGCGCTGGAGCGCTGCGGGAACGCCGTGGAGCTGCTGGGGGTCGGCTACCACCTGGACACCGTCAGCCTCGACGAGAAGGCCCTCGCGCTGGAGGGCTGCGTGAAGGCCATGGACGCCTGCCGGGCGCGGGGGCTGCGGCCCCGGGTGGTCGACATCGGCGGCGGGTTCGGCGTCAGCTATCTGGCCGAGGCCGGGCAGTGGGAGGCGTACACGACGGAGCTGATCCGCGCGGTGCTGGCCGACCGGCCGCCGCTGACCTGGGGGAACCACGGGTACGGCCTGCGCAACGAGGGCGGCACCCTGGCCGGCGGCCTCGCCCTGTACCCCGGGTACCGCGAGGTGGCGGGTCCCGCGTACCTGGACGAGCTGCTCTCGATGCGGGCGCCCTCGCTCGGCCGGACGCTGTCGACCCTGCTCCTCGAGAACCTCTACGACGTGTACGCCGAGCCGGGCCGCGCCCTCGCGGACCAGTGCGGTGTGACGCTGGCGCGGGTGCTCGAAGTGCGGCGCTGGGACACCGCGCAGGACGGCGGCGCCTGGGCCGTACGGCTCGATCTCAACGCGGGCGACTGCCCGTTGGAGGACCACGGCATCCTGGTGGACCCGCTGCTCGTGCCGCGCGGCGACGCCGGCGAGGGGGCGCGGGAGCCGGTCGGGGCCTATCTCTTCGGCAATCTGTGTCTGGAGTCCGACCTGATCACGAAGCGCCTGGTGACCCTGCCCGGGCTGCCCTCCCCCGGTGACTTGCTGTGCTTCGCCAACACCGCCGCGTACTGCATGGACTTCGGCGCACACGAGGCCCAACGGCGGCCCAGGGCACGGAAGGTGGCCGTGGAAGAGGACGGAGGCGCCTGGCGGTGGCGCCTCGACACCCACTACTGGCCGTCCGAGGCCGCCGCCCCGGCCCACGGCGGCGGATCCGACCCGCGGGAAGAGGCGAGGGCATGAGATACGACAGCGTCACGGACATCATCGGCGACACACCGCTGCTGCGCATCGACCCGGCCGTGCACGGTCTCGCCTCGGTCGACCTGTACGCGAAGCTCGAACTGTTCAACCCCTTCGGATCGGTGAAGGACCGGGCCGCCTGGAACATGGCGCGTCCCGGGCTGCCCGACGCGGTGGAGCGCGGCAGCACGCTGGTGGAGCTGTCCAGCGGCAACACCGCCAAGGCGCTGGCGCTGATCGCCGGCATGCACGGCCTCGGCTTCAAGAGCGTCACCAACCGGATGAAGGTGCCGGAGATCAAGGAGCTGCTCCTCCTCCTCGGCGCGGAGATCGAGGAGCTGCCGGGGCGCAGCGAGTGCCTGGACCCCACCGACACCGAGGACCCGCTGACCCGCTTCCACCAGGAGTTGTCCGAGCCCGGCAGCGCCTATCTGCACACGGACCAGTACTTCAACGCGCGCAACGCGGACGCGCACGCGGCGGGCACGGGCCCGGAGATCGTGCGCGACCTGGACGGGCGCGCACCGGACTTCTTCGTCGCGTGCGTGGGGACCGCGGGCTCGTCGACCGGGGTGGCGCGGGTGCTGCGCGCGCACAACCCGGAGGTCGAGGTGGTGGGCCTGGTCGCGCACAAGTCGGACTTCGTGCCGGGTATCCGGACCATCGACGAGGTGCAGGAGGTGGGGCTGTTCGACCCCGGCGCGTACGGGCGCATCGACGCGGTGACCTCGGGCGAGGCCATCGAGGGGATGCTCACGCTGGCCCGCAGGTGCGGGGTGCTTTCCGGGCCCACAGGCGGCGCGGCGTACTTCGGCGCGGTGCGCCATCTGCGCCCCTACGACGCCGAGTTGACGGCTTCCGGGCGGCGCGCCACGGCGGTGTTCATCGTGTGCGACCGGATCGAGAGCTATCTGGGGTACGTGCGCAAGCGGCGGCCCGACCTGTTCGGCGCCGAGGCGCGGGGCGCGTCGGTGGCCGCGCTCTCCGAGGACGAGGTGGCGAAGGCGGTGTCGCTCGACGTGGCGGAGGCGCGGCGGTGGATCGCGGCGGAGGACCCGCTCGTGGTGGACCTGCGCAGCCCGTTCGCCTACGCGGCGCTCCACATCGAGGGCTCCGTCAACATCGTGGACGAGCTGTTCGAGGAACTGGTGCGGGACGGGCTGCCGTTCAGCAAGAGCCGCCCGGTGCTGCTGGCATGTCCCGTGGGCGAGCGGTCCGCCGGGTTCGCGGCGCTGCTGACGCGGCTCGGCCATCCGGACGTGCGCAGCCTCGCGGGCGGGATCGTCGCCTGGCGGGACGGCGGCGGCGAACTGGTCAGAGAGTGACGTGCGGTGGGCCCCTTTCCCGAACATCTGCGGGCGTGGCAGGAGCCGTTGCGGGCGCAGTTCCCGATCATCACGGCGCACCCCGGCCTCGCCTATCTGGACAGCGCCGCCACTGCACAGAAGCCCGCCGCTGTGCTGGAGGCGGCCAGGGCGTACGTGACGGAGTCCAACGCCAACGCGGGCCGGGGCACGTACCCGTGGGCGAACGCGACGACGGCGATGGTGGAGCGGGTGCGTGAGCGGGTGAAGTCGTTCCTCGGCGATCCGGTGCCCGAGCGGTCGCGGGTGCACTTCACCAGCGGCACGAGCGAGGGGCTGCGGGCGGTCGCGCTGGACTGGCTGCCGCGGTTCCTCACGGACGGCGACGAGATCGTGGTGCCGTTCGGCGACCACGAGGCCAACGCGATGCCGTGGCTGGAGGCGCGGGACCTGCTGGCCCGGCAGGGGGTGCGGATCGCGGTGCGGGAGATGCCGTACCAGGCGGGGTCGCGGGACTACGACACCGAGGCGCTGGCGGGGCTCGCCGGCCCGCGCACCCGGTTCGTGGCGGCGACGCACGTGCACCACGTGTACGGCGGCGACATGAACGTGCACCGGATCCGCCGGGCGGTGGGTCCCGACGCGGTGATCTGCCTGGACGCGGCGCAGAGCGTGGGTCACGTGCCGGTGGACCTGGCCGCGCTCGACGTGGACTTCGCGGTCTTCTCCGGGCACAAGGCGCTGGCGCTGCCCGGCACGGGCGCGGTGTGGTCGCGGGGGCTGCGCGGCCCCGCGTTCGAGCCGGGCGGTTGGGCCGGGACACCGAACACGGTGGGCATCGCGAGTCTGGAGGCGGCCCTCGACTGGCTGGACGCCGCGGGAGTGGAGCGGATCGAGGAGTGGACGGTGGGTCTCGCGGCGCGGCTGACGGACGGCCTCGACCGGATGCGGCCGTACGAGGTGCTGGGCTGCGCGCTCAGCCTCGCGGCGGACAGCCAGGTACAGCGGCGGCGCGCCCTGGTGACGCTGCGTCACGACCGGATCGACGCGGCGGACCTGGGCTTCATCCTCTACAGCCACGGCTTCATGGTCCGCTCGGACGGGCACTGCCAGGCGCGGGACGGTGAGCCGCGCGCCTCGGTCCGGGTGAGCCTGCACGTGTACAACACGCCGGAGGAGATCGACCGGCTCCTCGCGGTCCTTGACACACTGTGAGTTCCCCGGCCGGGCGCGCGGGGTGCCCGCGCGCGGGGGCCCGCCGCGGAGGCCAATGCAGATGAAAACCGTTTTCGAGTGTAGATTTCTGTCACCTCCCCGGGACGCGGGATTCGAGAACGAGAGGTGACCGAGCGCGATGGGCCTGAGCACGACCACGGCGGCGCGGTGGGTGGAGCGCTGGGAGCGGCAGCAACAGCGGTACGCCATCGACCGCGAGGAGCGGTTCACGGTGGTAGCGGACGTGGTCGAGCACGTGGCAGCGGGCCGGCGGCGCCCCGTGGTGGTGGACCTGGGCTGCGGTCCCGGGTCGCTCGCGGTGCGGCTCGCCCGGCGGCTGCCGCGGGCGCGGATCGTCGCCGTGGACATGGACCCGGTGCTGCTCGAACTGGCGCGCGCCCACGCGCGTTTTGCGGCTGCGGCGGGCCGGGTGCGGTACGTGGAGGCGGAGATCGGCGCCGCGCACTGGACGTCGGCGCTCGGCATCGAGGGGCCGCTCGACGCGGCCGTCTCCACGACGGCGCTGCACTACCTGCCGGGCCACCGGCTCCAGCGCGTCTACACGCAGCTCGCCGGGATACTGCGGCCCGGCGGTGTCCTGGTCAACGCCGACCACCTGGTGCCGGAGGACGCCGCCGACATCGCCGTGCACGTCGGGCGCAGGCGGGCGCGGCGGCAGCGGGCGTTCGCCCACGAGGACTGGGAGTCCTGGTGGGCGGCGGCCGAGCGGGACCCGGAGCTGACCGACCTGTTCGCGGAGCGCAGGCGGCGCCACGGCGCGCCGGCCGCGGGCGGCCACGCCGAGAGCCGGCGCGCGGACGGCCGCAGCGCGGGCAACAACGGCCTGACGCTCAACCGGCACGCGGCGATGCTGCGGGCCGCGGGCTTCGCGCAGGCGGGCCCGGTGTGGCAGGTCGGCAACAGCTGCGTGCTGGTGGCGGTGCGCTGACAGTGCGGATCGAGGCCAACCCGTACGCCTACCTGAGCCACCACGGCGCGTCCCCGCTGGTGCGTCTCGATGTGGCGGCGGACTGCTGGTCGGTGAGCGCCGACACCGACGCGCGCCCCTTCAACACGGTCTTCGCGCCCGACTTCGCACCGGAGGGGCTCGCGGAGCGCGTGCGGGACGTCCGTCGCGGGGCGGCGGTGCCCGGCCGGGCCCAGGACTGGTGGATCGGCCCCTCGGCCCGCCCGTCCGGGCTCGCCGCATGCCTCGCGGCGCTGGGGTTCCGCGCGCTGGCTCCGGTGCGGATGATGGCGGCGCCGCTGGCCGGGGAGGAGCGGGGGGCCCACCCGGCCGCCGCGGCCGAGGCCCGGCCGGTGCGCTCGGCGGACGCCCTCGCGGACTTCACGGCCGTGCACGGCGCTGCGTACGGCACCCGGCCGGCCGCCGCCCGGTTCTTCCACCGCGCCCTCGCGTCGCTGTCCCTCGCCGAGGACGCGCCGATGCAGCACGTGGTGGTGCGCTCGGCGGGCGCGCCGGTCGCCGTGGCGTCGGTGTTCCTGCATGACGGAGTGGCGGGTCTGTACAACGTGGCGACCGTACCGGGCGCGCGGGGCCGGGGCTTCGGCACGGCGGCTGCGCGGGCCGCGCTTGCGGCAGCGCGCGAGCGGGGCGCGCCGCGCGCGGTCCTCGGCGCCGAGCCGGGGGCGGCCGGGATGTACCGGGCCCTCGGCTTCGAGGACGCGGGCCTGCTGCACCGCATGCGGTATGTGCCGCCCGTCCGAGGCGCGCCCGGGCGGCTCAGGCGGGCAGCGGGCGGTAGGTGATGGTCTCCCGCGAGTCGGCCGTGCCGGTCTCGTAGAGCAGGCCGACCTCGGAGGGGGTGAGCTGCACCAGGTCGGAGTAGCCCGCGGGATCCTCGGAGACGGTCCACAGCGGCCGCCAGGTCCTGCCGCCGTCCGGGCTGGTGCGGACCTGCATGCGGCGCCTGGACGCGGGGTCGGCGGGCCCGGAGAACAGCAGGCGCCCGTCGTCGGCGCGCAGCACGCTGCCCTGCACCTGGGGTCCCGCCAGGTCGGGCTGCGCGGTGAACGGCGCGGCGAGGCTCCGGCCGCCGTCCGTGCTGTACGCGCTGTCGCGGGCGGTGGCGCCGCCGCCCATGTCGCGGGCGTTGACGTAGACGGTGCCGTCGGCGAGTTCGGTGAGGGTGCTCTCGTTGACGGTGCCGGGCTCGTCGGCGACGTAGCCGATGTGCCAGGTCGCGCCGCTGTCGTCGCTGTAGAGGGCGTGGCCGCCGCTGCTGCCGCCGGAGGCGAGCGAGTGGTTGGCGGGCACGAGGAGCCGGCCGGGGCGCGGGCCGCCGCGCAGCGCCACGGCGTGGCCCGGCCCTGTGGCGTACCAGTTCCAGCCGGGGCGCTTGACGTCCGCGGTGATGTCGCGGCGCGGCGACCAGGTGGCCCCGTCGTCGGTGGAGCGCTGGACGTAGACGCGCCGGGCGGCGGGGCTGACCGCGCCGTCGACGATCTCCTGCTCGGTGGCGCCGCCGACCGTGCCGCAGGACAGCAGCACGACGTCTCCGGTGGCGGGGTCGACGACCGGCGCGGGGTTGCCCGCGGTGCCGCCGCCCGCGTCGGCGACGACCTGGAGCGGCGCCCAGGTGCAGCCGCCGTCGGTGGAGCGGCGCAGGACGATGTCGATGTCGCCGTCGTCCGCCGCCGAGTCGCGGCGGCCCTCGGCGAAGGCGAGGAGGGTGCCGCCGGGGGCGGCGACGGCGGCCGGGATGCGGAAGGTGTGGTAGCCCGAGGTGCCTGAGCGGTACGGCACGCTGGGGCCGCAGGAGCCGTCCGCGGCGCGTGCGGCGGGGGCGGCGGCGAGCGGGGCGAGGCCGCCCGCAACGAGCGGCATCAGCAGGGCGAGGGAGTGGGAGAGGGCGGCGCGACGACGGAGCTGGCGTTTCATCGTGTCCCTTGGGGTCGCCGGCCCGGCCTGCCGGGCCGGGGCAGCCGGTCCGCAGCGACCCTAGCCCGTCGCAGGGCCGGTCGGGGTGAGCGCCACGAGCGCGCTCGCGGGGGCGGCGGCTGGGCCGTCCGGGTGAGATGTCGCACCCCCTCAGAGTTTCTTCATATTTTCGTTCCGCGACCATGACATCTAGTGGGGCGTTCGGCCGATCCGTATGACAATCACACGGCTTGAAGGAGCCTCGCATGTCCCTCTCGGCATCTCCCCGCCTTCGTCGTCCCCGCACGGGGGCAGTGGCCCTGGCCGCCGCGGCCCTCACCGGCACGACCCTGCTGTGTGCCTCCGCCGCCGTCGCCGCCCCCGGCGACAGCGGCGACCTCAAGGTCCACCCGGCCGGTGTCCCCGCGTCGAACACCAGCGACGCCCCGCAGGTCTGCTCGTTCACCCTGGCCGGGACCAACTTCCAGACGCTCACCTCCCTGACGTGGACCGTCACCCCGCTGCCCAAGGTCCCCAACAAGCCGACCCTCACGGGGCAGCTGACGCTCAAGCAGGGCAAGGGCGCCACCGGCACGCTGTCGCTGCCGAACGGCACGTACACGCTCGCCTGGACCTTCCCCGGCGGTGTCCCCAAGCAGAAGAAGTTCGAGGTCAACTGCGGGGCCTCGGACAACAAGCCGCACGGCGCGGTGCACGCGGGCGGCGGCGGTGTGCCCCCGACCGCCGGCGGCGACGGCGGCTCGTCCGTCGCCGCGCCGCTGCTCGTCTCGGGCGCCGTCGCGACCGCGGGACTGGTCTTCGTGCGCAGGGCCCGCCGTCGCGTCCATGGCGTCGCGTAACGCGCCGAGGCCCGGTCCCCGACCGCACCCGCAACCCCGCCCACGCCCCAGGCCGGTGGCCCACCGGCCACCGCCGCCCCGCCGCCGCCGTCGTCGCCGCCGCGGCCCGAGCCGCGCCGTCCGCCTCACGCTCACCCTGAGCGTGACGGCCACGCTGCTGTTCGGTGTGGTGCGGGCGTGCGGCGGGCCCGACGACGGCTCCCAGGTCGCCGTCGCCGCGTCCGACGGGGCCGGCGGCGGGGCGGGGCGGCCGGCCCCTGTCGCGTCCCACGCGCCTCTGCCGGCCTCCCCGCCGGTGAAGCTCGCCATCCCCCGCATCGTGATCGAGGCGCCGGTGATGCGGCTGCGGCTCGACGCCCACGGCAGGCTCGGCACCCCTCCGATGAGCCGGCCCCACCTGGTCGGCTGGTACGCCGGGGGCCCGTCCCCCGGTGAGCAGGGGACATCCGTCATCGTGGGCCACCGCGACACGAGGACGGGGCCCGCCATCTTCCTCAACCTGGGCGTCCTCCACCCGGGTGACGCGGTGAAGGTCACCCGGCAGGACCGCAGGACCGCGGTGTTCACCGTCGACGCGGTGCACACCTACGGCCGCGGCGGCTTCCCCGACAAGAAGGTGTACGGGGACACCGGGCGGCCCGAACTGCGACTGCTCACCTGCGGCGGGCAGTTCGACCGCGCGAAGGGCTACTCCGCCAACGTGGTCGTCTTCGCGCACCTCACCTCGGTGACCGGCGCCTGACCGGGCCGGGGGCGCGCCCTCGCCGGCGCCGCCCCCGGCCCGCAGCGCTCTCCCGGGCGCCTCCACTGCGTGGCGCCGCGGGAAAAGCGTCGCGAAGATGGGGGTGATGGACCGGGATCAGGGGGCAGTCGAGTGACGACCGCGCAGTACCGAGAAGGGACCGACACCGTGGCACGACCGAAGATCCTCGTGGTGGGCGCCGGCTTCGCCGGTGTCGAGTGCGTACGCCGTCTCGAACGCAGCCTCGCCCCGGGCGAGGCGGACGTCGCCCTCGTCGCCCCCTTCTCCTACCAGCTCTACCTGCCCCTGCTCCCCCAGGTCGCCTCCGGCGTGCTCACCCCCCAGTCGGTCGCCGTGTCGCTGCGCCGCAGCAGCAGGCACCGCACCCGGATCATCCCCGGCGGCGCCATCGGCGTGGACCACGAGGCGAAGGTCTGCGTCGTCCGCAAGATCACCGGCGAGACCGTCAACGAGCCGTACGACTACCTGGTCCTCACGCCCGGCAGCATCACCAGGACCTTCGACATCCCCGGCCTGGTGGAGCACGCGCGCGGCATGAAGACGCTGGCCGAGGCCGCGTACATCCGCGACCACGTCATCGCTCAGCTGGACCTCGCGGATGCCAGCCAGGACGAGGCGGAGCGTGCCTCGCGGCTCCAGTTCGTGGTGGTCGGCGGCGGTTACGCGGGCACCGAGACGGCCGCGTGCCTCCAGCGCCTGACGACGAACGCGGCGCGGCGCTATCCGCGCCTGGACCCGAAACTCATCAAGTGGCACCTCATCGACATCGCGCCGAGGCTCATGCCGGAGCTGGGCGACAAGCTCGGCCGCAGCGCACTGGAGATCCTGCGCGGGCGCGGCATCGAGGTGTCGCTCGGGGTGTCCGTCGCCAAGGCCGCCCCCGAGGAGGTCACGTTCACCGACGGGCGCGTGGTGCCCTCGAGGACCCTGATCTGGACGGCGGGTGTGGCGGCCAGCCCGCTGATGGCGACGCTCGGCACCGAGACCGTCAAGGGCCGCCTCGTGGTGACCCCGGAGATGACGGTGCCCGGTATCGACGGGGTGTTCGCGCTGGGCGACGCGGCCGCCGTGCCCGACCTCGCCGCGGGCGACGGCGCCGTCTGCCCGCCGACCGCGCAGCACGCGACGCGCCAGGGACGCAAGGTTGCCGCGAACATCGTCGCGTCGCTGCGGCGCGAGCCGCTGCGCCCCTACGAGCACAGGGACCTCGGCCTGGTCGTGGACCTCGGCGGCCGCGACGCCGTCTCGAAGCCGCTCGGCATCGAGCTGCGCGGCATGCCGGCCCAGGCGGTGGCGCGCGGCTACCACTGGCAGGCGCTGCGCACCAATGTCGCCAGGACGCGCGTGTTCACCAACTGGATGCTCAACGCGGTGGCCGGCGACGACTTCGTCCGTACGGGCTTCCAGTCGCAGAAGCGCGCCACCCTCCGCGACTTCGAGTACACCGACTCGTACCTCTCACCCGAGCAGGTGCGCGAACACGTCAGGGGTGAAACGGCGCTGAGGGGGTAGGCGGGCGGAGGCCGACGCGCGCGCGCCGGCGTTCCGAGGGGAAGGGGACCTCAGCCCATGATGCTCTCAGGCGGTGCCGCGTCCGAGGACATGGAACCCAGCGTTCCCGGGTTCCGCGAGCGGGCCGCCGCCGCTGGTGCGCTCAGGGCCGCCGCCGCGGTGGTGCGGGAGGCCGAGCCGCCGGCCCCCGTGTCCCTGCCCACGCCCCGCGCGGTGCGCCGTACCGCCGCCGCGGGCCCGTCGCCGGCCTCCGCGGCGGCGCGCTGACGCCGGACCGGCATCCGGCGCCGCCGCGGAGGATGCCTCACTCGACGAAGTAGGTCGGGTTGGGCAGCTTGTACGCGTGGTCGGCGTGGCCACCCGTCAGGTCGGACTGCTGGTCGCCGATGTTGCCGACGATGTCGTAGCCGCTCGCCTCGATGTGGGCGCGGGTGCCGGCCTTGAACTCGACCGTGGAGCAGTTCCAGGCCGCGGCGGTCGCGCAGTCGGCGAGGTAGGCGGGCGGGTGGGCCTTGTCCTTGGTGAAGAAGTGGGCCGTGTCCAGGGCGGTGTCGTACCCCGCCTTCCTGAGGTTCTTCACCGCGGGGTCGCGCAGCTCCTCGGCGAGGCCGGTGAGGAAGAAGACGGTGACGCCGTGCTTCTTGGCGTACGAGACCAGCTTCGGCATCCCGTAGACGGCGGGCCTGTCGGCCTTCGAGACGAAGGCGTTCCAGGTGGCGTCCGAGTAGACGTAGTGGGTGTCGCGCTCGTAGGTGAAGCTGAGCAGCGCGGTGTCGTCGACGTCGAGCACGATGGCCGGCTTGCCGTGGTGCCCGCCGTGGCGGGCCGCGCTCGCGCGGGCGATGTCGTGCTCCGCGCGGGCCTCGACCCGGGCGAGGTCGCGGGCGTAGGGGCTGTCGGGCGAGGCGTGCCAGGTGCCGTCCGCGGCCTGGGTCGCACCGTAGTAGTCGTCTATCTGACCGGTGAGCAGGCCGATGTTCTCCGGTTCCGAGCCGGCGTGCCCGTGGCTCCCGCTGTCGGCGCCGGCGACGCCGGTCCCGTAGAGGATGCCGGCGGCGAGCGCGCCGGCCGCGACCGTGGCGGCGGCGGCCTGGTGGAACGTGCGCATGAAGGTGCTTCTCCCCTCTGGTGGACATGTCATGTCCACCCTGTATCTACGCGCATCACACCACAGGTTCACCCGCGGCGGGGCGGTGTTGCCGTATTGACACCTCACCGTCTCCCGGCGGTGTGCAGCGGCCGTCGGAAGGGGGTTCTCCGGGAGGGCGGGCCGGTGCCGGGGGGCCCGGGAAAGAGGCTTAGTGTACGAGCCAGCAATCCGCACCGAAGGGACTTCGATGTACGACGCAGTGCTGGCCGAGACCATCAGCATCACCGGTCACGGCGGGGACACCATCGAGGCGTACTCCGCCCGCCCGATGGCCGCGGGACCGTTCGGCGGTGTCGTGGTGATCCACCACATGCCCGGGTACGACGCTCCCACCAAGGAGATCGTCCGGCGGTTCGCGGCCGAGGGCTACGCGGCCGTCTGCCCGAACCTCTACAGCCGCGAGGCGCCCGGCGCCGAGCCGGACGACGCGGCCGCCGCCGCGCGGGCCGCGGGCGGCGTGCCCGACGAGCGCCTCGTCGGCGACGTGGCCGGTGCCGCCGCCTACCTGCGCGGCCTGCCGTCGTCCAACGGCAAGGTCGGCACGATCGGTTACTGCTCCGGCGGGCGCCAGTCGTTCCTCGCGCTCGCCGACGTCGACGTGCAGGCGGGCGTCGACTGCTACGGCGCGTTCGTCACCGGCACGCCGCCGGAGGGCTTCCCGCTCCAGGTCTCTCCGCTCAAGGACCGGGTGAAGGACCTGCGCGGCCCGCTGCTCGGCCTGTTCGGCAACGACGACCAGTACCCCTCGCCCGAGCACGTCGACGAGTTGGAGGAGGAGCTCAAGGCGCAGGGCAAGCCGTACGAGTTCCACCGCTACGACGACGCGGGGCACGCGTTCTTCGCGGTCGACCGGCCGAGCTACCGGCCGCAGGCCGCGACGGACGGCTGGCAGAAGATCCTCCGCTTCTACGGGAAGCACCTCTGATGTGCACCTACCTCACCGAGAAGTTCGCGCTCGACGGCAGCGGCAAGGGCGCGGACGGCTACTTCGCGCTCACCGAGGCGATGGTCTACGTGGACCACCCGCAGCACGCCCCGTACGAACACACCGTCAACATCGACTTCCTCAACCCGTCGCAGGGCCCCTCGTCGCGGGTGGCCGTGGAGCTGACCGAGGAGTCGGCGCTCGCCCTGATCGACGCGATCCGCTCGGCGCTCGCCGCCGCGCCTCCCGGGCTGACCTCGGCGGCCCCCGCGAAGACGGCCGCCTGACCCGGCCGGTGTGTGCGGGCGCCCCCGGCCCGTGCACACCGCCGCGCCGCGGGGCGCGGCGGAACCGCTCAGCGGAGCGGCAGCCGGTGCAGGCGCACGTCCGCCGGCCGGCCGTCCGCCACCTCGACGGTGGCGTAGGTGCAGTGCGGCTCGCGCCTGCGGTCGGTGGGCGAGCCCGGGTTCAGCAGCCGGAGCCCGCCGGGCGTCGTACTGTCCCAGGGGATGTGGCTGTGGCCGAAGACCAGCACGTCCACGTCGGGGAAGCGCTCGGCGCAGCGGCGCTCCCTGCCCTGCGCGGGCCCCGTCTCGTGGACGACGGCGAACCGCAGGCCGCCCAGTTCCGCGTACGCCACCTCGGGCAGGCGGGCCCGCAGCCCCGGGCCGTCGTTGTTGCCGTACACCGCGACGAGGCGGCGGCAGCGCTTCTCGAAGAGGTCGAGCGTCGGCTCGTCCACCCAGTCCCCCGCGTGCAGCACCGCGTCGGCCTCGCCGAGCGCGTCGAGCAGTTCCCCGGGCAGCGCCCTGGCCCGCCGGGGCACGTGGGTGTCGGAGGTCAGCAGCAGCCGCATGGACCCAGGCTAGGCCCCGCGGCCGGGCACGCGCGCGGCCGGCGTACGCGTGTGCGGGAGGCGTGCGGTCGGGGCGCGGGCGGCGGCGCCGTACCGGGCTCGTACGCGCGTACGCGGGGTGTCTCCCCCGCCGTTTTCGGGCGGCCGGGCGGCCTGACTCCCTAAGGTGCCCGGATGTCCGTGAAGCAGTGGTTCGCGTCGTTCTTCCCTTCCCAGCGCTCCCGTCCCCGCGCGTCCGGCCCGCGCAGGTCCGGCCCGGTGTGCTTCGAGGCCGACTTCGGCTCGACGAGGCAGTGGGTCCAGGGCCGCTCCTGGGCCTATCCGGACGGCGGGCCCGTCAACCCGGGCGACAACAAGCTCGACCACCTGGTGACCGATCCCGCCTACTGCCGCGACGGCGCCTTCCTCGCGCGGCGGCGGCCGGACGGGCTGTGGAACACGGGGCTGCTCACCACCGAGGGCAGCGAGGGCGCCTTCATGGTGCGTACCGGCGACGTGCTGGAGGTCCGCGCGCGGCTGCCGGAGGGGCTGGGCGCGTGGCCCGCGGTGTGGACCTGGCGGGACGGCGGCAACGAGGTCGACGTCTTCGAATACCACCCCGACAACCCGGACGTGCTGGAGCTGTCGAACCACGTCGGCGGCGCGGGGCACGACCACAGGGACCCCGCGCTGCGGCCCGGGGCGTGGGTGACGGTGCGCACCGAGTTCGGCGCCGGGTCGGTGGTGTGGTGGGTGAACGGCAGCCGGGTCTTCGCGGACGGCCGGGGCGTGGGGCGGGGCTGGCAGGCGTATCTGATCGTGAACCTTTCGGTGTCCGCCGGCCGCTACCACCCCGCGCCCGAGCGCTCGCAGAGCGCTCTCCGCTTCGACGTCGGGCGGCTTCGGGTGCGCCGTCCCTAGACTGGGGTACGAAGCACCGTTCGAAGACCACGGGGGCTGCCCGGATGATGGTGCCATGACGAATCCGACGATCCTGACCGTCGACGACGACCCCACGGTGTCCCGCGCCGTCGCCCGGGACATCAGGCGCCGCTACGGCGAGCGGTACCGCGTGGTGCGCGCCGGGTCGGGCACCGAGGCCCTGGACGCGCTCCGCGAGATCAAGCTGCGCGGGGAGCAGCTCGCCGTGATGCTCGCGGACTACCGGATGCCGCAGATGAACGGGATCGAGTTCCTCGAACAGGCGATGGACCTGTTCCCGCTGGCGCGGCGGGTGCTGCTGACGGCGTACGCGGACACGGACGCGGCGATCGACGCGATCAACGTCGTGGACCTCGACCACTACCTGCTCAAGCCGTGGAACCCGCCGGAGGAGCACCTCTACCCGGTGATCGACACGCTGCTAGAGACCTGGCTGGCGACGCCCGACCCGGCCGCGCAGATGACGCGGGTGGTGGGCCACCGCTGGTCGCGGCCCTCGTTCGCGGTCCGGGACTTCCTCGCCCGCAACCTCGTGCCGTACCAGTGGCTGCCGGTGGACGAGCCGGAGGGCGAGCGGCTGCTCGCCGCCGCCGGCGTGCCCGAGGGCACGCCGCTGCCGCTCGTGGTGCTCGCCGACGGCAGCTCGCTCGTGGCGCCGGCGGAGAGCGAACTGGCCTCGCGGGTCGGGCTGTCCACGACACCCGCGTCCGACTTCTACGACCTGGTCGTGATCGGCGGCGGGCCCGCGGGACTCGGCGCCGCGGTCTACGGCGCCTCGGAGGGGCTGCGCACGGTCCTGGTGGAGCGGGAGGCGACGGGCGGGCAGGCCGGCCAGTCGAGCCGCATCGAGAACTATCTGGGGTTTCCCGACGGCGTCTCCGGCTCCCAGCTCACCGAGCGGGCGCGGCGGCAGGCGCTGAAGTTCGGCGCGGAGATCCTCAGCGCGCGGGAGGTCGTGGCGCTGGAGGCGGCGGGCTCCGCCCGGGTGCTGCGGCTCGGCGGGGGCGAGTCGATCGGCGCGCACACGGTGGTGCTCGCCACGGGCGTCTCGTACCGGCGGCTGCCGGCGCCCGGCCTCGACGAGTTCACCGGCGCGGGCGTCTACTACGGCTCGGCCGTCACCGAGGCGCAGAACTGCTCGGGTGAGGACGTGTACGTGGTCGGCGGCGCCAACTCGGCGGGCCAGGCGGCCGTCTACTTCTCGCGGTACGCGCGCCGGGTGCACGTCCTGGTGCGCTCCGGGGATCTGACGCGCTCCATGTCGAGCTATCTGATCGACCAGATCGCCGCGATCGACGGCATCGTCGTCCACCCCCACACGGAGGTGGCCGACGCGAAGGGCGACGACCATCTCCAGCAGCTCACCCTGCGGGACGTGCGGTCGGGCACGACGGAGACCGTCGACGCGTCGTGGCTGTTCGTCTTCATCGGCGCCGCGCCGCGCACCCAGTGGCTCGACGGCGTGGTGGCCAGGGACCCGCGCGGGTTCGTGGTGACGGGTCCCGACCTGGTCGCGGGCGGGAAGCGGGTGGCGGGCTGGCCGCTGCCCCGCGACCCCTACCACCTGGAGTCCAGCGTGCCCGGCGTGTTCGCGGCGGGCGACGTGCGGGCCGCTTCGGTCAAGCGGGTCGCCTCGGCGGTCGGCGAGGGCGCGATGGCGGTCTCGCTGGCCCATCGTTATCTGGAGGCACAGTGAGCACGGCGGATCGGATGGCGCCCGGGGAGCTGCGGGAGCTGTTCCTCTTCGAGAAGCTCGACGTGGAGCAGCTGCGCTGGCTGTCCGAGCGCGGGCGCAGGGAGCGGCGGCCGGGCGGCACCGCAGTGTACCGGGAGGGCGAGCCCGCCACCTGCTTCTACGTGCTGCTGAGCGGCGCGGTGGCGCTCAGCCGGGTGCTGCACGGCGACGATGTCGAGGTGTCGAGGACCGAGCAGCGCGGCGTGTACGCGGGGGCGACGCAGGCGTATCTCGGGGACCGGGTCGACCAGGTGTACAAGAACTCGCTGCGCGCGGTCAGCGACGCGGAGTTCTTCGTGCTGCCCGCGGACGAGTTCGCGACGGCGGTGCGTACGTGGTTCCCGATGGCGCTGCACCTGCTCGAAGGGCTGTTCTTCGGGTCCCGGGCCGCCAACTCCCTGGTCAACGAGCGGGAACGGCTGCTCGCGCTCGGGTCGCTCTCGGCGGGTCTGACGCACGAGCTCAACAACCCGGCGGCGGCCGCGGTGCGCGCCACGGAGGCGCTGCGCGACCGGGTGGCGGGCATGCGGCACAAGCTGGCGCTCATCGCCGACGGACGCCTCGACGGCACCCGGCTGCACCAGCTGGTGGAACTGCAGGACACGGCGGTCAAGCAGGCGGCGGCCGCGCCCGCGCTGTCGGCGATGCAGACCTCGGACGCCGAGGACGAGCTCTCGGACTGGCTGGAGGACCGCGGCGTCGCGAAGCCGTGGGACATCGCGCCGACGCTGGTCGCGGGCGGCGTGGGGGTGCCGTGGCTCGCGACGGTCGCGGACACCGTGGGCGAGGCGTACCTGGACTCGGCGGTGCGCTGGCTGGCGTACGCCATCGACACCGAGCTGCTGATGGGCGAGATCGACGACGCGGTCACCCGGGTGTCGGACCTGGTGGGGGCGGCGAAGAAGTACTCGCAGCTGGACCGGGCGCCGCAGCAGACGGTCGACGTGCACGAGCTGCTCGACGCGACGCTGACGATGCTCCGCGCGAAGGTCCCGCCGGGCATCGGCATCGTCAAGGAGTACGACAGGACGCTGCCGGAGATCCCCGCGTACGGCGCGGAGCTGAACCAGGTGTGGACCAACCTCATCGCCAACGCGGTCGACGCGATGGGCGCCTCGGGCACCCTGACGGTGCGCACCTGGGCGGAGGACGGGCGCAGGCTGCTGGTGGAGATCGGCGACACGGGCACGGGCATCGCCCCCGAGGTCAGGCCGCGGATCTTCGAGCCGTTCTTCACCACGAAGGGCGTCGGCGAGGGTACGGGCCTCGGCCTGGACATCTCGTACCGCATCGTCGTCAACAAGCACCACGGCGACATCCGGGTGGAGTCGCGTCCGGGCGACACCCGGTTCATCGTGTGCCTGCCGATGGTCCAGGAGCCGGACGGCGGCGCGGCGGAGGACCCCGGCGGCGACGGCGGGCCGGGCGCGGTGCCGGGCGCGCCGGGGACCTGGGCGGGCTCCGCGTAGGGGCCGCGCCCGGGGGCGCCCGCCGGGGCCGGCCCTCGGCGGCCAGCCGCCGAGGCCGAGGAGGGCGCGCTGGCGCGCTGTGCGGACCGCCTTCGACAGGTGGCCGATGTCGTACGCGCCGGTGTGGCGGCGGCCGTTGACGAAGAAGGTGGGCGTGCCGGAGACGCCGCTGAGGTCGGCGGACTCGACGTCCTCCGCGACGCGTGCGGCGCCCGCGTGGCGCCGCACGTGGCGGTCGAAGCGCTCCAGGTCGAGGCCGAGCCGCTCGGCGTACCCGCGCAGGTCGGCGACGCGCAGCCCGCCCTGGTGGTCGAGGAGCAGGTCGTGCATGGCCCAGAACGCGCCCTGCTCGGCGGCCGCCTCCGAGGCCTCGGCGGCGATCTGGGCCCGCGGGTGGACGTCGGTGAGCGGCAGGTGCCGCCACACGTAGCGGACGTCGTCGCCGAAGTCGGCGAGCAGGGCGCGGATGGCGGACTCCGCGCGCCCGCAGTAGGGGCATTCGAAGTCGCCGTACTCGACGACGGTGACGGGGGCGTCGTGCGGCCCGCGCACCTTGTCGCGTCCGGGGTCGACGGGCACCGCGAGGTCGATCAGGGGTTCCGCGCTGCCGAGCAGGGCCCGGCCGCGCTGCGGCTTGGGGAGGCGGCCGAGTGCGGCGGTCACCGCCCAGGTCAGCAGGGAGGCACCGAGCAGGGCGGTGAGGATGCCGATCTTCGCCTCGGCGAGGTGCCTGCCGTGGAAGGCGAGCGTCGCGATCAGCAGGGACACGGTGAATCCGACACCCGCGACGGTGCCGCCCGCGCCGACCGCGCCCCAGCCGACGGGCGGGCGGACCCGGCCCCGGGTCGCGGCGGACGCGGCGAGGGTGGAGCCGAGTACGGCGGCGGGCTTGCCGAGGACGAGTCCGCAGGCGATGCCCCAGGTGACGGTCGAGGAGAAGGCGCGGTGCAGCTCGCCCGCGCCGATCCCGATGCCCGCGTTGGCGAGGGCGAACAGCGGCACCACGGCATAGCTGGTCCACGGGTGGAAGGCGCGCTGGAGCCGTTCGTTGGGGGAGATCGCCGAGGCGAGGCCGCGCCGGGCGGTGCGTTCGAGCTCGGGGGTGGGCTGCTCGCGGAAGCGCCGGAACAGCCCGCTCGCGCGTTCGAGGTCGTCGCGGGCCGCGGGGTAGGCGTAGGTCAGCAGTCCCATCACGAGGCCGGTGACCACGGGGTCGATGCCCGATTCGAGGAGGGCGACCCAGATGGCGAGCGCCAGGACCGCGTACCCGGCGCCCTGCCGCAGCCCGGCCGCGCGGACGGCCAGGACGAGGGCGAGGAGGCCGACGGCGGTCAGCAGCGCGGGCAGCGCGATGTGGCCGCTGTAGGCGAAGGCGATCACGGCGAGGGCGACGAAGTCGTCCACCACGGCGACCGAGAGGACGAAGGTGCGCAGCCCTGGCGGCAGCCTGCGGCGCCCGAGCAGGGCGAGGATCCCGAGGGCGAAGGCGGTGTCCGTGGACATGGCGGCCCCCCAGCCGTGCTCCGTGCCGTGTCCCGCGTTGAGGGCGAGGTAGACCAGCGCGGGCACGGCGAGGCCGCACGCGCCCGCGACGAGCGGCAGCGCGACGCGGCGCCGGTCGCGCAGCTCGCCCATGTCGAACTCGCGCCGCGCCTCAAGGCCGACGACGAAGAAGAACAGCGCCATCAGACCGCTGTTGACCCACTCGCGCAGGCCGAGCGAGACGCCGAGGGACCCGACCCGTACGGAGAGGACGGTGTCCCAGACCGCCCGGTACGTGCCGGGGTCCGTGTTCGCCCACACCAGTGCCGCAACCACGGCCGCGAGGAGGACGGCCGCGCCGCCCGTCTCGGTGCGCAGGAAGTCGCGCCACGGGGAGCTGACGCGGTTCCCGCACTCGGTCCTGCCCGTGTACGCGTTGCCTGCCCCGGATGCCGTCACGCGGCAATTCTGCCTCCTGCACCCCGCACACACCGCCCGCGACCTGCGCGGCCCGGGTGTGCCGCAGGCGCGGCGGGCGATCGGTCATGATCGGGACGGAAACGCAACCACCGCGATTTTTTTGCCCTTTCAGGCAGTTGATGCCCCCTTATGACCGAAAAGCCGCAGCGGCGCACACGGCAGAATCGCACCGCATGCCCATTCGGCTCCGTGCGCGCACACCGCATCCACGAAGGGAACGTCGGTGAAGCCAGAACCCTGTCCCCGTTGTTTCGCTCCCGCGGGCGAGGACGGCACCCCGGACTGCGCCTGCGCGGTCACCGTGGCCGCGCTCCGGGCGACGGCGGGCGGGAGCGCCGCCGGGGACAGCGCCGGCGCCGGGGACGCGGCCCCCGGCGCGGCGTCCGGCCTTGAGGCGCCGGACTCCCCCGGCCTGCCGTCCGGCCAGGAAGCCTCCGACGCCCCCGGCGCCGTAGCGCCCCTGGACCTTCCGGCGGGCGGCGGGGGACCCGGGACCGGCACGGCCTCATCACCCCCGCCCCCGGAGTCCGCGGCCACGCCGGCCGAGGGCGGCGCGGAGGGCGGCGCCCCGCTCGCGGGGTCCGTGATCGAGGCGGGGGCCGCGGGAGCCCCGGGTGCCGCGCCGTCGGCTCCGCGCCGCAGGCGCAAGGGGATGCTCATCGCGGCGGCCGCGGGCGCCGTCGTCGCGGCGGTCGCCGTCGCGGCGGGCACGGGGGCCTTCGGCGGCGACGGCGCGGACACGGCCCGGGGGACCGCCGCCGGCACGCCTGCCGCGGCGCTCCCCGGCGGCCGGCTCGTCGCTCGCCCGTCCGGCGCGGCCACCGGTGCGATCGCCTCGGACACGGCGACCGCGCCCTCCCCCGGCCGGTCGGCGGGCGGCGCCGCCAAGGCAGGCCACGCCGGAGCCGCGCACCCGGCCGCCTCCCCGGGCAGCGCGGCGGCGACGGAGGCCGCCGCCTCCCCCACCGCCTCGGGCGAGGGCTCCCCCGCCGCGTCGGACACGCCGAGCGGCGCGGCGAGCGCGCCCACAGCACCGCCGGTCCTCAAGGAGGGCGACAGCGGCCCCGAGGTCGTTGAGCTCCAGAAGCGGCTCGGCCAGCTGCTCCTCGTCTACCTCGGCCCGGCGGACGGCGTCTACGACGCGGACGTCGAGGACGCCGTCGCGCGCTACCAGCGGTCCCACGACATCACCGCAGACCCCTCCGGCGTCTACGGCCCCGCCACTCGCGAGGACCTGGAGTCCCGCACCCACGAGCCCTGAGCCGCGGTGCCGCACGCCCGGGGCCCCCGCACCGGGCGGCGGAGGCCTCTTCGGGGCGGACGGGGTCAGACGGTGCGGACGCCGGGCCTGCCCTCGTCGACGCGGAGTCGGGTGAGGGCGCTGCTGGTGGACGTGGGCTTGAGCACGGAGCCCACGACGCGCACCTGGGCGTCGATGCCGCGGCGGTCGATGTCGAAGAGGTGGTAGCCGCGGTGGCAGTCGATGAACTTCCAGTGCGGGTTGTCCTTGCGCAGCGGGTCCCACTGGGCGTTGAACGCGCTGACGTCCTGGTCGCCGTTGGAACTGATGGAGGTGCCGACGAACTCGGCCCCGACGACGGCTGACCTGGGGTCGGAGAAGTCCTTCTTCAGGTCGCTGATCATCGTCAGGTGGCGGTCGCCGCTGAGGACGACGGGGTTGCGGATGTGCTGGAAGCGCGCCATCAGTTCGTTGCGCTCGGCCTGGTAGCCGTCCCAGGCGTCGTAGAACCAGTTCTTGCCCGGCCCCGCGACGTTGTCCGTCTCGGCCATCATGATCTGCGAGGCGACGACGTTCCACCGGGCGTAGGAGCGTTCGAGGCCGTTCAGCAGCCAGGACTTCTGGGTGGCGCCCAGCATCGTCAGCTTGGGGTCCTCGGCGGCAGCGTCCGAGGTGACCTGGTTGCTGCGGAACTGGCGGGTGTCGAGGACGTTGAGCCGCATCAGGCTGCCGAAGTCGAAGCGCCGGTACATCTGGATGTGGGGGCCGTTCGGGACGGCGGTGGCGCGGACCGGCATGTGCTCGTAGTACGCCTGGTACGCGGCGGTCAGCCGCTGCACGAAGGCGTCGTGCGACTGCTTGTCCGGGTCCTGGGGGACCTCGCCCGCGAAGTCGTTGTCGACCTCGTGGTCGTCGAAGGTGACGATCCAGGGGGTGGTCTCGTGGATCGCGTTGAGGTCGGGGTCGGTGCGGTACTGGGCGTACCGGTTGCGGTACTGGTCGAGTGTGACGGGCTCGCCGCTGCCCTCGTGGACGCGGACCGACGACGCGGTCGGGGCGGACTCGTAGATGTAGTCGCCGACGAACAGCACGAAGTCGGGGTCCTGCTCGCGCATGTCGGCGTAGGCGTTGAAGTAGCCCTGCTGCCAGTTCTGGCAGGACGCGAGCGCGACGCGGAGCTTGGAGGGCGAGGTGTCCACGGTGCGGGTGCGTCCGACGGCGGACAGGTGGTCGCCGGAGCGGAAGCGGTACCAGTAGTCGCGCCCCGGGCGCAGTCCCCGCACGTCGACGTGGACGCTGTGGCCGAAGGCCGGTTCGGCTTGGGCGGTGCCCTGCCGGACGATCCTGCGGAACTTCTGGTCCTCGGCCACCTGCCAGCTGACGTCGACCGCGCTGTCCGGCATGCCTCCCCCGTGCAGCGGGTCGGTGGCGAGGCGGGTCCAGATGACGACGGCCGTGGTGAGGGGGTCGCCCGACGCGATGCCGAGGGTGAAGGGGTCGGCGGCGGCGCGTCTTGAGGCGGAGCGCGGGGCCGCCGAGGCGGCAGGTGCGAGGGGGATCTGTCCTGCGGCGAGGGCTCCGGACGCGGCGGCGCCTGCGGCGATCAGCCGGCGGCGGGTGATTTCTGGCATGGCGTGGTCCCTTCTGGTGGCGGCAGGGCCGCAGGCAAGATGGCAGGCGGACAGGGGTGGGAACCCGACATTCCATCGACAGGGCCATGACATTGGCGTGTCGAGCGGTCCCGCATCGGTCATATCCGGCGGGCGCGCCGGCTCCACGCTGCGCGGCGGGGGCCGTGGGGGCGCGGCCGGCCGGGTGACACGGCGTCAGAAGGCATGCCCTGTGCCTACCATGCCCCGGGCCGATGATCGGGGAACGCGGCGCGGGCGGACGCCAACATCCCCCGGTGCGGGCCCCGGCCAGGGGTGCCCTGCGGTGCGCCGCGCGGCCCGGGGACGCACGGGCTGCCGTCCTGCTCCGCGGGCCCCGGCGCCGTGTCGGCCGGGAGCGACGGGGCCTGCGCGTCCGCGTGCCGGGGGCCGGCGCGCCGCCTTGGCGGCCGTTCGGCCCGCCCGGTGCGGGGCTGCCCGGCTCGGCCGTCCGGACCTGACGCTTCCCCGCGGGGGCCCTCGTCAGCCCGCGCGTCGGGAAACCGGTCCGCGGACGCGTCTGAAGGGTGCCGGGGCCCGTCCGCCGCGGTGTGACAGGGCCCGGCCGGCCGGGCCCTGTCGCGCCCCAGGGCGGCGCGGGACGTCCTGCTGGGCTCCGGCGGAGTGCCGGTCCAGGTCTCCTCGGCTGCGGCTCAGGACTCCTCGACCCGGTCCGCGGGTTCCGGCGCCCCGGGGCCGGGGCGCGGGGCGGGTGTCTGCGGCAGAGAGACCGCGGCGACCGTGGAGCGGCGGTTGCGGGTGCCCGTGGTGGCGAACTCGGAGTAGCGCGGCACCCACCGCATCAGCGCGCCCGCGGCGACGATGCCGACCGCGCCCATGGCGACGATGCCCGCGGCCAGGCTGCCGAGGGACGCGGCGGCGGAGACCACGAGGGGGCCGCCCGCGCTGCCCGAGTCCGCGCACAGCCGCCACACGCCGAGGAACTGGGTGCGGGTCTCGGGCGGCGCGACATCCGCGCCGAGCGTCATCAGGATGCCGCTGCCGATGCCGTTGCCGAAACCCATCAGCATCGCCACCACGGTCAGTGACACCAGGCCGTGGGTGAGCGGCAGGAGCGCCTGGGTCAGGCCGAGGACCAGCATCGAGGGGATGGCGATCCACAGCCGCCCGAGGCGGTCCATGACCTGGCCAGAGGGGTAGAAGGTGAGCATGTCGATCAGGCCCGCGATGCCGAAGACGACGCTGGTGGTCGACGCGTTCTGGCCGAGGTGCTCCGCCCACAGCGGCAGCACGGTCTGACGGGTCGCGCGCACCGAGCCGACGAGCAGCACGGCCATGCCGAGGGTGAGGAAGACGCGCCGGTGGTCGCGGACCACGGTCCGCACGGACACCGGCTTCCTGTCGCCCCTGGCGTGCGCGGACGACGGGTCGGCGACGTCCGGTACGAACAGCAGCACGCCCGCGGTGACCGCGGTGAACGCGAGCGCGAGCCAGTAGATGTCGTGCACGGGCCGGTCCCGCAGCACGGCGGCGCCGATGAACGGGCCGACGAACGCGCCGACCCGCGACATCCCGCCGAGCGTCGACAGCGCCCTCGCCCGCAGCCCGATCGGGATGACCTCCGTGAGGTACGACTGCCGGGCCAGGATGAACACCGCGTTCGTGGCGCCGGTGGCCGTGACGGCGAGCGCCAGCTCCCACACCGTACGGGCGAACGCGCAGCCGCACAGGGTGAGCGCCGCCACGCCCGCCGCCACCAGCATGGCCTTGCGGTCGCCGAGCCTCGCGGCGAGCGCGCCCGCCGGCACGTCCCCGAGGATCTGCCCGACGCCGAGCAGCGCGAGCACCAGCCCCGCCGCGCCCACGGACGCGCCGAGCGCCCGGCCGCTGAGCGCGAGGACGGGGGCGAGCGCCCCCATGCCCGTCTCGAAGGTGAGCGCCGGGAGGAACACCGCGGGTACCAGGCTGAGCAGGGTCACGGGGCGGGAGGACACCGTACGCGGCCTCATTTCCGGAAGTGGGCAAGGATGAGTGGTCCTACCAGATAACCAGACGCTCCCCGCGCTCCGGCACCGTGTCCCAGGCTCTGGACGCTCACACGTCGGCGGCGGCCCGGGGCTCGTCCCCCTCGCTGAAGTCGAGGGTCGGGGGCGGCCTGCGGAACAGCCGGGTCAGCCACGCGAGGTAGAGGATGCCGAGGACGAGCCAGGCGAGGCCGAGCTCGACGGCGCTGCTGTCCAGGTGGGCGAGCAGCCACACGTCGACGCCCGCGCCGATCAGCGGCGCGACGACGTGTCCGGCGACCCCGGGGGCGCGCCCGGCCCTGCGCTCCCTGACGAAGGTCGCGAGCACGGACAGGTTGACGAAGGTGAAGGCGGTGAAGGCACCGAAGTTGATGAACGACGTGGAGGTCGCCACGTCGAGCGTCAGCGCGATCAGGCCGACCGCGCCGGTCAGCAGCACGTTGAACGCGGGGGTGCGGAAGCGGCGGTGGATGCGGCCGAAGACCCGGCTCGGCAGGGCGCCGTCGCGCCCCATCGCGTACAGCAGCCGGGAGGTGCTGGCCTGCGCGGCGATGCCGGAGGCGGTCTGCGCGACGACGAGCCCGGCGAGGAAGACCGAGGAGAAGACGTCGCCGCCGACGGCCTTGGCGATCTCGAACGCCGCGGAGCCGGTGTCCTCGAAGCGGCTGCCCGGGTGGGCGAGCTGGGTGACGTAGGCGACGAGGACGAAGATGCCGCCGCCGATCAGCGCGATCAGCAGGATCGCGCGGGGCATGGTGCGCCGGGGTTCGAGCGTCTCCTCGGTGAGGGTGGTGACGGCGTCGAAGCCGAGGAAGGAGTACGCGGCGAGCGCGGCGCCCGCCGAGACCGCCGAGACGGTGCTCGCGCTGTTCCAGAACGGGGTCGCGTCCGCGAGTCCGCCGCCGCCGTGCAGCTCCACCACGTGCCGCGCGGACAGCGCCACGAACGCCGCGATCACCAGGACCTGGAAGACCATCAGCAGGTCGTTGACGCGCTCCGCGGTCCTGATGCCGCGCACGTTCAGCACGGTGGTGAGCACGATGAAGCCCAGGACCCACACCCACAGCGGTACGCCGGGCCACTCGGCCTTCAGGTAGGAGGCCCCGATCAGCCAGATGACCATCGGCAGGAAGAAGTAGTCGAGCAGGGTGGCCCAGCCGACGAGGAAGCCGACGCGGCCGTCGATCGCGCGGGTGACATAGGTGTAGGCGGAGCCCGCGACGGGGTGGGTCGCGGCCATCCGTCCGTAGCTGTGCGCGGTGAACAGCATGGCGACGAGCGCCAGCGCGTACGCCACGGGCACGGCCCCGTGGGTCGCGTCGGCGACCACTCCGAAGGTGCCGAGCACGATCAGCGGGGTCATGTAGGCGAGGCCGAACAGGACGACGGAGCGCAGTCCCAGCGTCCTGTCGAGCCCCGGGGCCTGTGCGCCGTCCTTGGCGGGTTCCGTGCTCATCGCGTGGCCTCCTCCGCCGGCCCCGGACGCCAGCTGCGCGGGTCGATCCGCCCCTCGTACAGCGGGAGTTCGAGGGGCGCGTCGCCCTCCTGGAAGACGTCCCACACCCGGGTCACCCCGGCCGTGCCGTGGGTCCGCACGCGGGTGACGTCGTCCAGGTCGAGCACGTCGGTGAGCACGGTGGGCGCCTCGGACGGCGCCTGAACCCGTACCCGGCCCTCGGGGTCGACGACGACGCTGCGTCCGGTGCCCGCGGGGCCCGCGGTGTTCACGCTCACGACGTGGACCTGGTTGACGATGGCGTTGGCGCGGGCGAGGACGAGTTCCTGCGCCCGGTCGGCGGTCGTCGTCATCACCGGGTTGACGATCACCTCCGCGCCCATCCACGCCAGGTGGCGGGAGACCTCCGGGTACCAGGCGTCGTAGCAGACGGCGAAGCCGATCCTGCCGGTGCCCGGCACGTCGAAGACGACGAACCGGTCGCCGGGGTCGTACGGCTCGTAGGGCCGCCAGGGGAACACCTTGCGGTAGGAGGCGGCCAGCCTGCCCTCCGGGGAGAACGCAAGTGCGGTGTTGAACAGCTCGCCGCCGGGGCCGAGTTCGCAGACCGTACCGGGCAGCAGCCACACCTTGAGATCGCCGGCGAGCTCGGCGAGCGCCCTGGCGCGGGGGCCGTCGAGCGGCTCCGCCGCGGCGCGGAGCCGCTCGTCTGCGTCGGCCGCGCCGGGTTCGACGCCGCACAGGTGGAGTTCGGGGTGGACCACCATGCGCGTGCCGGGCAGCCGGCGCAGGAGGCGCTCGGTGTCCGAGGCGAAGCCGGCGAGGGGGGCCTGCGCCGGGTGAGGGGCCGCCTGGACCAGTGCGAGGGGAAGGGGTCGGGACATGCGCTCGAAAATAGATCAGAACGATCATCGGGGCCAGGCGGCGCGGCTGCCCCTCCTCCCGGGCGCGCCGGGGCTCGCCCGATGCAGGTCAGGTGAGTTCGGCGCAGGTCAGGTGAGTTCGGCGCGTATGCTCCGCAGCTCCTCGCGGGTCTCACGGACGGACAGGGCGCGCGCCGAGAGGTTGTCGAGGACTTCGAGGTACGCGGCGCTGTCGGGCCTGCGGTCGAGGTAGACGGCGCCGGTGAGGTTCTCCGTGTAGACGATGTCGGGGAGTTCGACCACGTCGAACCTGAACAGGGTGAAGGGACCGAACGCGCCGAGGTGCGGTCCGATGGCGAACGGCAGCAGTTGCAGCGTCACATTGGGCGTCGTGGTCGCCTCGATGAGGCGGTCGAGCTGCCCGCCCATCACGCCGGGGCCGCCGACCGGGCGGCCCAGCACGGCCTCCTCCATCAGGATCCAGAGCATGGGCGCGTCGGCCTTGGCCAGCAGCTGCTGGCGCTTGATGCGCAGCGCGACCCGCCGGTCCAGCGCCTCCGGGTCCTTGGGCGCGCCCGCGCCCAGCACACCCCTCGCGTACTCCTCGGTCTGCAACAGGCCGGGTACGTAGTGGGGTTCGTACGTCCTGATGAGGCTGGCCTCGTCCTCCAGGCTGACGTAGGCGCCGAACCAGTCGGGCACGGCGTCGCGGTAGCGGTGCCACCAGCCTGGCAGGTTGGCCGCCTTGACCAGTTCGACGAACTGGTCGGCCTCGGCCGTGTCGACGCCGTACAGCTGGAGCAGCAGCCGCACATACGGCAGTTTGAAGCTGACCTCGGAGTTCTCCATCCTGCGGATGGTCAGCGGGGTGACGTCGAGCAGGGCCGCCGCGCTCTCCCTGGTCACGCCGGCGCGCTCGCGCAGCGCGAGGAGCCGCTTGCCGATCACCATGCGCAGAACCGTGGGCGCGCTGCCGCCGGAGCCTCCCGGACGGATCTCGCTCATCGCGCGATCACCACCTGACACCCTTTCACCCGGTCGAGTCTGCCAGCCGCCTGTCCGGACGGCCAGGTTCCGGCCGTGACCGGGCTCATGCTTCCGCGCCCGCGCCGCCGCCGGGCAGGTCGAACCCGAGGGCGCGCGCCGCCGCTTCGGGGGTGGGCTGGTTCCAGTGCCCGAGCACGGCGGCGGTGCTGGACAACGAGCGGGTCTCGGCGATGTCGA
The DNA here is from genome assembly GCF_039540215.1 of Streptomyces tremellae. Lineage (NCBI taxonomy): Bacteria > Bacillati > Actinomycetota > Actinomycetes > Kitasatosporales > Streptomycetaceae > Streptomyces > Streptomyces tremellae. The sequence continues at coordinate 64,795 of NZ_BAABEP010000003.1, forward strand.
GGTAGAGCCTGCCGTCGAGGTGGTCCGTCTCGTGCTGGACGATCCGGGCCGGCCAGCCGGTGAACTCCTCGTCGCTCTCCCGCCCTTGCTCGTCCTGCGCGCGCAGCCGCACCGTGCGGTGGCGTACGGTCACGGCCTGCCAGCCCGGCACGCTCAGGCAGCCCTCGAAGAACGCGGCGCGGCCGGGGCCGAGCGCCTCGTAGCGGGGATTGACGAGTACGCGGAAGGGCTGCGGCACCCGTTCCCTGGCCTCGGCGACCTCGGCGGGCACCTCGGCCGGGTCCTCGATGACGGCGAGCCGCAGCGGGATCCCGATCTGCGGGGCTGCCAGGCCGACGCCGGGGGCCGCGTGCAGGGTCTCCCGCATCGCCGCGACGAGCCGCGCGAGCCGGTCGGCGCCGAGCTCTCCCTCGTACGGCGGGAGGGGGCGGCGCAGGACCGGCTCGCCCGCGGCGACGACGGGCGCGGGGCGTTCGCCGTCGAGGAGGGCGTCGACGAGCGCGGCCAGGGAAGGAGTTCGCATGGATCAAGCCTGCCAGACGCCGCCCCGGGGCCGGAGCGGCGTCCCCTGCCGGCGGGTCAGAAGCCCGCCACGCCGTGCGGCTGGTAGGGCTCCTCAAGGAGCGCGGTCTCGTCCTCGCCGAGCTCCAGGTCGAGGGCGGCCACCGCGTCCGTGAGCTGCTGGGGGCGGGTGACGCCGACGATGGGCGAGGTCACCGCGGGCCGCTGCGCCACCCAGGCGAGGGCGATCTGCGCGGGCGGCACACCGTGCTTGGCGGCGAGGTCGATGACCCGCTCGACGACCGTGCGGTCCTCCGGGTGGTAGAGGGTCTTGCCGAACTCGTCGGTGTCCGAGCGCGCCGTCTGCGCGTCCCACGGGCGGGTGAGCCTGCCGCGGGCGAGCGGGCTCCACGGGATGACGCCCACCCCCTGGTCGGCGCAGAACGGGAGCATCTCGCGCTCCTCCTCGCGGTAGATCAGGTTGTAGTGGTTCTGCATGGACACGAACCGCGTCCAGCCGTGCAGGTCCGCGGTGTAGAGCGCCTTGGCGAACTGCCAGGCGTGCATGGAGGAGGCGCCGATGTAGCGGGCCTTACCCGCCTTGACGACGTCGTGGAGTGCTTCGAGGGTCTCCTCGATGGGCGTGGCGTCGTCCCAGCGGTGGATCTGGTAGAGGTCCACGTAGTCGGTGCCGAGCCGCCGCAGGCTGTTGTCGATCTCGGAGAGGATCGCCTTGCGGGAGAGCCCGGCGCCGCCTGGGCCCGGGCGCATGCGGTTGTAGACCTTGGTGGCGATGACGACGTCGTCGCGGCGGGCGAAGTCCTTCAGCGCACGGCCGGTGATCTCCTCGCTCGACCCGTCGGAGTAGACGTTGGCGGTGTCGAAGGTGGTGATGCCCGCTTCCAGGGCCTGCTTGATGAGGGCCCTGCTCTCGTCCTCGCCGAGGCTCCAGGAGTGCTTGCCGCGCTCGGGGTCCCCGAAGCTCATGCAGCCCAGGGTGACGGCCGAGATCTCCAGACCCGTGTTGCCCAACCTCGTGTAGCGCACGACCACTTCTTTCAGTGCGTTGCCAAGGGCCGCCGGGGCGGCCCCCTGTGCCGGTGTGCCGGGGCGCCGCGAAGGTGCCACCGGCCGACCCACGACCCTAACGAGGGGCGCCGCCCGCGGACAAGGGGGCCCGGACCGGTGCCCGCCCGACGTGTGCGCGCGGACGGGCAGGCCGGCGAGCAGCCCGAGCGCCACCCACACGAAGGCGTTGGACCCCGCGATGGCCACCGGTCCCCCGGCACCGTCGCTCCACAGCCACACCACGTCGCTGGAGAGCGGGACGTGCAGGACCGCGCAGAGGACGAGGGCCGCCCGGGAGCGGCGCCCGAGGCCGGTGTCGAGGAGGACGGCGAGCGCGGGCAGCGCCCACACGAGGTGGTGCACCCAGGTGACGGGCGACACCAGGCAGGCCGCGAGCCCGGTGAGGGCGAAGCCCGCGGTCACGTCCCCGACCGCCGCCGCGGCCCGTGCCCGCACCCACCAGAGCGCGAGGACGGCGGCGGCGCACAGCAGCCACGCGGCGCGGGTGTCGGCAGTGGGCGCGAACCAGGCGGGCCGGCCCTGGCGCCGTACGACGCCGCCGGGCAGCCAGTACACCGGCAGGCAGGACGCGGCGGCGGACAGCGCGAGGCCGATCGCGACAGCCGCGGGCCAGGACACCAGGGCCCTCGGCGCCACGGCGAGAGCGGCGAACGGCGGGTAGGTGAGGCCGTAGTGGGAGCCGGGCCTGGTGCAGTCGTAGAGGTGGCCGCCGTGGTGGAGCCACGCGTCGACGGTGCCGTAGTAGACGCCGAGGTCGAAGAAGTGCCGGAACAGCGGCACCCGCGCGAGGAAGACCGGGCCGTACGGCGCCGGTGTGCGGCCCCATACGGGCGCCGCCTCGGCGGCAAGCGGCCCGCCGAGGTCGTCGGGGCCGTGGTGGTAGACGCCGGTGCCCGCGTCGGCCATCGCGCCCTGGGCGAGCTAGCTGTAGACGTCCCTGCTGAACAGGGGCGGCCCGCACATCAGGGGGCTGCCCACACGCACAGGGTGAGCAGCAGGCAGTGCGGGGCGGGCGGGCGCGGCCCGCGCAGCGCGGTGCCGAGCCACCACCACGCGGCCACGAGCAGCACGAGGCCGAAGTAGACGCAGAGGGCGCCGAGGGCGGTCCGGCCCGACGCGTGCGGGAGGGTGTCGTGCGTCGGCAGGGCGCCGGCGGTGAGGCCGCCCACCGTCGGCGCGAAGGACCCGGCGAACCCGGGATGCGGCACCGGCCCCGGGCCGAGGTCCACGTGCGGGGCATGCATCCGTGGGCGGTCTCAGCCGCGGGTGGCCGCGGGGGAACGGCCGCGCCACGCCCGGCTGGCGCGGATCTGGCGGGCACCGCGCCCGGCCGGGTGGCGCGGGCCCCGGGGTCAGTGGGCGATGCCGTCGATGAGTTCGCGTGCGCCCTGGCGGAGGAGGCTGACGGCGACGGAGGTGCCGAGTGTCGCCGGGTCGAGGGGGCCCGCCCACTCGTGGGCGTTGAGCACGGTCTTGCCGTCCGGGGTGAACACGCAGGCGCGCAGCGACAGGTCGCCGTTGCCGTGCACCCTGGCGAAGCCCGCGACGGGCGAGTTGCAGTGGCCCTGGAGCACGTGCAGGAACATGCGCTCGGCGGTGATCTCGCGGTGGGTGTCCGGGTCGCCGAGGACGCTGATCGCGTCGATGAGGTCGGTGTCGTCCTCGCGGCACTGCAGGGCGAGCACGCCGGCGCCGATCGGGGGGCACATGGTGTCCGTGGAGAGGATCTCCGTGATGACGTCCTCGCGGCCGATCCTGGAAAGGCCCGCGGCGGCGAGCAGCAGCGCGTCGGCCTCGCCCGCGGCGAGCTTGTCCAGGCGGCGGTTGGCGTTGCCCCGCAGCGGGACGCACTCCAGGTGCGGGTGGGACGCGGCGAGCTGGGCGACCCTGCGCACGGACGACGTGCCGATCCTGGTGCCGTCGGGCAGCTGGTCGAGCGTGCGTCCGCCGGGGTGGATCAGTGCGTCGCGCACGTCGTCGCGCTTGAGGAACGCGGCGAAGGTGGTGCCTGCGGGCAGCGGCCGGTCGGCGGGGATGTCCTTCACGCAGTGCACCGCGAGGTCGGCCTCGCCGGCGAGCAGCGCCGCGTCGACCTCCTTGGTGAACGCACCCTTGCCCTCGACCTTGGCGAGGTCTCCGAGCCACTTGTCGCCGGTCGTCTTCACCGGGACGACCTCGGTGGCGACGCCGGGGTGGGCCGCGCTCAGCTCGGCGCGGACGCGCTCCACCTGGGCCAGGGCCATCGGCGAGTCGCGGGAGACGATGCGGACGATCTCAGGGGCGGACATGTCGACCAACGATAGCCGCTCCCGCCGCCCCACCGGCGCCCGGGCCGCCCGTACGGCCCGCCGCGCGGCGTCCCGGCGCACCCGCCGGTCCACGCCCGGCACCGGCCATCGCGCAGCCCTCCGGCACCGGGCCCTCCGGCACCGGGCGCTCCGGCACCGGGCGCTCCGCGAAGGCCCCGGGGCCTTCGGCGACCGGTCCCGGCGGGACCGGTCCTGGGGGGCGCCGCGCGGGACACGCGGCCGTACGGCCGGAGCCGGCCGCAGGCGCGGCCGGGTCTGAACAGGCGGGGCCGAGGCTGGACGGAGGGACGGCGGGGCGCCCCCGGGGAGCGACGCACGAAGCGCGGACGGGCGGCGGGTGCGTGGGCGCGGGCGGTCTCCGCCTGTCCTGTTCCGCTTCCGCTTCCGCTTCCGCTTCCGCTTCCGCTTCCGCCGTGCGAACGCCGCGGCGCGTCCGGTGTGGCGGTCCTGCCCGCCCGTGCGGGCGGGGCGGCCGGGTACGCGCCGCGGTGGGCCTACGCTTGAGGCGATGTTCTCCGACCGCGGGCCCTCCCTCACCGAACTGGCCGTGCAGGCGCTGTCTTCCGTGGAACGCGGCTATGACCTGCTGGCGCCGACGTTCGACGCGACGCCGTTCCGCACGCCCGACGCGTTCCTCGACGCCGTGGTGGCCGCGGTGGGTCCGCTCGGGCCGTTCCGCGCGGGCCTCGACCTGTGCTGCGGGACGGGCGCGGGGGTGGGCGCGCTGCGGCGCGTGTGCGGCGAGCGGGTGACCGGCGTGGACTTCAGCGCGGGCATGCTCGCGCGGGCCGCGTCGCGCTTCGCGGACGCGGCCGGGCCGCCCGCGGTGGAGTGGGTCAGGGCGGACGCGCGCGCACTCCCCTTCGACGGTGCGTTCGACATCGTGACGAGTTTCGGTGCGTTCGGGCACTTCCTTCCGGCCGAGCGGCCCGCGGTGTTCGCCGGTGTGCGGGCGGCGCTGCGGCCCGGCGGTCTGTTCGCCTTCCCCCTCCCCGCGCCTGCGCGCGCCACTTCGCCCGCCTACTGGGCGACGGCCTGCTTCGACGCGGCGATGCGGGTGCGCAACGCGGTGTGGCGGCCGCGGTTCGTCATGTACTACCGGACGTTCGGGCTCGCCGACGTCCTGGCGGAGTTGGCCGACTGCGGGTTCTCCGTGGAGCTGCGGCCCGCCGAGTCGTTCGGCAGACGGGCCGACGGCGCTCCCCGGTGCGTGACCGTGCTGGCCCGCGCGGCCTGAACCGTACACCGGCGTCCCCACACGGCGGGCGGGGACGCGGAAAACGACCTGGAGGACGCGGGAAAGCGCGCGTCAACTGCCGTGTGCGATCTACGCTTTGGTCACACACACGGGTCCGGCCCGGCCCCTCTGCCGGGCCGCACACGACGAGGGAGCCGAAAAGCCTTCGGTGGAGGGCGCGTTCACGCACGTCAGGGAGGGTGTGTACGGTGGTGGCCGATGCGTTCGCCGGGTACCGGAACCGGTGTCGGGCCCGAGTCGTTGTGCATGCGTGTGACGCCGAAAGATCACCTGCCGCCCACGTGGCGCCGTGGAGAGCCTAGGCTTTGTTGGCACAGGCCACCGACGGGAACAACGGTCGGTGGCTCCTGACGGAAAGGGATACCCATGACATCCGCACCCGCCTCTCCGAGCAGTGTCGAGGCGACAACCACGCTCCTCAAGGCGGAACTTCCCCGCCTCGAGGCACACCAGCAGTCCCTGGAGAAGGAGCTCGCAGCGGTCACCGAGCGTCTGGAGTCGGTGCGTTCGGCGCTGACGGCGCTGACGGCCCTGTCCGGTGTGCCGCATGTGCTCGCGGAGTCCGGGCAGGCCGAGGAGGCGGCTCCCGCCGCGGCGGAGGCTGCCGAGGAGCCGGCGGCGGAGCCCGCCGCCTCGGTGCCCGCGCCGCGCCGTGGCGGCGCGAAGAAGGCCGCGCCGAAGAAGCGCGGCGCGGCGAAGAAGCCGGCGCGCGGCGCGAAGCCCGCCGCCGCGAAGAAGGCCGACACCAAGGCGGAGGCCAAGGCGGAGACCAAGGGCGGGGCCAAGGAACAGGCGAGCGGCCTGACCCGGCAGGTGCTGGACATCCTCGCGGACGCCAAGGGGGGCACGGTCAGGGCGCGTGATGTGGCGAAGGTCCTCGGCCGTGACGGCAGCCCCGGAGACATCAACGCCGTGCGCAGCACACTCGACCGCCTCGTGGCGACCTCCCGCGCCGACCGCGCGGGCCGCGGGCTCTACCGCGAGCGCGCCTGATCGGAGCGGTACGCCTGCTGGAACCTCCGGTGTGCCGTCCTGCCACCGGACCGCGGACGGCGCGGTGGCGGGACGGCGCTCCGGTGCGGTGCCAGGCGGCGGCCCGCCCGCTCCGGACCGCTCCCGGGTCTCTTTTCCCCTTGCCCGGCAGGGGTGTTGATTCCGCAAGCACCCGGCCGCCGTGCCCCGGCCACCGGGACAGGCGGACGGGTGCGCGCAGCGACGGTGACCGCGGGGCCGGCCGTGCCCGGGTCCCGAGCGGCCGTCGCCCGGGCCCGGGTGGGCGCGGCCGGGCCTCCCGGCGCGTCGCCGTTTCCGCGGAGGGACGCACCTGGTGTCTTCACGCCGACGTTGCCCCGCGTACGTCCCGGGCCGCTTTGACCGGCCGCATGGACCACATCACCTTCCTTGTGGCAGCGGTGATCGTCACGGCCCTGGCCTTCGACTTCACCAACGGCTTCCATGACACCGCCAACGCCATGGCGACGTCCATCGCGACCGGGGCGCTGCGCCCCAGGGCCGCGGTCCTCATCAGCGGAGTCCTCAACCTCGTCGGCGCCTTCGTCTCCACGGAGGTCGCGCGGACGATCTCCGGCGGCATCGTCGACGACCGACTGGTCACGCCCGGCATGATCTTCGCCGGACTGATCGGCGCCATCGTCTGGAATCACTCGACCTGGCTGCTCGGCCTGCCGTCGAGTTCCTCCCACGCCCTGTTCGGCGGCCTGATCGGCGCCGTGTGGGTGGGCGCGGGCACCCACGGCGTCCACTTCGGCCAGGTCGTCCAGAAGATCGTCATTCCCGCGGTGGCCTCGCCGGTCGTCGCCGGGGTCGCCGCGCTGATCGCGACGTACTCTGATCATCCCCCGGTTGCACTGAGGGCGACAGGCCCGGGCCCTGCGCGCGGGCGCAACGGGCGACGGCCCCCGCGGGCCCGGGGCGGAGACTGCTCCGCCCGGGGCATTGCGGGGGCCGTCGCCGGTGTGCCGTGCGGCGGTGGTGCTCCGGCTCAGCGCGTCTTGTACGACTGCACGTACGAGTCCGCGGGGCTGCCCACACCGGTCACGTCGTCGTAGCCGACGGTCGCCGACAGGGAGCTGTCGTGGCCGAGGGTGCGGATCGACGTCTTGACCGGGGAGGTCGGGTCCTGCGTGTCCGTGTAGTCGTTGCGGACGACCGCGATGTCCTGGCCCGCGCCCAGCGGGTGGTCCGTGACGTCGTGGAGCGCCGGGGTGCCGTACCGCTGGTAGATGCCCGGGTTGGCGAAGCCGATCGGCACACCGTGCCGGGCCTGCTGTGCCAGGGCCTGGACGCCCGCGATGACCGGCGAGGCGAGCGAGGTGCCGCCGAGGCGGTACTCGCTGTACTTCAGCTTGCCGTTCTTCTGGGTCTGCGTCATGCCGATGAGGAAGCCGGTGTTGGGGTCGGCGACCGCGGAGATGTCGGGCATGGTGCGCATCGGGGAGGTCGTGCCGTTCGCCTCGGAGAGCGAGGTGGGGACGACGCCCTTCTGGTAGAACGGCTGCGGCACGGTGGTGCTGGTGCCGCCGCCCGCGCCGGAGGTGAAGGCGCCGGGGAACCCGGCCCAGTCCTTGCCGCTTGCCGACAGGGACGCCTGGAGCGTGCCCCAGCCGGTCTCCCACTTGTACGTGTCGTTCTTGCCGACGGCGAGCGAGGTGCCGCCGACCGCGGTGACCCAGGCCGAGTTGGCCGGGGTGTCGACCTGCTTGGTGCCGGTCGCCGCCTTGAAGTCGCCGTCGTCGCCCGTGGAGAAGTAGAAGCCGATGCCCTCGACGGCGCCCGTCTGGAACACCTGGTCGTAGGCGGCCTGCGACGCCGGGGTCTGGTCGGCCTCGATGTCGCCCCACGAGTTGGAGACGATGTCGGCGAGGTGGCTGTCGACGACCTTGTTCAGCGCGTCGAGCAGGTCGTCGTCCAGGCAGGACTTGCCGCCGACGTAGGTGATGTCCGCGTCCGGGGCGACCGCGTGCACCGACTCGACGTCGAGGGATTCCTCGCCGTACCAGCCCGCCGGGTCGGGGCAGTTGCCGTCGTCGACGGTGAAGTCGTCGGGCAGCACCTGCGAGAGCTGACCGGGCCGGTACTTCTTGTCGCCGTTGCGCTTGGCGTAGGTGGCCGCGTCCTTCTCGATCGTCGGCGAGGCGTAGGCGTCCGTGATGGCGACCGTGACGCCCTTGCCGGTGAAGTTCTTCGCGCCGTAGGCGGCGCGGAGCTGCTTCCCGGTGTAGCCCTTGATCGTGTAAGGCGCCTTCGAACCGTAGGCGTTCGGCAGCTTCTTGTTGACCTTCGAGCCGTAGTACGTCGAGAACGGCCCGGCGTTGAGGAACGCGGCGTCCGGCGGCGGCAGCGTGTCGGCGTGCTGCGCGGCCTTGGGCGCGTTGTCCAGGCCCGTGACGGTCAGGACCGCGCCGTGCAGCGAGGCGGGCACGGAGGCCGTCGAGTCGGGCGCGTGGTACGTCCTGCCGCCCTTGGCGTAGTTGTGCAGCGTGGTGGAGAACGCCTTCTCCACGGCGCGCGCGTCACCGGAGACCGAGAGGTAGTGGGCGTTGGTGCCGGTGACCTTGAGGCCGGCGCCGGTCAGCCACGCGGTGACGTCGGATATCTGCTGCTTCGTCGCCCCGAAGCGCGCCTTGGCCTGGCGGGCGCTCAGGTACGCGCCGTAGTGCGCGGAGGACGGGTCGGAGACCTCCTTCGCGTACGCGGCGAGGCCCGCCGCGTCCCGCCCCGCGAGGTACACGCGTGCGGAGACCTTGTTGGAAGCAGCCGTGCTGCCCTTGTCCGCCTTGGCGGTGGCCCACAGCGGCTTGGTGCCGTGCAGCACGGAACGTCCGGCAGGGCCGGTGTCGGCCCCGGCCGCCTGAACGCCGAGTGCGAGGGCACCGGTGACCATGGACAGTGTCGCTGCCACGGCCACACCGGTGCGCAGGCGCGGTCGGCTGGATCTCATGGAACCCCCTGCTTTGCGAGTGAACGCGTGTGGCGTTACTGGGACGTTCGGGCCACACGCAGAACACACTCTGGCGATCAAGTGTTCTCAGGGGGAACACGCGTAGACCAAAGGAATCCCAAAGGAAGCGCATGTTCAGGTCAATCCGCAGGTCAGGGCCGCTCCCTCGTCGGCGCCTCAGACGGCTTTCAGTCAGGGCGAGTTGGGGACGAAGAAGGCCGCACCGGTACATCACCCGCGAGGGTGGATGAGACGGACAAGCCACGTAATCGACGCGACCGTCGCACATTGCCCGCACCTCGCGGGCCACCCGCCGGGCCGTCCGCGGACGGCCCGGCGCCGGGGTCACCCCCGGGGCAGTGTGCCGGTGCGCGCGACCTGCCCGAACCAGTGCGCGCTCGACTTCGGGATGCGGCGCTGCGTCGCGTAGTCCACGTACACCGCGCCGAAGCGCTTGCTGTAGCCGTACCCCCACTCGAAGTTGTCGAGCAGCGACCACAGGAAGTACCCGCGCACGTCGACGCCCGACTCGATGGCCCGGTGGACCTCGGACAGGTGTCCGCGCAGGTACGCGACGCGCTCGGGGTCGTCCACACGGCCATCGTCGCCGACGCGGTCGTCGAAGGCCGCACCGTTCTCGGTGATGACCACCGGCAGGCCCGGGTGCTCCCGGCCGACGCGGACGAGCAGGTCGTAGAGGCCGGTGGGGTCGATGCCCCAGCCCATCGCGGTGCGCGGGCCCGGCGCCTGGTGGAACGCCACGCCGTCGCCGGCCGGCCAGGGGCTGTGCTCGCTCGCCCCGTGCCCGTCGGAGCCGTGCTCCGCGCCCTGGGGGTCGTGTGCGACGAGGGTCGGCGAGTAGTAGTTGACGCCGAGGAAGTCCAGCGGCTGGTGGATGAGCGCGGTGTCGCCGTCCTGGACGAAGGACCAGTCCGTCAGGTGCGCGGTGTCGTCCCGCACGTCCTGCGGGTAGGCGCCGTCGAGCATCGGTCCGGTGAAGACGCGGTTGGCCGTGCCGTCGATGCGGCGGGCCGCGTCGACGTCCTCGGGGCTGTCGCTGACCGGCCTGACCTGGTGCAGGTTGAGCGTCACCGACACCTCGGCCCCGGCGGGCAGCCGGTCGCGCAGCTCGCGGACGGCGAGGCCGTGCGCGAGGTTGAGGTGGTGGGCGGCGCGCAGCGAGTCGGCAGCGTCGGTCCTGCCGGGGGCGTGCACGCCGGAGCCGTAGCCGAGGAAGGCGCTGCACCAGGGCTCGTTGAGGGTGGTCCAGGTGGGGACGCGGTCGCCGAGCGCGTCCGCGACGATGCCCGCGTACTCCGCGAAGCGGTGGGCGGTCTCGCGCACGGGCCAGCCGCCGGCGTCCTCTAGCTCCTGCGGGAGGTCCCAGTGGTAGAGCGTGGCGACGGGCTTGATCCCGCGTTCGAGCAGGCCGTCGACGAGCCTGCTGTAGAAGTCGATGCCCTTGGCGTTGGCGGGGCCGCTGCCGGTCGGCTGGACGCGCGGCCAGGCGACGGAGAAGCGGTACGCGCCGACGCCGAGGTCCGCGAGGATGTCGAGGTCCTCGCGCCACCGGTGGTAGTGGTCGTCGGCGACGTCGCCGGTGTCGCCGTTCAGCACCCGGCCCGGGGTGTGGGAGTAGACGTCCCAGATGGACGGTGTCCTGCCGTCCTCCCGCGCGGCGCCCTCGATCTGGTACGAGGCGGTGGCCGTCCCCCAGAGGAAGCCCGGCGGAAAGGTGAGCGCCGGTGCGGGGTCGGGGGCCTGGCCTGTGATGGGTGCTGAGGTGGCCACGGAGGTCCTTCCGGAGGTTCGTCGTTCGCTGACGCCCGGCCCTGGCCGGGCCGCTGAGAGCGCTCTCAGCGCGTCGAGCGGCGCTGGGAGCGCTCTCAGAATGGCCCAAGCCTCGCCGCAGGTCCCCGACCGCGTCAAGGGCGGGCGCACGGAGCCGCCGCGCCGGGGACGCCCCCGTGCGCGCCCCGCGGGGACCGGCTCAGGTGCGCGTCCACAGGCAGAAGACGTGCCCCGCGGGATCGAGGCACACCCGGACGTCGTCCGCCGGCTGGTGCGGGGCGACGCGCGCGCCGAGTTCCACCGCGCGGGCGGCGCCCGCGTCGAGGTCGTCGGTCTCGATGTCGAGGTGGGCGGTCATCCGGGGCCGCCCCGTGGCGTCTGGCCACTCGGGCGGCACGAAGCCGGGGTCGCGCTGGAAGGCCAGGCTGCCCTCCCCCTCGGGCGGCCCGAGCTTCACCCAGTCCTCCTCGGCGGTCCGCGTCTGCCAGCCGAGCGGCCCCGCGTAGAAGGCGGCGAGGCGCGCAGGTTCCGGCGTGCTGAGTACGGGTCCCGTCATGCGCAGGGCGGGCGCGCTGCCATGGCCTGGCTCCCTTCCGAGAGGTGCGGGCGGGGTTCGTATCCCCCGGCACGGGGCGGCCGCGGGCGCGGCGCGCCCCGTGCCCGCGGCCGTGCCCTGGTCGGCTGCCGGGGCGTCAGGAGGCCGCGGCGAAGGCGTTGACGCCGGTCAGGTCGGCGGACAGCCGCCACAGCCGGGTGGCCTGCTCGGGGTCGACCGCGTAGCCGCGCACGCCGCCGCCCTCCGGGTCGTTGTCGAGCTCGGCGATGTCGCAGTCCGCGCAGTAGACGCCGCCCGCGCCGTCGAGCTGCGGCGAGGTGGCAGCCCACACCTCGGTGGCCGCGCCCTGCTCGGGCGTCTTGAAGGAGGGGCTGAGGAGGTTGCCCTCCTCGTCGATCCAGCCGAAGTCCACCATCTCCTGCTGGGGGAGGTGGCGCTGGAGCGGGGTGAGGATGCCTCCGGGGTGCACGGCGAAGGCGCGGACGCCGGACGGCGCGGCGAGGCGGTCGAGTTCGACGGCGAACAGCGAGTTCGCCGTTTTGGCCTGTCCGTACGCCAGCCACTTGTCGTAGCCCCGCTCGAAGTTGATGTCGTCCCAGCGGATCGGCGAGCGGCGGTGGCCCGTCGAGGAGAGCGCGACCACCCGCGCGCCGGGCGCCACGGCCGGCCAGAGGCGGTTGACGAGGGCGAAGTGGCCGAGGTGGTTGGTGGCGAACTGCGCCTCCCAGCCGGGTCCGATCCGCGTCTCGGGGCAGGCCATGACGGCCGCGTTGGTGATGATCATGTCGATGGGCCGGCCGGAGGCGAGGAAGCGCTCGGCGAAGGCGCGCACACTGTCGAGGTCGCCGAGGTCGAGCTCCTCGACCTCGGTGCCCGGCAGGTCCGCGAGCGCCTCCCCGGCCCGGTCGGGGCGGCGTGCGGGGACCACGACCCGCGCGCCTGCCCCGGTGAGCGCTTTTGCCGCCTCGATGCCGATGCCCGAGTAGCCCCCGGTCAGAATGGCCAGCTTGCCCGTGAGGTCGATCCCCCTGAGGACTTCGGCCGCGGTAGTGCCGGCGCCGAACCCCGTCTTGATGCTGTGCTGAGGCGTGTTCATGCGGTCAGGCTACGAATGAGAGAGCACTCGAAGTCAACACCGGTTCCCGGCGCGCCGCCGGCCGGGCGCCGGGCCTCCCCCGTGGTCAGACCCCCTTGCCGCTGTCCCCGGTTCCGCCGGGCGCGGCCTTGATGCCCTTGACGATGGTGTCGAGGACACTGAGCGACGGCGCTTTCGAGCTGACGTCGAAGCCCGCGCGCACCATCACCAACTGCCCCTCGGCGGCGGGGGACGGGAAGGCGAGCGACTCCACGTAGCCGTCGTCCCCCTTGCTGGTGACGACCTTCCACAGCACCAGGTAGCCGTCCTTGCCCGCGACCTTCACGGCCTCGGACTTGAGCTGCCGGTGCGAGGTGATGCTGCCGTAGACGCCGCCGTCGCCGTAGGACTGCTTGGCGTTGGCGGCGATGTCCTGCTGCGCCGCGGCCTTCGGCGTGGTGGCGGTGTCCTTGAGCGCGGTCGCGGGAGCGGAGAACACGCCGCCCCGCACGCACGTCTGGGCCGTGTCGCCGGGGCACTGGTACTCGCCGGTCGTCACCCCCGCGCCCGCCAGGCCCGACTGGCCCTTCCAACCCGTGGGCACCGGCAGGTCGATGCCGCTCGCCGCGTCGGTGGCGAACCCCTTCTCGGTCTGCGGGAGTCCGCCCGAACCGCCGCCGTCCTGCGAGCCGCCACCTTCCGAACCACCGTCCTGGCCCGGCAGTCCGCCGCCGAGGCCGCCGCCGTCCTGGCCCTCCTGAGGGCCGCCGCCCTGGTCCGACCGGGTGGAGGCCGAGGGGGCCGGGGCCGGGGCCGCCGAGCTGCCGGAGTCGCCTTTGCCGAGCAGGTAGAAGCCGCCGGCGAGCGCGAGGACGACGACACCCGCCGTGACCGAGACGGCGACCTTGCGCCCGCGGCCGGTGGGCGGCGCGGCGCCCGGCACCGGCGGGTGCCCGGGCGCGTTCCACGCCTCGGAAGCGGCGGGCCGCAGGTGGTCGGTCCAGGCGGAGCCGTCCCACCACCGGTGCCGCGGGGGGCCGTCGCCAGTCTGCTGCCCCGGGTCGGGATACCAGCCGGGAGGGGTCGAGTTGGTCACCCGACCACTCTATGCAGCTTGTCGTACCGGCTGGTGAGAGGGGGATGAGAATCAGCGGCCGAGGGCCCGCTTGGTGATCTTCCCCATCGCGTTGCGCGGCAGCGCGTCGAGGAAGCGCACGTCGCGCGGGCGCTTGTGCGGGGCGAGTTGACCCGCCACATGGTCGCGGAGCTCCTCGGCGGCGGGCGGCTGCGCCGGGTCGGCGGGCACGACCCAGGCGACGATCCGCTCGCCGAGGTCCTCGTCCGGCTCGCCGGTGACCGCGGCCTCGGCGACCGCGGGATGGTCGAGGAGCGCGTTCTCGATCTCGCCCGCGCCGATCTTGTAGCCGCCGCTCTTGATCAGGTCGGTGGCGCGGCGGCCGACGATGCGGACACAGCCGTCGGCGTCGCGGGTCGCCATGTCCCCGGTCCTGAACCAGCTCGCGGAGAACGCGGCCTCGGTGGCGTCCTGGCGGTTGAGGTAGCCGGTGAACACGTGCTGTCCGCGCACCTGGATCTCCCCGATCGTCTCGCCGTCGTCCGCGTCGAGGACGACGCCCTCGTCGTCCACGAGCCGCAGTTCGACCCCGGGCAGCGGGACGCCGACACTGCCGGGCCGCGGCTCGCCGTCCACCCGCACGCTGGTGTTCATGAGCGTCTCGGTCATCCCGTACCGCTCGACGACGTGGCGGCCGGTCGCCTCGGTGATCCTGCGGTGGTCCGGCAGCGGGAGGGGCGCGGAACCCGAGACCAGCAGCCGGGCGCCGGAGAGCGCGGAGGCGAGGGCGGTGTCGCCGGGCAGTGCCTGCGCGATCCTGTGGTACATCGTCGGCACGCCGAACAGCACGGTCCCGCCGTCCGACAGCTCGCGCGCCACGGCGCCCGTGTCGAAACGGCCCAGGTGGCGCATCGAGCCCCCGCGCCGCAGCGGCCCCAGCACGCCGAGCACCAGGCCGTGGACGTGGAAGAGGGGCAGGGCGTGCACGACGACGTCGTCCGCGGTCCACTGCCAGGCGTCTGCCAGGCCGTCCAGGTTCGCGGCCAGCGCCCTGCGGGGCAGGATCGCTCCCTTCGGCGGGCCCGTGGTGCCGGAGGTGTAGATGATCAGCGCGGGACTCTCGGGGTCGGGTTCGCGGGGCAGCGGCGCGGCGGGCCCGCCGGTCTCCGGTACGACGGGGACCTCGGCGCGCTCGATGCCGTCGAGCGCCGCGGGCAGGGCGGCGTCCGGCTCCGCGACGACGAGCTCGGGTTCGCTGTCCCCGACCACATGGGCGAGCTCGCCCTCCCCCGCCTTGGGGTTGAGCGGCACGGCGGGCACCCCCGCCAGCAGGGCGGCGACCACGCCGAGCGCGGTGTCCGCGCTCGGGGTGGCCCAGACGGCGATGCGCCGGGCGCCGTCGATGCGCGCGGCGAGCGCGGTCGCCGTCGCGGCGAGTTCCGCGTACCCGATCGTGCGCTCGCCGAAGCGGAGGGCGGGGCGCCCGTCGGGCGCGGCGAGCGCGGGGAAGAGGGGGGACACACGGGGACCGGTCGGCTGCGTCATGACGGGCAGTATGCCCGGCACACGGCCGCCTCACCGGTCGCGGCTGCGCGGCCCGGGGCGCCGTGCCCGTGCGGGCAGGGGAAAGCCCCGGCCGGTTCGGGGGTGGCCGGCCGGGGCCGATCGGGGGTGGTTGCGGAGAGCGGTCGCCTCGCGGCGAAAGGCACCATGGGGCTTCAGCCGAACGATCTTCCCCATGGGCGGGGAGGTGAGGCCCGGTGACCCTGTCCCCTCCGCAGCCACGTACAGGTGAACGCTCAACCACTCGGGCATGTTCCGCCGCCGTCACCGCACCGGCCGTGAGCCGCGCCATGGGCGGGGCGGCGGCAGTGGCAGTGGCAGTGGCAGTGGCAGTGGCCCGGAGGCTCAGGCGTTCTCGCCGCGGCCACTCCCCCGGTACGAGCCGTACTTGCGCTCGAACCGCTCCACACGGCCCTCCGTGTCCACGACCCGGCCCTTGCCGGTGTAGAAGGGGTGGCTCGCGGAGGAGATCTCCACGTCGATGAGCGGGTAGGTGGCACCGTCCTCCCACTCGATCCGCTTGTCGGAGTCGAGCGTCGAGTGGGTGAGGAAGGCGTCGCCCGTGGCGGTGTCCCGGAAGACGACCGGACGGGTCTCGGGGTGGATTCCGGACTTCATGGCGTGTTCCTTCCATCGGTGTGCGGACGGATGCGGCGTGCGGACGGATGCGGTCGGGTACCCCCGCGGATCAGCGCGACTCGCGGTACAGCACGTGCGCGCCGGCCGCGGGGTCGAACTTGCGCAGTTCGAGGCGGTCGGGGTGGTTCCTGCGGCTCTTGCGCGTCACGTACGTGTGGCCGGTCCCCGCGGTGGACCTGAGGGTGATGACGGGGCGTGTCCCGCTGCGTGCCATGTGTGCTCCTGACGGCCTGCTCGGGCTCCGTACCCGCGGCGCCTGCGGTGCGCCCGCGAGCCGGTGCGGTATGGATGTCATGTTCACCAAGTGGTGCCGACCGGTGTAACGCGCCCCCTCCGCGTGACATTCCCGCCCTGTGCGGCGGGCCGGGGCGGGAGACACTGGGAGGGCGCCGCGGTCCCGGCCCGGGAGGCGGGTGGCCCCGGCGGACCGGAATGCCGCGGCGGCCCGCCGGGTTGTCGCTCCCGGAAACGGCCCGGTCACGGGAAGACGAGAGCGGAAGCGGGTGGCACGACCCATGGGTGAGCTGATCCTGGTACGGCACGGGGAGACCGAGTGGACCCTGTCCGGACAGCACACCGGGAACACCGACATCCCCCTGACGGCACGCGGCGAGGACCAGGCGCGTGCCGTGGCGCCGCTGCTCGCGGACCGCGCGGTGGGCCTGGTGCTGGTGAGCCCCCTGGGGCGTACGGAGCGCACGGCCCAGCTGGCCGGTCTCACGGACTACCGGGTGTCCACCGACCTGCACGAGTGGGACTACGGCGGGTACGAGGGCGTCACGACCGACGAGATCCATCGCGAGCGGCCCGACTGGTATCTGTGGACGGACGGAGTGGTTCCCGGTGACGCGGCCCACCCCGGCGAGAGCCCCGAGCAGGTGGGGGCGCGCGCCGACCGGGTGCTCGCCGAGGTGCGCAAGGCACGGGCGGAGACGGACGACGACGTGGTCCTCGTGTCGCACGGGCACTTCCTGCGGGTGCTGACCGCACGTCACCTGGGTCTCGCGCCCGCGGACGGGCGCCTGTTCAAGCTGGAGACCGGTACGGTCTCGCGGCTCGGCACCGAGCACGACAGGCCGGTGATCACCGCCTGGAACCTCCAGATCCCGGACGGTGTCCTGCGTGCGGAGCTCCGCGCCCGGGAGGCAGCCGAAGCCTGACCCCGGCCCGCAGCCACCGCGCGGCGTCACCCGATCGGCCCCGCACCGCGTCGCGCACACCGCGACGCGCCCCAACAAGGCGCGCGTTCCGGCGGTTTATCCACTTTGATCATCGGGTAACCGCAGCCAACCGTCACCGGCGCGCCCCCCGCGCGCCGGCTCCGACGCACAACAGCAGGCGCCGCCGGGCAGGAGTTGGGGTCCATGAGTCACACCGCGGAACCAGAGATCGGGACGGTCACCACCAGGGTCCCGGCGAGACTTGACCGGCTGCCCTGGTCCCGGTGGCACTGGATGATCGTCATCGGGCTCGGCACAGTGTGGATCCTCGACGGCCTCGAAGTGACCGTCGTCGGCAACATCGCGAGCCGCCTCTCCGAGAGCGGCAGCGGCCTGCCCATCACGGACAGCCAGGTCACCGGGGTCGGCGCGGCGCTCTACGTGGCGGGAGCCTGCGCGGGTGCGCTGGTCTTCGGCTGGGCCACCGACAGGTTCGGCCGCAAGAAGCTGTTCATGGTGACTCTCGCGGTCTACCTCGCGGCCACCGCGGCCACCGCGCTGTCCTTCGCCGCCTGGTGGTTCTTCCTCTTCCGCTTCCTCACCGGGTTCGGCATCGGCGGCGAGTACGCGGCGATCAACTCGGCCATCGACGAGCTGATCCCCAGCAAGTTCCGCGGCCGCGTGGACCTGATCATCAACGGCAGCTACTGGCTCGGCGCGGTCGGCGGCGCGCTGCTGTCCGTGGTGGCGCTCAACACCGGCATCTTCCCCAAGGACCTCGGCTGGCGCCTGACGTTCGCGCTCGGTGTGGTACTCGGCCTGGTGATCCTGCTGGTGCGCAGGCATGTGCCGGAGAGCCCCCGGTGGATGTTCATCCACGGCTACGAGCGGCAGGCCGAGGACCTGGTCTCCGGGGTGGAGCGAGAGGTCGAGCAGGAAAAGGGGACGCGCCTGCCCGAGGCGACCGGCTCCATCACGGTCGAGCAGCACCGCACGATCAGCCTCTGGGAGATCGCGAAGACCCTGGTGGCGGGGTATCCGAAACGAGCGGTGCTCGGCTTCTCCCTCTTCGTCGGACAGGCGTTCCTCTACAACGCCATCACCTTCGGATTCGGGTCGATCCTGGTCAACTTCTTCGACGTCTCCAGCGGCTCGACCGGCTACTTCTTCGCCGCGATCGCGGTGGGCAACTTCCTCGGCCCGCTCCTGCTGGGCAAGCTGTTCGACACCGTGGGCCGCCGGAAGATGATCTCCGGTACGTACATCCTCTCCGGACTCCTGCTCTTTGCCACCGCCTGGGTGTTCAACGAGGGCTGGCTCACCGCCACGACGATGACGGTGAGCTGGGGCGTCGTGCTGTTCTTCGCCTCCGCGGGCGCCAGCTCCGCCTATCTCACGGTGAGCGAGGTCTTCCCGATGGAGACGCGCGCGCTGGCGATCGCGCTGTTCTACTCGATCGGCACCGCGGCCGGCGGCATCTCGGGCCCGCTGGTCTTCTCGTCGCTGACCGGCAGCGGGAACGTCGGCGACGCGGTCGTCGCGTTCTGCATCGGCGCGTCCCTGATGGTGGCCGCGGGCCTCGTCGCGGTGTTCCTCGCGGTGGCGGCCGAGCGCAAGTCGCTGGAGGACATCGCCACTCCCCTGTCGGCGCGGGGCGCCGGGGGCGGCGGTACGGGCGCCCCCGCCACCTGAACCCCGGCAGTCCGCTGACACGCACGTCGGTGCCCCGGCCCGCCGGCCGGGGGCACCGACGCCGTACGGTCGGGGCGCGCCTCAGGAGCGCACGCCCCTCGCGCCCACGGCAGCCCGGCGCCGCATCAGCGCGGACCCGCTCAGGGCGAGCGCCGCGATGGCGCACACCAGCGCGACGGCGCGGGCCCAGGCGTAGGAGCCACCGAGGCTGCTCTCCGGCAGGTCGATGCTGCCGAAGCCGACCATCGAGTGGATGACGAGCACGGCGGCGGACGCCACCGCCGCCGCGGCCCATGTCCACACCATGTCCTGCACCATCAGCCAGACCGCGACGAACAGGCACAGCACCGTCACGACCAGCGAGACCGCGTCGGCGTAGCCGCCGGAGCGCAGCTCGGTGAGGTCCTTGGGCAGGTGCACAAGGCCGATGGCGATCAGCGCCGCGCCGGCCGGCCAGCGCAGCACGGAGCGCAGGGCCTGGAGGCCGCCGGTGCCCGCGGGCGCGCGGCGCACGGGGTCCTGCCGTGCCGTGCGGGGTGCGCTGTGCGCGGGCGGCGCGTGGTGGCGCTGGACGGTGGGCGGCACGAAGCGGAAGGTGTCCGTGCGCGGCTCCGCCTCCTCGGACCGCTCCGTGTCCTGCCGGTGTGCTGCCGGAGCGGGAGCAGCCGCCGTCGGGGCCTGGGCCGGAGCCGCGGCCGGTGTCTCCACCGGCGCCTGCGGTGCGGGCGCGGGCTTCTCCTGCGCCACCGCCGTGACGGGTTCCGGCGCGGGCGGGCGCACGGCCGCCGGTTTCTGCGCCACCGGGGCCGGGGCCTCCTGGCCCTCCTCGGTGCCGAGGATGTTCACCAGCTCGGCGACGTCCTCGATCGGGCGGCCCACCGCGGCCGCACGCAAGGTGGCGTCGGCCTCCTCCAGCTGCTCGGGCGGCTCGTTGAGCATGAGGACAAGCTGCCGCACCTCGTCCAGCGGCCGGGCGACGGCCGCGGCCTTGAGGGCCTCGTCCGCGGGGCTCGGGACCTCGCCGGTCCTGCGCAGCAGGCTCACCAGAGCGGCCACCTCGTCCAGCGGCCGGATCGTGGCCGCCGTCCAGAGGAGTGTGCGTATGGGCTCCTGGGTCTCCTCCGCCTCCTCGGGACGCG
Source organism: Streptomyces tremellae (assembly GCF_039540215.1). NCBI lineage: Bacteria > Bacillati > Actinomycetota > Actinomycetes > Kitasatosporales > Streptomycetaceae > Streptomyces > Streptomyces tremellae. Next base: position 84,603 of record NZ_BAABEP010000003.1, read on the forward strand.
GATCGTCCTGTCGTACGGTCTGCGGATCTCGTGACATGGGCGCGGCTCCCTTTGCCGAACAGCAACAACGGTGGGGCACACACCGTGTTGGTCACCGGACGCCGCTACGGCGCCCTCTTCGCTCCATGAGAGCCCGCCTGGGCATATGCCGCCATCGGGGTGGCGCAGAAGGGGGACGCCGGCCGCGCGGGCACGACGGGGGCGTGGCCCCGGCGGCCGTGCCGCCGGGGCCACGCCCTGGTCCGTCGCGCGGGGCCCGCCGAGGGGCCGACCCGGTGCGGGTCAGGAGGGGAGGATGTTCTCCGCCTGGGGGCCCTTGTTGCCCTGGGTCACCTCGAAGGTGACCTTCTGCCCCTCCGTCAGCTCGCGGTAGCCGGTCATCGCGATGTTGGAGTAGTGCGCGAAGACGTCAGGACCGCCGCTGTCCTGCGCGATGAAGCCGAAGCCCTTTTCCGAGTTGAACCACTTGACGGTGCCACTGGCCATGCCGATTCTCCGTTGTTCCGGGAAGCGAGGGCCGCCGCGGGGCGCGACAGCCCGGAGGTGATCGCCTTGGTCCTGTCCACGCTGACCAGCAGAAACGCCCGTAACGAAGCGTCACGGGCGAGCGGTACTTCGGAACCACGACAGCTGTCGCCGACGCTACATCGCCGGGCGCGGTACAGCCACGGAAGCCGGTGCGTGTGGCGCACCCCGTGTCGTGTACCACGCCCGGGAGTTCACTCCCGTGGCCCAGCGGGCGCTACCAGCGGCCGTGCACGGAGGCGCGGATCCTCCGGTCGTACAGGTCGCGCATGGCGTCGAGCACCTCGGGCGGCAGCGGGGGCAGGGCGGCGGCCGCCGCGTTGTCCTCGGCCTGGGTGACCGAGCGGGCGCCGGGGATCACACTGGTGACGCCGTCCTGCTGCACGATCCAGCGCAGCGCCGTCTGGGCGGGGGTGGCGCCGGCGGGTGCGAGCGCGGCGAACTCCGCGGCGGCGGCGAGCCCCTCCTCGTAGTCGATCCCGGAGAAGGTCTCGCCCTGGTCGAACGCCTCGCCGTGGCGGTTGAACGACCGGTGGTCGTCGGCCGCGAACACGGTGTCCTTGGTGTACTTGCCGGTCAGCAGGCCGGAGGCGAGGGGGACGCGGGCGATGATGCCGACCCCGGCGGCGCGTGCCGCGGGCAGCACCTCGTCGAGCGGCTTGAGCCTGAACGGGTTGAGGATGATCTGCACACTGGCGACACCGGGCCGCGCGATCGCGGTGAGCGCCTGGGCGCAGGTCTCCACACTCACCCCGTACGCGGCGATCCGCTGCTGCTCGACGAGGGTGTCGAGGGCGTCGAAGACCTCGTCGGACCCGAAGACCTCGGTCGGCGGGCAGTGCAGCTGGACCAGGTCGAGGGTGTCGACGCCGAGGTTGGCGCGCGACCGGTCGTTCCAGGCGAGGAAGTGGGGCAGCACATAGTTCTCCGGCACCTGCTCGGCCCGGCGGCCCATCTTGGTCGCGACGAACACGCCGGCGTCCGGGCGGCCCTTGAGGTAGCGGCCGATCAGCTGCTCGCTGCGTCCGTCGCCGTAGACGTCGGCGGTGTCGAAGAAGGTCACGCCCGACCCGACCGCGGCGTCGAGGACGGCGGCCGCGTCGGCCTCCGCCACATCGCCCCAGTCGGCGCCGAGCTGCCAGGTTCCGAGTCCGACCACGGACACCTCGCGGCCGGTCCTGCCCAATACACGCTGCTCCATGAGGTGCATGCTACGTGGCCCCGCCGACGGCGCCGGTCCCCGGCTGCCCGGCCGGGCCCGCGGTCAGCGGGGCAGGGCCGCGAGCCGCCCGGCGGCGCCGTCCCTGATGCCGAGGTTCTGGTGGATCTCCAGCGTCGCCGTCGAGCGGTTGAGAGTGATGTAGTGCAGCCCCGGCGCGCCCTCGGCGAGCAGCCGCTCGGCCATCGCGGTGGCGTGCTCGACGCCGACGCGGTGCCCTTCCGCGGGGTCGTCGCGTGCGGCGTCGAGGCGCCGTGCGAGGTCGTCGGGGAACCGCGCGTTGCTGAGCTCGGCGAACCTGCGGATCTGCCGTACGTCGGTGGCGGGCATGATCTCCGGGATGATCGGGGTGGCGCAGCCCGCCGCGGCGAGCCGGTCGCGCAGCCTGAGGTAGTCCGCCACGTCGAAGAACATCTGGGTGATGGCGTAGTCGGCGCCCGCCCGGCACTTGGCCGTGAAGTGGCGGATGTCGGTCTCCCAGTCGGCCGAGCGCGGGTGCATCTCCGGGAAGGCGGCCACACCGACGCTGAAGTCTCCCAGTTCCTTGATCAGGGTGACCAGCTCATGGGCCTGGGTGAGGCCTTCGGGGTGGGCGACCCACTCCCCCTTCGGGTCGCCCGGCGGGTCGCCGCGCAGCGCGAGCACGTCGCGGATGCCGGCGTCGGCGTACTGGCCGATGATGTGCCGCAGTTCGGCCACGGAGTGGCCTACGGCCGTCAGGTGGGCGACGGGCCGCAGCGTGGTCTCGGCCGCGATGCGCTTGGTGACCTCGACGGTCCGGTCGCGGGAGGAGCCGCCGGCGCCGTAGGTCACCGAGACGAAGGACGGCGCGAGGGGTTCGATGCGGCGGATCGCCTTCCAGAGGGTCCGCTCGCCCGCCTCCGTCTTCGGCGGGAAGAACTCGAAGGAGAACGAGGGCCGGCCGGAGGCGAGCAGACTGCGCAGCCCTTGCGCCCGGGGCTGCGGACGGTCTGCGGTCGTGGCCGCCATGCGGGGTCCCTCCTCGGGGCTCGGTACGGCGTCGCCGCCGTGGATCCCCCAGCCTAGCGGCGTGCGGGACCCGGGGTCCGCCCCGCCGGGGAGGCCCCGGGGCCCGGTCGGCGCCGGGGGCGCGCCCCGGGCCTGCGGCCGAGCCGGGAGGGGCCCGGCCGCAGGGGGGCGGCTCAGGCGTCGTGCCGCAGCGGGGTGAGCTGCTCGATGTCGTAGCGCACGCGCAGCGCGTCGATGGCCGCCGGGTCGGGCGGGCCGTCCTGCTGGAGGATGTCGAGCAGTTCGTCGAAGTAGCGCTCGTGGTCGGACGGCGGGGACGCCTGGAAGAACATCTTCGCGGGCGCCGCGCCGCGGTTGGCGAAGGCGTGGGGGCAGCCGGGCGGTACGACGATGACGGTGCCCGGCTGCGCCCGTACGGCGGTGAGCCCCGACGCGGACTCCCAGTGCCGCCAGTCGCCGGTCAGCACGCGCGGTTCGAAGGCCATGACGTCCAGCTCGCCCTCCAGCACGTAGAACAGCTCCTCGCTGTGCGTGTGCCGGTGGGCGCCGACGTCGAAGCCCGGCGGCACGACCACCTCGAAGCTGGACGAGACGCGGGAGTGCGCGCCGGTGACCTTGTAGGTCACCTCCTGGGCGGCGGTGCGTACGGTCCTGCCGCCGCCCGGCGGCACGACGAGGCCCTCGGCGGGGGTGGCGCCGCGGTCCTCCGCGGGCACGGTCAGCTCGGTCACGGGGTGCTCCTGCTCTCGGGTTCCTCGGCAGCAACGGTCATACGGCGTCCCAGGTCACGGGCAGGTTCTCGGGGCCTCTGATGAGGGCGCCGCGCCGCCAGCGGACCTCGCTCGCCGGGACGGCGAGCCGCAGGCCCGGCAGTCTGCGCAGCAGGGTGTCGAGGGTGATGCGCGACTCCAGCCTGGCGAGCATCGGCCCGACGCAGTAGTGCGGGCCGTGGCCGAAGGCCAGGTGCGGCGGCTGCTCCCGGTCGAAGTCGAGGGTGTGCGGGTCGGCGAAGACGTCGGGGTCGCGGTTGGCGGTGAGGTACGACGCGTAGACGGCGTCGCCCGCCCGGATGGTCACGCCGCCGACGGCGACGTCCTCCAGGGCGATCCTGGAGAGGCCGACGCCGTTGCGGTGCGGGATGAACCGCAGGAGTTCCTCGACGGCTGCGGGCATCAGCGCGGGCTCGTCGCGCAGCCGCCGCAGATGGCCGGGGTGGGTGAGCAGCGCGTACAGCATGTTGGCGCTGTTGTTGGTGACCGCGTGGGCGCCGCTGACCTGGATGAGGACGGCGAGGGCGACCGCCTCGGGCAGGGTCAGCTCGTCGTCGGCGACGGCCCGCGACAGCAGGGCGGCGAGGGTGTCCTCGCCGGGCCGCGCGCGGCACAGCAGATCGGTGAAGTAGGCGCCGATCTCCTCCTTGGCGCGGTCGCTGTGCTCCTTGCCGTGGGCGGCGGACAGGATGGACGCGGTCCAGCCCTTCATCAGGGGGGCGTCGTCGGCGGGGACGCCGACCACCTCGCTGACGACCGCGAGCGGGAAGGGGCCGTTGACGTGCGCCATCAGGTCGGCGGGCGGGCCCTCGGCGAGCATGGCGTCGACGAGGCCCTCCATGATCTCGCGGGCTCGCTCCTCGACCCTGGCGACCGCGCGCGAGGTGAACGCCTTGGCGACGGAGCGCCGCAGCCGGGTGTGGTCGGGCGGGTCGGCGAATCCGACGGCGCCCTCCAGCGGGATGAAGTGCGGGGCGAGCCGGGTGACGGACCGCCCGACGACGGCCCGCCTGCTGAAGCGCAGGTCATTGGTGACCTGCTTGACGTCCTCGTAGCGGGTGACCAGCCAGGCGAAGCCCTCTCCGTTGGGCAGCCGGATGCGGGAGACGGGGTCCTCGCGCAGGAGTTCGTCGAGGAACGGGTCGAATTCGAGTCCCGGCAGGTCGGGGACGTCCCAGAAGCGGACCTCGCCGGGGTCCGCAGCCTCGGGAGCGGGGGTGTGTGTCGTCATGTCAGGCCACCGGTTCCGGAGCGATGTCGGGGTCGGTGCCGCTGCCGCGCACGGTGGCGGCGATGACCCGGCGCCGCGTGCCCGGCGGTGGGCTGCTCCAGCGGCCGAGACTCATCTCGGCGGTGATGCCTGGGCCGAAGCCGGCGACGATGCCGCGGGCGCCGTCTGCGGCCCCGCCTTCGTCGAAGAGGCGGCGGATGGCGTCGAGGACCACGGCGCTCGCGATGTTGCCGTACTCGGTGAGGGTGGCGCGGCTGAAGCGGAACGCTTCGGCGGGGACGTGGAGGAAGCGGCTCAGGTCGTCGAGGATGCGCGGACCGCCCGCGTGGATGATGTAGAAGTCGAGGTCGCCGGCGTCCCATTCGTGTTCAGCTGCCATGGCGCGCAGCGCGGGCGCCAGCGGCTCCATGGTGGTGGGCACCCGCTTGTCGAGCAGGAAGTGGAAGCCGGTGTCGCGGACGCTGTAGGAGATCCAGTCGGTGGTGTCGGGCACCAGGTGGGAGCCGTTGCGCTCCAGGGAGATCCCGGTGCCGCCGCTGCCGCGTACGACGGTGGCGGCGACCGCGTCGCCGAACAGGCCGTTGGACAGCAGGGAGCCCACTCCGAGGTCGGTGGGCTGGTAGCACAGGGAGCAGAACTCGCAGGCGACGATGAGGACGTTGGCGTCCGGATACGCCGCGCAGAAGTCGTGGGCGCGGTTGATCGCGGCGCCGCCCGCGGCGCAGCCGAGCTGGGCGATGGGCAGCTGCCTGGTGTGGCCCTGGAAGTCCATGGTGTTGATCAGCCAGGCGGTGAGCGACGGCATCATGAAGCCGGTGCAGGACACGTAGACGATCATGTCGATGTCGGCGGCGCGCAGCTCGGCGTGGGCCAGGGCCTCCCGGACGACCTGCGGGACACGGGCCTTCGCCTCCGCCTCGTAGCGCGCGTTGCGCACCTCGAAGCCGGGGTGCTCCAGGGTCTCCTCGATGGGGCGCACCAGGTGCCGCCTGGCGACACCGGTGTTCTCGATCAGCCTGAGCGCGAGCGGGAGTTGGGGATGGTCCGGATGGAGTGTCCGGGCGATGCGGAGGGTGTCCTCCATGGTGATCACATGCTCGGGCACCGAGACGGCTGGTCTGCACAGGGTCGCCACGACACACTCCTCTTCCGATCGGCCGGGGGCGGCAACTGCGGCCCACGTTCCGGGGCGGTCCACGGCTCCGCAACCTGAGAATCCGATGAGAGTGGCGGCCGGACGCGTGTCGTACGGCGTGTCCCGCGGGGTGGTGTGTCGGCCGTTCAGCGGGCGCGCGACGGCGCACTGGACCGGGTGCGCCCGGGGTGGGCCACCCCCGCCCCACCGCGGTGTGCGGGCCGGTCTTCCGGCCGGGCCGCCGCGCCGGCCGCACCGTGGAGGACGCCGGCAGGCGGCGCGGGGGCCGTGCCCGAGCGGCCCGCGGGGCGGGTTCGGGCGGCGGGCGGCGCACCGGCGTGGCGCGCGCCCGCCGGGTCCGCAGACCGTCACCCGGGGGTGTCCTGCGGGGCGGCCGGCCCGGCGGGTGCACCCGTTCGCGTGCGGGGCGGGCCGCACGGGTGACGGCGTGTCAGGCGACGCGGCGGCGCGGAACCCGGTCGCGCCGGAGGGCGGGGCCGTGGCCCGGGTTCCCCGGGGGCTCGGCCGGGCGTGGGCGCGTGCGGCGCCCTGGGCCCGTACCGTGGCCGGCCACCGGGCCCCGGCGCGCGCGGTGTTGGCGCGTGGGCCGCCGCCCCACGTAAGCTGGGCCCCTGGCCACGCACGGCCGCCTCGTGCCTTCCCTCTTCCCGCGCAGGAGCAGACCCGCCGTGAACGCCTTCACCGACGACCGTACGTACAGCCTCCTGCTCGTGGAAGACGACCCGGCGGACGCGCTGCTGATCGAGGACGCGCTGGTGGAGCGCGGGATGGCGCGGGAGATCGCGCACGTCACCGACGGTCTCGCGGCGCTCGAACACCTGCGCGACCCCGAGAAGGAACGCCCCGACCTGATCGTGCTCGACCTCAACATGCCCCGGATGAACGGGCGCGAGCTGCTCGCGGTACTCAAGGAGGACGGCGAGCTGGGCAGCATCCCCGTGGTGGTCCTGACCACCTCGGCCGCGCCCGACGACATCGAGGACGCGTACCGCCAGCACGCGAACGCGTACGTGACCAAGCCGATGAATCTGGACGAGTTCATCCGCTCCGTCCAGGACATCGACGCGTTCTTCCTGGACACGGCAGCGATCCCGCCCCGCGGCTGAGCCCCGGCCCGCGGGCGGAGGAAGGAAGCACCTGCATGGCTGACACCGCCGCGGCGCAAGGACCGTCCGCACGCACCGCGCCCCCGGCAGGGCGTGACGCCCCTCCCGCTCTCCCCGACTTCACCGAGGAGAGCTCGGCCGCTCTGGTCAACGCGTCCTGGGCGGGGACCGGGGACGACCGGCTGCGGGAGGTGCTCACCAGCCTCGTCACGCACCTGCACGCGTTCGTCCGGGACACGGAGCCCACCCACGAGGAGTGGGAGAAGGCGCTGCGCTTCCTCACAGCGGTGGGTCAGAAGTGCGACGACACCCGGCAGGAGTTCATCCTGCTCTCGGACGTGCTGGGCGTGTCGATGCTGGTCGACGCGATCAACAACCGCAAGCCCCGGGGCGCGACGGACTCCACGGTGCTCGGCCCCTTCCATATGGTCGACTCGCCGCCCCGCCCGCTGGGCGACGAGATCTCCCTCGACCACGTCGGTACCCCGTGCGTGGTGGCGGGCACGGTCAGGAGCCTGGACGGCACGCCGCTGCCCGGCGCGCTCGTCGACGTGTGGCAGGCCAACGGGGACGGCTTCTACGACGTGCAGCAGCCGGGTGTGCAGCCCGACCTGAACCTGCGCGGGCTGTTCACGACGGACGCCCAAGGACGGTACTGGTTCCGCAGCGTCGTACCGCGCCACTACCCGGTGCCGCAGGACGGCCCGGTCGCCGAACTGCTGCGCGCCACGGGCCGCCATCCGTACCGCCCCGCGCACATCCACTTCATCGGCGGGGCCGCGGGCCACCAGCCCGTGACGACACACCTGTTCGTCGAGGGCAGCCCGTACCTCGACTCGGACGCCGTGTTCGGAGTGAAGCGCGAGCTGGTCACGCCGGTGCGCGAAGTGGACGACGCGGAGCGGGCGGCCGGGTTCGGGGTCGCCGCGCCGTTCCAGCTGATCGAGTTCGACCTGGTGCTCGCGCCCGAGGGAGCGTCGGAGCGGAGCGCGGCGGACCGGGGCTGAACCATCCCCGCGGGCCCGGCCCCACGCCCTCCCGGCGGGGTCCTGCGCCGTCCGCGAGGCGTCGGAACATCCCTTGTGAGAGCGCTCTCAGAAACGCAGAATGGTCGCCATGCCCCACTCCGCCGCCGCCTCCGCCTCCCCTTCCGGTGCTTCCGGCGCGCCCGGCACCGGCGGTGCCTTCGTGCGCCCGTACCGGCCCGGGGACCGCGACGCGCTGTACGACGTCTGCGTGCGCACCGGGCACGAGGGCGGGGACTCCCGGCACCTGTACGCGGACCCGGAGCTGCTGCCCTCGGTCTTCGCGGCGCCCTACGCGGAACTCGAACCCGGCCTCGCCTTCGTTCTGGACGACGGCACGGGCCGGGCCGTCGGCCATGTGCTGGGCGCGGCCGACACCGCGGCCTTCGCACGGGACTTCAGGCAGCACTGGCTCCCCCCGGGTCGCGCACCGGTACCCGCGGCCGGCGGCGGCGCCCGCCACGCCCGCCGAGGAGGTGGCGGAACTGCTGCACACGCCCGAGCGGATGGTGCTGCCCGAGCTGGCCGGCCACCCCGCCCACCTGCACATCGACATCCTCCCCCGGTGGCAGCGCAGGGGGCACGGGCGGGCGCTGCTGCACACGTTCCTCGGGGCGCTGCGCGCCCGGGGCGTGGCGGGCGTCCATCTGGCGACGGTCACGGCCAACACGGCCGCGCGCGCCTTCTACGACCGGCTCGGCTTCACGGTCCTCGCGGTGCCCGACCCCGGTCCGCTGACCTATCTGGGCCGCTCCACCCGGGCGGCGGAGCCCGCCGTCCCGGCCGGGGAGGCGCCGCCGCGGGCCGACGTCCCCGGCGAGCTGCTCGGCATGAGCGGCTGGCAGTGGCTCAACCCGCCCGCGAGCTCGGCCCCCTCCGGCGGCGGGCTCACCGTCACCACGGACCGCGACACCGACTTCTGGGTGCGCACGCACTACGGCTTCGTCCGGGACACCGGGCACGCCCTGCTGCGGCCCGTGCCGGATGCCTTCCGGCTGCGCGTCACCTTCGCGGGCGGCTATCGCGACCAGTACGACCAGGCGGGGCTGCTGCTGCGGGCCGGCGCGGCGGACTGGATCAAGGCCGGGGTCGAGTTCGTGGACGGCCACCGGCAGATCAGCGCCGTCGTCACCCGGGGCGCCTCCGACTGGAGCGTGGCGCCGCTGGACGGCCCGGTGGCGGGGCCGGTGACGGTAGAAGTGGCGCGGGACGGCGACACCGTGACCGTGCGGTACGCGACCGGCGGCGCGGAGCCGGGGACGCTGCTGCGGCTCGCGTACTTCCCGCCGGACGCGGTGGCGGAGGCGGGACCGATGTGCGCGTCGCCGGACGGCACGGGCTTCACCATCCGCTTCTCCGGCCTGCGGCTCGCTGAGGGCCCCGGGCCGTACGGGGACTGAGACCGGCCCCACCCGCCCCGGGCCGTTCATCTGCGGGCCGCCGCCCGGCTCCGGGTCACACGGATCACCGCGCTGCGCGTCGTGCCGCTCACCGTCACCGACACCCGGACGGTGCCCGGCCGGCCGGCGGCCTTCAGGGTGCCCGCGGCCGGGTCGAGGCGGGCCGGGCCCGTGACCCGCCAGTCCGCGCTGACGGGGAACGCCACCGGCACGTCCCTGCCGTCCTGGGTGAGGGTGGCACGCACTGCGGCCGTGCCGCCGGCGGAAACGGCGGCGGGCGCCGAGAGGCTGAGGGCGTCGGCGCGCGGCCGGGTCTGGACGGAGATCCAGTCGGGGCCGCCGCGCCAGGGCGCCCGCCGCGCGGCGGCCTGGGCCGCGTGCGACACGGTGTCGACGCCGACCAGCGACCAGCCGGTGAATCCGCCCCGGTCCGCGGGGGCAGCCGGGGCCTTGCCGGTGTTTCCGTTGACCAGGTAGGGGACGCCGCCGACATGGGAGGCGTCGAAGACGCCGACGTGCCCGCCGATGAACACCGCGCCCTTGCCGGTGCGGTGCTGGAAGTCCGCGAGCCACCGCTCAAGCAGGGCCGCTTCCTTGCGGTCACTCAGCTGGCTGCCCTGCTGCGGGGTGGGGTCGCGCGGCGGTACGTGCTCGATCACCGCGACGGACCGTACGCGGTCGTCGTCCGCCGCGGCGTCCAGCTGGGCGCGGAGCTGCTCGACCTGGCCGAGACCGCCGCCGCGCAGGGTCAGGCTCGAGGTGTCGAGGGTGACGAAGCGGGTGCCCCGGTGGTCGAAGACCCGGTGGGCCGGGCCGAATTCGGCCGTGAAACCGGCGATGGAGCCGCCCATCACCTCGTGGTTGCCCGGTACGTAGTACCAGGGGACGGCGCCGCCGAGCTCCTGGTCGAGCACCTGGTGCGCGAAGGCGAGGTCGGCGGGCGACCCCTCGTCCACGAGGTCGCCGTCGATGACCACGAAGTCCGGCCGCGCGGCCCTGATCTGGCGGAGGGTGCGCCTGGTCTGCGCGACGATCGCGCTGTCCGGCGCGGCGGCGACGAACTGCGCGTCGGAGAGCACGGCGAACCGCCAGCTCCTGCCGCGGGCGTCGGCGGCCGTGCTGATCAGCGGGTCGGGCGGGGCGGCCGCTGGGGGGAGGCCGACGGCGGGCGGCACCTGCGCCGAGAGGTCGTCGATCTCGATCCTGCCGGTGTACGCCTTGGTGGCGTCCGTCTCCGCGAGGTAGAGGCGGTACACGCTCACCGGGGCCGCCACGCCGGGCGGCACCGTGAAGGTCACCTGTCTCCAGCCGGTCCAGGTGACGAAGGGGCCGCGCAGCAGCTGGTCGGTGCCCTCCGCGTCCCTGAGGTGCAGGGTGGGCCAGGCACCGTGCCCGTCGCCCTTGATCCACAGCGTGAAGGACTGCGGCTGCCCCGGCACGGGGACGGGCGCGGGCGGCGCGGCGTAGGCGGCGCGGGTGGCCGTGGAGCGGGTGAAGTCGTAGCTGAGGGCGAGGGCGGTGCCGGTGTGGCCGTCTGGCGCGGCGGCGACAGAGCCCGCGGCCCGTGCCTGGCTGAACGTCCAGGAGGATGCGTCGTCGAAGGAGGCGACCTGCCGCTGTTCGAGCCCGGTGGTGACGGCGAGCACGGTCCGCACTCCCGCGGCGGTGGCGGTGATGCGTCCCCCTCCCCCGCCGGTGCGTGCCCGCACGGTGAAGGAGCCCTCGCCGTCGTCGGCGACGGCGAACAGCGCGTGGTCGTAGTCGAGGCGGACGTCACGCGGCTCGACGGGCGCGCTGTCGCCGTGCGCGTCGAGGCCGACGAGCCCGAAGGTGCCGGTGGCTCCTGCGCCGGCGAGGCCGATCCGCGGAGTGGTGGGGCGCAGGGTGGCGAGCCGGTCCAGGACGTGGAGGGTGGTCTCGCCGTGCGCCGCGCCGTGTACGGCCCGTACGCGCACGGTGCCGCCGGAGCGGGCGGTGAACAGACCGTGCCGGTCGACGCCGCCGACCGCCGGCCGCGAGGTGTGCCAGGAAGGTGCGCCGGCGGCGGGGCCGTACGTCTCGTCGTAGCCCGCGGCGGTGAGTCGGCGGGTCAGGCCGGGGAAGACCCGGTCGGGGTGGCCGCCGGCGACGGGGTCGGCGGTGGGCGCGGCGGCGGCGGGCGTGCGGGTGCCGACCTGGAAGCCCCTGAGCCGTCCGCTGCCGTCCGGGGCGGTCAGCGCGAGCCCGTTGGCGACGGCGCGCTCGCTGCCGTCCGACGGGGTGTTGTCGACGTGCAGGGCGTCACTGCCGGGGTCGCGGGAGACCAGGGTGGTGGAGCCGCCGCCGTCGAGGTTGAGCGCGCTGTACGACCCTGCCTTCTTCATCATGGCGCCGAGTTCGGTGAGGGTGACGCCCGCGCTGTCGGCCTGGCGGCCGTCGACGGTGAGGACCTGCATGCGGCTGCCGTCGCGGGAGAAGCCGACCGCGGTGCGCGGGGCCGCCGTGTTGTTGCCCTCGCCTTCGTGGTTCTGCGGGACGCCGTCGACGACGAGGGGTTCGCGGCCGGATACCGCGGTGCGGGGCACGGGCCCGGTGGCGGTGCGGGGCCGGTAGGTGAGGGAGACGGGGTCGCCGGGGCGCAGCGCGGCGAGCGCGGTGGCGCCCGACTCGCGGCCGACGAGTTCGGTGGTGCCCTCGGGGACGGGCCCACTGCCCGGCCTGTCGCTGACGGAGACGACGCGGCCGTCGCGCACGGTCGCCTCGGCGAGCGGCCCCGTGGAGGCGTTGACGGTGAGCGCGCGGTCGGCGGTGCCCCAGGCGGGGGTGTAGACGCCGATGGAGTCGGCGGGTACGTCGGCGGCGTTGCAGGCGGCGAGGGGCCGCTTGCCCGAGGGGAGGGTGAGGGTGCCGTCGAAGTACAGCTGGAGGATGCGTCCCGCGCCGTCCGGGCCGAAGGCGAGGGCCGGTGAGGAGCCCGCGCTCGCGGACTGTACGACCGAGCCGCCGCTGACGCCCCCGCCTTCGGGGGCGCCCGTCTCGTCGATGTCGAAGAAGTCCGCGTTGATCGCGGCGACGGTGCGGCGGCCGGGCCCCGGGTCGTGCAGGGACGCCATGTCCGACACGGTGTCACGTCCCGTGACGGTGCCGGAGGAGAGGTAGTCGGCGCGGGCTCCGGTACCGTCGAGGTCGACGTCGAGGGCGGAGACCCGCAGCCACTTGTCGGCTTCGAGGCGGTCGTACGAGGTGAGTTCGACGCCCGGCGCGACCGGGTGGGAGACGGAGCCGGTGACGATGCCGTCCGCCCCGGGGACGCCGGGTCCCGCGCCGCCGGGGGCGAGCGCGCTCGCGGGCGGGGGCGCGACGGGTCTGAGCATCTCGGCGGCGCCGCGGGGGCGCGGATCGTCTCCGGTGCCGGCGAGTGCGGGCGCGGCCGTGCCCGCCGCGAGCGCGGTCACGGCGGCGAAGACGACGGCACACCGGCCTGCGGTACGTGGTCCCACGCGTCCTCCTGCGAGTGGCGCCCCGCCCCCGGGTCGGGCGGGGTCACGCGCCAGCATTGCCGTGCACACGCCAATGAACCAGGCGCCGGGGGAACATCGGGAAGAACAGGCCGTGACGCGTCTCGACCGTACCGGCCGATACCCCGGCGGCGCGGTGACGACGCGTCACCGCGCGGGGCGCGCCGGGTCCGTGCGGGGCCCGCGCCAGCCGTCAGCGGGTGGCCGGGTGCGGCGGGTCGTCGCGGCGCAGCAGGAGCACGGCCATGTCGTCGCCGCCGTGGACGTCGTCGGCCCTGTCGAGCAGCCGGGCTGCGAGCGCGTCGATGTCCTCGGGGGCCTCGGGGGCCTCGGGGTCCTCGACTCCCTCGGGCCCCGCGGCGACGCTCCCGGCGAGCAGGCCCATCGGGGTGCCCAGGTCGGTGCCCGGAACCTCCACCAGCCCGTCCGTGCACAGCAGCAGCGTCTCTCCGGGTGCCAGCACCGCCCGGGTCACCGGGTAGTCGATCGCGCCCGAGCCCGCGAACTCGGCGGAGAGGCCGAGCGGCAGCCCGCCGGCCGAGGGGATCCACCGGCAGGTGCCGTCCCGGTGCCGCACGAGCGCGTCGAGGTGTCCCGCGCGGACGATGCGCAGCAGGCCCGTGGCGAGGTCGGCGTGCACATAGGTGCAGGTGGCGAACCTGTCGGTGTCGAGTTCGCGCAGGAACACGGACGTCCTCGCCAGGGCGGTGGCCGACGGGTGGCCCTCCGCCACGTACGCGGAGAGCACCATGCGCACCTGGCCCATCACGACGGCCGCGTCGGTGTCGTGACCCTGCACGTCGCCGATGGCCAGGCCCACGCCGCCGTCGGCCGGCGGGATCACGTCGTACCAGTCGCCGCCGACGCTCCCGCCGAGCCGCGCGGAGCGGTAGCGCACCGCGACGACGGCGCCGGGCACGTCGGGGACGACCCGCGGCAGCATCGCTCGCTGGAGGTTCTCCGCGAGGTCGTGCTCCTGGCCGTGCAGGAGGGCGCCCTGGAGGCTCTGCGCGATGCCGCCCGCCAGGGTGAGCAGCAGGTTGCGCTCGCCCTCGTGGAAGAAGCGCGGCCCGGGGAAGAGGACCCCAGCACGCCGAGGAACCGGCCCTCGGCGACCAGCGGCAGGTAGGCGCCGGCGCCCGGCGGGAACGGCTCGATCTGCGGCCACATCGTCGGATAGCCGGTGCGGTACTCCTTCGGGGAGCGGACGAACAGCGGCCTGCGTGCCGTGACGGCCCGCGCCATGGGCAGCGGCTCGTCGAGGCACGACCGCTCCAGGATCGGCAGGTCCACGCCGGTCTCGGGGTGGACGGGCACATGCATCCGCCCGCCCTCGACCACGCCGAGGATCATGCCGAGGGCACCGAGGCCGCCCAGCACCTCGGGGTCGTTGAGCGCGGCGGTGACGTCGTCGAGGGACACCGCACGGGCCATCAGGAAGCTGAGCCGCTCGACGAGCCCGCTGCGGCCCGGGATCTCACCCGCCGGACTGCCGGCGCTGCCCGCCTCGCGGACCACGCCGACGAGCCGGTTCGGGCGGCCCCTGCTGTCGTGGCGGATCTGCGCCTGCGCGTGCAGGGTGCGCAGGACGCCGTCGTGTCCGCGGGCGCGGTAGTACGCGCCGAAGCCGTCCACGCCCTGCCTGAGCACCAGGCGGGCCCTGACGCGCAGCCTCGCGGCCTCCTCGGGCGGGATCATGCCGGTCGCGGTGGTCGCCCTGCCGTCGTACCCGTCGGGGCTGAGGCCGAGGACGGCGAGCGCCGCGGGGTCGAGGTCGAGCCGTCCCGCGCGCAGGTCCCAGTCGAAACTGTTCATGCGGCCCGGCACGTGCGCCTGGGTCGGACGGGCGGTCGCACTGTGCGCCCCGTGCGGGGGATCGCCGGGCGCTCCCCCATCGGCCATGCAGCCACCATCTCGCCATCCGGGCCCGCGCACTTCCCGGCGCTCGTCCCCCGTGGGCACGGGCCCGGTCGCCGCGTGGTGCCCGGGGTACCCCGCAGGGCGGACCCGGTGGTCAGGGCCCGGTGATGCGGTCCACGTCGTCGAGGGCGAGTGCGGGCGCCGAGAGCCGTTCGGGGCCCCGGCGCAGGCCCGCGGCGACGAAGTCGAGGTGGCGCTCCCAGGCGGCGGGCGCGATGTCGCCCGCTGTCTCGATGACGCCCCGCAGCGCCCAGACGACGGTGGCGACGTCGGAGACGGTGACCCGGGGGTCCACCGCCCCCGCAGCCCTGGCGCGCTCCAGGACAGCGGCAGTGATTTCCCGCAGGTGGCCGACCTGTTCGGAGGAGGCGAGTTCACCCCAGGCGAGGGGCAGGTAGCCGCGGGCGGCGGCGATGCGGTGGCCGACCGTGCGCAGCAGCCGGTCGAGGCCCTCGGCGGGCGGCAGCCGCAGCGCGCCCTCGGCGAGGGCGGCCAGTTCCGCGGAGAAGCCCGCGACCAGTTCCGCGAGGAGCGCCTCCTTCGTGGGGAAGCGGCGGTACAGCGTGGCCGGGGCGACACCGGCGCGGCGCGCGATGTCCTCCATCGGTACGGCGCGCCCGCGCTCCGCGAAGGCGGCGGCCGCCGCCTCGACGATCCGCGCGCGGTTGTCGGCCGCGTCGCGCCGCAGTCCCTTGCCCATCGCCCCGTACCCCCTCGTCCTGTGAGCCGGGAGCCTACTGGCTCCCGGCGTCGGGGAAGTCCGCCGACCTGCTCACCTCGGCCCAGGCGCGGGTCTCGGCGGCGCGCTCGGCGTCCGCCCGCCCGGCGAGGGCGACCGCGCCCGCGCCGAGCAGCAGCCGGGTGGGCGGCTGCGGATGGCGTACGACGTCGAGGATGACACGCGCCGCGCGCTTCGGATCCCCGGGTTCGGCGCCCTCGGTCTTCGCCCGCAGGCGGTGCATGGCGCCGACGCTCTCCTCGTAGTCGGCGCCGACGGCGCCCCGCCGCATGGAGGAGCCCTGCCAGTCGGTGCGGAAGGCGCCCGGCTCCACGATGACGACCCGCACGCCGAACGGGGCGACCTCGTTCTTCAGCACCTCGGAGAAGCCCTCGACGGCGAACTTGGCGCTCTGGTACGCGCTCAGGCCCGGCGAGCCGCCGACCCGGCCGCCGACCGAGGAGAACTGCACGAAGGTGCCGGAGCGCTGGGCCCTGAGCACCGGCAGGGCGGCCCGCGTCACATGGAACACGCCGAACAGGTTGGCCTCGAACTGGGCGCGGAAGTCCGCCTCTTCGATCTCCTCGATGGGTGCCGAGTTCGCGTAGCCGGCGTTGTTGACGACGACGTCGAGGCGGCCGAAGGCGTCGACCGCGGTCCCGACCGCGGCGCGCGCCGCCGCCGCGTCGGTCACGTCCAGGGCGGCCGTGCGGACGCGGTCGCCGTAGGCGCGCGCCAGGTCGTCGAGGCGCCCGGGGCGGCGCGCCGTGGCGACGACGCGGTCGCCCGCCTCAAGCGCCGCGACGGCCAGCTCCCGCCCGAAGCCGCGCGAGCTGCCGGTGATGAGCCACGTTTGTGTCATGTCCGTACTTTCTCTCTGCGGTGTGCGCCGCGCCCGGTTGCCCGGGGCCGCGCCTGTCCGCCCGGGGCCGGTCTCCCGGCTGCCGCGGGGCCACTGCAGAGCTAAATGACAGTGGCGCTCTCACTTATTCCCGCGGGGTTCGTCCGCCCCTGGAACCGGGTCGATCCTGGCGGTCCTGACGTGCTCGTAGGCCAGGGTCGTCTGGACGTCGGCGACCTCGCGGCGCTCGGTCAGCCGGTCGATGACGAAGGCGTAGACGCCGTTCACGTCGGGCACCGCGACATGGAGCAGGAAGTCGTGGCTGCCGGAGGTGACGAAGAGGCCGATGACCTCGGGCAGCCGCACCGCCCAGTTGCGGAAGCCCTCGATGGCCGGCCGGGCGGGCGGCCGGATGCGCACCGAGATGAGCGCCTGCACCGGGCGGCCGACGGCGTCCAGGTCCACGGCCGCGTGGTAGCCGGTGATCGCGCCGCGTTCGCGCAGCAGCCTGACCCGCTCCAGCGAGGTGGACGGCGAGACGCCCGTCTTGGCTGCGAGATCGCGGTTGGTCTGCCGGGCGTCCTCCTGCAACGCGCGCAGCAGCGCGCGGTCGACCGCATCAAATTTCATCGGATCTCCTTCTCGGCGTACGAGATGCGGCACCTGGCCACAGGTCCGGAACGTGCGCTCAGCGTAGACCCGCCCCCCAGGGGCCGGCCGGGGGCCGCCTGTCGCACGAGACCCGGGGGAACGAACGCGCACAGAACGCCCGAACGGTTCGCGGGTTCCGCGGGGGTGCACCCATTCGATACACATTCGGCAACCATCTGCGGCGTATCCGTTACCCGCAGTGAGTTGCGGCGTTGAAGGTGCGTGAGGCCGCACATCGTGCGGCTGTGCAACAAACGTTCAAGGAGATTCTCGATGTCGCGTATCACGAAGGCCACCGCCGTTCTGGCTGGCGCCGGTGCCGTGCTGGCCGCCGGTGCCGGTATGGCCTCCGCCGACGCCGGCGCGGGTGCCGCCGCGGTCGGTTCGCCGGGTGTCCTGTCCGGTAACATCCTCCAGGTTCCGGTTCACGTCCCGGTCAACCTCTGCGGCAACACCATCGACGTGGTGGGCCTGCTGAACCCGAGCTTCGGCAACACCTGCGCCAACGTGGACGGCCACCAGGACCACGGCCACGACGACGGCGGCTACGGCGGCGGCTACGGCGGCTGACACCCCGCGTGGGCCCTCTTCGGCCCGCACCCCGGGTGGGCGCCCGGCGGGCGCCCACCCGTTTTCCCCCTCGTGGAAGATGCCTCCCGCGCAGTGCGCGGGAGGCATCTTCTGTGTCGCGGCGCGTCAGGCGTAGCGGTAGGTCCCCGCGTGGCTGAGCATCGCCGACGGCTTGACGTTCCACGGCGGCATCGGCTCGTCCAGGCTGATCACCCGGCCCGCCTGCTCGTCGCTCGCGGGCAGCTTCCGCGCCGGCAGGTACCCGGCCTTGGGGTGGCGCGCCTGCCAGCGGTCCCAGACCAGGTCCACGAAGGCGTGGTGCAGCCAGAACACCGGGTCGTTGGGCGAGGCCGCGCCCAGCATCTCGCCGCCCACCCAGCGGTGGACCCGGTTGTGGTTGCGCCACGGCTGGTCGACGGTCGGCTTCACCCAGCCCTCGACACCGTTGCGGAACCCTTTGGCCGAGGTCGAGTTCCACGGCGCCACGTCGTAGACGCTCTCGCTCATGGCGCGCTCCAGCTCCTGCTTCGAGGGCAGGGCGATCGGGTCGCGCCCCGGGCGGCCGAGGTTGCGGGTGAGGAAGGGGTCGTCGGTGACGTTGCCGCGGATCGTCCAGTTGCCCGCGGAGTAGGCGAAGGGCCCCGTCATCACCTGCTGGTCGCGCTCCCGGCCCGTGCCGCCGAGGAAGTCGTCCCGCCACAGGGCCGCCGCCGGGGTGTTGTCGACCGTCCAGTCCCAGTACGGCACCGACACCTTCGGGTCGATCGACTGGAGCGCCTGCTCGAACTCCAGCAGGAACCTGCGGTGCCAGGGGAAGAAGGTCGGGGCCATGTGGCCTGAGCGCAGCCCCGTCTCGCCGTCCGGCGTGTAGAACTCGACATGGGTTCGGACGAAGCCGTCGTAGTCGCCGCGCCGCTTCAGTTCGAGCACGGCGGAGACGAAGGCCCGCTTCTCCGCGGCCGTGAGGTCGCGCTGGTTCTTCCTCGTGTACATGCGGTGGCTGTCCTCCCGGAGGGTCAGGCGTGGTGGAGCATCGGGTCGTCGAGCGCGAGCTGCGCTCCGCGCAGGTCGTCCACCGCGGCGCGCGCGGCGGCCGTGAGCGTGGGGAACGACTCGTAGTGGTTGACGGTCGTCATGTAGCTGCCGTCGGCCCGCCGCATCACCGGCAGCGGCCTGCCGTCGATCAGCACGTCGTGCGACGGCGTCGCCGGGTACGGGCCCGAGGGCAGCGCCGCCGCCTCGACCGGTGCCTCCTTCGGCGCGTGCCGCACCTGGATGTGCCGCCCCCGGTACGTCTCCTCCGTGACCCGTCCCGGCGCCGCCTGCGCGGCGGGGCCGGGCGCGGGAGCGGCGTACGCTCCGGGCTCCGGTGTGCGCCCTGCCCGCGCCAGGGGGGCGAGGGCGGCGGCGGTGCCGCCCGCCATGCCGAGGCCGAACACGGTGCGCAGCAAGGTGCGCCGGGTCCGTCCGCCGTGCTGTGCCGCGTCCGCCATGCAGTCCTCCGCTCGTCGGTGTACGGGACACCGATACGGCGTCCCGCATCCCCAACGAGAGCGCGGGGCAACGGTTGCTGCGGCAGTAGTGTGATGGTCCGCGTGGCGGCGCGGGGCGCCCGCGGTGTGCGGCGCGACGTCAGGCGGCGCGCCGCGGCCGCAGGGTCGAGGCCCGTACGACCAGTTCGGGCTCCAGCACGATCGCGCGGTGCCGGTGGGCTCCGGCCCGCTCCCCCGTCTCCTCGATCAGCAGGTCGGCGGCGAGCTCCCCCATCCGGCGGGCCGGCTGGCGCACCGAGGTGAGCGGCACGGCGGCCGCTGCGGCGAACTCCATGTCGTCGTAGCCGACGAGCGCCACGTCCCGGGGGACGCGCACACCCGCCTCGTAGAGCGCCTGGAGCACACCGAGTGCGAGGAGGTCGTTCGCGCAGAACACGGCGGTGGGCAGCGGCAGGGTGCCGAGGAGGCGGGCGCCCGCGTCGCGGCCCGAGGCGACGTCGAGGCGTGCGGCGCCTATGCGGCGCAGCGCGGACGGCGGCAGTCCGCCTTCGGCGACCGCGGCGAGGGCGCCCTCGTACCGCTCCTGGCACTGGGTCAGGTGCGGGGGGCCGCTGATGTAGGCGAGGGAGCGGTGGCCGCCCAGGAGCAGGTGGCGCACCGCGAGGGCGCCGCCGGCCAGGTCGTCCACGGAGACCGAGCAGCCCTCGCGGCTCGGCAGCACCCGGTCCACGCACACGTAGGGGATGCCGTGGTGGCGCAGGATGCCGAGGGTGGCGCCGGTGCGGTCGGCGGGCGTGACGAGGACGCCGCGCACCCGCTGCTCCGAGAAGAGCGTCAGATAGGCGGCCTCCTCCTCGGCGCTCTCCGCGCTGTCGGACAGCATGACGCCGAGCCCGGCGGCCCGCGCGGAGCGCTCGGCTCCCGACGCGACGGCGACAAAGAAGGGGTTGGCCATGTCGAGGACGAGCAGTCCGAGCATGCGGCTGCTGCCCGCGCGCAGTTGGCGCGCCGACTCGCTGCGGACGTAGCCGAGGCGGGCGATGGCGGCGAGGACCCGGCGGCGGGTGCCGTCCGTGACGGAGTCGGGGCGGTTGATGACGTTGGACACGGTGCCGACCGACACGCCGGCCGCGTCCGCGACGTCCTTGATCCCCGCCGGCCGGGCCCGGTCCATCAGGCGCCGGCCTCCACCAGGTCGAGCCCCGTGAGGTCGGCGAGGGCGCGCAGGTCGGGCAGGAGGCGGCCGGTGGCGAGGGCCCAGTGGTGGCCGACACCGCTCGCGCTCCAGGCGTCGGTCCACTCCCCCGGGTCGCGTCCGAAGTCGACCCGCGAGGTGGTGTTGCCGATCCGCAGCAGCGGGCCGCCGACGACCTCGCCCTCGGCGGCGATCAGCCGGTACCGGCCGTCGCGGCGCTGCCCGAGCCCGACGAGGGTGACGGGTCCGTGCCGTACGTCGAACTCGACGGACACGCCCCAGCCGCGCTTGCCGTGGTAGACGCCGAGCCCCCGCAGCAGCGGTTTGCGCTCGCTGATGGCGAGGTGTCCTGGGCCGTCGTGGCCCATCTCGACGACGCCCGCGGTGAAGTCGAGGGCCTGGAGCTCGGTGAAGGAGCCGCCTGCGCCGAGCCGGTCGGCGATC
Source organism: Streptomyces tremellae (assembly GCF_039540215.1). NCBI lineage: Bacteria > Bacillati > Actinomycetota > Actinomycetes > Kitasatosporales > Streptomycetaceae > Streptomyces > Streptomyces tremellae. The sequence goes on from NZ_BAABEP010000003.1 coordinate 105,354, forward strand.
AGCATGGCGAGGGACGTGCGCAGCTCGTACTCACCGCAGGTGGGCACGCCGCGCGCGGTGAGCAGGGAGGCCCCGAGGATCATGCCTGCGCCGAGCCGCTCGTGCGTCTCGCCGTCGAGGCCTCGGTGGTAGTACGCGAGGGAGTCGAGGTCGAAGTCGGCGACGAGGGAGTCGAGGCCCACGGCGACCCGGGCGGCCCAGCGCAGGTCGTCCTCGGCGACCGAGTCGGCGAGGTCGAAGACGTCCCGCGCCTCGGCGAGCTTCGCGTCGGTCTCGGCGTCGGAGACCTTCTCCACCCGGACCCTGAGATCGTCGAACTCCAGGACCTCAAGGTGGCCGCCGAGGTTGCCTGTGACCATGGTGAGGTCCGTCGACACGTCGTACATGCCGGGGTAGAGATGGCCCATCAGGCCGTGCCGGCCGTGGCGCAGCACGGAGCGCACGCCCGCCGCCCTGATCCAGCGGCCGATACGGTCCCAGGCGCGCTCGTCCTCCAGATGGCCGGAGACGGAGCGGAAGGGGACGCCGACCCGTTCGAAGGCGTTGGCCATCTCCGGCAGCGGGCAGGCCCCGCAGTAGGCGAGCCACTGCCCGGTGTCGAAGGTGGCGTGGTCCATCGAGGGGGTGGGCTGGAGGTTGACCAGCAGGACGGGCGCGCCGCTGCGCTGCGCGACCGGCACCAGCATGCTCGCGGTCATGTACGTCGTCAGGAAGCCGACGATGAGGTCGCAGTCCGCGGCCCGCAGCTTCTCGGCGGCGGTCGCGCCCTCCTGCGCGTCGGAGACGAACCCGGCGTCCACGACCTCGGCGTCGAAGGCGCCCATGCGCTCGGCGACGCGCGCCGCGGACTTCCGCAGCTGGGGCAGGAGGTCGGGGAACTGCGGCCAGTAGGCGCCGAGACCTCCGGCGACGAGCCCGACGCGGGGCCTGCGGGCGACGGCTGGGGTACGGGGGATCATGGCGGCTCCATCGGTGTGGGCAGGCAGGTGGGGCGGCGTGTCGCGGCGGGACGGCGCGCGACACGCCGCGGTCCCTCGGGCGAGGCGGAGGGTCCCGGCGTGCGGGACCGCCGTCCCTGCCTGCGGGACCGCCGCCTCGTCCCGTCCGCCGGGCTGCCCGTCCCCGCGCGGGAAGGCGCGTCATTGTGCCAGCCGGGCCCGCTCGGGCCGTGGAGCGTCCCGGGCCGGACCCCTGCGTGGCGCGCGGTACCCGTCCGCGCAACGCGCCCTGGCCCGCGCCGCTCGGCGCGCCGCCCGCTCAGAAGTGGAACTGGTCGATGGTGGCCTTGGTGAAGACGGTGGGCGCGCCGAGGATGACCTCGCCGTCCTTGCCGACCGTGTACTTGCCGAGCTTGCCCGCGGTGAAGGTGTCGCCCTGCGCGCCGGTGATCTGTCCCGAGGCGAGCGCGGCGGCCGCGTACGAGCCGAGGTAGCCGAGGTTCTCCGGGTTCCACAGGGAGAACTCGGCGACCGTGCCGTCCTTGACGTACTTGCGCATCTGGTTGGGTGTGCCGAGGCCGCCGAGCACGACCTTGCCCTTGTACGAGGAGTCGTCGAGGTAGCGTGCGGCCGCCGCGATGCCGACGGTGGTGGGCGAGATGATGCCCTTGAGGTCGGGGTACGCCTGGAGCAGGCCCTGCGTCTGCTGGAAGGACTTCTGGTCGTCGTCGTCCCCGTAGGCGACCTTGACCAGCCGCATGTCCTTGTACTTCGGGTCCTTCAGCTCCTTCTTCATGTAGTCGATCCAGGTGTTCTGGTTGGTGGCGTTCTGGGTCGCGGAGAGTATCGCGATCTTGCCCTTGTAGCCGATCTGCTTGCCCATGTGCTGGATGAGACTGCGCCCGATGTCCTCGGAGCTCGCCTGGTTGATGAAGATCTGCCGGCAGTCCTTGGCAGTGTCGGAGTCGTACGAGACGACCTTGATGCCCTGCTTCATGGCCTGCTTCAGGGGGCCGCAGACCGCGTTGGGGTCGTTGGCGGCGATCAGGATCGCGTTCTGCCGCTGCTGGATCAGCGTGTTGATGTAGGAGACCTGGGAGGAGGCGCTGGCGTCGGAGGGCCCGACCTCCTTCGCGGTGCCCTGGAAGCCCTTGGCCGCGGCGATGCCCGCGTCGTCGACGATCTTCTCGTACGGGTTGTTGATCTGCTTCGGCAGGAACGCCAGCTTGAGGTTTTTCTTCAGCGGGGCGTCGGGATCCGCCTTGGCGGAGCTCGCGGCGGCCCCCGCCGAGTCGCTCTGCGCGTCGTTCTTGGTCGTGCCTGAGCAGGCGGCGAGCGAGACGGCCAGGGCGCAGACGGCGGCGGCTGCGGCGGCCCGTCCGCGGGCGGTGGTACGGATCGTCATGGGTCGTGGCCTTTCGGAAGGGTCGCTCGGGAGGGCGGGTGCGCGGGGCCGGGCGGCCGGCCGCGGGTGGTGGGGCGGGGCAGGGTGGGGAGGCGGGGGCCTCAGGTGGCGGCGGTGCGCAGGGTGGCGGCGCGTCGCTGCCGCCGCTCGGTGACGGCACCGATGACGCGCGGGGTGAGGACGGAGGCGACGAGGAGCAGGCCGGTGACGACGGTCTGCACCTCGTTGGGCACGTCGTTCAGGGTGAGCAGGTTGCGCAGCACGCCGACGAGCAGGGTGCCGGCGACGGCACCCGCGAGGGTGCCCTTGCCGCCGTCGAAGTCGATGCCGCCGAGCAGGATGGCGCTGATGACGAGGAGTTCGTATCCGGTGCCGTTGTCGGCGCGCGCGCTGCCGTAGCGCAGGGTGAAGACGATGCCGGCGAAGGCGGAGAGCAGGCCGGTGAGGACGAACAGCAGCAGCTTGTAGCGCTTGACGCGGATGCCCGCGAAGAAGGCGGCCTCCTCCTGGGCGCCGATCGCGAACAGGGCCCGGCCGAAGGACGTGGAGTGCAGTACGAAGGCCGTGACGGCGGCGAGCACCACGAACAGCACCACCGGATAGGTCAGGAAGGTGCCGGGCACGGTCGTGGTGTTGGCGGTCCAGTCGGCGTACTTCTGGGGGAAGCCGGTGACGGCGTCACTTCCGAGCACCACCGAGGCGAGCCCGCGGTAGAGGGCGAGGGTGCCGATGGTCACGGCGAGCGAGGGCAGTCCGACCCGGGTGACGAGCCATCCGTTGAGCAGGCCGCCGAGCACGCCGACGACGAGGACGAGCGGCACGATGGCCTCGAAGGCCCAGCCCGCGTTCCACAGCGCCCCCGCGAGCGCGCTGCTGAGGCCGAGCATGGAGCCCACGGACAGGTCGATCTCGCCCGCGACCACGAGCAGCGTCATCGGCAGCGCGATCAGCGCGACCTCGGAGATGTCGTTGAAGGCGAAGGCGAGGTTGCCGCTGCCGGTGAAGCCGCTGGTCGTGCCGAGGCCGACGAGGAAGACGGCGACCAGGAGCACGACGACGGCCGTGTCCCAGCGCAGGCCGAGCGAGCGCAGCCGGGCCGCAGCGGCGGACCGGGGCTCCGTCGCCGGTGCCGAGCCGGTCGCGGGGCTGCGGGTGTCAGGCCCCATGGCGGGCGCTCCTCTTCCTCAGTGCTGCGGTCATCCGCAGGTTGACGACGCGGTCGATGCTGATGGCGGCGAGCAGGAGGGCACCGGTGATGGCTCCCTGCCAGAACGAGCTGACCTTCAGCACCACGAGGGCGCTGCCGATGGTGGTCACCAGCAGGGCGCCGAGCGCCGCGCCCCAGGCCGTGCCTGTGCCGCCGGTGATGGCGACCCCGCCGACGACGACGGCGCTGACGACGGTCAGCTCGTAGCCGTGCGCGTTGTCCGCGACGACGGTGCCGAACCTGGCGAGCCACAGTGCCCCGGCGAATCCGGCGACGGCGCCGGAGAACAGGTAGGCGCCCAGGACCCTGCGGCGCATGGGGATGCCGGCGAGGCGCGCCGCCTCCGGGTTGGAGCCGATCGCGTACAGCTCGCGCCCGGCGCGGTAGCCGCGCAGGAAGTACGTGGTGAGGGCGAGCAGCACGACCGCGATCAGCGGCAGGTAGGGGATGCCGAGGACGCTTCCGCTGCCGAGGCGAAGCAGCGGTCCCGGCACCTGGGCTGCGTTGATCTGGTCGCCGTGCGCCCACCAGTAGTCGAGGCCCTGGATGACGTAGAGCATGCCGAGGGTCACCACGAGGGCGGGGACCCGGCCGAAGCTGACGAGGCATCCGCTGACGAGCCCGCAGGCGAGCCCGATGAGGACGCCGAGCAGCAGGGTGACCAGCACGCCGTGGTGGCTGTCCGCGGTGAACTTGCCGCAGGCGAAGGCGGAGAGGCCGGTGACGGACCCCACGGACAGGTCGATGTTGCGGGTGATGACGACCACCGACTGCCCGATCGCGAGCAGCACCAGGATGGACGCGTTGAGCAGCAGGTCCTTGACGCCCTGGCTGTCGAGGAAGCGCGGGTTGGCGATCCAGGTGCCCAGGATCAGCAGGACGAGGGCGCCGGCGATGCTGATCTCGCGGGCCCGGAAGACGGTGTCGACGAGGGAGCGCGCGGAGCGCGGCGCCCGGGCCGCCGCGGTGGGTTCGTCGGTCAGGGTGGTCATGCCGCCGCCCTCTCGCGCCCGGTCGCGGCGGCCATCACGGACTCCTCGGTGGCCTGGGCGCGGGGTATCTCGGCCGCGACGCGGCCCTCGTGCATGACGAGGATCCGGTCGGCCATGCCGAGGACCTCCGGCAGGTCGGACGAGATCATCAGGACGGCGAGGCCGTCCGCGGCGAGCGAGGACAGCAGGCGGTGCACCTCGGCCTTGGTGCCGACGTCGATGCCGCGGGTGGGTTCGTCGACGATGAGGACGGCGGGCTCGGTGGCGAGCCACTTGGCAAGGACGACCTTCTGCTGGTTGCCTCCCGAGAGGACGCCGACGGGGTCGGCGAGCCGGTTGTACTTGAGCTGCAGCCGTACGGCCCAGTCGGCGGCGCGGCCGTGTTCGAGTACGCGGCGCACGAGTCCGGCCCGGCCGAGGGCGCCGAGCCCGGTGAGGCCGATGTTGCGCTCGATGGACATCTCCATCACCAGGCCCCGCTGCCTGCGGTCCTCGGGCACGAGGGCGAGTCCAGCGGCCATGGCGGCGGTCGGCGAGCCCTTCGGCAGGATCCGGCCCGCCACCTCTACCTCGCCCGCGTCCGCGCGGTCCACGCCGAAGACGGCCTGCGCGACCTCGCTGCGGCCCGCCCCGACGAGCCCCGCGAGGGCGACGATCTCGCCGCGCCGCACCTCGAAGGAGACGTCGTGGAAGACGCCCTCCCTGGTCAGCCTGCGGACCGTCAGGGCGGTCTCGCCGAGCTTCGTCCGCTGCTTGGGGTAGAGCTCGCCGAGGTCCCTGCCGACCATCCGGCGCACCAGGTCGTCCTCGGTGAGCCCGTCGAGCGGCTCGGAGGATATGAGCCGGCCGTCGCGCAGGGTGGTGACGCGCGAGCAGAGCGGGAAGATCTCCTCAAGGCGGTGGGAGATGAACAGGACGGCGGCGCCCTCCGCCTCCAGGGCCCGTACGACGGCGAAGAGGCGGGCTGTCTCGCTGCCGGTGAGCGCGGCGGTCGGCTCGTCCATGACGAGCACGCGCGCGTCGAAGGAGAGCGCCTTGGCGATCTCCACGATCTGCTGGTCCGCGATGGACAGGCCGCGTGCCGGGCGGTCGGGGTCGAGCGGCACGCCGAGCCGTTTCAGCAGCGCCTCGGTGGTGGCGCGCACGGCCGCGCGGTCGATCCTGCCGAGCGCGCGGCGCGGCTGACGGCCCATGAAGATGTTCTCGGCGACGGAGAGGTCGGGAAAGAGCGTGGGCTCCTGGTAGATGACGGCGATTCCGGCGTCGCGCGCGTCGGCGGGTCCGCCGAAGGTGACGGGCCGTCCGTCGAGCAGCACCTGCCCGCCGTCCGGCCGGTGCACCCCGGCGAGCGTCTTGATCAGGGTGGACTTGCCCGCGCCGTTCTCCCCGGCGAGCGCGTGCACCTCGCCGGGGAAGAGCTGGAGGGACACGCCCTCCAGGGCCCGCACCGCGCCGAAGGACTTGCTCACGTCCTTCAGTGCGAGAACAGGGGCTCCGCCCGTGTCGGGCTGGTTCATCGAAGGCTCCTCGGCGTGGCCGGACTCCTGGCCATGAAAGGTTTCAAAGAAGATGCCAGGGAAGCTAGACGCCGCCGCCCGACGGCGTCAACGGGTGTGCTCGACATTTTCCGGCGCGCACCCAGGAGATGGCTGCGGAGCGTGCCACTCCGGGCGGGATCCGCCGCGCGCGGCAGAAGTCTTGACTGCCCGTGGGGCGTCCTTTACGTTGAACGTCGAATGAAACGATTCAGCATCTCGTTCGATGCGTTGGACGGGGGCTGCGTTGCCGCAACGGCCCGCGCGGCGGGTCCCCACCACGGGAGCTCCGAGAGATGACAGGTCAGTCCGCTGTGTCCGCGGCCAAGGCCGCGCTGAAGTCGCAGGCGATCGAGTTGCCCTCGTGGGCCTTCGGCAACTCCGGCACGCGCTTCAAGGTGTTCGCCCAGCCCGGGGTGCCCCGCTCGCCGCAGGAGAAGCTGGCGGACGCGGCGCGGGTGCACGCGCACACGGGGGTGGCCCCGACGGTGGCCCTGCACATCCCCTGGGACCGGGTCGAGGACTACTCCGTGCTGGCCGCGTACGCGGGCGACCTCGGGCTGCGGCTCGGCGCCGTCAACTCGAACGTCTTCCAGGACGACGACTACAAGCTCGGCTCCGTCACCCACCCGGACCCGGCGGTGCGCCGCAAGGCGCTCGGGCACCTGCTGGAATGCGTCGACATCATGGACGCCACGGGCTCCCGGGACCTGAAGCTCTGGTTCTCGGACGGCACCAACTACCCGGGGCAGGACGACATCGCCGCCCGTCAGGGCCGGCTCGCCGAGGCGCTGTCCGCGGTCTACGAGCGGCTCGGTGAGGGGCAGCGGATGCTGCTCGAGTACAAGCTGTTCGAGCCGGCCTTCTACGCCACCGACGTGCCGGACTGGGGCACGGCGTACGCGCACTGCCTCAAACTCGGCCCGAAGGCGCAGGTGGTGGTCGACACCGGCCACCACGCGCCGGGCACGAACATCGAGTTCATTGTGGCGATGCTGCTGCGGGAGGGGAAGCTCGGCGGCTTCGACTTCAACTCCCGCTTCTACGCGGACGACGACCTCATGGTGGGGGCAGCCGACCCGTTCCAGCTGTTCCGGATCATGTACGAGGTGGTGCACGGCGGCGGCCTGGACTCCGGCATCGCGTTCATGCTCGACCAGTGCCACAACATCGAGGAGAAGATCCCCGCGATCATCCGCTCGGTGATGAACGTGCAGGAGGCCACCGCCAAGGCGCTGCTCGTCGACGGCGAGGCGCTGGCCGCGGCGCAGCGCGCGGGCGACGTGCTGGGCGCCAACGCCGTACTGATGGACGCCTACAACACCGACGTGCGCCCGCTGGTGGCCGAGGTGCGCGACGAGCTCGGCGCGGACGCCGACCCGCTCGCCGCCTACCGCGCGTCCGGCTACGGCCAGAAGGTCGTCGCCGACCGGGTGGGCGGCACGCAGGCGGGCTGGGGCGCCTGACGACCCCGCGGCCCGCGGCGGGCGCGGGCCCTTCGCGGGGCGGGGCGCGTGGCTCGCCACGGCGTGGGGCGGGGGCCCGGGCGCCGGGTCCCGCCCGGGCGGCGGGGAGGAAGGCCGCCGCCGGACGGCCGCCCGGCGCGGCCGGTGCGCACCGTCCCTCCCTGCGTGTCGCGCATATGATGGTGGGCCCGGGTCCGGTGTCCGGACCCCGGTCCGCGGACGGCACGGGGTGGTGGCGGGACGGGGCGAGTGAGGGCGGACGGCGTGGCGCGGACGGTGGGCATCAAGGACGTGGCCCGGCTCGCCGGTGTCTCGGTCGGCACCGTGTCCAATGTGCTCAACCGGCCCGACAAGGTCGCGGAGAGCACCCGGGTGCGGGTGCGCGCCGTGATCGACGAGCTCGGCTTCGTGCGCAGCGAGACCGCGCGGCAGCTGCGGGTCGGTACGAGCAGGATCCTGGCGATACTGGTGCTCGACATGGCGAACCCGTTCTTCGTGGCCATGGCCAAGGGCGCCGAGCGCGCGGCCCGCGAGGCGGGGCTCGGGGTGATGCTCTGCAACAGCGCGGGCAGCGCGGCGGAGGAGGCGGAGTACCTCTCCCTCTTCGCCGAGCAGCGGGTCCGGGGCGTCCTCGTATCTCCCGCCGATCCGACGGGCCGCAACCTACGGGACTTCGCACGCCGCCGTATCCCCTACGTGCACGTGGACCGGGCGGTGCCACGGGCCGAGGGGTGCTCGGTCTCGGTGGACGACGTGGCGGGCGGGACCCTCGCGGTACGCCATCTGCTGGCGGCCGGCCACCGCTCGGTGACCTACATCAGTGGCCCGATGCAGCTCGCGCAGTGCCGCGACCGGCGCACGGGCGCGCTGCGGGCGCTGCGCGAGGCGGGGCTGCCGGACGACGCGCTGCGGCAGGTCGAGGCCCGGCGCCTCGACGTGGCTTCGGGGATCGACGCGGGGGCGCGGCTGCTCGGCCTGCCCGAGCGGCCGACCGCGGTGTTCTGCGCGAACGACCTGCTGGCGCTCGGCGTCCTCCAGGCCATGTACGGCGCTGGTGTCGACGTGCCGGGCGACGTCTCGATCGTCGGCTACGACGACATCGAGTTCGCCGCCGCGGCCGTCGTACCGCTGACCTCGGTGCGCCAGCCCGCGGAGCGGATGGGTCGTACGGCCGCCGGGATGCTGATGGAGGAGACGGGCGAGGGGGCCGAGGAGCACACCCACCGCGCGGTGGTCCTCCAGCCCGAACTGGTCGTCCGCAGCTCGACGCGCCGTCTGCGCTGAGGCGCACCGCCGGCCGCGCCGGGGCGCTCAGGCGACCGCGCCGAGGCGCTCCGCCGCCTGCTCCGAGGTGCTGGAAATTCTCGCGGAGGCGCCCGCCCGGGCGGACGGTCCCGGTCGGCGGGCAATCGGTCGGCGGGCAATCGGTCGGCCGGCAATCGGTCGGCCGGCAATCGGTCGGCCCGCCCGCCCGTGTCGGCGCGGGCCTCAGCGGGCCGCCGCCGTGGGGGTCACGGGACGATCGAGTCGATGTAGCCGCCGTCGACGCGGACCGCGGCGCCGGTGGTCGCGGAGGCGAGCGGCGAGCTGAGGTAGACGACCATGTTGGCGATCTCCTCGGGCTCGATCAGCCGCTGGAGCAGGGACTGCGGCCGGTGTTCGCGCATGAAGGCACGCTGCGCCTCCTCCCAGGGCAGGTCGGCGTCGACCAGCTGGTAGACGAACTCCTCGACCCCGCCGGTGTGCGTCGGCCCGGCCAGTACGGAGTTCACCGTGACGCCCGTGCCCGCGGCCGCCTTGGCGAACCCGCGCGCCACGGCGAGCAGCGAGGTCTTGGAGACGCCGTAGTGGATCATCTCGGCGGGGATGACCACGGCGGAGTCGCTGGCGATGTACTGCACCCGCCCGAACCCGCGCTCCGTCATGCCGGGCAGGTAGGCGCGGGTGAGCCGGATGCCGGAGAGCACATTGGTCTCGAAGTAGCGGCGCCACTCGTCGTCGCTGATCTCCAGGGCGGGCTGCACGCCGAAGATGCCGAGGTTGTTGCAGAGGATGTCGGTGCGCGGCAGCGCGCCCAGCACGGCGCGGGTGCCGTCCTCGGTCGCCACGTCGCCCGGCACCCCGACGAAGTCCCCGCCCGGCGTGCCGTCGCGCAGTTGGTCGAGCGCCTTGTCGACGGACTCCTCGGTGCGGCCGTTGACGGCCACCCGGGCACCCGCCCTGGCCAGGCCGGTGGCGATGGCGGCCCCGATGCCCCGGGTGGAGCCGGTCACGAGAGCGGTCTTTCCCGCGAGGTCGATACGCAAGTTCCGGTCCTTCCGACTGAGTTCGTCAGGCGTGTCCGTGCGGTCGTGCCCATTGTGGGGCCGAGGGCCCCGCTCCGCGGCCCCCGCCCCGGCCGGTGTGTCGTCCGGGCGGGCGTCCGCACGGTGGGGAGGCGCGGGGCGGAGGCCCGTCCGCCGTCCGCGCCCTCACCCTGTCCACACCTCACTCCGCTCCACACCCGGCGGACTCCGCGGCCGTGCCCCGGATGTCGTCGAGGTGGTCCTCGACCCAGGTACGCACGGCGCCGAGCGGCACCGCGACGCTTTCACCGAGCGCGGTGAGCGCGTACTCCACGTGGAGCGGCACCGCGGGATAGACCGTGCGGTCCACGAAGCCGAAGTCCTCCAGCCGCCGCAGCGTGTTCGTCAGCACCTTCGGGCTCACGCCCTGAAGCCTCTTCTGCAGGGCCCCGAAGCGCTGCGGCCCGTCCTCGAGCGCGCCGATGGCGAGCGCCGCCCACTTGTTGGCCAGCAGCGTCAGGACGTCCCGGCAGGGGCACAGGGCCGCGTAGACGTCGTGGTCCGCGTGGCTTCCCGTCGTACAGGCGACCGCCATGGTCTCGTCCTCTCGTGCGCCGGGCGCCTCGCACCGGCCGCTTACTTCCCCTCGGATAGTAGCCACCGTTGCGGGATACCAGTACCCCGAAGATAGCGTTGAAGCCGCGGTCCGGCGGGCGGACTCCTGGGTCCGTCCCGCCGGTCCGCCCGTCCGTTCCATCCGTTCGTGCCTTTCCGGGAGAAACCGTCATGAGCAGCGAAGAAACCATGCGCGCCGTCGTCCAGGACGCCCTCGGCGGCCCCGAGGTCCTCCACCCGGGCCGGGTGGCGAAGCCCAGCCCCCTGCCGACGGAGATCCAGGTCGAGGTGCACGCGGCCGGGGTGAACCCCGTCGACTGGAAGTCGCGGGCCGACGGCGGCGTCGCCGGACTGCTGGGCGAACCGCCGTTCGTCCTGGGCTGGGACGTCTCGGGCGTCGTCAGCGAGGTCGGCTTCGGCGTGCACACCTTGAAGGTCGGTGACGAGGTCTACGGCATGCCGTGGTTCCCCCGCCCGGCCGGCGCGTACGCCGAGTACGTGACGGCGCCCTCCCGGCACTTCGCCCTCAAGCCGCGGAGCATCGACCACGACCGGGCGGCCGCCGTGCCGCTGGCCGCGCTCACCGCCTGGCAGATCCTCGTCGACACGGCCCACGTCGAGAAGGGACAGCGCGTCCTCGTCCACGCGGCCGCCGGCGGCGTCGGGCACTTCGCCGTGCAGATCGCCAAGCACCTGGGCGCGTACGTCATCGGCACGGCGAGCGCCGCCAAGCACGACTGGCTCCGCGCACTCGGCGCCGACGAGGTGGTCGACTACACCTCGGTCCGCTTCGAGGACGCCGTCTCCGACGTGGACGCCGTGATCGACCTGGTCGGCGACGAGGTCGACGCTACGAGCACCCGGTCGCTCGCCACCCTGCGCAGGGGCGGCATCCTTGTGGCCGTGCCGTCCGGCGCGTCGCCCGACCTCGCCGAGCGGGCGGCGGCGCGCGGGGTGCGCGCGAACGCCTTCCTCGTCGAGCCGGACGGGCCCGCTCTGGCCCGGATCGCCGAGCTGATCGACCTGGGCGCGATCCGGGTCGAGGTCGCGGACGTGCTGCCGCTCGACAGCGCCGCCGAGGCCCACCGCCGGGGCGAGCAGGGCAGGACCCAGGGCAAGATCGTCCTGCACGTCAGGGACTGAACCGGCCTGCCTTCAGGTCCGGCTCCGCGCGCCGGGACCTGGAGGCAGGCCACGCGGCGCCGCGCACACCGGCGCCTCCCGCTCCAGCGCCCTCGCCAGTCCCAGGAGAGCCCGGGCGTGCGTCCCGTACCAGCGGATCTCCTCCGGGTCCCGGGCCGTGGTCACGCCCTCCTGCGCCTCGCGGGCCCGCTCCGTCCGCGGTCCTGCGGCGGCCATACGGGGGCGCAGGGCCAGCAGCCCGGCCCTCTCCGCCGCGTCCGGAAGCAGACGCTCCAACTCCTCCTCCGGGAGTGCGGCCGAGGCCGCTGCCGCGCGCTCCCAGGCTCCCGTCGCCTGCCGCAGCAGGCCGGCGGTCCTGCGCGCCCGCCAGCCGGGCGCGCGGCGGTCCCCGCTCTCCGTGCCCAGGCGCAGCGGGAGGGGAAGCCGGCCGCGGAGCAGGAGCGGCTCCGCGGCCGCGAACGCGAGCAGTTCCTGCACGAGATACAGCCACACGACCGCCCGGTAGCGGTTCAGACAGAAGCGGACCGGCACCAGGGCGCCCGCCCGCGCCAGCCGCAGGAACCGGCCGGGGCTGATGTCCATCAGCTCGGCACCCCGCGCCGCGTCCACCGTCCGCACCCGCTCGCGCAGGGCGTCGGGGAAGCCCTCCTCCGCCCGCAGCCTGCCGATCTCGCTCCGCGCGACCCGTGGGGCGCCGAGCAGTCCCCGGGCCGCCGCCCGTACGTGACCGAGGTCCACGGCGAGCCCGAACTCACCGCGCGTCAAGCCCAGTTGCCGAGCGGCGCGGTCCGCACCGAGCGGTCCGTCACCGTCGGCGCCGCCGTCCAGCGCACGCGGTCTGCGCTCCGACATATCCGTACTCCCCCGTGACAGGCCGCCCGCTGCGGCCACCGCGACTACGCCCGGTGGTCACCGTAGCCGGATTCCGCGACTCTCCGCGACGCCTGTGGACAACTCCCTGTGGACAACGCGCCGGGGGTGCCGCGGGAGCACGGGTGAGGGAGCCGGCCGAGCGTCAGCCGCCGTCGAGGGAGGTACCGCGCTCACGTGCGGAGACACCGAGGTGTTCGCCGACCTGGTTCACCAGCAGTGTCATCTCGTACGCGATCTGGCCGACGTCCGCCTCCGCCGTACTCAGTACGCACAGGCAACTGCCGTCGCCCGCCGCGGTGACGAACAGCAGCGCCTCGTCGAACTCGACCATGGTCTGCCGCGCCTCGCCAACCCCGAAGTGGCGCCCGGAGCCGCGCGCCAGGCTCTGCAGGCCGGAGGAGACCGCGGCCAGATGCTCGGCGTCCTCCCGCAGAAGGCCCGAGCTCGCCCCCGTCACCAGGCCGTCGTTGGACAGCACCAGCGCGTGCCGTATGTGGTCGACCCGCTCCGTCAGATCGTCGAGCAGCCAGTCGAGTCCCTTGTCCGCCGCCATTCCCGCCCCTTCGTGTCCCGCCGCTCGGAGTGTGCCGCCGACCGTGCTCGTAAGCGTGGCGCACCGCCCACCCCTGGGCAAGGAGTGCCCCGCGTCCGGGGCGTCGCACCCCGCGGGAGGGCGCGGCGGCCGATGATGGCGGGCATGAGCGATCGAATGAACGAGGACGAGTGGCGGGCCTTCCTCTCCGAGGGCACGCGCACCGGGAAGCTGGCGACGGTGGGGGCGGACGGTGCGCCGCACGTGGCGCCCATCTGGTTCCTGGTGGACGGAGACGACCTGGTGTTCAACACGGGGAAGGAGACCGTGAAGGGCCGCAATCTGCTGCGCGAGGGACGGGCGGCGCTCTGCGTGGACGACGAGCGCCCGCCCTTCGCCTTCGTGCTGGTGCGGGGCCCTGTGACGGTCAGTGAGGACCCGGACGAGCTGCTGTCCGTCGCGACCGGGGTCGCCGGGCGGTACATGGGGGCGGAACAGGCCAGGGCGTTCGGTGAGCGCAACGCGGTGCCGGGCGAACTCGTCGTGCGGCTGCGCCTCGACAAGGTCACGGCGTACGCCGCGGTGGCCGACTGAACGGCCGGGGGCGGGCGCCGTGGCGCCCGCCCCCGCACGGCCTCCGCCCCCGCACGGCCTCCGCCCCCGCACGGCCTCCGGCCGCGCCCGACCCAACACGGCCTCCACCTCCCGCACGGCCTTCGGCCGGGGCGCGCGTCAGCGGCCGAGTGTCAGCGCCTCCACGGGGCCCGAGAGGGCGGCCTTGCCCCTCCTGCTGACGTCGTCGACCAGGACCTCTTTCTCCCCGTTCTCCAAGGCCTCCATCACGGCGGACGCCACCGCCGCAGGGGCGATCTTGGGCACGTCGAGAGCCTTGGCCATGTCCGTGTCGGCGTAGCCGAGGTGCACGCCAAGCACCTGGGTGCCCGCGGGCGCCAGCTCCAGCCTCAGCGAGTTCGTCAGGGACCAGAAGGCGGCCTTGGACGCGCTGTAGGCGCCGTGGCCGGGAAGCCACGACAACACCAAGTGGATGTCCACGAGGCGCGCTGCTGCCCGCGGGCGCGGGGCCGCGCCCTCCCACTCCGGGCATCCCCTCCACGTCCGTGCAGCTCGCCCCCGCACCGGACGGCGAGGTGGCGGTCGTACCGGTGGGCAGCGGCGCCGCGTGGGTCGAGTCCGCGGTCTGGGCCGAGGTCATGCGCGCACAGTTCGAGGGGTGTGGCCGCGGCTCAAGCTCTGCAGGAACGAGGCGGGCGGCTCCGCCTTCTACGACGCGTCCCGGAACAACAGCGGCGTCCGGCGCTCCGTGCGCACCTGCGGGAACGCGGCCGACCTGCGGGCCTCGCGGGCCCGCAGACGTGGACAGCGGCCGCGGGGTGGGGACGCGCACGCCCCGGAGCCGCAGGGGGACTGAACTGAACCCCCACCGCCGAGGCAGCCCAGCGCGGGCCGGGAGCATCATGGGCGCATGACACGCGATCTCGCGCAGGTACGGCAGTTCTTCGGCGAGCGGGCGGCCGGCTGGGAGGCGAAGTTCCCTGACGACGGCCCGGCGTACGCGGCCGCGGTGGACGCGCTCGGCCTGCGCCCGGGCGACCGGGTCCTCGACGCGGGGTGCGGCACGGGCCGGGCCCTGCCGCCGCTGCGCGCGGCCGTGGGCCCCGGCGGTACCGTGCTCGGCGCGGACATCACGCCCGAGATGCTGGCGCAGGCGGCGCGGCTCGGCAGGCGGTCGAGCGGCACGCTGCTCCTCGCCGACGTGGCGGCGCTCCCGCTGTGCGCGGGGGCGCTCGACGCGGTCTTCGCGGCGGGCCTCGTCGCGCATCTGCCCGAGCCGGTGCGCAACCTGCGGGAACTCGCCCGCGTGGTGCGGCCCGGTGGCGTGCTCGCCCTCTTCCACCCGGTGGGCCGCGCGGCGCTCGCGGCCCGGCAGGGACGCCGGCTCACGCCGGACGACCTGCGGGCCGAGCCCCGGCTCCGGCCGCTGCTCGCGCGCTCCGGGTGGCGCCTCACCTCGTACACGGACGAGGACGACCGGTTCCTCGCGCTCGCGGCGCGCGGGGTGGACGGAGCCGCGGCGTACGGCCGGGACCCGGGTGGCGCGGAGGCACAGCGACAGCCCTGAAGACAGTCCGGGGCAGCCCCGGAGACGCACCGGGGGAGCCCCGGAACCGTCACGGCACCTGCACCGCAGGCCCCTCGACGTCCGGGTTACCGACTGGTTAAGGTCTCCGGCAGCCGACAGGACGGGAGTTGCAGGTGGCCACCACGGAGAAGTCAGCCGACGAGGACGCGCTGTACGTCCTGACGGCGGCGCTGCTGACGCCCGCCCAGTTCCCCTCGGTGCTCGGCGACGACTTCCCCCAGGCGTGCGCGGCCCTGGGACTGCCCTGTGACGAGCGCGGGTACGGGCTGGTGCTCGGCCAGGACGGCGCGGGGGCGCGGTGGACGGTGGTCGTGGACGACGCGTCGGTGGTCGCCGTGGCGATCGCCGCGTGGGACTGCGGCATGGAGCACGACCTCTCGCCCCGGGAGGAGACCGTGATCGCGGCCCTGCCGGGCTGGCCGCTGGCCCTGACGGTCTCGGCCCCCGGCCTGCCCGAGCCGCACGACCCGGCGGGGCCCGCCGAGCCGCTCTCGCCCCCGGACACCGGCAGCTGGGGCCCCGCGCAGCGCCGGCTGGGCGCCGACGAGATCGCGGCGCAGTGGCCGGCCTGGCGCGCGGCGTTCGACTCCGCGGAGCCGGTCACGGGATCCGGGTCCGCACCTCAGGCCGAGGGAGAGACCGGCGCGCGCGACCCCGAGTCGCACCCTGGAGTAGAGGTCGAGGGTTCTGGCGGGGAGCCGTCGGGCGCACAGGCGCGGGACGACGGCGCGGGCGCCGCTCCCCCCGCGGTCAGCCATCCCGCCGTGCGGCGGGTCCTCAGGAGCCTGCACGGCTATGTGGAGCAGCCGCCGCCCGTGGGCAGGGTGCGCTCAAGCTTCGCCCCCGAAGGGGCGCGCACGCTGCGCGCCGATGGGCCCGGCTGGTCGTTCGTCGCGCGCACCGACGACATGGCCTTCGTCCTCCTCGACGACGAGCCGGGGACCGTGCTGCCCGTGGGGCGCGGCGCCGCGCTGCCGGGCCTGCTCAGCGCGCTCGACGCCGGCGCCGTACGCCCCGTGTGACAGATCCGCGCGAGCGGCAGGCCCGTAGGCGCGCGTCACCGCCCGCCGTGGACAGACGGGCGGTGCCGTGCGCCGGGCCGGCGGCCCGGACGGTCCTGGGAGGGCGCGAGAGGTCAGCGGCCGAGTTCGCGCCTGCTGATCCTCCGCAGCCGCTTGCGCTGCGACGAGTCCAGCGCCAGGTACGCCACGGCGGGCACCCCCACCATGACGATCAGCGCGATCCAGAAGCTGGTCATGATCCACAGAACGAGGCCGACGGCCACTCCCCCGACAGCGATCTTTGCCCTTCTCGACATCTACGACGCCTCCTCTGCGGCTGTCGCCGCTCACTGCCTGGTACAACGCGTGGACACGCGCATCAGTTCCCCTGTGCGTCCGCCCTCAGCGGTTCGCCGACCTCGTGCAGGTGCGCGAGCGCCTGCCGGTAGGAGTCGACGAGACCCGTCTCCGTGTACGGGATGCCGAGCGAGCCGCAGTACGCGCGCACCAGCGGCTGGGCGAGGCGCAGGTGCGGGCGCGGCATGCTCGGGAAGAGATGGTGCTCGATCTGGTAGTTCAGCCCGCCGAGGAACCAGTCGGTCAGGACGCCGCCGCGGATGTTCCGCGAGGTCAGGACCTGCTTGCGCAGGTGGCCGAGTGTCTCGTAGACCTCGGGCTCCGGCATCTGCATGCCCTTGTGGTTGGGCGCGAAGGACATCCCGAGGTGCAGCCCGAGCAGCATCTGGTGGATCAGCAGGAACACCAGCGCCTGCGGCGGCGACAGCGTCGTGACCAGCAGGGAGACATACGCGGCGACGTGGACGAGCAGCAGCGTGGCCTCCCGTGTCCTGCGCGCGGGCGGCACGGGGCCGCCGCGGGAGAAGACGGCGCGGAATCCGTGGATCTTGAGGGCGACGCCCTCCAGCGTCGTCAGCGGGAAGAACAGCCATGCCTGGTGCCGGGTGAGCCGGCCGGCGAAGCCGGTGCGGCCCGCCGCGTGGTCCTTGGTGAAGACGATCACGTCGGGGGCGACGTCCGGGTCCTTGCCGACGTGGTTGGGGTTGGCGTGGTGCTTGTTGTGCTTGTCGTTCCACCACTCCTGGCTCATGCCGAGCAGCAGGTTCGCGTGCACCAGCTGGACCAGCCGGCCCGTGGACCTGTTCGCGGTGATCTGGGAGTGTCCGGCGTCGTGCCCGATGAACGCCATGCGCGCGGTGACGACGGCGAACGGCGGCGCGAGCAGCAGCGCCCACCAGGTGGGGCCGAGCGCGACGAGCCCGTAGACGATGGCGCCGAGCGCCATCAGGCCCGTGGTGACGGTGCGCGTGTACCAGCCGGCCCTGCGCTCGAGCAGCCCCTGCTCCCTGACCTGCCGCAGCAGCGGCGCGAACTCGCTGCCGGTAGTCGTGCGGGGCGCCGCGGCGGACGCGGGCGCCCGCCCGGGCGGGGCCTCAGCGGCGGAGGCGACGGCTTGGGACATGAGAGGACTCCGGTCTGTGGGCGGGCGGACTCCTCCGCACCGCACGGACGGCGGGCGCGACGCCCACGCTGACCTCAGAGAACTTAGGTTTCGGGGGCGCTGGGCGGCCATGGCGGCACCACCAGGACCCGCGGCGGCCGGCCCCCGGGGCGGGGTGGGGCCGGCCGCATCCCGCCCCGGGGGCCGGCCGCATCCGGTGACCGCCTGACCGGCGGGTCCGGGGCGCGCGCCCCGGCCGGGCGCCTTCCGCACGGGCGGGCGGTGCTCGTACGGTGGGCCGGCGCCGCGCCCGCGGCGCGCCACCCCGAGACGGGAGCAGCACGCCCATGAGCGACCCGCGGATCCTGACCGTACGGCCCGAGCAGGGGGACTACGCCTGGACGTTCGGCGGCAGCGCGCCGGTGGCACGGATCACGCCTGGCACCGTCCTCGACCTGTTCACCGAGGACTGCTTCGCGGGCCGGGTGCGGTCGGTGGACCACCTGGTCTCCGAGGTGTGCGAGTTCCCCTTCCTCAATCCGCAGACTGGCCCCTTCCACATCGAGGGGGCGGAGCCCGGCGACACCGTGGCGGTGCACTTCGTGTCGATCGAGCCGGCGCGCGACTGGGCCGTGTCGACGACGGTGCCGCTGTTCGGGGCGCTGACGTCGACGCCCACGACGGCGACGCTCCAGTCGCCGCTGCCCGAGGTGGTGTGGATGTGGCAGCTGGACCGGGAGCGCGGGACCTGCCGGTTCGACGCGCGGGACAGCGCGTTCGCGGTCGACCTGCCGATGGACCCGATGCACGGCACCGTCGGCGTCGCGCCCGCCCACCTGGAGGTGCGCTCCGCGCTGGTGCCCGACGCCCACGGCGGCAACATGGACACGCCGGAGATGCGGGCCGGGGTGACCTGCTACCTGGGGGTGAACGTCGAGGGCGCGCTGCTCAGCCTCGGCGACGGGCACGCGCGGCAGGGCGAGGGCGAGACGTGCGGGGTCGCGGTGGAGTGCGCGATGAACACGGTCGTCGTGGTGGAGCTGCTCAAGGGCGTCGCCACGCCGTGGCCGCGCATCGAGTCGGACACGCACATCATGTCGACGGGGTCGGCGAAGCCGCTCGAGGACGCGTTCCGGGTCTCGCAGCTCGACCTCGTGCGGTGGCTGGCCCGGGACTACGGGCTGTCCGAGCTGGACGCGTACCAGCTGGTCTCGCAGGCCGGGGAGGCGCCCGTCGCCAACGTCTGCGACACCAACTACACGTGCGTGGCGAAGATCCGCAAGGAGTGGCTGCCCGCGGGCGAGCCGCACCGCGGTGTCCACCGCCACCTGCGGGAGACGGCAGCGCTGCTCCCCGGGCACTGAGGCGCCCGGTACGGCCGCGTCCGTGCACGGTGCTTGCCGCGCTCTCCCGGCGGCGCGACGATGGCCGGTGTCCGGTGGATCGGGGCCCCGGGAGGCCGTGTTGACCGAGTCATGGGTGGCGCTCGGCGCCGGGGCCGACCCGGCGGAGCGGCGCAGGAAACTGGGCACGGCGTACGAGTCGTTCGCCGCGGCGGGACGGGTGGAGCGGCCGGTGCGGCCGGTGGTCGCCGCGTCCTGGCTGCGCTCGGCGCGCGCCCGGGTCAGCCCGGAGGGCACCCCGCCCGTCGAGCTGTCCGAGGAGGCGCTCGCCGCCTGCCGCGACGCGCACCCGCTGGCCCGTGCGATGCCGTTGATCCGCGAGCTGACCGGCGGATACGCCACCGACGGCGAGCACCTGGTGGCGGTCTGCGACGCGCGCGGCAGGCTGCTGTGGGTGGAGGGCCACGCCGGGGTCAGGAAGCGGGCCGACGCGATGAACTTCGTGCCGGGCGCGGACTGGGCCGAGGCGGTCGCGGGCACCAACGCGCCGGGCACCGCGATCGCCGAGGACCGGCCGGTCCAGGTCTTCGCCGCCGAGCACTTCAGGCGCCGCGTACACCGCTGGACCTGCGCGGCCGCGCCGGTGCACGACCCGGGTACGGGCCGTCTGCTCGGCGCGGTCGACGTCACCGGCGGGGACCGTCTCGCGCACCCGCACAGCCTGGCCTTCGTCGGCGCGGTGGCCAGGGCGGCGCAGGCGCACCTCGCGCTCCTCACCCCCGCCGCTCCCCCGGAGGCGGCACGGCTGACGGCGCTCGGCAGGGACGAGGCGCTGCTCGCCGCGGGCGGCCGCAGGACGGTGCTCAGCCGCCGCCACAGCGAGATCCTGACGGTCCTGGCCGCGCGGCCGGAGGGCGTGTCGGGCGACGAGCTGCTGGTGGAGCTGTACGAGGACGAGTCGGTCACGCCCGTCACGCTGCGCGCGGAGCTCTCCCGGCTGCGGTCGGTCCTCAGACCCGAGCTGCTGCGGTCGCGGCCGTACCGGCTGGCCGCCCGGGTCGACACGGACTTCGCGGCCGTCGAGCGGCTGCTGGCGTCCGGCGCGGTGACGGCGGCGGCGAACGCGTACGCGGGCCCGCTGCTGCCCGCCTCGCAGGCGCCCGCCGTGGCCCGCCTGCGGCGGCGGCTGGCCGATCAGCTGCGGGCCGCGCTGGTGGCCAGGGCGGATCCGGTGCTGCTCGCCGACTGGGTGCACAGCCCGTGGGGCGAGGAGGACCTCGCGGCGTGGCGCGCGCTCGCCGCCGCGCTGCCCGGCGAGCGCCGCGCCCCGGCGCTCGCGCGCCTGCGCGAGCTGGACCGCGCCCAGCGGAGCTGAGCCGCCGGCCCGGTCCGCCCGCTCCCCGGTCATACGCCGGGCTGTACGGCCCACCCCGTGCTGCGGATCCTGCGGGCTCTCCTTACGGTCGTCTCATGGCGGGCCCCGGGCGCGAGCCACCGGCCCGAGGACACGGTCGGGACATGTCAGGTGTGCCGGACGATCATCCGGGTAGGCACCTCGACCCAATGGGAGGAGCGTGCATGCCTGAGCTGTTCATCGGCGGTAAGTGGAGGTCGGCGGTCGAGGGGAGACTCCGGGAGATCCGGTGTCCCGCGGACGGCACCCTGGTCGCGACGGTCGACGAGGCCGGGCCCCGGGACGCGGACGCCGCGATCGGCGCCGCGCGGGAGGCCTTCGACAGCGGCCCCTGGCCGCGCACGGCGGCGGCCGAGCGCGGCCGGCTGCTGCTGCGGGTCGCCGAGCTGCTGGAGCGCGACAAGGCGGCGCTCGCGCGTGCCGAGTCCCTCGACACGGGGAAACGGTTCGTCGAGAGCGAGTTCGACATGGACGACATCGCGAACTGCTTCCGGTACTTCGGCAACCTGGTGGCGGCGGGCGGCACCGACCGCCTCGTGGACACCGGGAACCCGGCCGTGGACAGCCGCGTCGTCCACGAGCCGGTGGGCGTGTGCGCGCTCATCACACCCTGGAACTACCCGCTGCTGCAGACCGCGTGGAAGGTGGCGCCCGCGATCGGCGCGGGCAACACGTTCGTGTTGAAGCCCAGCGAGCTGACTCCGCACACCGCGATCCACCTGATGCGGCTGCTGACCGAGGCGGGGCTGCCCGACGGGGTGGCGAACCTGGTGCTCGGCACGGGCGCGGAGACCGGCGCGCCGCTCACCGAGGACCCACGCGTCGACATGGTCTCCTTCACCGGCGGACTCGTCACCGGCCGCCGCATCATGGCGGCTGCGGCGCCGACGGTGAAGAAGGTCGCGCTCGAACTCGGCGGCAAGAACCCCAACATCGTGTTCGCCGACGCCGATTACGAGACCGCCGTCGACTACGCGCTGACCGCGGTCTTCCTCCACTCGGGCCAGGTGTGCTCCGCGGGCGCGCGTCTGCTGGTGGAGGACGGGCTGCACGACCGCTTCGTGGACGACGTGGTGGAGCGCGCCAGGGCCATCCCGCTGGGCGGCCCGTTCGACGAGCACGCGCGGACGGGGCCGCTGATCTCGGCCGCGCACCGCGAGAAGGTCGAGCGGTACGTGGCGGCAGGCCTCGCGGAGGGCGCGGTGCTTCGATGCGGCGGAAAGCGCCCCGACGGCCCGGAGTTCGCCGACGGCTTCTACTACCTGCCGACGGTGCTCGACGACTGCGCCGCCGGCATGTCGGTCGTGCGGGACGAGTCGTTCGGCCCTGTGCTGACCGTGGAGCGCTTCCACACCGAGGAGGAGGCGGTGGCCCTCGCCAACGACACCGTCTACGGTCTCGCGGGCGCCGTGTGGTCCCGGGACGTCGGCAAGGCGCACCGGGTGGCGTCGCGGCTGCGGGCGGGCACCGTGTGGATCAATGACTTCCAGCCCTATGTCCCCCAGGCCGAATGGGGCGGTTACAAGCAGTCCGGCTTCGGCAGAGAACTGGGCCCCTCCGGCCTCGCCGAGTACCAGGAGGCCAAGCACGTGTGGCGCAATCTGCAACCGGCCCCGCTGAGGTGGTTCGAGTGACCGCCGCCGCTCCCGGGCAGGGAGACCGCGACGACGACGAGTCGCTGTCGGACTTCGGCTACAAGCCCCAGCTCAAGCGCACGCTGGGCAACTTCCACACCTTCGCCGCGGGCATCAGCTACATCTCGATCCTCACCGGGACCTTCCAGCTGTTCTACTTCGGTGTGGGCTTCGGCGGGCCCGCCTACTGGTGGTCCTGGCCGATGGTGTTCGTCGGCCAGCTGATGGTGGCGCTGTGCTTCTGCGAGCTGGCCGCCCGCTACCCCGTCGCCGGATCGATCTACAACTGGTCGAAGAAACTGGGCGGTCCGCACCTGGGCTGGCTCGGCGGCTGGATGATGGTGACGGCCACGATGGTGTCGCTCTCGGCCGTCGCCCTGGCCTACCAGCAGACGCTGCCGCAGATCTCGTCGGTGTTCTGGGTGATCGGCGACGGCAGCCACCCCACGGACGCGGCGAAGAACGCGGTGTTCCTCGGCTCGTGCCTGATCGTCTTCACCACCCTGGTCAACGCGTTCGGGGTGAAGCTGATGGCGCGCATCAACTCGGCGGGTGTGCTGGTCGAGTTGGTCGCGGCCGTGGTCCTGATCGTCCTGCTGGCCGTGCACGTCACGCGCGGACCCGCCACGATCACCCAGACCCACGGCCTCGGGCAGGGCCAGTCGATGGGCTACTTCGGCGCGTTCCTCACCGCGTCACTCGCCTCCGCGTACGTGATGTACGGGTTCGACACGGCGTCCTCGCTCGGCGAGGAGTCGCGCAACCCGAGCCGCAACGCGCCGCGGGCCATCCTGCGCGCGCTGGTCGCCTCGTTCGTCATCGGCGGTCTGATCCTGCTGTTCGCGCTGCTCGCGGTGCCGGACCTGAACTCCTCCAAACTCTCCACGGACGGACTGCAGTTCGTGGTCCTCTCGACGCTCGGCTCGTCGGTCGGGCAGGCCGTGCTGTGGTGCGTGTTCATCGCCATCACCGTCTGCGAGCTCGCGGTGCACACCGCGGGCATCCGGCTCGCCTTCGCGATGGCGCGCGACAACGGACTGCCGGCGTCGTCCGCGGTGGCCAGGGTCAGCCCGCGGTTCCAGACGCCGATCGTGCCCGCGGTGGTGATCGGTCTTGTCGCCATCGGGATCCTCGTCCTCAACATCGACCAGCCGCAGATCTTCTCCGTGGTCACCAGCATCGCGATCATCATGATCTACCTGGCCTACCTGTCGGTGACGGCGCCGATGCTGTGGCAGCGGCTGCGCGGGCGGTGGCAGCCCGCCGAAGGCCGCTTCTCGCTCGGGAAGTTCGGCCTGCCGGTGAACATCGTCGCGGTCCTGTGGGGCGGCGCCATGGCGGTCAACCTCGCCTGGCCCCGCGCCAGCGTCTACAACGCGACCTCCCCTCACCACTGGTACCTCAAGTGGGGCGCTTTCCTGTACATCGGCGTGATCGCCGTCGCCGGATTCGCGTACTACTGGTTCCGCAAGCGGGGCCGTATCGACGTGATCGAGGGCAGCAGGGCAGCCGCCGCGGAGCCCGAGCCCGGTCCCGGCCCCGAGACCGCCGCCTCCCCCTGACGCCGCGTGCGCGGCCCGCCCCGCCCCTCCGCCGGTCGCGGCGGGCCGCGCAACACCCACCGCGGGAACGCACCCTGCCGTGGGGCCGCCCCGCCCCTTCCCCGTACATTCCCTCACCCCTGGAGCAGTGATGCCCGCTCAGTCCGCCGACTCGCCCGCCGACTCCTCCGTGCCCGTCTACGACTACCTGGTGGTCGGCGGCGGCACAGCGGGTGCCGTCGTGGCCGCCCGGCTCAGCGAGGACCCCGATGTGACCGTGTGCGTCGTGGAAGCCGGACCGTCGGACGTCGGGGACGACAACATCCTCCGACTCGACCGGTGGATGGCCCTGCTGGAGTCCGGCTACGACTGGGACTACCCCGTCGAGCCGCAGGAGTCCGGCAACAGCTTCATGCGCCACGCGCGTGCCAAGGTGCTCGGCGGCTGCTCCTCGCACAACTCGTGCATCGCCTTCTGGGCGCCCGCAGAGGACCTGGACGAGTGGGGTGCGCTGGGCTGTTCGGGCTGGAGCGCGGCGGACTGCTTCCCGCTGTACCGGCGCCTGGAGACCAACGACGCGCCCGGCGACCACCACGGCCGCTCGGGCCCCGTCACCATCCGTACCGTGCCGCCCGCCGACCCCTGCGGGAGGGCCCTGCTCGCGGCCTGCGCGGAAGCGGGCATCCCCACCACCCCGTTCAACACCGGCACCACGGTGACGCACGGCGCGAACTGGTTCCAGATCAACGCGCGGGAGGACGGCACCCGTTCCTCGGCCTCCGTGTCCTATCTGCACCCGATCCTCGGCAAGCGGCCCAACCTGGAGGTCCGCACCGGACTCCAGGCGACCCGGCTGCTGTTCGACGGCGGGCGCTGCACCGGCGCCGAGTTCCTGCTGCCCGACACCGTGCACCGCGGCCGGGTGCTGGCGCGCCGGGAGGTCGTCGTGTGCTGCGGTGCCATCGACGCGCCGAAGCTGCTGATGCTCTCGGGCATCGGCCCTGCCGAGCACCTGCGGGAGTCGGGGGTCGAGGTACGGGTCGACTCCCCCGGCGTCGGCTCGCACCTCCAGGACCACCCGGAGGGCGTGATCATGTGGGAGGCCAAGCGCCCCATGGTGACCTCGTCCACCCAGTGGTGGGAGATCGGCATCTTCACCAGCACTGAGGAGGGCCTCGACCGGCCGGACCTGATGTTCCACTACGGTTCCGTGCCGTTCGACCTCAACACGTACCGGCGCGGCTACCCGACCACCGACAACGCGTTCTGCCTGACGCCCAACGTGACCAGGGCCCGCTCGACGGGCACGGTCCGGCTGCGCACCCGGGACTTCCGGGACAAGCCGAAGGTCGACCCGCGCTACTTCACCCACGAGCACGACGTCCGGGTCATGACACACGGGCTGCGGCTCGCGCGCACGATCGCGGCGCAGGCTCCGCTCGCCGAGTGGACGGGCGCCGAACTGGCCCCGGGGCCCGAGGCGCAGAGCGACGACGAGCTCTTTGCGTACATCAAGGAGACGCACAACACCGTGTACCACCCCGCGGGCACGGTGCGGATGGGCGCGCCCTCGGACCCCGACTCGCCGCTCGACCCGCGGCTGCGGGTGAAGGGCGTCAGCGGCCTGCGGGTGGCGGACGCCTCGGTGATGCCCTTCCTGCCCGCGGTGAACCCGTGCATCACCACCATGATGATCGGCGAGAAGTGCGCCGACATGATCATGTCGGATCAGGCCGCGGCGCGTTGACGCGCAATCCGCCCCGGCCCGCTCGCAACCCGGTTGCAACGTAGCGGTCCCTAACCTCGGATCCGTGCCGCCCGACGGCGGACGGCACGGACACCGGGAGGTCTCCGCGATGACCCGCTACGCCAACCCCGGCAGCGAAGGCGCTGTCGTCTCCTACCAGCCCCGCTACGACCACTGGATCGGCGGGGAGTACGTAGCGCCCGCGCGCGGCGGCTACTTCGAGAACCCGAGCCCGGTCAACGGGCAGCCCTTCACGGAGGTGGCACGCGGCACCGCGGAGGACGTGGAGCGGGCGCTCGACGCGGCGCACGGGGCCGCGCACCGCTGGGCCGCGACGTCGGCCGCCGACCGGGCGCTCGCGCTGCACCGGATCGCCGACCGGATGGAGGCCCACCTGGAGGAGCTCGCGGTCGCCGAGAGCTGGGAGAACGGCAAGCCCGTGCGGGAGACACTGGCCGCCGACGTCCCGCTGGCGATCGACCACTTCCGGTACTTCGCGGGCGCGCTGCGCGCCCAGGAGGGGTCGGTGAGCGAGCTGGACGACGACACCGTCGCCTACCACTTCCACGAGCCGCTCGGCGTGGTGGCGCAGATCATCCCGTGGAACTTCCCGCTCCTGATGGCGACATGGAAGCTGGCTCCGGCGCTCGCCGCGGGCAACGCAGTCGTCCTCAAGCCGGCCGAGCAGACGCCCGCGTCGATCCACCTGTGGATGAGCCTGGTGGCGGACCTGCTGCCACCGGGCGTCCTCAACATCGTCAACGGCTTCGGCGTGGAGGCGGGCAAGCCGCTCGCGTCGAGCCCGCGGGTCGCCAAGGTGGCCTTCACCGGGGAGACCACGACCGGGCGGCTGATCATGCAGTACGCCTCGGAGAACATCAAACCGGTCACCCTGGAGCTCGGCGGCAAGAGCCCCAACCTCTTCTTCGACGACGTGTCGGCGGCGGACGACGACTTCCGCGACAAGGCGCTTGAGGGCTTCACGCTGTTCGCGCTCAACCAGGGCGAGGTGTGCACCTGCCCGTCGCGCGCGCTGATCCAGCGCGGTCACTACGGCGAGTTCCTGGAGGCGGGCGTGGCCCGCACGGAGCAGATCGTCCCCGGGCACCCGCTCGACACGGAGACGATGATCGGCGCGCAGGCCTCCAACGACCAGCTCCAGAAGATCCTCTCGTATCTGGACATCGGCCGGCAGGAGGGCGCGAAGGTGCTCACGGGCGGTGAACGGGCCGAGTTCGGCGGGGACATGGCGGGTGGCTACTATGTCCAGCCGACGGTCTTCGAGGGCGACAACCGCATGCGGATCTTCCAGGAGGAGATCTTCGGTCCGGTCCTCGCGGTGACGCCGTTCGCCGACTTCGACGACGCGATCAAGACGGCCAACGACACCCTGTACGGCCTCGGGGCGGGCGTGTGGACCCGCGACGGCGCCACCGCCTACCGCGCGGGCCGCGCCATCCAGGCGGGCCGCGTCTGGACCAACTGCTACCACCTCTACCCCGCGCACGCGGCCTTCGGCGGCTACAAGCAGTCGGGCATCGGGCGCGAGAACCACCGCATGATGCTGGAGCACTACCAGCAGACGAAGAACCTGCTGGTGTCCTACTCCCCGAAGAAGCTGGGGCTGTTCTAGGCCGTCTCCGCGACGTCGCGTCCGGGGCGGGACGCCCGGGGAGGCGCCTGACGCGGCGGACCGCCCGTCGGGCGCCTTCCGCCGCGCCGGCTGTGCCTCAGAACATGCCGCCGTCGATTTGGAGCGTACGGCCCGTCATGTAGGCCGCGTCCTCGGAGGCGAGGAAGGCGTACGCGGCGGCGATCTCGTCGGGTTCGGCGAGCCGCCGCAGCGCGATGGCGGTGTCGAGCCACCGGGCCGTGTCCTGGGTGGCGGCGAGCCCGGGGTGGACGTAGTGGGCCGCGTTCTCCGCGGCCATGTCCGTGGCGGTGCCGCCCGGGGCGATGGCGTTGACGGCGATACCCTTCTGCCCGAGCTCGGCGGAGAGGTTGAGCGCCATCGCCTCGACGGCCGCCTTGCTCGCCGCGTACAGGGTGTGGTGGAAGACGGACTTCGACGCGCTCACCGACGAGGTCAGCACGATCCGGCCGCCTTCCCGCATGCGGGGGACGGCGTGCTGGACGGCGGACAGCTGGCCGCGCGTGTTGACGGCGAAGACCCGGTCGAAGTCCTCGGGCGTGATGGTCTCCAGCGCGCCGAAGTGCTCGATGCCCGCGCACGAGGCGAGGACGTCGAGTCGGCCGAACTCCGCCTCCGCGCGCTCGAACAGCACCCCGGTCTGCTCGTGGTCGGCCACGTCGGCCCGCACTGCCGTCGCCCGTCCTCCGGCCGAGGCCAGTTCGTCGACGAGCGCGCCGGCCGCCTGCTCGCTGCCGCGGTAGCCGAT
Organism: Streptomyces tremellae; assembly: GCF_039540215.1. Lineage (NCBI taxonomy): Bacteria > Bacillati > Actinomycetota > Actinomycetes > Kitasatosporales > Streptomycetaceae > Streptomyces > Streptomyces tremellae. The sequence goes on from NZ_BAABEP010000003.1 coordinate 133,044, forward strand.
CACCACCGACGCGCCCTCGGCCGCCAGGCGCCGGGCGACGGCCGCGCCGATGCCGCGGCTGCCGCCGGTGACGACCGCCGTCTTGCCTTCGAAACGTGTCTCGCGCACGAGGTTCTCCACTCTGCGGGGTCCGGGGACCGGGACAGGGGCGCCCGGGGGGCCGCGCCTGCCGGGCGCCCTCGGTAGGCGTTGTGCGCCCATCGTAGGCCAAGTGCAGTAAATCCTTCACTTAGTCCGCGGGAATCTCCCGTACGCTCGGCCGTGCCCGGGGAGCGAAGCCGTCGGGCGCGAGAACGGGGCGGCAGAGGCGGGAAGGGACGGACCCGGAGTGAGTGCACACAGAGCGGAGGCGGACGGGCGGGCACCGCTGCGCGCCGACGCGGCCCGCAACCGCGCGCAGATCCTCCGGGCCGCAAGGGCCGCCTTTCGCGAACGGGGCACCGCCGTCCCCATGGAGGAGATCGCGCGCCGCGCCGGGGTGAACATCGCCACGCTCTACCGGCGCTTCCCCGACCGCGACGCCCTGGTCGCGCAGGTCCTGATCGACGGGTTCACCCTGGTGCTCGGGGCCGCGCGCGACGCACGCGACAGAGCCCCGCAGGATGCGCTCGGCGCTCTTGAGGACTTCCTGCTGAGGGCGATCGAAGCACGGGACGAACTCGTGCTCCCGCTGATCGGCGGCCCTTCCACCGACTCGCCCGAGGCACTCGAAGTACAGCGGGAGATCGCCCCCGCGCTGGCCGAACTCCTCGCCCACGCCCGCGCCCAGGGGACCGTCAGGGCGGACGTCACCCCCGTCGACCTGATCACCGCGGCCGTCCTCGCCTGCCGGCCGCTGCCCCTCCTGCCCGCGGACCAGGCGGCCGCGCTCGCCTCCCGGCATGTGCGTGTCTTCCTCGACGGGCTGCGCCCGGACGGCACCAGGACGCTGCCGCCGGGGCCGACGTCCGAGCAGCTCAGCGCCCACCTGCGGCTCTGAGCCGCGCCGCACGGCGCGCCCGCCGCCAGTGCGCCCGCGCCGCTCCGCCCCGGCAGCCCGCCGGTCGGGTCAGGGGACGCGGGCCACGGCCGCGTAGATCGTGCTGTCCTCCCGCTCGGGGGCGGCGCCGCGGTACCAGCGGGGTGCGGTGACGAGTCCGGGCTCGACGAGGTCGAGTCCTTCGAAGAAGCGTGCCACGCCGTCACGGGTGCGGAAGGCGAGCTCGATGCCCGCCTGCGCGTACTGCGCGGTGATGCGGGCCGCGCGCTCGGGCCGCAGGTCCGACGACGCGTTCGACAGGGCCAGATGACTGCCCGAGGGCAGCGCGTCGACCAGGGTGCGCACGATGCCGTACGCCTCCTCGTCGGGGACGAAGTGCATCAGGGCGATGAGGGAGAGCGCGATCGGCCGGCCGAAGTCCAGGCTGCGGCCGGCGTGTTCGATGATGTACTCGGGGTCGCGTACGTCCGCCTCGACGTAGTCGGTCGTGCCCTCGGGGGTGCTGACGAGCAGTGCCTCCGCGTGCCGCAGCACGATGGGGTCGTTGTCGGTGTAGACGATCCGGGCCGAGGGCCTGATCCGCTGGACGACCTGGTGGAGGTTGGGCTCCGTGGGGATGCCGGTGCCGATGTCGAGGAACTGGTCCGTGCCGGACTCCGCGAGCCAGGAGACGGCCCGGATCATGAAGGCGCGGTTCTGCCGGGCAGAATCCCTTCCGTCGGCGGGGAGTTCCCTGCCGACGTGCCGGTCCACCTCGTAATTGTCCTTGCCGCCGAGCAGCCAGTCGTAGACCCGTGCGGGATGCGGCCTGCTCGTGTCCACCTGGCGCTTGGGGCCGTACGTCATGATCATCCTCCGCCTTGTCGCTGCGCACAGGCTAGTCCCCCGGCGCGATGCGCCGGGGGCGGGCGTGAGCGACCGCGGAGACCCGAAGTGCCGCGCGGCGGTTCAGTGGTGGATGGGCTGCGGGGTGGTCTCGGTGAGGCGCCGGCCCGTGCCGCCCCACTGGAGCGCGATGATCTCGGCCATGATCGCGACGGCGGTCTCCTCGGGGGTCCTGGCCCCGAGGTCGAGACCGATCGGCGAGGCCAGGCGGCGCAGCGCGCTCTCGTCGACACCGATCTCGCGGAGTCTCTCCAGCCGGTCCTCGTGGGTGCGGCGGCTGCCCATGGCACCGACGTAGCAGGCGGGCGTGCGCAGGGCACGCTCAAGCAGCGGCACGTCGAACTTGGGGTCGTGGGTGAGCACGCAGATGACGGTGCTCTCGTCGACGGTGGTGCTCTCCAGATACTCGTGGGGCCAGGAGACCACCAGTTCGTCCGCGTCGGGGAAGCGCTTGTGCGTGGCGAAGACGGGCCGTGCGTCGCAGACCGTGACGTGGTAGCCGAGGAACTTGCCGATCCGGGCCACCGCGCCCGCGAAGTCGATCGCGCCGAAGACGAGCAGCCGCGGCGGCGGCGCGAAGGAGTGCACGAACACGGAGACGTCCTCGTCCAGTTGCTCGCCGTGCCGGCCCATGCGCACGACGGCGCTCTCACCCCGCGCCAGCAGGCCGCGCGCGCGTTCTGCCACGGCGGTGTCGAGGCGCCCGTCGCCGAGGGTGCCCGCCGTGCCGTCAAGGGTGACGACCAGGTCGCGCTCGCGGGGCGGCTCGCCCGAGATCACGGAGGCGACCGCGACGGGCCGGGAGGCGCGGACCGCGTCGAGGACCTGCGGCAGGTGCGGGTGGTGTGCGCCGCCCGCCGGCCGCACATAGATGTCGATGATGCCGCCGCAGGTCAGTCCGACCTCGAAGGCGTCGTCGTCGCTGATGCCGTAGGTCGTCAGTGCGGGCGTCCCGGTCTCGATGACCTCTTTGGCCAGCTCGTAGACGGCGCCCTCGACACAGCCGCCCGAGACGCTGCCGACCACGTCACCGTCGGCGGAGACCGCCATCGAGGCGCCCGGCCTGCGGGGGGCCGACTTCCACGTCCCGACGACGGTGGCCAGCGCGAAGGGGGTGTCCGCCGCCTGCCAGGAAGCGATGCCGTTCGCGATGTCCCACACGCGTGCTCCTCTCCCGTCCCGGTTTTGAGCCGCGCCGCGCCCGGCGGCGTCCGCTCCTTCCGGGCAGCGGCCATGGCGGCCCCCGGGCCGCTCCACGGTATGAGCATGCAAACGGCCGCGGTCGAAGGTCAACACCGGCTTAAGCGTTCCCTTAACTCCGGAGCGCGGCGACAAGGTGGCAGGTCAGAGCGTTTCAGACGAGTTAAGCACTCTCTTAACTCACTGTTGACTTTGAACGGCGGGGAGGAGCCCAATGTGCCCACGACCCATCACCCAGGGAGTCACGCATGCAGGTTCCCGCACCGTTCGAGTACCAGCGCGTCAGCAGTGTCGACCAGGCGGTCGGGCTGCTGGAGAGGCTGGGCGACACCGCCCGCCTGGTGGCAGGCGGGCACAGCCTGCTGCCCATGATGAAGCTGCGCCTGGCTAATTTCGAATATCTGATCGACATCAATGATCTGCACGAGGAACTGGGCTACATCGTCGTGGAGCCGGGGCAGATCCGTATCGGCGCGCTCACCCGCCACCGCGAGCTGCTGGAGTCCGAGGAACTGGCCGCGGCCTTCCCGATCTTCCGGGACGCGGAGCGCGTCATCGCCGACCCCGTGGTGCGCAACCGCGGCACGCTCGGCGGTTCGCTGTGCCAGGCCGACCCCTCCGAGGACCTGTCGGCCGTGTGCACCACCCTCGACGCGTCCTGCGTCATCCGCGGGCAGGACGGCGAGCGCGTCGTCTCCATGACCGACTTCCACCGCGGCCCCTACGAGACGGCGGTCGGGGACGCGGAGATGCTGACGGAGGTCCGCTTCCCCATCAGGCCCGGTGGTTCCAGCGCCTACGAGAAGGTGGAGCGGCGCGCAGGCGACTGGGCGGTCGTCTCCGCGGGCGCGGCGGTCTGGCTGGAGGACGGGCTGGTCACGGACGCCCGCGTGGGCCTCGCCGCGGTCGGTCCGAACACCGCGGGCATCCCCGGCATCGCCGAGGAGCTGCGTGGCCGCCCGCCGTCGGAGGAGTTGTACGCGCGGGCGGGCGAGATCGCCGCGGAGGCCGCCGACCCGGTCACCGACCGCAGGGGCAGCGCCGCATACAAGCGCCATCTGGCACGGGAGTTGACCGCGCGGGTGTTGCGCACGTCGGTCGAGAGGATCGGCGCCGCGACGGCGCCCGTCAACGGACAGGGAGTGTGATCATGCAGGTCACCATGACCGTCAACGGCGAAGAGGTCACCCGGGACATCGAGGGACGGCTCCTGCTCGTCCACTTCCTGCGCGACCACCTCGCCCTGACCGGCACCCACTGGGGGTGCGACACCAGCAACTGCGGCACCTGCACCGTGTGGCTGGACGGCGAGCCCGTCAAGTCCTGTACGGTGCTGGCCGCGATGGCCGGCGGGCACGACGTGCGCACGGTCGAGGGGCTCGAACAGGACGGCGAACTCGACCCCGTGCAGCGCGGGTTCATGGAGTGCCACGGACTCCAGTGCGGGTTCTGCACGCCCGGCATGATGATGACGGCGCGTGCCCTGCTCGACCGCACCCCGCACCCGTCGGAGGAGGAGATCCGCGAGGCGATCTCCGGTCAGATCTGCCGGTGCACCGGTTACGCCACCATCGTGCGTTCGGTGCAGTGGGCCGCCGCCGAAGAGGCGGGTACCCGAAGGAGCGTCACGTCGGACGAGGCGGGCGCGGCACCCGCCGGCGAGCCGGCGACCACATCAGCGGCCGCGTCGGGGAGCACGTCATGACGACCGTCACGCAGCACAGCACCGTCACCGATTTCGAGGACAACGACCGCAAGCCGGTCGGCCACGGCCGGATGCTCCGCAAGGAGGACCCGCGCTTCGTACGCGGCAAGGGGCGCTACGTCGACGACGTACAGCTGCCCGGCATGCTGCACCTGGCGATCCTGCGCTCGCCGATGGCGCACGCGCGGATCGTCTCCGTCGACACCAGCCTGGCCGAGGCGCACCCGAAGGTGAAACTCGTCGTGACCGGCGCGATGCTGGCCGAGAAGAACCTGGCGTGGATGCCGACGCTCTCCAACGACGTGCAGGCCGTGCTTGCCACCGACAAGGTGCGCTTCCAGGGCCAGGAGGTCGCGTTCGTCGTCGCGGAGGACCGCTACGCGGCGCGCGACGCGCTGGAGCTCATCGACATCGAGTACGAGCCGCTCGACCCGGTGGTCGACGTGCGCACGGCACTCTCGCCCGACGCGCCGGTGATCCGCGACGACATCGAGGGCAAGAGCGACAACCACTGCTTCGACTGGGAGACCGGCGACGCCGACGCCACCGACGCGGTGTTCGCCAGGGCGGACGTGGTCGTCAGCGAGGACATCGTCTATCCGCGGGTGCACCCAGCGCCGATGGAGACGTGCGGCGCGGTGGCCGACTACGACGCGGTGGACGGCCGGCTCACCCTGTGGTCCACCACCCAGGCCCCGCACGCGCACCGCACCCTGTACGCGATCGTGGCGGGACTGCCGGAGCACAAGATCCGGGTGATCTCCCCGGACATCGGCGGCGGCTTCGGCAACAAGGTGCCCATCTACCCGGGGTACGTGTGCGCGATCGTCGGCTCGCTGCTGCTCGGCAAGCCGGTGAAGTGGATGGAGGACCGCTCGGAGAACCTGACGAGCACCGGTTTCGCGCGCGACTACGTGATGCGCGGGGAGATCGCCGCCACGTCCGACGGCCGCATCCTCGCGATCCGCACCCATGTCCTCGCCGACCACGGCGCGTTCAACGGAACGGCGGCGCCGGTGAAGTACCCGGCCGGCTTCTTCGGCGTGTTCACCGGCAGCTACGACATCGAGGCCGCGCACTGCAAGATGACGGCCGTCTACACCAACAAGGCACCGGGCGGCGTGGCGTACGCCTGCTCGTTCCGCATCACCGAGGCGGTGTACCTGGTCGAGCGGATGGTCAACGTCCTCGCCTACGACCTGGACATGGACCCGGTGGCCCTCCGGATGAAGAACTTCATCCGGCCCGAGCAGTTCCCGTACAAGACCAAGACCGGCTGGGTGTACGACTCGGGCGACTACGAGCCGACCATGAAGCTCGCGACCGAGCTGGTCGGTTACGACCAGCTGCGGGCCGAGCAGGCCGAGAAGCGCGCACGCGGCGAACTCATGGGCATCGGTGTCGCGTTCTTCACCGAGGCGGTGGGCGCGGGCCCGCGCAAGGACATGGACATCCTCGGGCTCGGCATGGCCGACGGCTGCGAGCTGCGCGTCCACCCCACGGGCAAGGCCGTCGTGCGGCTGTCCGTGCAGTCGCAGGGGCAGGGGCACGAGACGACGTTCGCGCAGATCGTCGCCGAGGAGCTGGGCATCCCGCCCGAGGACATCGACGTGGTGCACGGCGATACCGACCAGACGCCCTTCGGGCTCGGCACGTACGGCAGCCGCTCGACCCCGGTCTCCGGCGCGGCCGCCGCCCTGGTCGCACGGAAGGTCAGGGACAAGGCCAAGATCATCGCCTCCGGCATGCTGGAGGTCTCCGTCGCCGACCTCGAATGGTCGAAGGGGTCCTTCCACGTCACGGGCGACCCGACGGCGTCCGTCACCATCCAGGACATCGCGATGCGGGCGCACGGCGCGGCGGACCTGCCGGAGGGCATCGAGGGCGGCCTTGAGGCGCAGATCTGCTACAACCCGGAGAATCTGACGTATCCGCACGGCGCGTACATCTGCGTCGTGGACATCGACCCGGGTACGGCCGTGGTGAAGGTCCGCAGGTTCGTCGCGGTGGACGACTGCGGTACGCGCATCAACCCGATGATCATCGAGGGCCAGGTGCACGGCGGACTCACCGACGGCGTCGGGATGGCGCTGATGGAGATGATCTCGTTCGACGAGGACGGGAACTGCCTGGGCGGTTCGCTGATGGACTACCTGATCCCGACGGCGCTCGAAGTGCCCGACTGGGAGACCGGGTTCACCGTCACGCCGTCCCCGCACCACCCCATCGGGGCGAAGGGCGTGGGTGAGTCCGCGACGGTCGGCTCGCCGCCCGCCGTGGTCAACGCGGTGGTCGACGCGCTCAAGCCGTATAACGTGCGGCACGCCGACATGCCCTTGACCCCGTCCCGGGTGTGGGAGGCCATGAACGGGCAGGCCACTCCGCCGATCTGACGGGCGGTGCGGTCGGGTCGAGTCCGGTGAAGGCGTCGAGGAGAGTGTGGAGCGTGGGGACCTTGAGGAGGTGGCCGCGGTGATGTCGACGTCCGTGACACCCGTGTCGAGGACGGTGAGCGAGCGGGTGCTCGACCTCGCGGCGCGGCGCGTGCCGTTCGTGCACGCGACGGTGGTGCGGGCCCAGGTGCCCACCTCGGCGCACCCGGGCGACGAGGCCATCGTGTACGAGGACGGCACCATCGACGGCTTCGTCGGCGGGGTGTGCGCCGAGGGCTCCGTGCGCACGGCCGCCCTCGGCGCGCTGAGCGACGGGGGGCCGCTGCTGCTGCGGGTGCTGCCCGAGGGCGAGACCGCCTTCCCGGAGTCGCCCGGGGCCCGAGTGGTGGTCAACCCCTGTCTGTCCGGAGGGGCGTTGGAGATCTTCCTCAGGCCGGTGCTGCCGCCGCCGCTGATCGAGGTCGTCGGGCACACCCCGGTGGCGGACGCGGTGGTGGCGCTCGCCGGAGTGCTCGGCTACGCGACGGCGCGTTCGCTGCCCGCCTCGGTCTCCGAGAACACCGCGGCGGTCGTCGTGGCGGGGCACGGCCGGGACGAGGAGGAGTCGATCAGGGCCGCGCTGGACGCGGGCGTGCCCCATGTCGCCCTGGTGGCGAGCCACCGCAGGGGCGCGGCCGTCCTGGACGAGCTGGACCTCGACGAGGCGGAGCGGGCGCGGGTCGTCACGCCCGCGGGCATCGACATCGGGGCGAGAACGGCCCCGGAGATCGCGCTGTCGATCCTGGCCGGGGTCGTGGCGTCGGTGCGCTCCGGCGCCGCTGCCCCGGGGTCTCCCACCGGGGCGGCCGGTGCCGCGTCCGGCGCCGGGCCGAGAGCGCGGGGCCCTGCGGAGGACGCCGCGGAGCCGACCGCGCAGGCGCTGCCCCGCCAGGCGGAGGACCCGGTGTGCGGGATGACGGTGACCGTGATGCCGGACACCCCGCACCTGTCCGCCGACGGGACCGACGTCTGGTTCTGCTCGCCCCACTGCAGGAAGCACTACGCGGAAGGACTGGTGGACTAGGCGTGTTCGTCACCGGCATCCTCCTGGCCGCGGGCAGTTCTCGGCGGCTCGGGCAGCCCAAGCAGCTGCTGCCGCTGCGCGGGGCCACCCTGCTGGACGCGGCGCTCGCCACCGCGCGCGCCTGCCGCTTCGACCAGCTCCTCCTGCCCCTCGGCGGCTCCGCCGACGCCGTACGGGACAAGGTCGACACCTCGGGCGCCGAGCAGTTCGACGTGGAGCGGCACGGCGACGGGTGCGGCGCGTCCGTCACCGCCGCGATGGGCCGGGTCGACCCGCGGGCCGATGGCGTCGTGCTGCTCCTCGGCGACCAGCCGGGGGTGCGGCCCGAGGACGTGGCGGGGCTGCTCGGCGCCGTCGCGGGCCGGCCCGCGGGCCTGTGCCGCTACCGGGACGGTCCTGGCCACCCGCTCTGGTTCGGCCGTGAGCTGTTCGGGGACCTGGCCGCGCTGCACGGCGACAAGGCCGTGTGGAGACTGCTGGACTCCGGTCGCTTCCCGGTGGTCGAGCACCCGGTGGACCTGCCCGTGCCGCGGGACGTGGACACCTGGGACGACTACCGGGCTCTCGTCGCGGAGGTGGGCCGGTGAGTCCGCTGTTCCGCGACGCGGGTGAAGTGCGTGAGCGGCTCGACGCCGTCGGCCACCTGGTGGACGAGGGCACGGCCACCGCGTTCTTCCTCGCCACGGCACTCCGCCGGCCGCTGCTCGTCGAGGGCGAGCCGGGTGTCGGCAAGACGAGTTCCGCCACCTCGCTCGCCATGGCGCTCGACACCCCGCTGATCCGCCTCCAGTGCTACGAGGGCCTGACGGCCACGGAGGCGCTCTACGAGTGGAACTACCAGCGCCAGCTGCTCTCGATCCGCCTCACCGAGGCGCGCCGGGAGCAGCTGAGCGACGCCGACCTGTTCACGGAGGAGTACCTGCAGGACCGGCCGCTGCTGCGGGCGGTCCGCCACCGCGGCCCGGTGCCGCCGGTGCTCCTGATCGACGAGATCGACCGGGCCGACGACGAGTTCGAGGCACTGCTCCTCGAATTCCTCGGCGAGAACTCCATCACCGTCCCCGAACTGGGGACGTTCACCGCGGCCGTGCCGCCGGTGGTGGTCCTGACGTCCAACCGCAGCCGGGAGCTGCACGACGCGCTGCGCCGCCGCTGCCTGTACCACTGGATCGACTTCCCGAGCCCCGAGCGCGCGACGGAGATCCTGCGCCGCGCGGTGCCCGGCGCGGGCGAGCCGCTGATCGCCTCGGCCGCCGCGTTCATCGGCCGGGTGCGCACGCTGGACCTCGACAAGGCGCCCGGTATGGCCGAGACCATCGACTGGGTGTCCGCGCTCACGGCGCTCCAGGTCACCCGGCTGGTGCGGGCCGATGTGGTGCGCACGCTCAGCACCATCGCCAAGAGCCCCGACGACCACGTCACGATCACCGAAGCGCTGGACGATCTCGGCTGTCCGGGGCAGGCCGGCCACGACGAGCCGCACAGAGAGGAAGCGACGAAGCAATGAAGATCGAGAACGCGTTCGCGGTCAGTGTCCCCGTCGACAGGGCGTGGGAGGCCCTGACAGACCTGGAGGGGCTCGCCCCGTGCATGCCGGGGGCCCAGCTCACCGGTGTGGAGGGCGATGTCTACAAGGGCAAGGTGAAGGTCAAGGTCGGGCCGGTGATCAGCCAGTTCGCCGGCACGGCCCACTTCGTCGAGAAGGACGAGGCCGCCCACCATGCGGTCGTCAGCGCGAAGGGCAAGGACTCGCGGGGCGCGGGCAACGCGTCCGCGACGATCGACCTCCAGCTGACTCCCGAGGGCGACAGCACGGCCGTGGCCGTGCTCACCGACCTCAACATCACCGGCAAGCTGGCCCAGTTCGGCAGCGGCATGATCAAGGAGATCTCGGAGAAGCTGCTCGGCCAGTTCGTACGCAACCTGGAGGAACGCCTGCACACGCCCGGCGCCGAGGAGACGGGCAGCGGCGCGTCGGACACCCCGGCGTCCGGGGGCGGCGGGAGCGCCGCCGCGGGATCGGCGGGCGGCTCAAGCGCCCCGGCCCCGACGGCCTCCGCGGCGCCTGCCCGCGAGCAGACGCCTGCCCGTACGGGAGCGGTGTCCGCCGCGGGGGACACGGGGCGGCTCTCCGCGCCGTCGCAGAGCTGGGCGGAGACCCCTCCGGCCCAAGAGGTCCCGCACGTCAACGGGGCCGCGGCGTCGGCGCGGCCGGCACAGGACGCGCCCGCGAGCGAGCCGGAGCACACCGCACCGCAGCCGGAGTCCGCGGCGCCCGCCGGTTCCGCCGCCACGGCGGACGCCGGCTCAGGGGCGGCCGCCTCGCGCAGCTTCGACCAGGGCGAGGAGCCGGAGGCCCTCGACCTGATGGGCCTCGCGGGCAGCTCCGTGTACAAGCGCCTCATCCCGGCCGGCGTCGCGGGAGCCGTGGTTGTCGGTGTGATCATCTACTTCGTCGTCCGGTGATCCGCCAGGCCCCCTCCCTGCTGCCCGCGGTCGACCGGGCCGCCTTCGCCATGGCGCTGGCGGGCCGGCTGCGGGCACGCGGGGTGCGGGTCGGACTGACCGCGGCGGGCGACCTGGTGCGCGCCCTCGGAACCGTAGCCGAGCTCACCCGTACGACGCTCTACTGGACGGCGCGGGTCTGCCTGATCCGCGACCACGACGGCCTCGCGGAGTTCGACGACGTCTTCGAGGCGGTGTTCGGCGACGCCATGCTCTCCCTCGACCCGCACGCGCGGCGCGACGGCCTGGGCGCCGCGGGCGGCGGGCAGGACGACACCTACGCCTCGGTGCCCGGTGGTGAACGGGAGGAACAGGAGGGCGCGGGACTGCCGTGGCTGACGCTGCCGCCTTCGGTGACCGCGGCCGACGCGGCGGACGACCAGGTCGTGGCGGTGCCCGAGCGGCTCCCCACGGCCGTCGCGGGACTGCTCGACACGCCCTTCGAGCAGCTGGGAGCGGCCGAGGCTGCGCTGCTCGGGCGGTGGCTAGAGGCGGCGCTGCGCACCTGGCCGACGCGGCGTTCGCGGCGCTTCTCCGCGCGGCGCGGCGGCCCGCGGGTGCTGCTGCGCCCCACGATGGCCCGCTCGCGGCGCACGGGGTGGGAGCCGGTGCGGCTGGTGCGCGCGGGTCCCGTGGCCAAGCCGCGGCGCGTGGTGATGGTGTGCGACGTGAGCCGCTCGATGCAGCCACAGGCGGTGGCGTACCTCCATCTGATGCGGGCGTTGACGCTCGCGGCCGACGCCGAGGTCTTCGCCTTCGCGACATCGCTGACCCGGCTGACCACGGTGCTCGCGCACCGGTCGGCCGAGGTCGCGGTGGCGGAGGCGTCGGCGAAGGTCGTGGACCGCTTCGGCGGTACGCGCATCGCGACGTGTCTGCGCTCCCTGCTCGCCTCGCACCACGGCGGCCTGCTGCGCGGCGCTGTGGTGATCGTCGCCTCGGACGGGTGGGACGGGGACGCGCCGGAGCTGCTCGCGGGCACGATGGCGCGGGTGCGCAGACGTGCCCACCAGGTGGTGTGGCTCAATCCGCGGGCGTCGGCTCCCGGTTTCGCGCCGCGCACCACGACCATGGCCGCGGCGCTGCCGTACTGTGACGCGCTGCTGCCCGCCGCCACGTTCGCCTCGCTGCGCACGGTGTTCGACGAGGTCTGCGGACGGGCGTGTGCGCCGCCGCGCAGGGACCGGCGCGCCGTCTGACCCGGCACGCCCTGCGGCCGTACCCTCAGGGACCGCCGCGTCGCGATCTGTAGCCGTTCCGGGCGCCGTTGGGATAGCTTGGGGCCGGGACGATCTTTCGGTGGAGGCAGCGTGACCCCGGCGCAACTGCGGGCTTTCCTTGCGACCGTACGCGGCGGATCGGTGAAGGCTGCCGCGGCCGATCTGGACGTCTCGGAGGCCGCGGTATCGATGCATGTCGCGCATCTGCGCAAGGAGCTCGGCGACCGGCTGTTCGCGCGGACGGCGAGCGGTCTCGCTTTCACCCCGGGGGGTCTGCGGCTCGCCAGCAGGGCCGCCGAGATGCTGGGCCTGCAGAACCAGACGATCCTTGAGGTCAGCCAGGCCGGCGGCGGGCGCAGGCTGCTGCGGGTCGCCGCGTCGAGCCTGTTCGCCGAGTACGCGGCGCCCGGCCTGCTCGAACTGTTCGCGAGCCGCGCGGACGACCTGGACGTCGAGTTGAGCGTGCAGAATCCCCAGGACTTCGCGCGGCTGCTGTCCTCGCGCGCGGTGGACGTGGCCATGGGCCCGCCGCCGGCCACGGTCGACTCGTCGCTGACCTGCACGGCGTTCCTCAACTACCAGGTGTTCGCGGTCGTCTCGCCGGATCATCCGTTCGCCGGGCGCCGCCTCGGGACGGCCGATCTGCGGGCCCAGAACTGGCTGCTCGGCCCCTCCGCCGTGGGCAGGCTCGGCATGGTGCCCGCGATCCTGCGCCGGATCGGCGTCCCGGAGGAGCAGCAGCGGATCTTCCAGAGCCATACCGCGGCGGTCGAGGAGGCCAAGCACGGCGGGGGGATCGCCCTCGGTGTGGCGTTCGCCGTGTCGAAGGACCTCGCCGACGGGTCCCTCAAACAGGTGACGGGTCCTTCGCTGCCCGCGCGAGGCTCGTGGAACCTGCTGGCTCTCACGGAGCGCGACGCGCCGCCCGCCGCGGCGGAGCTGGCCCGCTTCGTCACCACGCCGCGTGCCACGCAGGCGATGCTGCGCGGCGCGGGCGTGACCGCGGGCCGCTTCCGCCCCGCCATCCATGTGACGCTCTGGAGCTGACAGCGCGACCGGCGCCGCGGGCGCCCGGGTCAGGCGGTGCCTGCGCGACCGGCTCGCGCGGCTGTCGCGGTACGGCGGGCATAGGCGTCGATCAGTGCATGGACGGCGTCCGGCTGTTCGACCTGGGGAAGGTGACCCGCCTCGGGGACGGCGGCGAACTCCGCGTCGGCGAACCCCGCGGCGTACGCCCTGCCGTAGGCGGGGGTCGCGACCCGGTCGCTCTCCCCCCACACCACCAGCGCGGGCACCCGTACTTCGCGTAGGCGCGGCAGCAGCCGCGGGTCGTGCATGACGGGTGCGACGGCCCGCAGGGTGGCCATGTTCGCCTGCTGCGCGGCGCGTTGCTCAGCGCTCGTCGTGGTGGGATCGAACAGGGCACGGCTCGGGTCGTGCCAGGCGCGCGCGGCGAACTCGCGCGGGTCGAGACCGTCCACGCCGAGGACGGGCTCGCCCTCGACGTGGACGCCGACACCGTCGATGAGGACGAGGCCGGTGAGGGCTCCAGCGGTGTCGCGCAGCGCCATCTCCGCGGCGATCCAGCCGCCGAGCGAGGAGCCCACGACGAGCACGTCGCGCAGCCGGCGGTCGGCGAGGAGGCGGAGGTAGGCGTCGGCGAGGTCGGTCACGCCGGATATCCGCGCCGGGCGCGGGGTGCCGTTCCAGCCGGGGTGTACGGGCGCGAGGACGTGTCCGGTGCGCGCCAGGTGGTGTGCGAGGCCCGCGACGGTGGCGGGTCCCCCGCCGCCGTGCAGGAGGAGCACGGGCCGTCCCCCGCCCGCTTCGGCGAGGGTGAGGTCGAGGTCGTCGTACGGGGAGTGCGTGCCGGAAGCCGTCATGCGGAGCACAGTAACTAAGCATGTTGATATAAACAAGCTTAGTCATGGGCTAGGATGGGGCCATGCCCGGCGAACTCCAGATCCTCGGCAGAGCCGTCAAGCAGGTCCAGTACCGGCAGCACCGTGCGCTCGACACCGCGCTGGCGGGCGTCGGCACGACGCTCGCGCAGTGGGACGCGCTGCGCGCGGTCGGCCGTTCGCCCGGGGCCTCGGGGCGGGCGCTCGCCGCCGCCACGTTCCAGAGCGAGCAGGCGTTCGGGACGCTCGCGGGGCGGCTAACCGCACGGGGCCTGATCGAGCGCAGGGCGGGCCGCGGCCGCGCGCTCGGCCACCACCTCACCCCTGCGGGCAGTCGGGTCCTCGCGGCCGGGCACCGCGTCGCCGACGAGGTGCTCGCCGAGTGCTTCGCCCCGCTCACGGCCGCCGAGCGCACGACGCTGCTCGCGCTCCTCGGCCGCCTCGCCCCGGACGACCGGGGCGGCCCCGGCACCAGCGGGTAGGGGCTCAGCGGCGCAGGGCGCGTCGGGCGAGCCAGTTGCCGAGGAACTGGCCTGCCTGGACGATCACCACGATCGTGGCGACGGTGATGTACACGATGGGCCAGTTGTACCGCTGGGAGCCGTAGGTGATCGCGAAGTCCCCGAGCCCGCCGCCGCCGAACAGGCCGGCCTGGGCGGACATGTCGACCACCGCGACGAAGATGAACGTGTAGCCGAGGATGATCGGGCCGAGCGCCTCGGGTACCAGGACGGTCACCAGGATGCCGAGCCGCCGCGCGCCGGCCGCCCTGGCCGCCTCGACCACCCCGGGGTCCACTGTCAGCATGCTCTGTTCGACGATGCGGCTCACGGCGAAGGCCGCCGCGAGGGACAGTGCGAAGGTGACCGCGTTGGTGCCGATCGTGGTGCCGATGGTGTGCAGCATGAGCGGCTGGATGGCCGTCAGGAAGATCACGAACGGCACCGGCCGCACCACGTTCACGACGATGTTGGCCACGACGAAGACCGCGCGGTTGCCGAACAGGTTCCCCGGCCTCGTCGCGTACAGCAGCAGGCCGAGCGCGAGTCCGAGCACACCGCCCGCGGCGACGGAGATGAGCACGATGTAGAAGGTCTGCCGGATCGCCTCCCGGTAGACCGACAGGTTGGCGACGAACTCGTGCACGTCAGGAATCCTCCTCGGTCAGGTCGAACCCGTCGGCGCGCAGCTGCGCGAGTGCCGTGTCCACGGCGGCGCCGTCGCCGACGAGTTCGAAGGTCAGGCTGCCGACGGGCCGTTCCTGGAGTTCGCCGATGCCTCCGAAGACGATCTCGGCGGCCACCTGGTGGTCGAGGAAGACCCGGGCGAGGTCGGTCTGGAAGCCGGCGCGGTCGCGCACCCTGACGGAGACGATCCGCCCGGGGTGCCGCTGCCGCAGCCGCGCCAGGGTCGCGGCGGAGGGCCGCTCGCGCAGCGCGGTGCCCACCAGGCGTGCGGCCGCCTCGGTCTGCGGGCGGGCGAACACGTCGTAGACCGTGCCCTGTTCGACGATCCGGCCGGCGTCGAGCACGGCCACCCGGTCGGCGGCCGCGCGGATGACGTCCAGCTCGTGCGTGATCATCACCACGGTGACGCCGAGGGTGCGGTTGACGCGCCGCAGGAGCGCGAGCACCTCGGCGGTGGTGCCCGCGTCGAGCGCGCTGGTCGCCTCGTCCACCAGCAGCAGGGAGGGCTCGGTGGCCAGGGCGCGGGCGATGCCGACCCGTTGCTTCTGCCCGCCCGACAGCTGCTCGGGATGGTCGTGGGCGCGTCCGAGCAGGCCCACGAAGTCCAGCAGGGCGGCGACCCTGCGGTCGCGTTCGGCCCGCGCCACCCCCGCGACCTTCAGCGGGTAGGCGACGTTGCCCGCCACCGTCCGCGACCTGAAGAGGTTGAACTGCTGGAACACCATCCCGATGTCGCGCCGCACCTGCCTGCGCTCGCGCTCGCCGAGGGCGGTGAGGTCCAGGTCGCCCACCCGCACCGTCCCCGAGGTCGGGGTCTCCAGGCCGTTGACGAGCCGCACCAGTGTGCTCTTGCCCGCGCCGGACTGCCCGATGATCCCGAAGACCTCGCCCCTGCGGATCTCCGCACTCACGCCGTCGAGCGCGACGAACGGGGCGGTGCGCCCCTTCGTGCCGGGGAACGTCTTGCGCACGTCCTCCAGCCGGACATGGATTTCGTCCGGCCGTACGGCCGGCTCGCTGCCGGTCATCTCTCTCCTCTCGGCTTCCTCCCCTCGGTCACGGTTACTTCTTCGCCGCCCTGGCCTGCTTCTCGACGGTGGCCAGCTCCGCCTGCAGCCGCTCGGGCGACACCGTACGGAAGACCGCGGTGCCGCTGTTGGCCTTCTGCACGCCCTTCTGGACGGCGGGGTCCTGGTAGAGGGCGGCCAGCTTCCGGTACGTGGGATCGTCCTTGTCCGCCGCGCGGGCGGCGAAGACGTTGACGTACGGGGCGGCGATGGCGCTCGACGGGTCGTCCTGGAAGACGGCGGCCGACCGGGGCAGCTTCGCGCTCGTCGCGTAGTTGTCGTTCACAACGGCCGCGGCCACCGACCCGCTCTGCAGCGCGTTCGCCGTCTGGGAGGCGTCCAGTGTGACGACGTCGACCTTGTGGGTGGTGATGTCCGAGGTCGCGGAGAACGCGGTACCGCCGTCCTTGAGGGTGAGGAGCTTGGCGGCCTGGAGCACGAGCAGGCCCCGTGCCTCGTTGATCGCGTCGTTGGGGATCGCGACCTTGGCGCCCGCCGGGAGCGCCGCGGGTGTGTGGTACTTGAGCGAGTAGAGCGGCAGCGGGTAGACGGCGGTCGCTCCGATCGGCTGGAGGTCGTCGTGCGCCGTCACGTTGTAGTTCGCCAGGTACTGGATGTGCTGAAACTCGTTGAGGTCGAGGCGCTTCTCCTTGAGCGCCGGGTTGGGCTGGCTGTAGTCCGTGAAGTTGACGAACTTCACGGTGATGCCGAGCTTCTTGCGGGCGAGCGACGCGTAGGTCTTCCAGTACGGCTGGGACCCGTCCGTGACACCGATGGTGACGGCTTTGCTGTCGGAGCCGCCGCCCGCGGAGAGGACCAGGCCGACGACGACGGCAGCCACCACGACCACGGCGGCGGAGGCCAGCCAGACGATGCGGCGGCGGCTCCGGTGGCGCGGCGGCAACTGCGGTTCTTTGGAGGGGAGTTCATTCTCTGGAGATGTGGGCATGACAATACCTTCGGATGGCCGCGGGCGCGGCTGAGCGGTCGGGGGTGTTGTGGTGTGCGGCGGGAACGGAGCAGCACAGGGCGGCGGTGTGACACGGCGGGGAGGCGGACCGCCGGGGCCGGCGTACCGCGGGCCGCCGGTGTGTACCGACGGACCGGATTCAACGGCGCTGGTGGCGGCCCTCGTTCCGGCGGGCAGCCCGCGGGGCGGGCGCGTTTCTCACCGGGTGGCCGCGGGGCTGCCCGTCAGTGACAGAGGCAGCTGGCGACGCGCGCGTAGTCGATCACACGTCGACTCGTCAGCAGCACGGGGTCCATGCGGAACACCCTAACAGCCCCGTTCGCCCCGCCGCACCGGCCCCGGAGGGATCAGCCGCCGCGCTCACAGCACCGCACGCGCGCGGGGGTGGTGGCAGGCCGCCGCCTGGTCCGTGCCGTGGGGCGTGAGGGGCGGCACGGTGCTGACGCAGGGCTCGCGGTCCCCGCTTTCCAGCGCGGCGAAGACGGGGCAGCGCCCCCGGAAGCGGCAGCCGGACTCGCGGTGCGTGGGGCTCGGCGGGTCGCCCGCCAGCAGGATCCGCTTCCTGGCGCGTTCGCGCGGCGGGTCGGGCAGCGGTACGGCGGAGAGCAGCGCCTGTGTGTAGGGGTGGCGCGGCGCGGTGAAGACCTCCGCCACCGAGCCCGCCTCGACGGTCCCGCCGAGGTGCATCACACTGACCCGGTCGGCGATGTGCCGCACGACGGACAGGTCGTGCGAGACGAAGAGGTAGGCGAGGCCCAGCCGGTGTTTCAGCTGCTGGAGCAGGCCGAGTATGCCCGCCTGGATCGACACGTCGAGCGCGGAGACCGGCTCGTCGAGTACCAGCAGCCGGGGCTCGACGGACAACGCCCGTGCGATGCAGATCCGTTGGCCCTGACCGTCGGAGAACTCGTGCGGGAAGCGGGCGGCGTGGGCCGCGTCGAGGCCGACGAGGGCGAGCAGTTCGGAGATGCGCCGGGCGACGGTCGCGCGGCCCGCGCCCTGGGCGCGCAGCGGCTCCGCCACGATGTCCCCGACGGGCATCCGCGGGTCGAGGCTGGCGAGCGGGTCCTGGAAGACGATCTGCACCCTGGAGCGCAGCCGTCCGGCCTCCCCGCGTCCGAGGCGCGCGGTGGACCTGCCGAGGATCTCCACCTCGCCCCGCTCGGGCCGGCCGAGCCCGAGGATCTCGTAGAGCGTCGTGGACTTGCCCGAGCCCGACTCGCCGACGAGGCCGGGCGTCTCCCCCGCGCGGATGTCCGGTTCGACTCCGTCGACCGCGTGGACCGGTGCGGCCGGCCCCACGACCCTGCTCGCGACCAGACGAGGCACCGGCGGTGCACGGTCGATCTCGATGTCCCGAAGCGCGATCGGGTTGCGCTGCCCGAGGCGGGAGGGTCACCCGCCCGTTCCGGATCGGTGCGTCCCCCGGCGCGGGGCGTCGTGGTCGACGCGCTGACCTCGGGCCGGCGCGTGAAAGGTCCGGTCGCCCACGGACTGGTCAGCGAACATATCGGCGTAGTCGCACATCAGCTCGGCTGCTCGCGGGTCGTCGGCAGCGCGGTGCGCGCAGGAGTGCGCCTGCCTGAGGTGACGGGTGATCTGGCGCTCGGCCCAGTCGCGCCCGCCGCACTGGTCGACGAGGGCGGCCATGCGGTCGATCTCGCTGTCCTGCGGCCCGTGCGGGCGCCGGTAGTAGGAGGCGAGCTCGTCCTGGAGGGCGTGACCCGACTCCAGGGCCGCGCACACGATGCTCGACTTCTTGCGGGTCCTGAGATCGTCGCGCTTGGGCGGAGCGGCTGTCCGCTTTTCCCCGAACACGTCCACAACGTCGTCGCGCAGTTGGATGACCCGGCCGACATGCCATCCGTAGGACCTCATGAGCGGCGCCCGCTCCGCACCGGTGCCGGCCTGCAAGGCCCCTGCTTCGCAGCAGGCCGCCACCCAGTCGGATGTCTTGCCGTCGACGACGTCCAGCGCCTGTTGAAGGGAGACATCCCCGCGCTGCTCGTACTGCCCTTCCAGGGCCTGCGCGCGCAGGCCCCCTTGCAGCGCGCCGGACAGCAGCCCTGCCGCCGCCCGGGACGCGGGTGTCTCCAGCTCGGCCAGCCTGGACAAGGCGGTGGTCAGCAACAGGTCCGCGGCCAGGATCGCGGTCGCCGTGCCGAACGTTCTCCACACCGAGGGAAAGCCTCGCCGGGTGAGATCCCCGTCGATGATGTCGTCGCAGATGAAGGCGTAACCATGGATCAGGGCGCACGCGAGGGCCACCTCCCGTGCCCGCTGCCACGTGTCCTCCTCGGCGCCGGCGCTCAGGAGGACGAGTGCGACGACCCGGTAGGTCGGGCCGCGATAGGCCACTTCCTGGCCTGTCGCGTCGACCAACCCGAACTGGTAGGCACACGGCGTGTGGAGCGGCGGAGGGATCCGCCCGACGACCTCACGCAACTGGGGCATGAGCATGTCGCGCGCGGCGGAGACGACGTGATCCGGTGAGTCGAGAGCCGAAGGTTCCATTCCAGCACACCCCTTGTCACCGGCGCGGACCGGCCGTCACCGGTGCGGACCGGCCGTTGGCCATCGGGCAGGGAACCTTCCCCGGCCACCGACCCGCACGCGGACGAGTTCCGGCTCACGGTGGTGATCCGCGGGCGCGCGGAAGCTGTCCCCGGGCGCTGGCGGTGGGAGCGGGCGCCGAGGAGGACCTGCCCCGGGCGGTCCCCGTCGACTCCACGATCGTTTGCCCGGTGATCCGAACGAGCCGCCTGGGCCGCCACCGCCTCCCGGCCTGGGCGCCCCGTACCATGCGGGGCATGAGCGAGCCCGCAGACGACACGCCCTCCCCCGCCCTGCGGGAGGCCGCGCGCACCCCCGAGTTCTGGCGCGACCGGATCGTCGACCGGGTGTCCGCAGAAGCCGACGTGAGCGGCGCGGAGCTGTTCCGCACCTTCGAGACCGTGTACCGGCGCAGCATCGCCCGCGAGATCGAGGAGCGTGGTCTGACCGACGCGGCCGGGATCGCCGCGGCGCTGCGCTCGGGCGGGATCGGGAAGCTGGCCGAACGGCCCTGACCGGGGGCGCGGGCCGCGGCGTACCGGTCGGGCCGGCGGGTGCGCGCTCAGGCCGGCCGGACTCGGACCGGTGCGTGCAGGTCCCTGGACCGCCGCACGGCGGTCCTGGACAATCGGTGGGGTTCCGCCCGTCCGGGAGTAAGGCGGCACCATGGATCAGCAGAAGACGGCACGCGGGGTCCCCCTGGTGGAGGTGACGCCCGCCGCCGCGGATCTCATCAGGCGGCTGCGCGCGCAGCACGGGCCGCTCATGTTCCACCAGTCGGGCGGCTGCTGTGACGGCAGCGCGCCGATGTGCTTCCCCGCCGGGGAGTTCCGCACCGGCGGCTCCGACGTACTGCTCCAGTCGCTGGAGGTCGAGGGCGTCGCGGAGGCCGTTCCGTTCTGGATGTCGGCGAGCCAGTACGAGGCGTGGCGGCACACGCGACTGATCGTGGACGTGGTGCGCGGGCGGGGCAGCGGCTTCTCGCTCGAAGCGCCCGAGGGCGTCCGGTTCCTCATCAGGTCGCGGGTGATCGGCGCCTGAGGGCACGTGCGCCCTCCGTGCGCCCGGCGCGTGTGACCGCGCGCCGCTCGGGGCCCCGCGGACGCCGGCCCCGCGCGCAGCCGCGGCGGGCCGGTGAGGGGCGCTGGTGGGCGGGTCGGGCGGCGATCATGCACGGGTGGCGACCGCTTCATTCCTTCCGGTGAACCGGCGCCTCGGGGCCGCCGGGGGCCGTGCGGCCTCCGCATAGTGGGACCGCGGGCCGCCGGGCGGCCGGCAGGGTCTCACGAAGGGTGGCCACAGACCATGCGCAAGGAAGCGATCGACCGGGTCCGACTCGTCTTCGAGCTGTTCGACGTGGACGGCAACGGATACCTGGAACCCAACGACTTCGACCTCATGGCGGACCGCGTCGTCCAGGCGGTGCCGGACGCGGAGGAGGACGCGAAGGCGGCGATGGTCGCGGCGTTCGGCACGTACTGGTCGGCGCTGGAGCGCGAGTTGGACGCCAACGGCGACGGGCGGATCAGCTTCGAGGAGTACACGGCCTGCGTCCTCGCGCCCGAGCGGTTCGACGAGGCGCTCGACGACTTCGCGACATCCCTGGCCGGCCTCGGCGACCTGGCGGGAGACGGCTTCGTGACGCGTCCGGTGTTCGTGGCGCTGATGACGGCCATCGGCTTCCAGCTGCCGAACATCCACGCCCTGTTCGAGGAGTTCGGGCCGACGGAGGACGACCGGGTCCCGGTCGCGACCTGGGCGGCCGGCATCAGGGACTACTACGCGCCCGACAAGGCGGGCATCCCCGGGGACCGGCTGGTCGGCGGGGTCGCGACGGTCTGACCGCACGAGGGGCGGGGCCGGGCACCGCGCCCGGTCCCGCCCCTCGGTCCGTTCAGGGCCGGATGCTGCTGACCATGTCGGCCGTCGCGGACACCCCGTGGTCGATGGTGGACGCCATGCTGGTGCTCGCCAGCAGGAAGCCCAGCAGTACGCAGACCACGGCGTGCCAGATCTTCAGCCCGCCGCTGCGGATGAAGACCACCGCGAGGACCGCGAGCAGCAGCAACAGAGAGACCGAGATCGCCATCGTGCACCCTCCTCCGCCGCACGGGTGTCGCGGCGCATGGGCGCCAGTGTGGCGGAGGAGGAGCACCGCCCGGCCGCACGACGTGTCCGCCGTACGGGTGATGACGGGCCGTGTGCCGTTACGGTGCGGCGATGGCGCGCCCTACGGCAGGGGGCCGGTCGGGGCGGGCAGGTCCACGAGGCGGGCGATGGCCTCCTTGTGGCGGCCCGCGGTGCCGAAGGCCGCCTCGTCCGCCTTGGCGCGCTTGAGTGCCAGGTGCGCGGGGTGTTCCCAGGTCATGCCGATGCCGCCGTGCAGCTGGACGCACTCCTCGGCGGCGCGCACCGCGACCCGGCCGCAGTGGGCCCCGGCGACGGCGACCGCGAGGTCGGCCTCCTGGCTGTCCGCCGCGAGGGCGGCGGCGGCGTTGCGGGCGGCCGCGCGGGCCGAGACGACGTCGACCCAGAGCTGCGCCATCCGGTGCTTGAGCGCCTGGAAGGAACCGACCGGCCGGTTGAACTGGTGGCGCTCCCCGGTGTGGCGGACGGTCTCGGCGAGGCACCACTCGGCGATGCCCAGCTGCTCGGAGGCGAGCAGTCCGGCACCGGCGCGCAGGCCACGGCGCACCGCGGCGCGGGCGGTGGCGGCGTCCGCGAGGCGCAGCCCGGCGCCGGGTCCGACGGTGACCTCGGCGAGCGGCCTGGTCAGGTCGAGGGGCGTGAGCGGCGTGCGGGTGACGGCCTGGTCTGCGGCCTCGACCGCGTGGAGGCCGTCCTCGCGCGGTACGAGGAGCACGTCGGCGCGTACCGCGTCGGCGACGGGCCGTACCCGCTCCCCGGCGGGCTGCGGGTCGCCGTAGGGCGCGGTGGTCAGCGGCAGCGCGAGCACCGCGGTGCAGGCGCCCGCGGCGAGCGCGGTGAGGAGTCCCGCCACGTCGGGCAGACCTGTGTCGCAGCCGAGGAGGGTCTCGGTGGCCACGACGGAGCTGGTGAGGAAGGGCGCGGGGGTGACCGCGCGGCCCAGCTCCTCCAGGACGACGGCGGCCTCGCGGTGGGTCGCGCCCGCGCCGCCCAGATCTTCGGGCACGAGCAGGCCCGCCGCGCCCACGGAGACCGCCAGCCGGTCCCAGAGGCCCGCGTCGTAGGGGTCGCCCGACTCGGCGCGCGCGAGGGCGGCGGCCGGGTCGGCGCGGTCGGCGAGCAGGGAGCGCACCGAGGCGCGCAGGTCCTCCTCGGTCTGGGTGTACAGCAGGTCGCCGGTGGCCGCGGGGGCGTCCTCGCCTGTCATCGCGTCAGGTCCTTCCATGCGACGTCCTTGTCGGTGCGCGGCTCCTGCGGCAGGCCGAGGACGCGTTCCGCGACGATGTTG
This sequence comes from Streptomyces tremellae, assembly GCF_039540215.1. Taxonomy (NCBI): domain Bacteria; kingdom Bacillati; phylum Actinomycetota; class Actinomycetes; order Kitasatosporales; family Streptomycetaceae; genus Streptomyces; species Streptomyces tremellae. The sequence goes on from NZ_BAABEP010000003.1 coordinate 156,108, forward strand.
AGGAGCACTTCGCTGGTGCCGCCCTCGATGGAGTTGCCCTTCGAGCGCAGGTACCGGTATCCGGCGTCGCGGCCGGTGAAGTCGACGTGTTCAGGGCGGCGCATCGTCCAGTCGGAGTACAGCAGGCCCTCGTCGGCGAGGAGTTCGACCTCGAGGCCGCTGATGGCCTGGTTGAGGCGGGCGAAGGCGAGCTTGGTGCCGCTGCCCTCGGGGCCCGGGCGGCCCGCGGCGAGCTGCTGGCGCAGCCGCTCGCCGGCCAGGCGCGTCACCTCTGACTCGACCCACAGGTCGAGGAGACGCTGGTGGAGGTCGTGGGTGCGCAGTTCGGGGCGCTCGCGCCAGGTGGCGGCCGCGGGCCCGATCATGCCGCCCTCGCGCGGGACGGGGGCGCCTCCGATGGAGACGCGTTCGTTCATGAGCGTGGCCTGGGCCACGCGCCAGCCCTCCCCGGCATCGCCGACGCGGTGGGTGTCGGGGATGCGGACGCCGGTGAGGAAGACCTCGTTGAACTCGGCCTCGCCGGTGATCTGGCGCAGCGGCCGCACCTCGACGCCTGGGTCGGTCATGTCGCAGACGAAGTAGGTGATGCCGCGGTGCTTGGGCACGTCGGGGTCGGTGCGGGCGATCAGGATGGCCCAGCGCGCGAGGTGCGCGCTGGACGTCCAGACCTTCTGGCCGCTGACGATCCAGTCGCCCGTGGCGTCGTCCCGTACGGCGCGGGTGGCGAGCGCGGCCAGGTCGGATCCCGCGCCCGGCTCGCTGAACAGCTGGCACCACACCTCGCGGCCGGTCCACAGCGGCTTGAGGAAGCGCTCGCGCTGCCCGGGGGTGCCGTACTGCAGGAGGGTCGGGGCGGCCATGCCGAGGCCGATGCCGATGCGGCGGGGGTCGTTGTCGGGTGCGCCGGCCGCGGCGAGTTCGGCGTCGACGACCGGCTGGAGGGCGCGGGGCGCGCCGAGTCCGCCGAGGCCCTCGGGGAAGTGCACCCAGGCGAGTCCGGCGTCGAAGCGTGCGTCGAGGAAGTCGGCGGGCGCGGTGGTCCCGGGCGGGTGCTGGGCGAGCAGGCGGCGGGTGCGGGCGCGCAGGTCCTCGGCGCCTGGCGGGGTGGCTGCGGCCGGCATCACGCGGCTCCTTCCGCCATGACGACGACGCGGCCCGTGGTGGTGCCGTCGGCGACGCGCTGCACGGCGTCCGCGGCGCCGGAGAGGGCGACGCGCTCGCTGACGAGCGGGGCGATCCTGCCCTGGTCCGCCAGGTCGGTGAGGCGGTCGTGGCAGCGGGCCACGGCGGCGGGGTCCTTCGCCGCGTACAGGCCCCAGTGCAGGCCGAGGACCGAGTAGTTCTTCACCATGGCGTGGCTGAGGGCGGGGGCGGGGATGTGGCCGCTGGTGAAGCCGATGACGACGATGCGGCCCTCGAAGGCCACGCACTTGGCGGACTTCGCGTAGGCGTCGCCGCCGACCGGGTCGAAGACGACGTCGGCCCCGCGCCCCTTGGTGGCGTCCTTGACGGCGGCGACGATGTCGTCGGTGTGCCGGTCGAGTACGAGGTCGCAGCCGAGCGCGCGGGCGGTCCCGGCCTTCGCCGGGCCGCCGACGACGCCGATGACGCGGGCGCCCGCCGCCCTGCCGAGCTGGACGGCCGCGCTGCCCACTCCCCCGGCCGCCGCGTGGACGAGGAGGGTCTCGCCCGCCTGGAGATGGGCGCGGCGGTGCAGGGCGAACCAGCCCGTCTGGTAGCCGATGTGCAGGGCCGCGGCCTGCGCGTCGTCGAGGGAGGCGGGCGCGGGCAGCAGGGCGGCCTCGTCGGCGAGCGCGTGGTCGGCGAAGCCTCCGTGCGGCAGCGCGACGGTGCCGATGACGCGGCGGCCGTCCTCGGTCCTGCCGCAGATCTCCACGCCGGGCGTGAAGGGCAGGGGCGGCCTGATCTGGTACTGGCCTCGGCACAGCAGGGCGTCGGGGAAGTTCACGTTCGCCGCGCGTACGGCGACCCTGACCTGCCCGGGTCCCGGCTCCGGCGGCTCGGTCTCGGCGAGCCGCATGACCTCTTTCGGCTCGCCGTTGCTGTGCACGTGCCATGCCTGCATTCGGGCCTCCACACACGATGGGCGGTACCGGCGCATACTAAGCGGTCGCTTGCATCTGGGGGAAGCCGGAAACCCCGACGGAAGGGCCAGACGCGCCGGAGCCCCGCGCGGTGTGCGCGGGGCTCCTGGCAGGGCGGTGCGGGGGCGGTGTCAGGCGCGGCCGCCCTCCACCTCGGCGAACAGCGGTACGGGGCGGATGTGGCGGAGGTAGGACTCCGCCTTGAGGATCGCCTCGCGCGCCGTGCGCTGGCCCATCAGGACGCAGAGGGTGTAGGCCACGTCCTCGAAGCGGCGCCGTGCGGCGTCGTCGTGCGGGTCGGCGAGCACCAGCCGCTCCCATGCCCGGTAGCGGCCCAGCAGGTCGGCGACCAGGTGTCGGTCGGGCAGCAGCATCTCTACCCCTTCCAGCATGGTCGGTCGTTCCCGTTCGCCGTACGAGCCGTGCACCGTTGGACGCGGCGACGCGGGCGGGGAGGGGATCCCGCGCCGCGCGCAGCGGCGCCCCTCTCCCCGCCTCCATTGTCACCCGGTCGCCGCGTCTGCGCCTGTCGAGAAGCGGCGGCCGGGGCCGGGGCCTCCTACGGTGGAGACGTGATCCGCTTCGAGCAGGTCGGCAAGGTGTATCCGGACGGCACGACCGCCGTCGACGGGCTGTCCTTCGAGGTGCGCGAGGGCGAACTCGTCACCCTGGTCGGTCCCTCGGGGTGCGGCAAGACGACCACGATGATGATGGTGAACCGGCTGACCGACCCCACGTCGGGGCGGATCCTGGTGGGCGGTGAGGACGTCGCGCGCACGGATCCGGTGCGGCTGCGGCGGGGCATCGGCTACGTGATCCAGCAGGGCGGCCTCTTCCCGCACCGCACGGTCCTCGACAACGCAGCCGCGGTGCCGCTGCTGGCCGGCTGGTCGCGGCGGCGGGCCAGGGCCAGGGCGGCGGAGTTGCTCGAACTGGTGGGGCTCGACCCCGATACGTACGGTCCCCGCTATCCGGGGCAGCTCTCGGGCGGCCAGCGGCAGCGGGTCGGGGTGGCGCGCGCGCTCGCCGCCGACCCGCCGGTGCTGCTGATGGACGAGCCGTTCGGCGCGGTGGACCCGGTGGTGCGGGAGCGGCTGCAGAGCGAGTTCCTCGCCCTCCAGGCGGCCGTGCGCAAGACCGTGCTGCTGGTGACGCACGACATCGAGGAGGCGGTGCGGATTGGCGACCGGATCGCCGTGTACGGGCAGGGGCGCGTCGCCCAGTTCGACACGCCGGCCGCGGTGCTCGGCACGCCCGCCTCCGACTATGTCGCGGAGTTCGTCGGCGCCGACCGGGGGCTGAAACGGCTCTCCGTGACGGCGGTGGAGGCCACGGACCTCGAACAGCCGCCCGTCGCCCGGGTGGACGAACCCGCCGGGGCCGTCGCGGCGCGGCTGCGGGGCTCCGGCGCGCGGTGGGCGGTGGTGCTCGGCGCGGACGGGGCCCTGCACGGCTGGGTCGCGGCGCGGGAGCTCGACGCGGCCGGCAGCGCGGCCCTGGTGGGCGGCCTCGCGCGCCGGATGGAGGCGTGGGTGGCGCTCGGCGCGCCGCTGAAGCGGGCCTTCGGCGAGATGCTCCAGCACGACGCGGGATGGGTCGCGGTGCTCGAAGGGGACCGCTTCGCCGGGGTGCTGACCCCGGCCAGGCTCCACGAGGCGCTGCGCAGGTCCGTGGACGCGGACGCGCGGGGCGTGCCGCGCGGCGAGGTCGACTTCTCTTCGGTGTCCGACGCCTGAGCGGGCCCGGCGCGCGGCGGCTCAGCCGCGTGGCGCGAGCCACTGCCGAGTCCGCCGGTGCTGCCCTCGGGGTTTGCGAAGGGGTGACGGGCGTCCTGTCCTTCACGGGCGCGGGCCCGTGGACGGGTCCCGCGCCGCGCGTGGCGACCGGGGCGGCGCACCGGTCCACGTCGGCCGCCCGCAGGACCACCGGGCCCCTGTGGCCCGCCGGGGGCGGTGCGGCCTCGCCGAGGCCGCACGCCGTGGCCGCCTGGTCCTGGTCCCCCTGGAAGCGGTGACGCGGTCGCTGCGGCCGCGCCGTGGCGGGCCGGGGGCACTGTGCAGGGTTGCCGGGCGGCCGGTGGGTTCCGCCGGGGCCGCGTTCCCGGGCCCGCTCCCCGGGAACGTACGGTGTCCCCGCCCCTCTCTCACGACCCCCCTCTCACGGAGATCAAGGTGGTGCCCGATGGCCCTGTTCGACCTGGACCTCGACCGGCTGCGCGCGTATCGCAGCGCGTCCCGGGAGCCGGCCGACTTCGACGACTTCTGGGCGCGGACGCTGGCGGAGACGCGGGCGCACGCCCTGGACGCCCGCTTCGAGCCGGTGGACACGGGCCTTGCCGCGGTGGACGTGTTCGACGTGGCCTTCTCGGGCTTCGGCGGCCACCCCGTGAAGGGCTGGTTCGTGCTGCCCGCCGGGGTGCGGGAGCCGGTCCCCGTGGTGGTGGAGTACCTCGGATACGGCGGCGGGCGCGGCCTCCCGCACACGCACCTGCTGTGGGCGGCGGCGGGCTTCGGGCACTTCGTGATGGACACGCGGGGCCAGGGCGGGGCGTGGGGCGGCGGCGACACGCCCGATCCCGTGGGCAGCGCCTCCGCGTTCCCCGGGTTCATGACGAGGGGCGTCGAGAGCCCGGAGGACTACTACTACCGGCGGCTGCTCGCGGACGGGGTGCGGGCCGTGGAGGCGGCGCGCTCGCATCCGCTGGCGGACGCGGCGCGCACGGCCGTCACCGGCACCAGCCAGGGCGGGGGCATCACCCTGGCGGTCGCGGGCCTGGTGGACGATCTGGCGGCGGTCGCGCCGAACGTGCCGTTCCTGTGCGACTTCCCGCGCGCCATCACGCTCACCGACAGGCCGCCGTACCGGGAGATCGGCGCGTACCTGAGCACCTACCGGGGCCGTACGCACCGGGTGCGCGAGACGCTCTCGTACTTCGACGGGGTGCACTTCGCGGCGCGCGGCCGGGCGCCGGCCCTCTTCTCGACGGCGCTTGAGGACCAGACGTGTCCGCCGTCGACGGTGTTCGCCGCGTTCAACGCGTACGGGAGCGCCGACAAGTCGATCGAGGTGTACGACTTCAACGGGCACGAGGGCGGCGGACCGTACCAGGAGGCCGTGCAGCTCAGGTGGCTCCCGGCGCGGCTGACGGCCTGAGCTCGGCACGGCCTGCGCGCGGTCAGCGCGCCGGGACCAGCCGCTTGGACTCCAGGTAGCGGCGCGCGACGTCCTCGGGCAGCCTGCGCCAGCTGTCGACCTGCTCGTTCAGGGAGGCGAGGTCGGCGGTGGTCAGGACGCGCCCGAGGCGGTCGAGCACGGCGGCGATCCTGGCGCCGCCCGCGCGTGCGCGGTTGACGACGGGCACGACGTGGTCGGCGTTCTGGAGGTGCCGGTCGTCGCGGAGGATGACGAGTCCGAAGTCGTCGAGGGTGGCGTCGGTGGTCGTGGTGACGAGCATCTGGTCCCGGCCGCGCTGCACGGCGCGCTTGGACGGGGTGGTCCCGATGCCGGTGGGGTCGATGCCGGTGAGCCGGATGCCGTATGTCCTGCGCAGGCCGGGCGCGCAGTAGGGACGGGTGGCGCACTCGTCGCCCGCCGCGAGGCGCACCGGCAGGCGGGACCTGCCGAGGTCGCCGAGGGTGCGCAGGCGGTGGCGGGCGGCGTAGGCGCGGGGGACGGCGTAGGCGTTCTGGTCGACGGCGCGGCCCGGCGCGAGGACGGTGAGGCCGCGGCGGGCGGCGAGCGGGCGCAGCGCCGCCATGGTGCGGGTGAGGCTGGGGGCGCCGGCCGGCCTGGCGTCCGGTCCGTGCGCCTTGGCGTTCAGCCAGTCGGCGAAGGTCGCCGCGTACTCCGGTACGACGTCGATCTGGCCGCTCTCCAGGGCCGGTTCGTAGATCTCGCGGTTGGTGACCGACAGGATGCGGGTGTGGTAGCCGGCGTGGCCGAGGAGGACCGCGTACATCTGGGCGAGCAGGTCGCTCTCGGTGAAGCCGGCCGACCCGATGGTGAGGTGGGTGGCGTCGCCGGGCGGCGCGGTGACCTGGCCCTGGTTCTCCAGGGACGGTCCTGTGGCGCAGCCCGCGAGGAGGAGGACGGCGAGCGCGGCGAGCAGCGGGCGGCGGTGGGCGGGGCGCGGGGCGGGCCGCGCGGGCGGGCGCGAGGCGCGGCTCATGCGGCCTCGCCCCCGCCACGTCTGCCGGCCAGCCGCTGCACGAGCGCGAAGGCGCCCTCCACCAGGAGCGCGAGGACGGCGACCAGGACGGCGCCCGCGACCACCTGCGGTGTGGAGGCGAGGTTGAAGCCCGCGGTGATGATGCGGCCGAGTCCGCCGCCGCCGACCAGGGCGGCGAGGGTGGCGGTCGCGATGAGCTGGACGGCTGCGATCCGCACGCCGGTGAGGATCAGCGGCAGGGCGAGCGGCAGCTCCACCCGCAGCAGTTGCTGGCTCCCCGTCATCCCCATGCCGCGGGCGGCCCGTACGACATCCGGGTCGACACCGCGCATCCCCACGTAGCCGTTGGTGAGCAGCGGCGGCACCGCGAACAGCACGAGCGCGATGACGGTGGGCCACTGCCCGTACGAGCCGATGGGGGTGAGCAGCAGGAGCACGAGGACGGCGAAGGTGGGGACGGCCCGGCCCGCGTTGGAGATGTTGACGGCGAGCGCGCCGCCCCTGCCGAGGTGGCCGAGGACGAGGGCGACGGGCAGGGCGAGGGCGCAGCTGAGCGCCAGGCAGGCCGCGGTGAGCCAGAGGTGCTCCACGAGCCGGTGCCCGATGCCGTCGGGTCCGCTCCAGTGGTCCGCGCTGGTGAGCCAGGTCCAGGAGTGCGCGAGGACGGTCATGGGCGCTGCCTCCTCACCCACGGTGTGATCAGCCACTGCACGCCGAGGAGCAGCAGGTCGGCGGCGACGGCGATGGCCACGCAGAGCACGGACGCGGTGAGCACCTGGGCCTTGAAGAAGGTGTTCATGCCCGCGTAGATGAGGTTGCCGAGACCGCCGTGGCCGACGATCGCGCCGATGGTGACGAGGGAGACCGCGGAGACCGTGGCGATGCGCAGCCCGGCCATGGCCGCGGGCAGCGCGAGTGGCAGCTCCACGGTGAACAGCAGCCGCCAGGGCCCGTAGCCGAGGCCGCGTGCGGCCTGCCGGGTCTCCTCGGGCACGGCCCGCAGCCCGGCGAGGATGTTGCGTACGAGCAGGGTGAGCGAGTAGAGGACGAGCCCGGCGACGACCAGCGAGGCGGACAGGCCGTAGAGCGGGAGCAGCAGCGAGAACATCGCGAGCGAGGGGATGGTGTACAGCACGGTGGTGACGCCGAGGACGGGTCCCGCGGCCCAGCGCCTGCGGCGGGCCGCGAGCGCCAGCGGTACCGCGATGACCAGGGCGATGCCGACGGAGGCCGCGGTGAGTTCGAGGTGCTGCACGACGGCGTCGGCGAGTACGTGGCGACGGGTGGAGAGGTAGGTGCCGCAGATCCACTCGTTGCGGGCGAGGCAGTCGTGCGGTGCGGCCGTCATCCTGCCATTCCAGTGGCGTGCGGTCCGGCGCGCGCCCTGGACTGGCCCGTACGGGGGTGTCCGCCCCGGCAGGGGCCGGGGCGGACGCGGTCAGGCCGGGTCGCCCGCGTACTCGGAGTAGTCGGCGAAGTCGAAGCCGGGGGCGACCACGCAGGACACGAGGACCGGCTCGCTCCCCGCGGGTTCCGCCGCCTGCCACTCCCCCGCGGGGATCAGGACCTGCGGGAGCTCGCCGTCCGCGACGGCCATGCCGAGCAGGGGCGCGGTGTGCTCCTCCGGCGTCTCACCGGTGCCCCCGAGGCGCAGGCGCAGCGGGCCGCCGCCGTGCCACAGCCACAGCTCGTCGGAGCGCACCCGGTGCCACCGGGAGCGCTCGCCGGGGTGGAGGAGGTAGTGGATGCCCGTCGCGTACGCGCGCGGGCCGGGGTAGCCGTCGGGGGTCGCGGTGGGGCCGGTACGCCAGGTCTCGCGGAACCAGCCGCCCTCGACGTGCGGTTGGAGGCCGAGTTGGGCCACGAGGGGGGAGATGTCGTCGCTCACGTGGGCATTGTGGCACGCGCGGGGGCCGCCGCCGCGGTGCGGTGGCGGCCCCGTGGCCGTGCGGGGGTGTGCCGTCCGCGGGTCAGCCGGTCCAGCGGCGGTACGCGTCGTTGGCGATGCCGAACTGGTCGAGGACCTTCCCGCACACCTGCCCCAGCAGGTCGTCGACGGTCCGCGGCTGGTGGTAGAAGGACAGCACCGGCGGCAGGATCGTGCCGCCCGCCAGTGTCACCCGTTTCATGTTCTCGATGTGGATGTAGTTGAGCGGGGTCTCGCGCGCCACCAGCACGAGGGGGCGGCGCTCCTTGAGTGTGACGTCGGCGGCGCGTGCCACCAGGTTGTCGGAGTTACCGGTGGCGATCGCGGCCAGGGTACGCATCGAGCAGGGCACCACGACCATGCCGAGGGTGGGGAAGGAGCCGGAGGAGACGGCCGCGCCGAGGTCGCGCGGGTCGTGGACGACGTCCGCGAGCTTCTCCACCTCGGCGGGGTCCTTGCGCAGTTCGAGCTCGATGCTGAGCCTGGCGCCCTGCGACATGACGAGGTGGGTCTCGACCGTGCCGAGCTCGCGGGCGAGTTCGAGGAACTTCACCGCGAGCTGGGGCGCGCTCGAACCGGACACGCCGACGACGAGGCGCTGCTTGGCGCCGTTCGCCCCGGCGCGCTCGCGTGCGGGGCCGGTCACCGGTACAGGTGCGGGTACTTGGCGCGGACGTCCGCGGCCAGTTCCGGGGAGGTCTGGGCGACCGTGGGGAAGGTGTCGCGGCGCTCGTAGGGGATGCAGGCGTCGATCACCATGCGGGAGTTGTAGAGCCGGTCGTAGTCGGTGACCAGTGTGTCGAGCCGGGACGACCAGGTCCGGTCCAGTGTGGTCGTCATGGTCTTCGGATCGCACCGGGTGCCCATCGCCCATATGACGTCGTGGATGTCGCTCGGATCGATGTCGTCGTCGACCACCACGATCCACCGGCCCACGTATCCGACCGGGTTGACCTGGGAGGCGACCAGGCCGACCTGGGTGGAGTGGCCGAAGTAGCGCTGCTTGACCGAGACCACCACGAACGTGCGCCCCGAGCCCGCCTGGTGGGTCCAGGCGCTCACCACGTCCGGCACGCCCGCGCCCTCCAGGGAGTCCAGCAGCGCGGCGGAGCGCAGGAAGCAGCGCTCGAAGAGGTGGGCGTGCGGGGGCTTCTGGCTGGCCGCGCAGGTGAGGATGGGGTCGTTGCGGTGGTAGACGCGGTTGATGCGGATGACGGGCTCGTCCTTGGCCTCGCCCGCGTAGTAGCCGTGCCACTCGCCGAACGGGCCCTCCTCGGTGATCTCGGTCGGCAGGATCTCGCCCTCCAGGACGATCTCCGAGCGGGCGGGGAACGGCAGCCCGGTCTCCTCGCCCTCGATCACCTCGTGCGGCCGGCCCAGCAGGCCGCCGCACCAGTCGAGTTCGGGCACGCCGTCGGCGAGGGTGTAGCCGGAGGCGAGGTAGGTGACGGGGTCCATGCCGACGATGATGACGACGGGGCAGGGCTTGCCCACCGCAAGGTACTTGTCCCGGTGGATGCGGCCCTGCTTGCCGTTGGAGATGTACGACGCGCAGGTGTTCTTGCCCTTGGCCTGGACTCGGTAGGTGCCGAGGTTGACGCGGCCGGTGTCGGGGTCGCGGGTGACGACGCCGCAGGCCGTGCCGATGTACCGGCCGCCGTCGAGCTCGTGGTGCACGGGAACGGGGAACATCGACAGCAGGTCGATGTCGTCGCCGCTGACGACGTTCTCCAGGACCGGGCCCTCCGCGACGGTCTTCGGGGGGATCTGGTTGAACCCCTTCTTGATGACCTTGCGGAAGCTGGTGAGCATGTCGGCGCGGCTCGCGGAGATGCCCGGCTCCATGCCGAGCGCGAGCGCCAGGCGCAGTGGGGAGCCGAACATGCCGTAGAGGCAGCGGTTCTCGTCCGGGTAGCCGGGCACCTTGTCGAACACCAGCATCGGGGACTTCTCCACCTTCTGCCGGTAGAGCACCTCGGTGACCGCGCCCATCTCCTTGTCCCAGTGGGCACCCGAGACGACCTCCAGCTCACCGCCGTCGTCGACGGCCTCGATGAAGCTGCGCAGATCGCTCTGGATGACATCGCTGGGGTGATTCGGCATGACGGTGGTCCTCCTCTAGTGCCTCGGCCCCTGTGCCGGGCCGGTCGGGCGACTCGCAGTGGTGGTCCCGATATTGGGGCTAACCGTCTGACCATTTCAAGGGTGCGTATCCATTGCATGGTCTGATGTTCAGACCTAGACTCCAGCGCCATGTCTCCCAGCACCCATCGCTCCCCGCAGGACTCGACGCCGCGGTCAGGTCTTGTCGAAGAGGCGTCACAGCACGGCGCGGACCAGGGACTTCGCCCCGCCCACCTGCGGGCGGCCGGCGTCATCGTCGACTACCGGAAGCCGGGCTCCGCCGAGGAGCCGGGGTCCGGCACCGTCGTCGACCGGGTCGATCTCACACTGCACAAGGGGGACTTCGTCTGCATCGTCGGTCCCTCCGGCTGCGGCAAGACCACCTTCCTCAACGCCGTCGCGGGGTTCCTGCCGATCACCGGCGGCTCGTTGACCGTCGACGGAAGCGCCGTACCCGGCCCCGGACCCGACCGGGCCATGGTGTTCCAGCACGCGAGCCTGCTGCCGTGGCGCAGCGTGCTGGACAACGTGACCTACGGTCTCGAACTCGGCAAGCGCGTCAAGCGGGCCGAGGCGCGTGAGCGGGCCCGCGACCTGCTCGACCTGGTGGGCCTCTCGGCCGCCGCCGACCGGCACCCGGGACAGCTCTCCGGCGGCATGCAGCAGCGGGTCAACCTCGCGAGGGCCCTCGCGGTCGAACCCGAAGTACTGTTGCTCGACGAGCCCTTCGCCTCCATCGACGCGCAGACGCGCGAGGTCATGCAGGTGGAGCTCGCCCGCATCTGCGCCGAGAAGAGTGTGACCGCGCTGTTCGTCACGCACGACATCACCGAGGCCGCGTTCCTGTCGGACCGGGTGTGCGTGTTCAGCCCGCGGCCCGGCCGCATCGTCCGGGAGATCGACGTACCGCTGCCCCGGCCTCGCGGCCAGGAAATCCGCAAACTCCCCGCGTTCCAGGCGCTGGTGGAGGACATCTCCGACACCCTGCACGGTGCGGCGTCGGGCCGGCCCGACGCCGCCGCCGCGAACGGAGGAGCCGCCTGACATGGCCGTCACCACACGCGTCGAGCCGCCGAAACCCCTGCCGGGCGCGCGCCCCGTCCGCACCAGGCGGCGACCCCACCTCAAGTACGTGTACGGCACCGTCGCCGTCGTCGTCGCCCTCGCGGTCTGGGAGGTTCTCGCGCTGCTGCGGGTGCGGCCCGCGATCGTCCTGCCGGGCCCGGGGGACGTCATCACCGCCTTCCAGAACCTCTTCAGCACGAGCGCCATCTGGACGGACCTGCTCACCAGCGGGCGCGAGCTCCTGCTCGGCCTGGTGTTCGCCGCCGTGGTGGGGCTGCCGATCGGGATGCTGATCGGCTGGTACCGCAAACTCTCCTGGATCCTCAGCCCGTTCGTCAGCTTCCTCTACGCCACTCCGCGCATCGCCCTGACCCCGCTGCTGATCATCTGGCTCGGCATCGGCGACTCCTCGAAGATCATGATCGTCTTCCTGATGGCGGTGTTCCCGATCCTGATCAACGCGGCGAGCGGGGTGCAGAACCTCGACCCCGCGGTGCTGCGCGTCGCCAGGTGTTTCGGCGGCACCGACCTCCAGATCTTCCGCACCATCGCCCTGCCCGGCACGGTCCCCTTCATCGTCAGCGGCCTGCGGCTCGCCGTCGGCCAGGCGCTGATCGGTGTGTTCGTCGCCGAACTCAGCGGCGCGCAGGCGGGCGTCGGCATGCTGATGAACAACGCGGGCCAGCAGTTCCAGACCTCCGTCGTCTTCGCGGGCCTCTTCATCTTCGCCCTCACCGGTGTGACCCTCAACGCCCTGCTCCAGCGCGTGGAGCGGCACTTCGACTCCTGGCGCAACCCCTCCGACTGACGCACGACCGAACCCGAAAGAGGCACGATGCGCGACACCACGAAGCACGGCGGACGGCGCGGCTCACGGCGCACGACCTACGGACTCGCCGCGGCCACGGGCGCCCTGGCCCTCGCCGTGTCGGCGTGCGCGCCCGGCGTGGACGCGGCCGGCGCGGGCGACGGCACCGGAGGCACGGCCAAGATGACGGTCAGCTACAGCCAGCTCGTCGCGGACCAGCTGCCGCTGTGGATCGCCGTGGACTCGGGCCTGTTCAAGAAGCAGGGCCTCGACGTCTCCCTGACGAGCCTCAGCGGCTCCGACGGGTTCCCCGCGCTGATCTCGGGCCAGACGCAGATGGCGTCCATCGGCGCGTCCGAGATGATCTCGGGCGCCGCGTCGGGAGCGCAGGTCAACTACCTCGCGACGCTGACACCGGTGTTCCCTTACCAGTTCTACACGAAGGCGAGGACCGCGGCCGAACTCAGGGGCAAACGCGTCGGCATCACCACGAGCAGCGGCTCCGTGTACGTGGCGACGCTCGCGGCGCTGAAGCAGCTGGGCCTGACGCCCAAGGACGTGCGCCTGGTGTCCCTCGGCTCGGTCACCAACGTCAACAACGCGCTCATCGCGGGCAGTGTGGACGCGGCGCTCTCCCACCCGCCGGCCTCCACACAGATCGAGGCCGCCGGCTACCACAGCATCCTCGACCTCGCGAAGCAGCACATCCCCACCTCGAACGTCGGGCTCGCGACCACCACGGCGTACGCCAAGAGCCACAAGGGCCAGATCAAGAAGTTCATGACGGCGCTCAGCCAGGCCATCGCCCGCGAGAAGTCCGACGAGAAGTACGCGGAGGGCGAGCTGTCGAAGCACCTGAAGATCAGCGACCCGAAGGCGCTCAAGGAGACCTGGGAGTACTTCGCCAAGGAGGTGCTGCCCGCCCGGCCCACGCCGACCACGGCGCAGCTCCAGACCTCCAAGGACGCGCTCGCGAAGACGCCGGGCGTCTCCAGGCTCGACCTGACGGAGATCGTGGACGACTCGTACTTCCCACCGGCCAACTGACCTGGTGGGACGGCGGGTCCGGGGCCGGCGCCCCGCCCGCCGGTCCCCGGGCCGGGCGGCCGGCGGGCGGAGGCGCTCTGGCGCCCCTCCCCCGCGGCGTGGTAATCCGGGACGGGAGTGATCACCGTCGGCTCCGGCACCCACGGACAAGGACTCCGCCCCATGCGCATACCCCACGCCCCTCAGGACGCACCGCGCCCGGCACTCCCCTCAGGCCCGGGACTTCCCGGCCCCCGCCCGCCCCGGCGCACCGGCAGCGCGCCCCGCCGCGCGGCGGACGCGTCATGAGCCTGCGCGAGGTCGTGGTCGTCGGCGCCTCGGCCGCGGGCAACACCGCGGCGCTGACCCTGCGCCGCGAGGGGTTCGACGGCAGGATCACCGTCGTCGGCGCCGAGGAGCGGATGCCGTACGACCGGCCGCCGCTGTCGAAGCAGGTCCTCGACGGCCGGTGGGCGCCCGAGCGGGTCGATCTGCCCGCGGCGCCCGACGTGGCCTGGCGGCTCGGCGTGCCCGCGGCCTCCCTCGACGTCGCGGGCCGCACGCTCGTGCTCGGGGACGGCGAACGCCTGGGCTACGACGGCCTGGTGCTGGCGACCGGCGTCGTGCCGCGACCCCTGCCGTACGGCCATGACCTGGCGGGTGTGCACCTGCTGCGCACCGCGGACGACGCGCTCGCCCTGCGCGCGGGGCTGCTCGCCGGGTCCTCGGTGGTGGTCGTCGGCGCCGGCTTCCTCGGCGCGGAGACCGCGGCGGTGGCCCGCACGCTCGGGCTCGCCGTGACGCTGGTCGACCCGCTGCCCGCGCCCATGGTGCGGCAGTTCGGGCCGCGGGTGGGCGGCCTCCTCGCCGACCTGCACCGCGCCCACGGGGTCGACGTCCGCACCGGCACCGGAGTCACCGGTCTCAACAGCGAGGACGGCCGGGTGACGGGCGTGACGCTGACCGACGGCGCCGTCCTCGACGCCGACGTGGTGCTCGTCGCCATCGGGTCCGTGCCCGCGACCGACTGGCTCGCGGGCAGCGGCCTCTCCCTCGCCAACGGCGTGGACTGCGACGAGCTGTGCAGGGCTGCGCCCGGTGTGGTCGCCGCCGGGGACGTGGCCAGCTGGCCGCACCCGGGCCTCGGCGGGCGGCGGCTGCGGGTCGAGCACCGGATGAACGCGACCGAGCAGGCGGTCGCCGCCGCGCGCACCCTGCTCGGCAGGGGGACGCCGTACGCGCCGGTGCCGTACTTCTGGACCGACCAGTACGACGTGAAGATCCAGGCGTACGGCTCGTGGACGGACGCGGCCGTGCTGACCGTCGTCGAAGGCGCCCCGCAGGAGGGGAGGTTCACCGCCCTCTACCACGAGGACGGGGTCGTCACCGGCGCCCTGGGGTGGAACATGCCGCGCGCCACGCGGCAGTTGCGCTCCTCGCTCGGCACGCCCGCGCCCTGACGGGCCCCGCCCGCCCGTCCGACACCCGGAGGAGGCGGCCGCCTCCATCGCCTTCCTCACCCAGGACCCGCACCTCGTCCGACTGGCGCGCGGCGACTGGCTGGTGCCGACCGGGGACGCGGCGCTGCGGGATCCGTCGCTCACCGCGGCGGAGGACGGCTGGGCGACCGGCGTCGCGGTGGCCCGGCGCCTGACGCCCTCCCCGGTGCTCGCGATACGCGGCTGCCCCGAATGGAAGGACAAGATCGCCACACCCGCGTTCCAGCAGTACTACAGGGGCGCCACGGGCCTCGGCGAGCTGCACGAGCAGCTGGTCGGGGACGGCAACCGGATATTCGACCGCTACCGGGACTGAGCCGCCGACGGCCCGCACCGACCGCCCAGCCGCCGGCGGCCCGTCCCGGTCACCTCCCGCACGGCACCACGCACCAGGAACGGCACGGCATGAGCGCACCATCCGCCCTCCCCGCCCTCGACGACCACCCCCTGGGCCCCGCGTCCCTCACCGTGCCGCACGGCGTGCGGCAGCTGCCGCCGCCCGTACCCGGCAGTCCCCGGGACAGGGCGCTGCGCCCTCGCCGGGCTCGACGGCATCGGCTTCGACACACCGGCGAGCCGCACCGCCGCCCTGGAGTTCCGTCCGGCTTTCGGCACGCCGACGGCCCCGGGACACATGGAAAACACAGAGAACACAGAGATTGCGCGGGACGTGCGGAACGCTGAGGACGCCGGAAACACAGGAAACACGTGACCACCGGGAATCCTGGGAACAGACACCCCCGTACGCAGGACCCAGGAGGCCTCCCCGTGAACAGCACACCCGCAGCCGGACGCCCGCGCGCCAGGATCGCGGTGCTCGGCAGCACCAACATGGACCTCGTCGCGTACACGCGTGTCGCGCCGGGCCTCGGCGAGACGGTCACCGGCGAGTCGTTCCGTACGGTCGCGGGCGGCAAGGGCGCAAACCAGGCGGTGGCCGCGGCCCGCGCGGGCGGCCACGTCGCCATGATCGGCGCGGTCGGCGACGACGACTTCGGGCCACGGCTGCGTGCCGTCCTCAGCGGCGCGGGGGTGCGGACGGAGGCGCTGCGCACGGTGGAGGGCGCGAGCGGGACGGCGCACATCGTCGTCGACGGCGAGGGGCACAACGCGATCGTCGTGGTGCCGGGCGCCAACGCCTCCGTGACCTCGCTGACCGCGTCGGACGAGCGCGTGGTGGCGGCGGCGGACGTGCTGCTGCTCCAGCTCGAACTGCCGCTGAACGGCGTGCTCGCGGGGCTGCGGGCCGCTCGCGCCCACGGGGTGCGCACGGTTTTGACGCCCGCGCCCGCACGGTCGCTGCCCGACGAGCTGCTCTCGCTGGTGGACCTGCTGGTGCCCAACGAGCACGAGGCGGCGGCCCTCACCGGCTCCCACGACCCGCGCGACGCGGCCCGCGCGCTGCTCTGCCGGGTGCCCGAGGTGGTGGTGACGCTGGGCGCGCGGGGCTGCCTGTACGCCCGGCGGGGCGCCGAGCCGCTCGCGGTACCCGCGCGGCGGACGCGGGCCGTGGACACGACGGCGGCGGGCGACACCTTCGTCGGGGCGCTCGCCGTCGCGCTGGGCGAGGGCAGGCCCGCGGCGGACGCGCTGGCCTGGGCGACGGCCGCGTCCGCGCTCTCCGTCGAGCGGCACGGCGCGTCGTCGTCCATGCCCGAGCGCGCCGCCATCGACCGCCGTGCGGCGAGCGCCTCGTGACCGCGCCGCACGCGGCGCGCCGCTTGACGGGTGGGCCCGCGGCGGGCGGGGCGGCGGCGCCGGGCCGGCGGGGCGCTGGGAGACTGGACGGAGGGGCCGCGACCCGCGGCCCGGCAGGGACGCCGCGGGCCGCGCATCCGGCGGGTCCGCCACCGGCAGGAGAACCCGGACCACCACCGGCAGAGAGAGACGATGGACGACAAGAAGACCCCGGCTGAATCCACGGTCACGCTCGCCCACATCATGTCCGCCCACGACACCAACCTGTACGGCACCGTGCACGGCGGCGTCGTGATGAAGCTCGTCGACGACGCGGCGGGCGCCGCGGCCGCCCGGCACGCGGGCTGTCCCGCCGTCACCGCCTCCGTGGACGGCATGAGCTTCCTCGCGCCCGCCAGGGTCGGCGACCTGCTCACGGTGAGCGCGCAGGTCGAGTACGCGGGCCGCACCTCGATGGACGTGGGCGTGCGGGTCACCGCGGAGCGCTGGAACACCTCGGGCCCCGGCACCGAGGTCGTCACCGCGCACCTCACGTTCGTCGCGGTGGACGCCGACGGCACGCCGCACGCCGTCCCGGCCCTCGAACCGGTGACCCCGCGTGACAAGGAGCGGCACCGGCGGGCGGCGGAACGGCGGGCGCGGCGCGCGGCGGCCCGGTCGGACGGCGCCTGAGGCCACGGCGCGCGGGGGCGGGCGCCAGGCCGGTGCGTGCCGCCGGGCGGCGCACGGCTCAGGCCATCTGGTGAAACACCTCTTGACGCCCCCCGTGGGCCGACAGAGACTCATGGCACGAACCGGCGAACAGGCGGGTGGGCATGAGGCTTTCAGGGACGCGGACCGGTCGGGCGGCTGCCGCCGCTGCCGTCCTCGCGCTTCCCCTGCTCACCTCCCGGCGCCACATCGACCTGCTGCGTGTCTGCAGCGCCGTCCGCCCCTCCGTCTGATCCCGTACGACACGGCCCCGGGGCGGGCGCCTTCCCGCGCCTCCCGCGCGTCCGTGTGCCACGAGCGCTCCGCCGCACCACCACCCCAGGACCGCAGGGAGACGCATGTCCGCCACCGCGAACGCCTTTTCGGGATTTCCCGGCATGGCCACCGCCATGCCCGTGTCCGCCGCCTCCGCCGCTTTGCCGGCCGCCGTTCCGCCGATGCGCGGCCGGATCGGCACCGACCCGCGCTACGGGCACTACGCCGTGCCGCGCCGCTACCGCCTCTACCTGTCGGCGACCTGTCCGCACTGTCTGCGGATCGCCGTCACCCACAGCGTGCTCGGCCTCGCCGAGACCGTGCCCATGACCCTGCTGCCGCCCGTGCCCGACCGCCCCGACGGCGGGTACGCGGCGCTCGACGGCCTGTACGAGGCCAGTTCGCACCAGCATCCCGGGCCGTCCGCCGCGCCCGTGCTCAGCGACACCTGGGCGGGCCGTGTCGTCAGCACGTACGCCCCGGAGATCGTGCGGGACCTCGCCGCGCGGTTCGGTGAAGGGAACCGGTCGCTGCGGCCGTGCGCGGCGGCCACGGAGATCGACGCCCTGGCCGGGCTGTGCGACCGGGACGTCGAGGGGGCGGCCGCGCGCGCGGGCGGCGCCGGGGCGGACCAGGCCGCCGCCGGCACGCTGCTCGGCGCGCTCGACGATCTCGAACACCGGCTCGGCAAGGGCCCGTTCCTGCTGGGGGCCGAGCTCTCCACGGCGGACGTGCACGCCTGGGTCACGCTGCTGATGCTCGACAGGGTGCACCTGCCGCATCTCGGTGAGGCGCTCGCGCGCCGCGTCGCGGACCATCCGCGCCTGTGGGCGTACGCACGGCGGCTCGCGGGCGATCCTGCCTTCGGCGGCGCGCCCGACCTGGACGGCATCGCACGCCGCCACCACGCGGGGTGCGGGACGCGGGACGCGAAACGGGCCGCGCTGATCCCGCGCGGTGCGTACGCGCGCTGAGCCGCTGGCCCTCAGGGAGCGGGCGCGCCGGGCGCGGGTGTCAGGGGGCGGCCCACAGCGTGGTGGGCGCCTCGCGGCGCACGACGGGCGCGACTTCTTCGGCGAACCGCTGGAGCTGCTCGCGCTGCGCGGCGAGCCCGAGGCCGAAGCCGTCCACGGAGACGGACTGGAGGTCGTGCCCGTACGCCTCCCGGTAGCCGAGGATCTTGTCGATGACCTGCTGCGGGCTGCCGATGAGCTGGGGCCCGTCCTCGACGGCGTCCCGGATGGTGCGGAACGGCGTGTTGTACCCGGCGCGACCCGCCAGGTGCGGCTTGAAGTTCTGCCGTACGCGGGCCTCGTAGAGGGGCCCGTACTCGGCGATGGCGCGCTCGGTGGTGTCCGCGATGTACAGGCCGCCGGAGCCCGCGGCGACATGGGCGTCCGCCGGGTCGTGGCCGTACTCCTCGAACTTCTCGCGGTAGTGGCGGATGAGGCGCGCGTACGCCTCGCGCGGCTGGATGGCGTTGGCGGTGAACAGCGGATCGCCGTGGCGTGCGGCGAGTTCGGGCGAGTTGAGGCTCGTCGCCGAGCCGTGCCAGACGGGCGGGGGTCCCGCGTAGGGCCGGGGGACGGTGGTGACGCCCTTGAGCGGCGGCCTGAACCGGCCGTCCCAGTCGACGTGTTCCTCGCGCCACAGCCGCCGCAGCAGCTCGTACTTCTCTGCCTGGTACTCCCACTGGAGTGACTCGTCGAGGCCGAACAGGGAGAAGTGGCCGGCCTCCGCGCCCTTGCCGATGACGAGTTCGACACGGCCACGGGAGAGCTGGTCGAGGGTCGCGTAGTCCTCGGCGACGCGCACCGGGTCGAGGATGGCCACGACGGTGACCCCGGTCAGCAGCCGTATCCGGCTGGTGCGGGCGGCCAGTGCGCCGAGCAGCACGGTCGGGCTGGAGGAGAGGAACGCGCCCGCGTGCCGCTCCCCCACGGCGAAGGCGTCGAAGCCGAGGCGCTCCGCCTCGGTGCCGAGTTCCACCACGTCGGCCAGCCGGTCCGCGGCGGACCGGAGTTCGCCGGTGACGGGGTGGGGCGCGTGGCTGACGATGGTCAGGACGGAGAACTTCATGGCGGCTCCGGGACGGCGGGCGGGGACGGGGCGAGCGGCTCACGGCGAGCGCGGGCGGGCACAGGGGCGGCGGCTCACCACGGGTGCGGGCGGGCGCGGAGGCCGGTGCGACGGCGGCCCCCGCGCGCTCAGAGCACCTTGGCGAGGAACGCGCGGGTGCGGTCGTGGCGCGGGTGGTCGAGCACCTGCGACGGCGGGCCCTGTTCGACGACCGTGCCGCCGTCCATGAAGACGACGGTGTCGGCGACCTCTCGGGCGAAGCCGATCTCGTGGGTGACGACCACCATGGTGGTGCCGCCGCGCGCCAGGTCCCTGATGACGTCGAGCACCTCGCCGACGAGTTCGGGGTCGAGCGCGGAGGTCGGCTCGTCGAAGAGGATCACCTTCGGTTCGAGGGCGAGGGCCCGTGCGATGGCGACGCGCTGCTGCTGCCCGCCGGAGAGCTGGCGCGGATAGGCGTCGGCCCTGTCGGCGAGGCCGACGCGCGCCAGCAGCCTGCGGGCAGTCTCGACGGCGTCCTTGCGGGGCCTGCGCAGGGCGGCCACGGGCGCCTCGATGATGTTCTCCACCACGGTCAGGTGGGGGAAGAGGTGGAAGTTCTGGAAGACGAAGCCGATCTGCCGCCGCTGCCTGCGCACGTCGCGCTCCGGCAGTTCGTGCAGCGCGTCGCCCGAGCGGCGGTAGCCGATCAGTTCGCCGTCCACGCTGACGTACCCGCGGTCCACCCGTTCCAGGTGGTTGATGGTGCGCAGCAGGGTCGACTTGCCGGAGCCCGAGGGGCCGAGCACGACGGTGACGCCGCCGGGCGGCACCTTGAGGTCGACGCCGCGCAGCACGTGCAGGGAGCCGAACTTCTTGTGCACGCCGTGCACGTCGACCATCAGCTGGGCGACCGCGGGCGGTGCGGAGGTGGCCATGTGTGTCTCCTACCGTGCCGCTGCGGGGTGCTCGGCCGCCAGTTCCGGCGGGCTGATCTGCGAGTGGCGGATGGCCGAGCCCCTGACGCCCCACTTGTCGAGGATCCTGGCGTACGTGCCGTCGGCGATCAGCTCGTCGACGGCCGCCTTCAGGGGCTTGGCGAGCGGCGAGCCCTTCTTGAGGGCGAAGCCGACGTCGAGCCGCTGGAACTCGCCCAGGAACCTGACGCCTGCGGCGGGCTGCGACGCCTGGTAGCGCAGGCCGTTGATGGTGGACATGGTGATGTCGATGCGGCCCTGCTGGAGGCTGGTGAGCGCGGAGCCGTTGTCGGAGTACACCTTGACCTGGTACGGCTTCTTGCCGGCCCTGCCGCACTGGGCCTTCCGCGCGTTGAGGGTGGCCTCGAAGGTGGTGCCCGCGCCGACGCCGACGTTCTTGCCGCACAGCTGGAGCAGGCTGGTGATCTTCTTCTGGCCGGTGTTCTGCTTGCTGACGGCGAAGCCCTGGCCGTCGTTGATGTACGTCACGAAGTCGATGGTCCTGCGGCGCTCGTCGGTGACACCGAAGTTGCCGGTGCCGAGGTCGTACTTGCCGCTGCCGAGCGCGGGCAGGATCGCGTCGAAGCCGGCCTCCTGGCGCACCAGGCGGACGCCGAGCACCTTGGCCGCGGCGTCGGCGATGTCGATGTCGAGGCCGACGGGCTGCTTGGCGGAGGCGTCGGGGAAGTAGGCGGAGGGCGGGGCGCCGACCGAGGAGGCGATGCGGAGCGTGCCGCGGGCGCGGATCTCCGCGGGCAGCAGCTTGGTGAGGGCGGGCTTCTTCCCCACGGCCGCGAGGACGTCGCCCGTGGGAGCCGGTGAGGCGGCGCCCGCGGCCCCGCCGGCGCCCGGCCCCGAGCCCGCGGGTCCTTCGCCGCAGGAGGCGAGGGCGGGCAGCAGGAGGGCGGCGGCGCCCGTGAGGGCGAGGAGCGCGCGGGGGCGCGGGGCGCGCGGCCTGGTGCGGTCCTGGGCGGGCATCAGCCGGCCTCCGCCAGGGTCTGGGGGCCGCGGGCCCGGCCTTCCGCGTCGCGCTTGGCGACCTCGGCGCGCACCAGCGGGATGACGTACCTGCCGAAGTCGATCGCGTCGTCCAGCAGGGCGTAGCCGCGGGCGGAGAGGATGTCGACGCCGAGGTCGTAGTAGTCGAGGAGTGCCTGCGCCACGGTCTCGGGGGTGCCGACGAGGGCGTTGGAGTTGCCGGCGCCACCGGTGGCGGCGGCGGTCGGGGTCCACAGGGCCCGGTCGAAGCGCTCACCGGACTCGGCGATGGCGATCAGCCGCTGCGAACCGGTGTTCTCGGGGGCGCTGGTGCGGTGGCGCCTGGACAGCACGGGGTCGCCGTTCGCGCGCCGCTCCTTGATCGCCGCGACGGTGCGGTGCGCCTTCTCCCAGGCCAGCTCCTCGGTGGGCGCGATGATCGGCCGGAACGCGACCTGGATGCGCGGCGGGGTGGTGCGGCCGGCGGCCCGTGCGGCGGCGTGCACCGCCTCGATCTGCTCCGCGGTCTTCGCGAGGGGCTCGCCCCACAGGCAGTAGATGTCGGCCTCGGCGCCGCCCGCGGCGAGCGCGGCGGGCGAGGAGCCGCCGAACGAGACGCCGGGGCGGGGCTGTTGGACGGGGAAGACGTCACTGACGAAGTCGTGGAAGCGGTAGTGCTCGCCCTCGTGGTCGAAGGGCTCGCGGGTCGTCCAGATCTTCTTGACGATCTCGATGTACTCGCGGGTGCGGCCGTAGCGCTCGTCCTTGGTGAGGGTGTCGCCCTCCCTGCCCTGCTCGTGGTCGCTGCCGCCGGTGATGAAGTGGACGGTGAGACGGCCCTCGCTGATCTGGTCGAGCGTGGCGAAGGTCTTGGCCGCGAAGGTGGGGTACGAGACGTTCGGCCGGTGCGCGAGCAGGATCTTCAGCGTGTCGAGCCGGCTCGCGATGTACGCGGCGGCGGGGGCCGGGTCGGGCGATCCCGAGCCGTAGGCGAACAGGACCCGGTCCCAGCCGTGTTCCTCGTGGGCGCGGGCGAGCCGCAGTGTGTAGTCCTTGTCGAAGGCGGCGCCCGTACGGGCCTCCGTCTCGGAGCCGTTGTTGGTCGCGGCGATGCCGAGGAACTCGACGGGCATGGCGGGCCTTTCGCGGATGGAGCGGATGCAGGTGGAGGTGGCCGCGGCGGCGCGCGGCGCGGCGGGCGCAGGGACGGCGTGGTTGTGGCGGGCGGGGCGCGGTGCCGCGCGCCCCGCCGCGTGCGGGGGCGGCCGCTCAGGTGCGGTGCGGGCGTGCGCTGTTCCTGCGGGGTACGGCGGGCGGCGCCGTGCCGTGCGGGGTGTCTGCTCCGTGCGGTGTGCGTGATGACGGCACGTCGTCGGCGACGTGGGGAGCGGTGCGAGGCGGCAGCGTGCGCCCGGATGGAGCGTGGGACTCGGCCCGCGACGGGGTCACCGAGGGAGGGAGGGCCGGTCAGGCGGCCCGCTGCCGGTTCAGGCGCAACACGAGGAGGACCACACTCGACCGAAGTCGATGTGGCCCCTGATGACCAGCGGCAGCTGCTTCTGCATGCCCTCAGTCGACACCGGCGCCTTCCGGAAGTCAAGGGTGGGTCGCGCCGGGGGCCCGCGGGGCGAGCGGGGTGCCGCGGGTGCTTTCGGCCACAGTCCGGACGCCGCTTGACAGTTCGGCGGTCGTCGCACGTACAGTCGAAGGCGGCCTGTGGCCCGGGGTGCCCCGGGCCGGGCCAGCCGTGTTGAGGGACGCGGTTCGTGTGATGACACCGGCAGGTCCGGGTGCCCGCGCTCGCGCGTGCCCCGGGGAAGCCGTCGACCACCGCCGCCCGCGAACCCCGCCGGAGTCCCCTCCCATGAGCGCCTCCCCAGAAGCCGCACCCGCCGGTGCGCCCCGCTCCCCCGCCGCAGACGACGACCGTCCGGAGCCCGAGCCCGTCCCCGCTCCCGTGGAGGACGGCGGCCCGCCGGTGCGCATCGTGCCCCGCCGCCACCCGGGCCGGCTGCTGTCCGCGGCGGTGGCGCTGCTGGTCCTCGCCATGGTGGTGAACTCGGTCGTACGCAACCGGCGCTTCCAGTGGCAGGTCGTGGGCGAGTACTTCACCACCAGGGCCGTACTCGACGGGCTGGTGCTGACGCTGTGGCTGACCGCCGCGGTGACGGTGCTCGGCTTTTTGCTCGGCACCCTGCTCGCGGTGATGCGCCTGTCCGCCAACCCGGTGCTGCGCACGCTGAGCTGGGGGTATGTGTGGATCTTCAGGTCGACGCCCGTACTGGTCCAGCTGCTGTTCTGGTTCAACATCGGGGCGCTGTACCCGCGGCTCGGCCTCGGCATCCCGTTCGGCCCCGAGTTCGTCACGGTGAAGACGGTGAACCTGTTCGGGGCGAGCCTGACCGCGCTGGTCGGCCTCACCCTGCACGAGTCCGCGTACGCAGCCGAGGTGGTGCGCGGCGGCATCCTCTCCGTCGACCCCGGCCAGAGCGAGGCCGCCGCCGCGCTCGGGCTGAGCAGATGGCGGGTGCTGCGGCGGATCGTGGTGCCGCAGGCGATGCGGTCCATCGTGCCGACGGCGGGAAACATGCTGATCGGCACCCTCAAGGGCACCAGCATCGTCAGCGTGCTCGCCGTCCAGGACCTGCTGTACTCGGTCCAGTTGGTCTACAACCGCACGTACCAGGTGATCCCGCTGCTGATGGTCGCCACGATCTGGTACGTGGTCGTCACGAGCGTGCTGTCCTTCGGCCAGTACTACGTGGAGCGGCACTACGCGCGCGGCGCGAGCCGCGCCCTGCCGCCGACACCTCTGCAACGGCTGCGCGCGGCCGTCGCCCGGAGCGCCGCGTGAGCGGCCCGGCGGCGGCGCCCGCCGTGGTGGTGCTGGTCGGGGCGGGTCCGCGGGCCACCGGGCTGCTGGAGCGGGTCGCCGCGAACGCGCCCGAACTCTGGCCGTCGGACCGGCCGTTGGAGTTCCACCTGGTGGACCCGCATCCGCCGGGCGCGGGCCGGGTGTGGCGCCGCGCGCAGTCGCCGCTGCTGCGGATGAACTCCATGGCGGAGGACGTGACGCTGTTCACCGACGAGAGCTCGGTGATCGAGGGCCCGGTGCGGCCGGGGCCCTCGCTCGCCGCGTGGGCGGCGGCGACGGCGGGCGCCGAGCCGTACGCGCCGCACGAGCCGGCCCCCGACGCGTCGGTACGGGCCGAACTGGCGGGGCTCGCCCCCGACGCCTTCCCGACCCGGCGGGCGCAGAGCGCCTACCTCGACTGGGCGTACCGGCACACCCTGGCCGCGCTGCCGCCGCACATCTCCGTGCACACGCACGCCACCACGGCCACGGCGGTGCACGGCCCGGCCGACGGCACGCAGTTCGTGCACCTCGCGGGCGGGACGGCGCCGCTCGCCGCCGACCTCGTGTTTCTCACCCAGGGCCACCTCGGTTCCGAACCCGCAGTCGAGCACCAGGAGTTGGCGCGTTTCGCAGCGCGCCACGGCCGCCGCTACGTGCCGCCCGCGTTCTCCGCGGACGTGGCGGACGAACTCGACGCGATCGCCCCGGGCGAGCACGTGGTGCTGCGCGGCCTCGGCCTCGCCTTCGTGGACCTGGTGGTGATGCTCACGGAGGGGCGCGGCGGGCGGTACCGCGAGGAGTCGGACGGGTCGCTCACGTATCTGCCCTCCGGCCGGGAGCCCGTGGTGCACGCGGGGTCGCGGCGGGGCGTCCCCTACCACTCCAAGACCGGCTACCGGCTTCTCGGGCCGCGGCCCGACCTGCCGCGCTACTTCGGCCCCGCGCAGGCGGACCGGCTGCTGGCCGAGGGGCGGCCGCTCGACCTGCGGCGCGACCTGTGGCCGCTGATGGCCAAGGAGATCGGCTACGGCCACTACCACGAGCTGTTCCACGCGCACCCCGAGCGGACCGCCGGGGGCTGGGAGGAGTTCAGGGCGGCGTACGACACACTGCACTGGTACGCGCCGGCGATGGCGGAGCTGGTGCGCACCGCGGTGCAGGACCCGGCGGACCGGCTGGACTTCGAGGCGCTCGACCGGCCCCTGAGGGGCCGGGTGTTCGCCGACGCGGAGTCCTTCCAGGAGCACATGCGCGGCTATGTCGAGGCGGACCGGGCGCGCAGGGCGGACCCGGGGTACAGCGCGGACCTGGGGGCGTTCCTCGCGCTGCTCTCCGTCTACGGGCAGCTGCCGCAGTACCTGCCGGACGCCGCCGCGTCCGGCGGCGCGCCCCGCGGCCTCGACCACGCCTCGGTGCGCGAGCACCTGGACGGCTGGTGGCAGGGGTTCTTCAGCTTCCTCGCGTCGGGGCCGCCCGGCTTCCGGCTGCGCCAGCTGCACGCCCTGTCCCGGGCCGGGGTGGTGCGCTTCCTCGGGGCGGACCTGCGGGTCGAGGCGGACGAGGAGACGGGGGCGTTCCGCGCGTCGAGCCCGACCGTGCCGGGCCGCACGGTCATCGCGACGGCGCTGGTGGAGGCGTATCTGCCGAGCCCGTCGCTGTCCCGCTCCGAGGACCGGCTGCTGCGCGACCTGTACGCGGCGGGCGGGGCGATCGAGGAGTCGGGGCGGCTCGCCGTGGCGCCGGACGGCCACGTCCTCGACCCCGCGCTCGGCGGCCCGCACCCGCGCAGGATCGCGCTCGGGCACCACACCGGGGGCCGGGCCGTCGCGGCGTTCGCGCGGCCCGGCACCAACGCCCCCGCGTTCCGGCAGAACGACGCCGTCGCCCGGGACCTGCTGCGCTCCCTGGCCGCGCGCCCTGCGCCCGTACGGCCACCCGCGCCCGCACGGCCCACGGCGGTGCCCGAGCAGCCACGCGGCGCGGCCCCTCCGGCCGGTGCGGGCCGCCGCGCGGAGCCGGCCCGCACCGCAGAGCCCGTCAAGCCGTACCGACACGTACCGAGGTGACACCCGCATGGCCACCATCCTCTCCGTCTCCGGCAGCCCGTCCGCGACGTCCCGCACCGCGGGGCTGCTGCGGCACCTGGACGCCAGGTTCGCCGCCCGCGGCCACCTGACGGTCCCCCTCGACGTGCGCACCCTGCCCGCGCGGGCGCTGCTCGGCGCCGACTTCGGGCACCCGGGGATCGTCCGGGCCAGGGAGCTGTTCGAGGCGGCCGACGGCGTGGTGGTCGCCACCCCCGTCTACAAGGCCGCGTACTCGGGGCTGCTCAAGTCGCTGCTCGACCTGCTGCCGCAGGACGCGCTCGCGGGCCGTACGGTGCTGCCGCTCGCGACGGGCGGCTCCACCGCGCACACCCTCGCGGTGGACTACGCGCTGCGCCCGGTGCTGTCGTCGATGAGCGCCGAACACGTCGTGCGGGGCGCGTTCGTGCTCGACCGGCACATCGTCGCGCGGGACGACGGCTCCGTGGTGGTCGACGAGGCGGCCCGCGAAGGCCTCTACGACGTGGCGGACGCCTTCGCCGCGGCCGTGGAGCGGGCCGCCGCGCCGGGACCGCGCGTGTCCAGCGCCGTGTGACCTCCCCGGCGCACGGACCCGCCCGCGCCGCGCACTCAGCAGTCCCGCCCGTACCGGAAGGAAACCCGCCATGCCGGCCCCCTCGTCCGATCCCCTGTCCCCCGCCGCGCCCCCCGGTGGCGGCCCGCTGCACCTCGCCGTCGCGCTCGACGACGCCGGCTGGCACCCCGCGGCCTGGCGCGACCCCGCCTCCCGGCCCGGTGAGCTGTTCGAGGCCCGTCACTGGGCCGGGCTCGTCGCGGAGGCGGAGCGCGGGCTGCTGGACTTCGTGACGTTCGAGGACGGCCTGGCGCCCCAGTCCTCCCGGTTCGAGGCGCCGGACGACCGCACCGACCGGGTGCGGGGACGGCTCGACGCGGTGCTCGTCGCCGCCCGGGTCGCGCCGCTGACCCGGCACATCGGCCTCGTGCCGACCGCGGTGGTCACCCACACGGAGCCGTTCCACCTCTCCAAGGCCGTCGCCACCCTCGACCATGTCTCCCGCGGCCGTGCCGGGGTGCGGGTACGGGTGTCGGTACGGCAGGACGAGGCGGACCACTTCGGCCGCAGGACGCTGCCCCGCCTGAGCCCGGAGACGATCAACACGGCCGAGGGGCAGCGGGCCGTGGGCGGGCTGTTCCAGGAAGCGGGCGACTACGTCGAGGTGGCGCGGCGGCTGTGGGACAGCTGGGAGGACGACGCGGAGATCCGCGACGCGGCGACGGGCCGCTTCGTGGACCGCGACAAGCTGCACTACATCGACTTCGAAGGTCCTTACTTCAGCGTCAAGGGGCCCTCCATCACGCCGCGCCCGCCGCAGGGCCAGCCCGTGGTGACCGCGCTCGCCCACAGCAGCGTCCCGTACGCGCTGGTCGGGCAGTCCGCCGACGTCGGCTATGTGACCCCGCACAGCACGGGGGAGGCCCGCGCGATCGTGGCCGAGGTGCGGGAGGCGCAGGCCGCGGCGGGGCGCGCGGCCGAACCGCTGCACGTCTTCGGCGACCTGGTCGTCTTCCTCGGCTCGTCGCAGCCCGCGGCCGAGGAGCGCAGGGCGCGCCTCGACGACCTCGCGGGGGCGCCGTACAGCAGTGACGCCGAGGTGTTCACCGGCACCCCCGAGGGCCTCGCGGAACTCCTCCTCGACCGGCGGCAGGCCGGACTGAGCGGTTTCCGGCTGCGCCCGGGGGTGCACGGTCACGACCTGCCCGCGATCGTCAGGGGCCTGGTGCCCGAGCTCCAGCGGCGGGGCGTCTTCCGCCGCTCCTACGAGGCCGGCACGCTGCGCGGCCTGCTGGGGCTCCCGCGCCCCGCCAACCGTTACGCCACCGCAGAAGCCACAGAGGTGTCCGCGTCATGACCCAGCCCCGCAGCACGTCGGGCAAGCCCGTCAAGCAGGTCCACCTGGCGGCACACTTCCCCGGCGTCAACAACACGACGGTGTGGAGCGACCCGGAGGCGGGCAGCCACATCGACTTCGCGTCGTTCGAGCACTTCGCGCTGACCGCGGAGCGCGCGAAGTTCGACTTCCTGTTCCTCGCGGAAGGGCTGAGGCTCCGCGAACAAGGCGGGAAGATCTACGACTTGGACGTGGTGGGGCGGCCCGACACGTTCACCGTGCTCGCCGCGCTCGGCGCCGTCACGGAACATCTCGGCCTGACCGGGACGATCAACTCGACGTTCAACGAACCGTACGAGGTGGCGCGGCAGTTCGCGAGCCTCGACCACCTCACCGGCGGGCGCGCCGCGTGGAACGTGGTGACGTCGTGGGACGCGTTCACCGGGGAGAACTTCCGGCGCGGCGGGTTCCTGCCGCAGGACCGGCGGTACGCGCGCGCCAAGGAGTTCCTCGCCACCGCGAACGAACTCTTCGACTCCTGGCGGCGGGACGACCTCGTCGCCGACCCGGCCACGGGCGTGTTCCTGCGGGACGCTCGGGCGGGCGCGTTCGAGCACCGGGGCGAGGAGTTCGACATCCACGGGCGCTTCAACGTGCCGCGCAGCCCGCAGGGCCGCCCGGTAATCTTCCAGGCGGGCGACTCGGACGAGGGCCGGGAGTTCGCCGCGTCGAGCGCGGACGCCATCTTCAGCCGGCACGCCACGCTCGACGCGGGGCAGGCGTTCTACACCGACGTGAAGGACCGCCTCGCGCACCACGGCAGGCGCAGGGACGAGCTGCTGATCCTGCCCGCCGCGACGTTCGTGCTCGGCGACACCGACGCGGACGCGCGCGAGAAGGCGCACGAGGTGCGCAGGCAGCAGGTCAGCGGGGCCACGGCGATCGCGTACCTGGAGCACGTGTGGAACCGCGACCTGTCCGCGTACGACCCCGAGGGGCCGCTGCCCGACATCGATCCCGCGCCCGGCGAGAACACCGTGGCGAGGGGCCGGGCCAGTGTGCGGATGCACCGCGACCCGGTCGCCGTGGCGAAGGAGTGGCGGGAGAGGGCGGAGGCGGAGCACCTCTCCATCAGGGAGCTGGTGATCGAGACGACGGGCCGCCAGTCGTTCGTGGGCTCGCCCGCGACGGTCGCGGAGACCATCAACGCCTTCGTGCAGGCCGATGCGAGTGACGGCTTCATCCTCGTCCCGCACATCACCCCGGGCGGCCTCGACGGCTTCGCCGACACCGTGGTCCCCCTGCTCCAGGAGCGCGGGGTGTACCGCACGGACTACGCCGGTACCACGCTCAGGGACAACCTGGGCCTCGCCGACCCCCCGGAGCCCCCGACCCGCTGAGCCCCGGGCACCGGCTCGCGCGGGTTCCGCCGCACCGCCCGGCGGCGGGCCCGCGCGTGCCGGGACCGGCTCGCCGCGGTCCGGGCGCCTCGGGCCCGGCTGCCGCATGTGAGCCGCGGCACGCCGGTCTCTTCCGCCGCTCGGGCGGGCGCGCACCGGTCCCTCTTGGCCGCACCGCCCTGCCATACGCACCGCGCGGGCGCCTCGGTCCCGCCGCCCGCAGGCGCCGCCCGTGTCAGGGGCAGGGCCTCAGGACGCCTTGCGGCGCGGCTGGGTCGTCTGCTTCGCGGTGGTTTTCTTCGCGGTCGTCTGCTTCGCGGTGGTCCTCTTCGCGGTCGTCTGCTTCGACGCCGGCGTGCTCTTGTCGTCCGCGGCCTTCTTGGTGGCGGACTTCTTCGCCGTGGTCCTCCCCGCGGCGGAGCCGCCCGTACCCCGTGCCGTCGTCTTCTTCGCGGTGGCCTTCCCGGCCCCGGCCGAGCCGGTCGCGCTCCGCCCCGCGGGCGCCCGCTTCGCACCGGACCCCTCGGCCGCGGACTTCTTCGCCGTCTTCTTCCCCGCGGCCTTCTTCGCCGCGGCCTTCTTCGCGCCGCCCCGCGCCGCCTTCCCCGAGGCCGGCTCCCTGCCCGGGGCGGTCTTCCGGCCGCGGCCGCCCATCGCGTGGACCGTGGCGCCGCCCTCGCCCTCCTCGTCGCCGCGGGACGCACGCGCCTTCCGCACGCTCTGTTCGAGCGCCGCCATCAGGTCGACCACCGTGCCGGGCTTCTCGCCCTCCTCAGCCGCCGCGGGCTCCCGCCCCTCGGCCTTCGCCGCGAGCAGTTCCTCGACGGCGTAGCGGTACTCGTCGTGGAAGGCCGAGAGGTCGTCGGTGGTCATGCCGTCGACGAGCGACATGGCCTGGGCGATCTCGTCCTCGGAGAGCTCCACGGGGCGGGGGGCGAGTTCGTCGGGTGAGCGGACCTCGTCGGGCCAGTGCATGGTGTGCAGGGTCAGGGCGTCGTCGCGGATGTCGAGGACCGCGAGGCGTTCGCGCCCGCGCAGCGCCAGCTTGGTGACGGCGACCCGCCCGCCGCGCTCCAGGGCGCGCCGCAGCAGCACGTACGGCTTCGTCGCCGCGTCGCCCGCGGCCTCCAGGTAGAAGCTCTGGCCCAGGCGTACCGGGTCGATGGCGTCGCGGTCCATGAAGGCGAGGATCTCGACGGTCTTCGCGGTGGGCAGCGGGATGGCGTCGAGCTCCTCGTCGGTGACGGGGACGATGTGGTCCTTGCCGAGTTCGTAGCCCTTGCCGATGTCGTCGTCCGTGACGATCTCGTCGTCGATCTCGCAGCGCTTCTGGTTGCGGACGCGTCCGCCGTCCTCCAGGTGGATCCGGTGGAAGCGTACGCCGCGGTTCTCGGACGCGCCGGTGATCCGGATCGGGATCGTCACGAGCCCGAACGAGACGGCTCCGGTCCAGATGGGGCGGGGCATGCGGGCACCTCCAGCTCACCCCCCACGACGTCGCCAGCGTAGGGCGGGCGCCACGCGGCGGCACCTCGGGCACGGTGCGCGCGAGGCCGTACGGTGGACAGCGCCTTGCCGCGCCGCGCGCCGTGGCGGAGGATCTCCGCGTGCGCTACTCCGTCAACATCCCCAACTTCGGCGACTTCGCCGATCCGAGGACCGTGGCCTCCCTGGCCGTCACCGCCGAGGAGGCGGGCTGGGACGCGCTGTTCGTCTGGGACCACGTCGTCCATGTCAAACGCAACCGCAGGGTGTTCGGCGACCCGTGGATGCTGCTGACGGCCGCGGCCCTCGCGACCAGCAGGATCCGGCTCGGGACGCTCGTCACCCCGGTGCCCCGCCGCCGCCCCGAGCAACTGGCGCGGCAGGTCGCCACCCTGGACCGGCTCAGCGGGGGCCGGGTGGTCTTCGGGGCGGGGCTCGGCGGCCCCATCGACGACGAGTACGGGAGCTTCGGCGAGCCGACCGACCCGGTGGTGCTCGCGGAGCGCCTCGACGAGGGGCTCGGCCTGCTGGCCGGCTACTGGGCGGGCGAGCCCGTCACGCACCACGGCCGCCACTTCCACGCCGACGACGTCGAGCTGCTGCCCGCGCCGGTGCAGCGGCCGAGGCCGCCGGTCCTGATCGCGGGCTACTGGCCGAAACGGCGGCCGATGCGGCGGGCGGCCCGCTGGGACGGCGCGGCCCCGCTGTTCGAGTCGGCGCGGCACGGCCACACACCGCCCGTGGACGAGGTGCGTGACCTGACCGCCTTCCTGCGCGAACAGCGCGGCGCGCTCGGCAGGGAGTCGGAGCCGTTCGACATCGTGGTGGGCGGGGCGAGCCCGGCCGATCCGGCGCGCGCCCGCGACGTGCTCGGGCCGCTCGCCGAGGCGGGCGCGACCTGGTGGGACGAGCGGCGCGTCCAGGACGAGGTGATCGACAGGCTCGATCCCGTCCTGCGCCGGGTGGAGCAGGGGCCGCCCCGGATCGACTGAGCGCGGTGCGCGCCGTGCTCAGCCCGCAGGGCGGTGGTGACCGCCGGTCTGGCCCCGCGCCGTCTGCACGCCGCTGTGCAGGTCCACCGTGCCGGCGAGCGCCGCTGCCGTGGACGCGCCCGAGCACAGGAGCAGCAGCGCGCAGAACGCGGCGGTGGCCGCCGGACGAGGCAGCGGGCGGGCAGGGGCGCGCCGAACGGCAGAAGCAGCGGCAGGACGAGCAGGACGGTCATTCCCGGCCACCGGGCCAGGCGCCTGGGGCCCCGTCCTGCCGGGCGTCACCGGTCCCGCCACCGCGCCCGGCGCCGTCGGCTGCGGCGCCGGTCTCCTCCCGTTCGCCGCAGGGCCGCGCGTCCCCACCGCCCCGCGCAGCGTCGGCATCGGCATCGGCATCGGCATCGGCATCGAGCAGTATCCGCAGGATGCGCTCGTCCTCGGGGCCGAGCTGGGAGACGAAGCGGGCCAGTACCACCTCGCGGTCGGCGTCCTTGTCCAGCTCGTGGTGCATGCGGCGGGCGGTCAGCCCCTGTCTGTCCTGGGCCGCCGCGTAGGCGTAGCCGCGGCCCGCGCGCTCCCGCACCACGGCGCCCTTGTCGTGCAGGCGGGCGAGGAGCGTGGCGACCGTGGTCCGCGCCAGCCGCATGGGCAGGGCGTCCTGGACACGGCGGGCGGTCAGCGGGGTGTCCGCGGCCCAGAGCACCGCGAGGACGGCGGCCTCAAGCTCCCCCATGGGGCGCCGCTCCGGGCTCGTTCCAGACAAGGGGACCCCCTTCGTGCCGCCGGCCGCGTCGCCGGGTCCGGCTGTGCCGCAACCTTACGGGGCCCCATTATCGGCCACGCGGTGTGCCGGACGGGCCGGTGGGCGCGAGTGGTCCGCACGTCGTCACGGGTCGGTGCCTCCTCGCGCGCGCCGTCTTGCGCGCTGCTTCGGAGCGGGTGAGCGGGGGCCGGCCCCCGCGGGGCCGCGCACGGCCGCGGGGGCCGGCAGGACGCGTGGCGCGCGTCCTGCCGGCCCCGGGCGGGGCGTCAGTTGGAGGCGGTGACGTTCACGGCAGCCCACGCCTTGTCGACGGTGGTGTACTCGGTGCTGTCGGAGCCGTAGAGGTCGGCCGCGGCCTTCAGGGTGGCCTCGCGGGCGTCGTGGAAGTCCGTGGTGGAGACCATGTACCGGGTCAGGGCCTGGTAGAAGATCTTGATGGCCTTGTCCCTGCCGATACCGGTGACGGTGGAGCCGTCGACCGTCGGCGAGTTGTACGAGACCCCGTTGACCGTCTTGGCGCCACTGCCCTCGGCCAGCAGGTAGAAGGCGTGGGAGGAGACGCCGGAACCGGCGTGCACCTCGGTCTTGGGAGCGTCTGCCGACCAGTAGTCGACGGTCCCCTCCAGCTTGTCGAGCGACGGGTGGTCGAGGCGGCGCAGGAAGCCCTGGGCGAGGCCGAGCTGCTCGCCCATCAGGTAGTTGCCCGGGTCCTTGGGGTTGGCGGTGGCGAACTCGTCGGCGCTGCCGAAGATGTCGGCGAGCGACTCGTTGAGGGAGCCGGGCTCGCCGATCTGGTTGCCGGTGGCCGGATCGACCTGGGTCTCCAGGCCGGCGGTCGCGGAGACCACGCCGTGGGTGAGCTCGTGGCCCGTGACGTCGAGCTGCACCAGCGGCTTGGTGAAGGTCTGGCCGTCGCCGTCGCCGTAGATCATGCAGTGGCACTCGTCCACCCAGGCGGCGTTGGCGTAGCCCGTGGAGAAGTGGACCACACCGTGCGGGCCGGCGCCGTCGTCGTCGGTGCCGAGCCGGTTGAAGGTCTTCTTGTAGAAGTCGAACGTCGACGTCAGCCCGTACTGGGCGTCGACCGCCGGGGTGACGCTGTCGGAGGTGGTGCCGTCGCCCCACTTGTCGTCGCTGTCGCTGAGCACCGACGCGTTGGCGAAGGTGGAGGTGCCGAGGCTGCTTGAGTGCTTGGCGTCCCTGATCTCGCTCTTGCCGCGGGTGGTGTCGACCAGGGTGAACGTGGTGGCCGCGGTCTGCGTGGTGTTGAGCGTGACGGTCCCGGAGAACAGGGAGGCGCCCGTGCCGGTGGCGGGCGCGGGGAAGGTCGCGGCGGGGCGCGCCTCCGGGGCGGCGGGGGCGGCGGTGCCGTCCGTGGTCGGGGTGGCGGGCCTGCCCTGGGCGCGCAGCTTGGCCATGACCTCAGGGGAGATGAAGTCGTCCGCGACCGGGGTGCTGCTGAGGACCGCGCCCGAGGCGGCGTCGACCAGGACCGTACGGGCCTTCTCGATGTCGCCCTTGGCCCCGGCCACCGGTATCTCGTAGGCGAGTTTCGAGGTGCTGCCCTGGTGGCGCACGACCAGCCGCGCGTGCGCCGGGGTGCCGCCCGTGACGGCGCCTCTCGCCTTGGCCTCCGCCTGGCCCGCCGTCAGCCTGGCGGTGACGGCGGGCACGGACACCGCGCCGCTCGCGGCACGGGTCACGCCGAGGTACTGCGAGGCGGAGTTGAGGTGGACAACGATGTCACCACCGACGACGGGGATCCCGTGGAACGTCTGCGAGAACCGCACGTGCCGCTTGCCGTCGGGGTCGGCCATGACGTCGGTGGGGACGAGTCCGGTCGCCGGGCCGACGCCGGTCGCGGCGGCGTGGCGGGTCGCCGCCGTCCGCGCGGCGGCCACGACGGCGGAGGCCGTGGGGGCGGCGGCCGGGGTGGAGCCGCTCCCGGCCGGCCCGGCGAAGGCGGTTCCGGCGACGGACGCCGAGGCCGCGGTCGCCAGGGCAACTGCCATGGCCAGCTTGGACATGAGCGGTGCGCGCATGGAAGGTCCTTCCTGGGGGGCATGCTGAGCGGGGCGGGCCCCGCATCCGGGCCGCCCCGCTTGATCTCGACATGAGCATGACATGCATGCGCGCCCTCACTGATCACGAATCAGCAAAGGAACATTCCGTCCGCCGCCACCGGGGCGTCCCGCAGGGCCTCTCGACCGGCCCCGCCCGGCGCGTTCCGCCGAACACCGCGAACCCCCTGGATCGCGGAGCACCCCCCACCCCGCAAGCCCGCCCGGCGCCCGGCGCCTCCTCGGCCCGGTGGGGGTGCGGGGCCGTCGGCCCCCCGCGCCCCACCGCGAGCGGAAGGAGCAGCACGCGGCGCGCCCCGACTTCCCGCCGCCGCAAGGGTGTACGGCGGCATCGACCCCTGATAGGAAAGCTTCCTAACAGATTGCCGCCACCCCACTGGAGGCCCGATGAACCCCCGTAAGAGCGCGCTGCGCCTGGTGCCGGCCGCGCTGCTCGGCCTGGCGCTCGCCGCCGTACCCGCCGTCGCCGGTGCCCAGGGAGCCGTCCCCGCACCGGCCGGGGCCGCCCGCCACGCCGCGGTCCCCGCGGCGGCTGCCGGCCTCGACGACCCGGCGAAGAAGGAGATCGCGATGGAGCTGGTCTCCAGCGCGGAGAACTCCTCACTGGACTGGAAGGCCCAGTACACGTACATCGAGGACATCGGCGACGGCCGCGGCTACACCGCGGGCATCATCGGGTTCTGCTCGGGCACCGGCGACATGCTTGAGCTCGTCCAGCTCTACACGGACCGCGAGCCTGACAACCCCCTCGCGCCGTTCCTGCCCGCGCTGAGGAAGGTGAACGGCACCGACTCGCACAGCGGCCTCGGCGCCGCCTTCACCTCGGCCTGGCAGCAGGCGGGGGCCGACCCGGCCTTCCAGACGGCCCAGAACGACGAGCGGGACCGGGTGTACTTCAACCCCGCCGTCAGCCAGGCGGAGTCGGACGGCCTCGGCACGCTGGGCCAGTTCATCTACTACGACGCCATCGTGATGCACGGCCCCGGCGACGACGGCACCAGCTTCGGGGGCATCCGCGAGCGGGCGCTCGGGCAGGCGAAGCCGCCGTCGCAGGGCGGCGACGAGACGGCGTACCTCAACGCCTTCCTCGACGCCCGCGTGTGGGCCATGAAGCAGGAAGAGGCCCACGAGGACACCAGCCGCGTCGACACCGAGCAGCGCGTCTTCCTCCAGCAGGGCAACCTGGACCTCGACCCGCCCCTCGACTGGAAGGTCTACGGCGACAGCTACCACATCGGCGGCTGACCGCGCCGCGCCCCCGGGCGCAAACCGCTTTGCCTCCCCCGCCCGGGGGCGCTACCTTGCCGGTGTCCCTGTCGTCTCCGATCGAGGTGGACGTTGCGCATCTGAGGTCCGCGACCACCACGCGGTACGGCCCGTGCGGCCGTACGTACGTCACACCCGAGCAGGCCCCTGTGCCGCCGGTGACGCCCGTGTGGAACGCGACCTCGGCGCGGGAGCCGTCCCTCCTTTGCTCCGACCGGATCCCCTTCCCCGGTCCCGGCCCCCTCGCCTTCTCGCCGGTTCTCCCCCGGTCCGGTTGCCGCGTGGTGCTCGCACACGAAGCTCCCTTCCCACCGCGCTCCCGACTGCGAGAAGCCATGCACGACCACAGCGCCCCCGGCGCCTTTCTGACCTGTTCCGCCCTGTCGTTCAGGTGGCCCGACGGCACCACGCTCTTCGACGGGCTCTCCCTCGCCGTGGGCCACGGCCGCACCGGCCTCGTCGGCGGCAACGGCAGCGGCAAGTCAACCCTGCTGCGGCTGTTCGCGGGCGGGCTGCGGCCCGCCGCGGGCTCGGTCTCCGCCGGCGGCCGCCTGGCCCACCTGCCGCAGGACGTCACACTCGACACCGCGCTCCGGGTCGACGAGGCACTCGGCATCGCCGGGCGCAGGGCCGCCGTCGCCGCCATCGAGGCGGGCGACGCGAGCGAGACGAACTTCGAGGCGGTCGGCGACGACTGGGACGTCGAGGAACGCGCCCTCGCGACCCTGGGCTCGCTCGGCCTCGGCGGCCTCGGCCTCGATCGCAGCGTCGGGGAGATGTCCGGCGGCGAGACGGTCCTGCTGCGGCTCGCCGCCCTCCTGCTCGACCGCCCCGACGTGCTGCTCCTCGACGAACCCACCAACAACCTCGACCTGTTCGCGCGCCGCAGGCTGTACGAGGCGGTGGACACCTGGCGCGGCGGCATCCTCCTCGTCGTCAGCCACGACCGAGAGCTGCTGGAACGCGTGGACCGGATCGCGGAACTGCGCTCGGGCTCCGTCACCTGGTACGGCGGCGGCTGGTCCGCGTACCAGGAGGCGCTGGCCGCCGGGCAGGAGGCGGCCGGCCGCGCGCTGCGCGCCGCGGAGGCCGACGTGCAGCGGCAGCGGCGCGAGCTGGAGGAGGCGAAGGCCAAGGTCGCGAAGCGGCGGCGGCAGAGCGGCAAGCTGGACGCGCAGCGCCGCGCGCCGCGGATCGTGGCGGGCGCGCGCAAGCGGTCGGCGCAGGAGTCGGGCGACAAGCTCCGCGGGCTGCACGAGGACCGGCTCGACGCGGCGCGTGAGCGGCGCGCCGAGGCCGCGGACGCGATCCGCGAGGACGCCGAGATCCGCGTCTCGCTCCCGGGCACCGCGGTGCCCGCGGGCCGTACGGTCCTCACCCTCGACGCGCTGCGGCTCCCGTACGGCCGGCTGCGGGAGGCCACCCTCACGGTGCACGGCCCCGAACGGGTGGCGCTCGTCGGCCGCAACGGCGCGGGCAAGACGACGCTGCTGCGCATCCTCGCGGGTGAACTCGCCCCGCGCGCGGGCGAGGCCAGGGCGCACGTACCGCTCCGGTTCCTGCCGCAGCGGCTCGACGTGCTGGACGACGGGCTCAGCGTCGCGGCGAACGCGGCGCGCTCCGCCCCCGGTGTGCCGGACAACGAGATCAGGGCGCAGCTCGCGCGTTTCCTCTTCAAGGGGGCACGGGCCGAGCAGCCGGCCGGCACGCTCTCGGGCGGCGAGCGCTTCAGGGCGGCACTCGCGGCGGCCGTACTCGCCGCGCCCGCGCCCCAGCTGCTGATGCTGGACGAGCCGACGAACAACCTGGACATGGCGAGCGTCCGCCGGCTCACCGGCGCGCTCGACGCGTACCGGGGCGCGCTGCTGATCGCCGCCCACGACCTGGCGTTCCTGCGGTCTGTCGGGGTCACCCGCTGGCTGCTGCTCGACGAGGAGCTGCGGGAGACGGACGAGGACGGGGTGGCGGACCTGCTCGCGGGGAGCGGGGGGCGCCGGGCGGAGGACGGCGGGCACTGACCCGCCGCGCCCGACGGCGCCCCGCCGCGCGGCCTCAGCTGCGGGGCGCGAACGACCCGCGCACCCGGCGGCCCCCCGAGGCGATGAGGACCCCGATCAGCAGGACCCCGCTGAGACCCTGGTCGATCTTCATCCACAGCGGGAGAGTGCCGGGCAGCGCGATGATCACGGCGATCGCGACGACCGTCACCGCGGAGATGATCCGCAGTCTGCGGTAGGCGCCGCGCTCGCCGCGCGCGGCCCGTACCGCGCACAGGAACGCCACCAGGGAGCTGACGAGGACGAGGGTGCCGCGCACCCACACGGCGTCGTCGACCGCCGCGCTGTCGTGGCGCAGCAGGACGACGGCCGACAGGGTGAGCGCGCTCACCGCGAGGTAGCAGCCCGTCAGCAGCTTCGCGGCGCGCAGCGCGGCGGCGGCGCCTGGCTGCGCGATGGGGTACGGGCCTTCGGTGTCGCCGCGCGCGTCCATGCCGGCCCCTCTCTCGTCGGATGCGGTCGTCCACCATCGTCGGGGCGCCGGGGCGGGGGTTCTTCGGCCGCTGGGACGAACCGGGGCGTCCCACGGCTGGGGGGCTTCTCCGGGTCGTCCCGTACGGGCGTCCCCGCGCGGCCTCGGGGCGGCGCTCGGCCGGGCGGGTGCTCCCCCGCACTACGGTGGCCGTGTCACCGCCGCCCGCACGGGTAGGACGCGGAGGCGGCGCCACGCCACGCCACGCCGTGACAGGACGAGAAGGAGAAACCGTGTCCCAGCCCCCGCTGCCCGAGACCGCCGTGAGCCTGCTGCGGAAGCCGAACCCCGCGGTCATCAGCACCCTCAGGTCGGACGGCCATCCGGTGTCCACCGCGACCTGGTACCTGTGGGAGGACGACGGCCGCGTGCTGATCAACCTGGACGAGGGGCGGGTACGGCTGCGCCACCTGCGCAACGACCCGCGCGTCAGCCTCACCGTGCTCGCGGGCGACGACTGGTACACCCACGTCAGCCTCATCGGGCGGGTCACCGGCGTCACGGAGGACACCGCTCTCGCGGGCATCGACCGGCTGTCGCGCCACTACACCGGCAAGGAGTACCCACGCCGCGACAGGACCCGGTACAACGCGTGGATCGAGGTCGAGCGCTGGCACGGCTGGGGCAGCCTCAAGGACAGCGACCAGACCGGCTGACCCGGCGGGCCGCCCGCGTCCCGCGCCGCGCCGGGGGCCCGTCGCGCCGCCCGCGGGTGTACGGGTCCCCCGAACGAAGGCCCCCCGCGACACGAGGGGCGCGGGACGGCGCTCGCTGCGCCTCCCCGCCGCACTGCTGCGGGAAGATCCCCCCATGTCTGCTTCGTCCCCCACGGCACGCTCCGTCGGTCTGACCGTCGGCTCCGCGCTCGCCGTCGCCGCCGTCCTGTTCGCCACCTACACGGCCCTCGACGGCCGCGCAGGCACCACCGACTCCAAGGCGCCGCGCCCCCGCAGCGCGCCGACCGCCCCCGCCGTACCGCCGTCCGGCGCCTCCCCTGCCGCTTCGGCCGGTCCCGCCTCCGCACAGCCGACGTGCAATCTCTTCGACGCCGAATGCCAGGAGGAGCACCCGTCGGGAGCCACGGTCCGCGGCGACGACGGCGCAGGCGCGTCGGCCGGCGTCTCCCGGGTCCCCGACCCGCCCCGGGGCACCGCGGCCACCGGCGGCGGATACGGTGGCGAGTAGGCCGCACCCCGCCGCGGCCCCCGGGTCAACGGGCCGTCAGTTCTTGGCAGACCGAGGGCTGCCCGCCGGTGCCGTCGACGCGCGCCGGCCTCCCGCCCGCACCCGCCGCGATCCACCCAGAACGCACCGACCCCCCGTCCCAGAGCAGCCCGCGTGGCGGGCCGGCGACGGCCCGCCACGCGGCCGCCTCCCCGCCCACCGAGGTATGCGTTGGCCGAGCGCTCGGGTGTCGCAGGCCACGGCGGCAGGACGGTGCGGTTCGCGCCCGGGATCGACGCGCTGCTGACCCGGCACACCGGGTCGGACCTGTTCCGCCTCGCACCCGACACCATCGGCGTCGCGGGGCCCGCGCTCCTGGACGCGCTGCTGCGCAGCAGGCCGGCCGACGCGAAGGAGCGGCCCGCCTTCAAGCCCGTGCGCGCGCCGGGTCACCAGGACCGACGCCTCGACGTTCATGCAGACGGTGTCCGCCGACGTACGCGTCGCCCTGCGGCGGCCCCTGGAGGACGACGTCGACCTGACCGGTCCCTGGCCGCGGGGTGCCGCACACCTGCCTCAGGGACCTCGTGTGCCGCAGGCAGCGGCTGCGCTTCCGCGTCCTCGTGGACCGGAGCCTCGAACTCACCCCCAGGCTCACCTGGTCGGCCGTCACCTCGGGCGCCGCGCTGCTGCGCAGGCCGGGGCGCGAGGTGCCGCTGTCGAAGCTCGCTTCGCTGGTCCTCGACGCGGCCGGTTACGAGAACCGGCGCTACGCGATGTACCTCCACCGCCGGGTGGCCGCGCCGGTGTGCTTCACCGTGGCGGCGCCCGTCAGCAACGCGATGTGGCCGGGCGCGCCGTTCGACGACGCGACGCCGAACCGGCACATCATCCACGAGGAGGCTGCTGCCCGTGTCGTGGAACATCCTGCGCACCGCGTCCCCCGTGTTCCCCGCGGTGGACGCGCGGATCGGCGCGGCGGACGACCTGCTGCTTTTGCCGCTGCTCAGCCACCGCGATCCGCGACTGCGGGAGGAGCCCGACGCCTTCCTTCCCGAGCGGTGGGCGGAGCTCGATCCGGAGCCCCCACCCCGGCTATCTGCCGTTCGGCCATGTGAACGAGCGCTGCTGGGGGCGCCACATGGTGCTTCCGCCGGCCGAGCGGCTGCTCGGCCTCGTCCGCAGGGACGGCCTGACGGTCGACCCCGGGCGGAGTGCGGGCACCGTCGAACTCGACGGGCTGATGGAGGTCTCCGAGGTCCGCGTGGTCCGCTCGCGGGAAGGCGCAGCCGCGGTGTGACAGCGCGGGCCGCCGCGGTGTGACGCGCGGGCCGCGCTCAGGCGACCGGGGCGCCCTCCGCGTCCGCGGGGCGTACGGCGGGAGCCGCGGCGGGGCGGGCCAGCGGCTTGGCGTAGCAGCGGCTCTCCTCGTGGAAGCGGTAGTAGCCGAACTTCTCGCAGGGCTCGTAGCCGCTCGACTCGTACAGCGCGACGGCCTCGGGCTGCTTGGTACCGGTCTCCAGCACCATCCGGGTGCGGCCCGCGGCGCGCGCGTCGTCCTCAAGCGCGGCCAGCAGGGTCCGGGAGAGTCCCCTGCCGCGGGCCTCGGGGACGACGTACATGCGCTTGATCTCGGCGTCGCCGTCCCGGTAGCCGCATCCGTCGGCGTCCTTGGCGCGCCAGCCGCCGGTGGCGACCGGGGTGCCGGTGCCGTCGTAGGCGATCAGGTAGAGGCCGCGGGGCGGCTCGAACATGCCCGGGTCGAGCGGCGTGAGGTCGCCTTCGTCGTCGTACCGCTCGGCGTACTCCCGCTGCACGCGGTCGTTGAG
The DNA here is from genome assembly GCF_039540215.1 of Streptomyces tremellae. Classification (NCBI taxonomy): domain Bacteria; kingdom Bacillati; phylum Actinomycetota; class Actinomycetes; order Kitasatosporales; family Streptomycetaceae; genus Streptomyces; species Streptomyces tremellae. The sequence continues at coordinate 197,825 of NZ_BAABEP010000003.1, forward strand.
CCGTACGGCGTCCGGGTCCCCGAAGGAGGCGTGACGTATGTCCACGCGGGCCATGGTACGCTCCCCCGGATCGGCACCGGACGGCCGCCGTGCAGGTCAGGGGCGCGGTGCCACCCGCGCCTCAGCTGCCGCGCACCACGCCGGGCAGCGCGAGGGCGGCGAGCAGGGCCATCCCGACGAGCATCCAGGTGACGTAGTCGCCGACGTGGCCCGAGTGCAGGCGGCGCAGCGCGGTGGTCGCGTCGCGTACCGGTGTGCGGCCGCGCAGCCCGTACACGGCGTAGAGGGCGAGCCCGGCGGCGAGGCCCGCCGAAAGGAGGCCGAGGAGCATCCCGGGCGGTGCCCATCCGGCGGCCCCGGCGCCGCCGGTGTGCGGCTGGGCCCGCTCGACGGCGCTGCCCGCGGCGCGCGCCGCGACGGGGAGCGCCCCGGCGAGAAGAGAACCGAGCAGCAGGGCCGCGGGCACCGCCCCCATGGTGGCGGGGACCCGGGCGAGGACGGTGGCGGACTCGGGCTCCTCGTCCTCGCCGCTGGTCTCGTACGGTTCCCCGCCGGTGGGCGGCGCGCCCCAGCCGCCGAAGACGCGGGCGGCGACCCGCAGCACCGCGCCGCCGGTGACGGCAGACGCCGCCACGAGGACGGCCGTGAGCCAGGGCCCCGCCGCCTCCTCCGTGAGCGCCTTGCCGAGCGCCGTGCCGAACGGCGGAAGACCCGCGAGGGCGAGGCCGCCCGCGGTGAACAGCCCGGCCACCACCGGGACGTCGCGTCCCTTGCCGTGGAGTTCGCGCTCGTCGACGCTGCCGTAGCGGTCGAGGAGGATGCCCGAGCAGGCGAACAGCGCTGCCTTGGCGCCCGCGTGCCCGACGACGTACAGCGCGACGCCGGTGCCCGAGGCCGGGGTGAGGATCCCGAGGCCGATCAGGAAGACGCCGGTGTGCGACACGGTCGAGAAGGCGAGCAGCCGCTTGACGTGCCGCTGCTGCCAGCACATGACGGCGCCGACGAGCGCGGAGAGCACGCCGAGCGTCACCAGGGCCCGCCGGGCGTCGTCGTGCGGCACCCCGCCGGGGCCGCCGAAGACCGTCCAGTACACGCGCCACACGCCGTACGCGCCGAGTTCGACCATCACGCCGGAGAGCAGCATGCAGACGGGGGTCGGGGCGACGGCGTGGGCGTCGGGCAGCCAGAAGTGGAACGGTACGGCGGCCGCCTTCACAAGGAAGCCGGTCAGGACGAGCACGAAGGACGCGAGCACCAGCCCGTCGGGGCGGCCCTGGCGGTCGAGCGCGGCGCCCACGGCCCGCATGCCGAGCTCGCCGGTACGGGCGTACAGCAGCACGATGCCGGTCAGGGTGGCGTACGCGCCGAGAGAGTTGACCACGCCGAAGGTGAACGCGCCCTGCACGGCCCGCGCCTCCTCGACGCGGTAGCCGGTCAGCGCGTACGCCACGACGCTCATCAGCTCGAAGAACACGAATGCGTTGAAGAGGTCGCCGGTGATCGCGAACCCGCACATCCCCGCCTGGAACAGCAGGACGAGCGCGGGGAACGCCCCCGCGTGCCGGCCGGGCGGCTCGGCGAAGTACCGCCAGGAGTAGACGAGCACGGCGACGACGAGCAGCGACACCAGGGCGGTGAGCCCGAGGCCCGCGTGGTCGCCGCGCAGCACGATGCCGACGCTGTGGCCGCGCACCGGGGTCCAGCCGCCCACCCACGCGGTCAGCGGGGCTCCGGCCCGCGAGCCCGCGAGCAGCAGCCCGGCGAGGACGGCGGGCACCGCGGCCACGGCGAGGGCGAGGGGCTCGGCGGCCCGCCTGGGCAGCCGCCGCCCCAGGGAGACGAGCAGCGCGGCCCCGAGCAGCGGCACCGCGACGAGCAGCGGCAGGAGTCCGTTCATCCGCGCAGCTCGGAGAGGCGGTCGGGGTCGACGGTGCCGGCGCGCTTGTCGATCTGGATGACCAGTGCGAGCAGCAGGGCTGTGAGGGTGGCGCCGACGACGACGTCGGTGAGGGCCAGCGCCTGCACGACGGGGTCGACGAGCGGCCGGCTGCCCGGCTTCAGATCGGAGAAGACCGGGGCGGTGCCCCCGCCGCGGTAGCCGACCGCGAGCAGCAGCACATACGTGGACGCCTGGCACACGCTCAGGCAGCCCACGGCGTGGATGAGGTTCCTGCTGGTGGCGAGGCCGAGGACGCCGACGAGGAAGATCCACGCGGCGATCAGGTAGGGCAGCAGGGTCATGGGGCACCGCTCACTTTCCGTTGTCCCCGGGCGCGGGTCTCCGGCGGCCCGCCCCGGGCCCGGCGGGCCGCCGGGCGATCTCCACCGCCTGGTCGAGGAAGCAGGCGAGGAGCACGACCACCGCGGAGGCGACCTCCATGCCGACCGCGGCGTTGAGCAGCGGCACGGATCCGCCGGAGGCGATGCTGTTGAACGTGCCGTACGGCAGGGCGTTGGCGAGGAACGAGCCCGCTGCGACGAACCCCGCGAGGCCGACCACGAGGTAGGCGCCCTCCCCCACGGCGTCCGCGAGTTCGTAGGGGCCCCGGGGTCTGATCTTCTCCAGGGCGCGGTAGTCGACGGCGATGTACAGCAGGTGCAGTCCGGTGGCGACCACCACGCCGCCCTGGAAGCCGCCGCCGGGGCTGAGCTGCCCGTGGGCGACGATGTAGAGGCCGGCGACCAGGGTGACGGGCAGCAGGCGCAGCGCGTAGCGGCGCACCGCGGGGCGCACCAGGGCGGGCCGGGGCGGCGCCTCGCGCTCGTCGCGGGTCTGCCGCAGCAGGACGACGGTGCCGAGGACCGCGCCGAAGAGGATCGACTCCTCGCCCATGGTGTCGAAGGCACGCTGGTCGAAGTTGACCGCGGAGACGACGTTGGCGGTGCGCCGGGCGAGGGCGGCGTGCACGGCACGGTCGCCGTAGGGGTGGTGGGGCTGTCCGAAGTGCGGCAGGCCAGTGTACGCCCAGACCAGCAGCGCCGCGACGCCGAGCGCGCCGAAAGCGAGCAGCCGCAGCCTGGCCGCGCGGCTCACGGGGCCCCGCCCGGGTCGTCCCCCGTCCCCCCGGGCCGCCCGGTTCCTCCGGTCTTCCCGGTCTCCCCCCGGGCGCCGGCGCGCTCCCGGGGGGCGCGGCGCACGCCGTGGCGGACCTTGCGCACGGACAGCAGCAACAGCAGCGGGGTCAGGGCGGATCCGACCGCGAGCTGGGACAGGGCGACGTCGGGGGCCTGGAGCACCAGGAAGACGACCGCGAGGCACAGGCCGAGCATCGAAAGGACCAGCGCCTGCCTGGCCGGGTCGCGGACCAGGACGGCGGCCGTCGCCGCGGCGGCGACCAGCAGCAGCGCCACCACGATCACCGTGTCAGCCATGGCGCACCCGCTCCGCCTCGCCTGCGCGGTCCGGGCCGCCCGGCGGGTGGCGCAGCGCGGCGGTCGAGACCAGGTTGCCCGCCACCAGCAACGCGCCGATCAGCACGGTCTTCACCGTCGCCCGGCCCGGCGGCGTCACCGCGCACAGCGCGGTCACGACAGCGGCCGCGGCGAGCACGGAGAGGGCGCCGGTGATCCGGCCGCGCGGCGGGTCCCCGGCGAGTTCCGCGGCGAACAGCCGGGCGTAGATCAGGGTGCCCGCGGGGCCGAGGAGCGCGAGCAGCAGCGCGGCGTCCAGGTAGGCGCCCGGCCTCGCGTACCCCTGGGCGAGCAGCATCAGCACGAGGCACACGAGCAGGGTGGCGGTGTTCTGGGCACCGACCCTGCGGCGTACGGGACCGGTCGCGGCTCCCCACAGCGCGGGGGCCACCCCGCCCACGAGGCCGGCGGCCGCGGCGAGCAGCCAGCCGTTCACCGCCGGGCCACCGCGCGCCTGGCCCCGCACGCGGCGAGGGCGCCGAGCAGCGCGGCCGGGACTCCGACGGCCCACTCGACCCGGTCGACACGGCTGACCAGTGTCAGCCAGAGCGCGACGAGCACCGCCCACCAGGCCGCGAGTTCCGCGGCGTACGCACCTCTGCGGCCCATGCCCTCACCTCAGCTCGCGGCTACCCGGGGAACGGCCATGAAAGCATCGCGGAGACCGGGCAGGGACGAGTGACGCGCGCGGGGCGCCGTGTTCACCGGCCGGCCGGGCCGCGCCGGGGGCGGCGGCGGCCCGGGGCCGCGGCGTCGAGCACTGCGTCCGCGCCCGACCAGCCGCCGATCGGCTTCGCGTGGCGGTACGCCTCGTTGACCATCAGCACGACGCGGGGGGCGACGGCTCCGCCGCCGCCCCCCGCCTTGGCGTCGCGCGCGCCGAAGGCGTCGTCCCCGGGCGCGGGGCCCTCGGAACGTTCGCCCTGGTCATGGGGAACCGATCTGGGGTAGCCGATACGCGGTCGCGAAACCACGCGGGGGGCGTGTCGGAGCAACGGCGTCCTTCGGACGGGCGGCGCGTACCTGACGTGGCGTCAGTTCCCGTGGTCGACGGGCTGGAAGACGAAGCCGCACACCCCGGCCAGCAGCACCCCGGCCCCGATCAGGAACAGCCACAGGCCGAGCACCACCCCCGCGGCGGTGACGGCCATGCCCGCCGCGGTCAAAACCGGGTACGCGGTGTCCGGGGGGAAGAAGCCCACGGGACCCGCGCCGTTCACCACCTCGGCGTCCCGCAGGTCCTCGGGCCGCAGCCCCGTGTGCCGGTACTGGTACCAGAGGTAGAAGGTGATCAGCGCCGCCATCAGCGCGGCGACGATCAGGGCGGCCGTGCCGGTGGGCTCGCGCGACCACCCGCCGTAGACCGCCGCCGCGACGGCGAAGAACAGGGTCACGCCCGCGAACAGCAGGGCCTCGCGCCTCACCGGCCACCCCCCTCGTCCGCCGCGTCGATCCGGGCGCGCGTGGCCTCCTCGACGCCGCGCACCTGCGGGTGGTGCAGGTCGAAGGCGGGCGACTCGGACCTGATGCGCGGCAGGGAGGTGAAGTTGTGCCGGGGCGGCGGGCACGACGTCGCCCATTCGAGGGAGCGGCCGAAGCCCCAGGGGTCGTCCTCGCCGACGGGTCTCCCGTACTGGGCGGTGCGCCAGACGTTCCACAGGAACGGCAGCATCGACGTGCCGAGCAGGAACGCGCCGATGGTCGACAGGGTGTTGAGCCCGGTGAAGCCGTCGGCCGCCAGGTAGTCGGCGTAGCGGCGCGGCATGCCCTCGGCGCCGAGCCAGTGCTGTACGAGGAAGGTCAGGTGGAAGCCGGTGAAGAGGGTCCAGAAGTGGACGCGCCCGAGGCGCTCGTCGAGCATCTTGCCGGTGAACTTCGGCCACCAGAAGTAGAAGCCGGCGAACATCGCGAACACCACCGTGCCGAACAGCACGTAGTGCAGGTGTGCCACCACGAAGTACGAGTCCGTGACGTGGAAGTCGACCGGCGGGGACGCCAGCAGAACCCCGGTGAGCCCGCCGAAGAGGAAGGTGACGAGGAACCCGATCGACCAGAGCATCGGCGTCTCGAAGGAGAGGGAGCCGTGCCACATGGTGCCGATCCAGTTGAAGAACTTCACCCCCGTGGGCACCGCGATGAGGAACGAGGCCAGCGAGAAGAAAGGCAGCAGCACCGCGCCCGTGGCGAACATGTGGTGCGCCCACACGATCGCGGAGAGGCCCGTGATGGAGACGGTGGCGCCGATGAGGCCGACGTACCCGAAGATCGGCTTCCTGCTGAACACCGGGATGATCTCCGAGATGATGCCGAAGAACGGCAGGGCGACGATGTAGACCTCGGGATGGCCGAAGAACCAGAACAGGTGCTGCCACAGCAGCGCCCCGCCGTTCGCCGCGTCGAAGACGCGCGCGCCGAATTTGCGGTCGGCTTCCAGGGCCAGCAGCGCGGCCGTCAGCACGGGGAAGGCGAACAGCGCCAGGATCGACGTGAACAACGTGTTCCAGGTGAAGATCGGCATGCGGAACAGCGTCATCCCGGGGGCCCGCAGGCAGATGATCGTGGTGATGAAGTTGACCGAGCCGAGGATGGTCGAGAGGCCGGAGACGACCAGGCCCATCGCCCAGAGGTCGCCGCCGATGCCGGGGCTGTGGACAGCGCTGTTGAGGGGCGCGTAGGCGAACCAGCCGAAGGACGCGGCCCCTTCCGGCGTGAGGAAGCCCGCCACGACGAGCAGGCCGCCGAAGAGGAACAGCCAGTAGGTGAAGGCGTTGAGCCGGGGGAAGGCCACGTCGGGCGCGCCGATCTGCAGCGGCATGACGACGTTGGCGAACCCGACGAACGTCGGTGTCGCGAACAGCAGCATCATGATGGTGCCGTGGACGGTGAACAGCTGGTTGTACTGGTCCTGGGAGACGATCTGCAGTCCCGGCCTGGCCAGTTCGGCCCGCATCACGAGGGCCATCAGGCCGGCGGCGAGGAAGAAGCAGAAGGACGTGGCCAGGTACATCAGGCCGATCGTCTTGTGGTCGGTGGTGGTGAGCCAGCCCGCGAGCCGCCCGCCGACGCGGGTGGGTGGCAGGCGGGCCGCACGGCCCGGCACGCTCGGTGTGCGCGGCGGGGCCCCGCCCTCGGGGAGGCCTGACCGCTGGTCGGCTTCCGTCACAGCCGTACTCCCTTGCTTCAAGGCCCGGTACGCGGCCGCCGGCCCGCCCGGGGCGCCCCTGCGGGGCCGGTGTCCCGCCTCCCGGGTGTCGGAGTGTCCGCCTCCGGTGCGGCCGGCACAAGGACGCGGGGCCGTGCGGGGACACGATCGGCCCCCTCGGACGCGGCCCGCTCACGCGCCGGGGCTCATTCACGGTTCTTGGGAGTGACGGCGCGGTGCCAGGCCACCGCGGGCAGCACGAACCAGGCGAAGCCGAACCAGACGGCCATCGCCACCACCAGCCACACGGCGACGGTGTCGCTGCCCGCCACCCGCAGCACGAGCAGCAGGGCCGACGCCATCGTGCAGACCAGCAGGACGAGTCCCGCCACGGTGAAGCGGGACGCCCAGAGGACCGTCTCCGGCTTCAGCCGGCGGCTGTCAGCATCCGGTGCAGTGACACGGGGCCCGCGAGGGCACCGGTGGCCGCCGCGCCAAGCGTCACGGTGACGGTGTACAACGTCCTTTCACCGTCGGAGAGTTGACCGAAGCGCCCTCGATGAGGGCCACCAGGTCGGCGGGGAGCTGCGCGAAGAGGTGGCGGGCCGTGCCGTCCGGCAGCCGTTCCGCCAGGGTGGCGAGGACGGCGCGCGTCACCCGGGTGGCCGCCCGCCGGTCCGGCAGGGCCGCTCCCGCCTGTACGTGGCCGATCAACTCGTCGTACCGCATGAGCGGCGTGTGCTCCCTTCCTGCACTGCCGCCCCCGTCGGGTAACCGGCCGCTGTCCGCCGAAACGGGCGGGTACGGCGGCCGGGGAACCCGGGCGTGCGGGGGCCCGGGAGCACCCCGGGCGCGCGGGGCCGCAGGTCACGGGAACAGGGCGATCCCGAGCACCACGAGCACGACCGCCACCACGACGACCGCGACCACACCCCAGCCCTTCCGGCCCTTGGCGGGTTGGGCGGGGCCGCCGCGTGGACGGTCCTCGGGGAGCGTCGGGTGCTGCGGGCGGTCGTGGGTGCAGAAGTCGTCCTTGGGTGTCACGGGTCCACTCCCCACTGGTGGTGCGCGGCCCCGTCCCAGTACCCCGGAAGGCGCCCGTCATGACCGCCGGTGCGTCGCGCGGGGCGGGGCGGGACGCGGGGCAGGGCGCGGCCCCGCCGCCGGGGTCAGTCCGCGAGGGTCACGGCCTCGGCCGTCGTGATCTCGGCGGCCATGTTGCGCTCCATCATGTGCAGGGCGGGGTCGGCGAGCTCCCGGTGGATGTGCGCGACCGCGTCCCTGGGCACGGCGACGTCGAGGTGGCGGATGTGCGCGTCGAGCGCGGAGTAGAGCACGCACTGCTCGGTGACCTGGCCGCACAGCACGACGCGGCCGACACCGAGCTGGGTGAGCAGGTACGCGAGCGGGGTCTCGTAGAAGATCGAGTGGCGCGCCTTGATCACGAACAGTGACTGCTCGTCGGGGCGCAGCGGCTCGACCAGGTCCGCGTGGGCGCCGGAGAGCGCCGTGTCGACGATCTCGCCGTGGTGCGAGCGCCACTCGCCGAAGTTGTCGTTGGCGTAGATGACGGGGGCGCCGCGTTCCCTCGCGCGCTCGATCAGCCGCACCACCGCGGGCACGGCCCTGCGGGCCGAGGGCAGCAGCAGCTCCGCGTCGGCGTGGTCATACGTGTTGATCATGTCGATGACGATGACGGCCGTCTTGCGCATGGCTTCCATGGTGCCCCATGCGCCGCTCCGGCCCCTCCCGCGCCACCTGCGCGGACGCGGACGCGCGGCCCCGCCCCGTGTGAGACCGGCCACGGCCGGGTGAACCGCCGCGAGGGACGCGTCATGAACAGGGAGCAGTCGGGTACTCGGCGGGGAGACCGAGCACACCGTGCGACAGGAGGCACACCGTGACGAAGAATCGCACTCCGAGCTACACCGTCCCCGGCGTCGGCGTCGAGCAGGCCGGCGACATCATCGGCCACCTGCAGACCCGCCTCCACGCCCTGAACGACCTGCACCTCACCCTCAAGCACATCCACTGGAACGTGGTCGGTCCGCACTTCATCGCCGTGCACGAGATGCTCGACCCGCAGGTCGACCGCGTCCGCGACATGGCCGACGACGTGGCGGAGCGGATCGCGGCACTCGGCGGTGTCGCCCAGGGCACGCCAGGGACCCTGGTGGCCGAGCGCACCTGGGAGGACTACAGCGTCGGACGCGCCGACGCCATCGCCCACCTCGGCGCACTCGACCTCGTGTACACGGGCATCGTCGAGGACCTCAGGAAGGCCATCGACCACATCGGCCCGCTCGACACCGCCACCGAGGACCTGCTCATCGGGCAGCTGCGCGACCTCGAACAGTTCCAGTGGTTCGTCCGCGCCCACCTCGAAACGGCCGGCGGTGACCTGCGCACCGCAGGTGCGCACACCGAGAACGACGCCGCGCGCCAGGCCGGCTGACCGGGTGGCGCAGCCGCCGGCCGCGGCGGCCCGCACCACCGCTCCACCCCGAGAGAGGGCACGAGGCCATGCCCGAGCTTCCCGATGTCGAGGGTTTCCGGCAGGTGCTGCTGTCCTGCGGCCGGGGGTGCCGGGTGACCGGTGTACGGGTGCGGGACGCGGGAGTGCTGCGCGGTGTGAGCGCGCCGCGGCTGCGGAGCGTGCTGGAGGGACGGCGGCTCGGTACCCCGTGGCGGCACGGCAAGTGGCTGTTCGTGCCGGTGGAGGACGGCGGGCCGGCCCGGGGCGTGGCGCCTCGGCGTGAGGGCGCTGCAGGGGCCGAAGGGCCCGTGCTCGCCTTCCACTTCGGCATGACGGGGTCGCTGCGCTGCTGCGCACGGGACGAGGCGCCCGCACCGCACGACCGCATCGTGTTCACGCTGGACGGCCCGAGGTCCCTGCGCTACCGGGACCAACGCAAGCTGCAGGGCGTCAGGTTGACGGACGCCGCGGGCGTCGACCGGATATGTGAAGGGCTCGGCCCCGACGCCCTGAGTGTGCACAAGCCGGAGTTCAGGGACGCGTTGGCGGGGCGGCGCGGCACGGTCAAGAGCGAGCTGATGGACCAGTCGGTGATCGCGGGCCTCGGGAACCTGCTGCGCGACGAGATCCTCTGGCGGGCCCGCGTCGCTCCCCGCACCGCGGCACGGGACATGGACGAGCGGACGCTGCGCGGTGTGCACACCGCGATGGGCCGCGTGCTCAAGACGTCCGTGCACGACCGTCGCGTGCCGCCGCGCCGCGGGTGGCTGACCGGGCGCAGGGACGACGGCGACCCGCACTGCCCCCGCTGCGGCAGCCGTCTGCGCTCGGGCCGGGTCTCGGGCCGCAGAACCGTGTGGTGCCCGGTGTGCCAGCCGTGACCACACGATGGAGGGCCGGGTCGGCCCGACCCCCGGGAGGTCGCCATGGACGGACCGTACGACGCCCGGCCGTATCTGCCAGGCCGCGGCGGACTGCCCGCGCACGCAGCGCAGCTGCCGAGTGCCGCGGCTGCCCCCTGTACGGGCCCGCGACGCAGACCGTGTTCGGCACGGGCACGTCGACGGCGCGGCTGATGGTGGTCGGCGAGGAGCCGGGTGATCAGGAGGACCGGCAGGGGCTCCCCTTCGGGGTCCCGCGGGCCGTCTGCCGCGCCGCGCCATGGCGGACGCGTGGCTGCCTGTGGAGGGCGCCTGTCTCACCAACGCCGTCAAGCACTCCAAGGACGAGCGGCGCGGCCCGGGCAACGGGAGGCCTCGCCGACCGGGTGAGCGGTGCGGTCACCCGCGCCACCGGCCTGCTCACGGACATGGCGGAGAACGACGGGCGCCTGCCCCGCCCTGGCGGGTCTTACGGGCCGCGGGGCCGGGCCACGTCCCGTGGCCCGCGACCGGGCGGCCGACGAGCCCCGCGCGCCGCGCAGGCGCCCGGCGGCGCACCGGCGCGAACGCTCCTGAAGCGCACCGGGGCGGGCGGCCCCCGGGACGCCGGTGCGCCGCCCAGCGGACCGCCGCGTTCCCGCTGGGGCACTCCCTCGGGGTAGTAGGCGAAGCCCTTGCCGTGCATGTCGTTGGCGACGGCGCCGCGTCCGCCGGGCACCACGTCGACGAGGCGGGGCCGGTCGGCGAGGAGGTTGAGGCCGAGGCGGCCGACTTGCGGGGCCATGGTCTGCCGTGCGCCGAAGCCAGGGAACGCGGCGCCGAGCGTGCCGCCCCTGCGCGGCGCGGCCGCGGGGCCGCTCCCGGGCTGCCCTGCGCAGGCGCCCAGTGCGGCCGTCGCTGCCAGGGCGCCTGCCGGGCCGAGGAGTGCGCGTCGACTGGCTGTGGCCGGCACCGCGCCTCCTTTCTGCAAGTTTTACGCAATAGCAAAATCTAGGCGCAACGAGACCGTGGGAGTCGCGTACTCGTCAAGAGGGCGCGATCCGCGCCGCCGGGGTGAGGGAGGGCGCGTAGAGGACGGCGTCGAAGGCCGACGCGGCGTCGGCGAACACCGCGTCGAGCGGCGGCTCACCGGCACCGGGCGCCCTGCCGCCCTGGGCAGGGGGCCGCGCGGTGCGCCACGGCCGCAGGTCGAGGAGCGAGGTGCCGCCGGGCGCCGCGAGCAGCCCGGGTCCGCCGGTGGCCGCGCGCTCCGCGAGGTGCCGGCTCAGGTCCCGGTAGCGGCCGAGCGGGTAGGCGACCGAGGGGTCGCCGTCGCGCCAGACGGCGCCGACTGTGCGGCAGGCGCCGAGACCGCCGCGCGCCAGGCGCGCGCCGAGCGCGTGGGGCACGCGCCGGTCGAGGTGCTCCACCTGTTCGAACAGGAGAATCAGCCCCTCCGGGTGGCGGCGTGCGACCTCGCACAGGGTGGCGTACTGCGCGGCGTCGCGTCCCGCCAGGTCGCGGTGGTCGCCGCCGGCCGCGCGGTGCTCCGCGAGCCTGCGGCCCAGCCACTCGGCGTGCCGCGTGTCGTCCGGGCCGGCCGGCCCCTCGAACGCCGGGCCGCCGTGCGCCGGTTCCACCGTGCCCGAGCCGTACATCTCAAGGCCGTAGAACCGCACCCGCTCGGCCGGCGCGCGGCCGGCGTTGTGCCGGCGCAGCAGCCGCAGGAGTGCCCGGTTGTCGGCGAGGGCGGCCGACCGCGCCCAGGACCAGACGCCTCCGACCGCGGCGCGCGGGGGTTCGTCGGGTCCTGCGCCGAGGATGTAGGCGTCGGCGGCGCGGGAGCGGCCGAAGTGGGACTCCGCGGCCACCGCCGCGACGCGGTGGTGGCCGATGAGGTGACGGAGGACGGCGTTGCGTGCGACCAGGTACTCGCGGCGCAGGTGGACGCCCTCGGACCAGCCGAGCACCCTGGCACCCGAGGCGAGTCGGTCGACCAGCTCCGCGGCCGGTCCCCCGAGCGCGGGGACCTCTCCGTCCGCGACGGCGGCGGCCGTCCGCGCGGGGGAGCCGCCGTGGCCGCTCAGGATGCCTCCCCCCGCGCCGCGGCGCTCAGCAGGGGCAGATACCGGTCGAGCATCCACGGCAGGCTGAGCACGGACACGGCGCTCGTCGCGTACACCATCGCGGGGTCGGTCAGGGGCACGTATCCATGGCGCCGCACGGCGGGCATGCGGCGGAACAGCGCGCTGGACTCCAGCTTCCGCCGCACGGGCTTGCCCGCGTACCAGGAGACCAGGACGTCCGAGTCGATCGTGTCCAGCTTCTCCAGGCTGACCTGGGCGGCGAACGAGGAGGCCGTGGCGGGCAGGCTCGGCGAGACGGAGAAGCCGAGCCGGCGCAGCAGTTGCACGCGGGAGTCGGAGGCCAGGTAGAGGTTGTAGCTGCCCGCGGTGGTACCGGAGCCGAAGGCGACGGTGCGGCCGGCGAACTCCGGGTGCTCGGCCTTCGCCCCGGCGATCAGCCGGTCGGTGGAGCGTTCGAGCGCGGCGGCCTGCGGCACCCTGCCCAGCGCCTTTCCGACCAGGCGCAGCTGGTCCTGCCAGGAGGTCAGCCACGGCTTGCCGGGGTAGCCCACCGTCGGGGCGATCCGGTTGAGCTGCTTGTACTGCTCTGCCGTCAGTCCCGAGTCCACCGCGAGGACGACGTCGGGACGCAGCGCCGCGATCCGCTCGTACGGGACCTCGCCGGTGGTGTACTTGAGCAACTCCGGTGTGGCGCCCCGGAGTTTCTGCTTGTCCCAGGGCAGGACGCCGGATCCGTCCGCGGTGTTGTCGCTCATGTCCTGCATGCCCACGGGCACGACGCCGAGGGCGAGCGCGACGTCCTGGCTGCCCCAGCCGATCGTGACCACCCGCTTCGGGCGCGCGGGGACGGTGGCGCTGCCCACGGCGGAGCCGATGGTGACGGGGAAGCCCGCACCCCCGCCGGACGCCGGCGGGGAGCCGGCGGGCCCCGGGGACTCGCGCGCCCCGCCGGAACACCCGGCGAGAGTCAGGCAGAGCGCCGCGACGGCGGGAAGGATACGACCGAGCCCGATTCTCATAAGGTAAACCTTACCTAAGTTATAGTGGGCTTTCGAGACCGGCCCGCCGGTCATCGGCAGGGCCGCTGCCCTGCCGGGCCGTTTCCCATGCATCAGTTCTGCTGAAGAGTGGCAGTAGGAAGCCGTCCCTGGTGAGGTGCCCGCGGTGCTCGTAGCGTCGTGTCCCGAAAGGCCGTACGAGCGCGGCCGGGACGCCCGTGAGCGGTCCCGGACCCCCGCGGCCCACGGCCGTCCACGACCCACGAGGGAAGAGGTCCCGATGATCCTGACCGCCGCACTCATGCACGGACTCGGCATGCACACCGGCGCCTGGCTGGCGCGGGACGGCGCGGCGTCCGACTACCTGTCGGCGGCGATGTACAAGGAGATCGCCCGCACCGCCGAGTCCGGTGGCCTCCACGCGCTGTTCCTGGCCGAGCAGATGACCAATCAGGAGGTCGGCACCGAGCGGCCGTGCGGCGCCCTCGACACCGCGACCGTGCTCGCGCTGATGGCCGGGGTCACCGAGCGCATCGGCCTGGTCGGCACCGCGTCCACCACGTACAACCAGCCCTACGACCTGGCGCGGCGGTTCGCGACGCTCGACCACCTCACGGGCGGCCGGGTCGGCTGGAACTCCATCGCCACCCAGAACCCCACCGTCGTCGAGCAGTTCGGCGGCGGCGAGAGCCTGGACCACGAGCAGCGCTACGCGCGCGCCGACGAGTTCATCGACGTGGTGCTGCGGCTGTGGGACAGCTGGGAGGAGGGCGCGCTCGTCGGCGACAAGGAGTCCGGTGTGTTCGCCCGGGAGGACCTCGTCCACGAGATCGACCACGTCGGCCCGTACTTCTCCGTGCGCGGACCGCTGCCCTTCCCCCGCACACCGCAGGGCAGGCCGGTGATCTTCCAGGCCGGCTCCTCGCCGCGCGGGCGCGACCAGGCGGCCAAGTACGCGGACGTCGTCTTCACCGCCCAGCACGTCCTGCAGGACGCCGTCGACTTCCGCACGGACATGCGCGAGCGCGCCGCCGCGTACGGCCGCGACCCCGACTCCCTCAAGATTTTGCCCGGCATCTCCCTGGTGCTCGGGCGCACCCGGGACGAGGCGCAGCGGCGCAAGGACCGCCTCGACGAGGTCTTCGGCACGGGCCCGAACCTGCGCAAACTCGCCAAGCGGGTCGGCCTGCCGGTCGAGGCGCTGGTGCTCGACGAGAAGTTCCCCGCCCATCTGCTCGGCCCCGACGAGGAGTTCAAGGGGTCCATCGGCTTCCGCCGCAGCATCGTCAACCTCGCGGTCACCGAGGACCTCACGGTCCGGGAGCTGATCGCCCAGTACGGCGGCGGCCACCACCAGGTCGTGGGCACGGCCGAGGAGGTCGCGGACGACATGCAGGAGCGCCTCGCGGCGGGCGCGGCCGACGGCTTCACCCTGATGATCGACATGCTGCCCTCAGGACTGCACGACGTGGTCGACCTGCTGGTGCCGGAACTGCGCAGGCGCGGCCTGTTCCACCAGGAGTACGAACACACCACCCTGCGCGACACGCTGGGCCTCGGCCCGGCCGCCCCCGCCCCGAAGGCCGCCGCCCCGGCCACGGCCGCCGCGTGACGCGCCGTCCGTCCGCCAGGCGGCGCGCACGACCCGAACCAGCCGAACCACCGGAAAGACACAGGCCGCACGGACACTGACGACCGGACGGACGACGAGGACGGAACGGATGACGAGGACCGACATGACCAACGACCTGGCCCCGAGCGGGACACCGACCCTGACGGACACCGCGTACACCCCGACCGTCCTCGGACTCGGCGGCACGCTGCGCCCCGGCTCCACCTCGGAACAGGCGCTCCGCCTCGCGCTGCGCGCGGCCGGGGAGCACGGCGCCCGCACGGAGGTCATCACGGCCACGGAGCTCGAACTTCCCATGTACGACCCGGGCCACCGGCCGCTGACCGCGCGGGCGCACCGCCTGCTCGACGCGGTGCGCAGGGCCGACGGCATCGTCATCGCGAGCCCCGGCTACCACGGCGGCACCTCGGGCCTCCTCAAGAACGCCCTCGACTACCTCCAGGAGCTCGCGGGCGACCCGGTGCCCTACGTGGACGGCAAGGCGGTCGGCTGCGTCGTGACCACGGCGGGCTGGCAGGCCGGCGCCACCACGCTGACGTCGCTGCGCTCGACCGTGCACGCGCTGCGCGGCTGGCCGACACCGCTGGGTGTCGTCGTCAACTCCTCCGACAAGCCCTTCGGTCCTGACGGCGAGAGCACCGACCCGAAGGTCGCGGGCCAGCTCGCCGCGCTCGGCGGGCAGGTCGCGTCGTTCGCCAGGATGCGGGCCGCGCACCTGGTGTGAGCGGTACCCGGTCCGGCCGCACCGCCTCGCGGTGGCGCGGCCGGACCGGGTACCGCCCCTGCCGGGCCAGGCGCCGACCGGCGATGATGGAGCGGTCCGGCGCCGGAGCGGAAAGGGAGGAGCCGCGTGCTCGACGTACGCCGTCTGCAGATCTTCCTCGCGGTCGCGGAGGAGGGTTCCGTCACGGCCGCGGCGCAGCGCCTCTACCTGACCCAGTCGGCCGTCTCCCAGCAGGTGCAGGCGCTGGAGCGGGAACTGGACGTGCCGCTGCTGCGCCGGGTGGCCCGCGGGGTCCGGCTCACCCCGGCGGGCGCGGCGCTCGCCGGACACGCCAGGGACCTGTTCGGACGGCTCACCACCGTGGAGGAGGAGATCAGGTCGTTCGCCGGGGGGTCCAGGGAGATCCGGCTCGGCGCGTTCGCCAGCGCCGGGGTGGAGCTGCTGCCGCTGGCGCTGCGCACCTTCCGCGCCGGCCGCCCCGACGTGCGGGTGCTGCTGAACTCCGTGCACGCGGACGCCCCGCAGGCCGGGCTGCGGGACGGTCTCTTCCAGGCCGTGCTGACCTGGGAGTACGACTTCTCGCCGCAGACGGCCGACCGGGCGCTCGTCCAGTGGCACCTGCCGGACGACCCGCTGCGCGCGGTCCTGCCACTCGGGCACCCGCTGGCCGGCCGGGACGAGATCCCGCTCGCGGACCTCGCCGACGAGCGCTGGGTGGTGCGCGCCCACCGCGCGCCGTACGCGGAGGCGTACGAGACGATGTGCGCGGCGGCCGGGTTCGCGCCCGCCGTCGCCTTCAGGACCGACGACTACCAGTCGCTGCAGGGGCTGGTGGCCGCGGGGATGGGCATCAGCCTCGCCCCCGCGCTCTCACTGCTTCCGCACCGCGAGGACATCGCCGTGGTGCGGCTCGCGCCGCCGGCCCCCGCGCGCCGGGTGACCGCGCTGACGCTCACGGACCCCGGGGCGGGGACGCCGCTGCGGGAACTGCTGGAGATCCTGGACGACACGGCGCGCTCGCTGCTCGCCGGGCGGTGACACCCCGGGGGCGCGCACCGCCCCGGGTACCACCGCCCGCGCCCTCAGCGGCGGTCGAAGCGGGCCTCGTAGGTGAGCAGTTCGCTCAGGTCGTGGCCGGTCGGCACCTCCTCGGGCTGCCGGCCCCGCCGGAAGACGACCGCGCCCGCCGGTGTGCCGCCGAGGGTCAGGCTGCCGTCCGTGCGGCGCAGCCAGGTGCCCTCCCGCAGGCCCACCACGGGCACGTCGTTCTCCTCCAGGAACTGCGCCAGCCGCTGGGCCCTGGTCTCACCCATGTGGGCCCTGTCCGGCGAGGCGTCCAGGTAGTGCGGGTTGATCTGGAACGGCAGCAGGCCGAGCGCGTCGAACGACGGCGGCTGCACGATCGGCATGTCGTTGGTGGTGCGCAGCGTCGGGCAGGCCATGTTGGTGCCCGCGCTCGACCCCAGGTAGGGGGCGCCTGCCCCGACGCGCTCCCGGATCGCGGCCACGAGGCCGAACGTGTGCAGCGCCTTGAGGAGCCGGAAGCTGTTGCCGCCGCCGACGAAGACCGCGCCCGCCGCGCGGACGGCGGCCGCCGGGTCGGCCGCGGTGTGGGCGCCCGTGACGCGGATCCCGAGCGGTTCGAGCGCGGCGGCGACCTGCGCGGTGTACGCGTCGTGGTCGGCCAGCGCGTACGGCACGAAGAGGAGGTCGGCGGCGCCGCCGAGCGCGTCGCGGATCTCCTCCTTGGCGTGGTCCAGGTAACGGCGGCCGGGTGCGGTCGAGTTGGAGAGGAGCAGCAGCTTCATGGCGTCCTTGTGTCGTGGTGCGGATAGGTGGGCGAGGGGGCGGGCCGGCGGGCCGCGAGCGGACGGCTCAGCGCGCCTCGCCGCCGCGTACGGTGCGGGGCCGGCGCGGTGTGAGCAGTCTGCCGAGGTCCGCGGCGCTGCGCAGCAGCGGGGCGACCAGGCCGGCGCGGCGGCTGCGCAGGGCCTCGTGGGAGCCGACGACGGAGAGCGTGCCCACGGCGCGGCGGCCCACCGCGACGGGCGCGGCGAGCGCCGCGGTCTCCGGGTCGTACTCCCCTTCCGAGTACGCGTAGCCGACGCGTCTGACCTCGGCGAAGCGCTCCTCGAGCGCGGCGGGGTCGGTGAGCGTGCGCCCGCCGAAGCGGCCCATGGGACGGCTGTAGAGCAGGGCGGCCCGGTCCTCGGGCGGGAGCATGCCGAAGTAGGCGCGGGAGGTGGCGCCCGCGTGCGCCGGGTACAGCTCGCCCGCGAGGCCGTGCACCCTGAGCGGGCCGTGCACGCCGTCGGCCGCGGCCACGCAGCGCAGGTGGATGCCGTCGGGCACCGCGAACAGCGCGCTCGCGTCCGACTCGTCGGCCAGCCTCTGGAGGACCGGCATCACGAGCCCGGCGAGTCCCCCGTCCCGCTCCCAGCCCCTGGCCAGGTCCCACACCGCCGGGCCGAGCCGGTAGCGGCGCGAGCGCGGGTCGGAGACGAGGAAGCCGCGGTAGGCGAGGGCGGCGAGCAGCCGCTGCGCCACGGACTTGTCGAGGCCGAACTCCTTCGCCACGTCGGAGACGCCCCACTCCGGCCGGTCGCGGTCGAACGACTGGAGCAGGCTCAGCAGCCGGTCGGCGGTCTGGAGCGGGGGGCGCGGGGCCTGCGCGGCCCCCGGCGGCGGCCCGGACGTTGCGGGGCGGTTGTCGGACATGACACGCAGCGTAACAGTTCTCGTATATCGGGAATCAATTGCGCTCAGCGCGCTGCCCGGGGAACTCTGGGCGCACCGGCGAACCGGAGAGCGGCCATCTGTGGTAGGCCGCCGTGTGCGCGGTCCACGGCCGTGCCCGGCGCGGCGGCGGGCGGGAGTGCCCTCCCTGTCCGGCGCCGCACACCGGTCCGCCCGGCCGTTCCACCGCGGCGGCCGTACCCGGCGGGTCCGGTCCCTCAGAAAGGCGTTTCCCTTGTTGCAGCACGTCCTCGATGTCATCCGGCTCCTCGACCGCCCCCAGACCAGCGGCGAACTGCTCGCCGCCCATCTGCGCTCCGTGCTCGCCGCGGCCCGCCAGGAGACGGCGGAGGCGGTCGGTTCCGGCACCGTCCCCGGGGCAGCGAAGGCCGTACGGGCGGGCCGCGGCGAGCCGGTGATCGAGGTGCGGGAGGTCTCGGGCGAGAAGGGCGGCACGGACTTCGTCTCGGTGACGGTCCCCGGCAGCCGCGGCCGGCTCGCCGGCGGCGACGCGCCCACGCTCGGCGTCCTCGGCCGGCTCGGCGGCGTGGGCGCGCGCCCCGAGCGGATCGGCCTGGTCTCGGACGCGGACGGCGCGGTGGCGGCCCTCGCCTCGGCGGCGAAGCTGCTCGACATGCACGCGCGGGGCGATGTGCTCGACGGCGACGTGGTCGTCTCCACGCACGTCAGCGGCTGGGCACCCACCCGGCCGCACGACCCGGTGCCCTTCATGGACTCCCCCGTCGACGTGCTGACGTGCAACCGCGAGGAGGTCTCGGACGCGATGGACGCGATCGTGTCCATCGACACCACCAAGGGCAACAGGCTGCTCAGCCACCGGGGCGTGGCGCTGACGCCGACCGTCTGCCAGGGCTGGATCCTGCGGGTCAGCGAGGATCTGCTCTCCGTGCTGGAGACGGTCACAGGAGAGCAGGCCAGGGTCCTCGCGGTGACGACACAGGACATCACCCCGTACGGCAACGGCGTGCACCACATCAACTCGCTGCTCCAGCCCGCGGTCGCCACCGCCGCCCCGGTCGTCGGGCTCGCCGTCACGGCGGGCACGGCGGTGGCGGGATGCGCGACCGGCGCGAGCCACGAGACGGACATCGCGGCGGCGGCGCGCTTCGCCGTCGAGACGGCGAAGGAGTTCGGCAGGGGCGCGGCGCGCTTCCTCGACCCGGCCGAGTTCGCGCGGCTCGTCGAGCTGTACGGGCCGATGACCCGGCTCCAGGCGGCGGCCGGCTGACGCCCTGGGGCCGCCCGCGAGGGCGCCCTCGTCCCGCGACCGGCCGGGGGGTTTCCGCCGCTCGGCCACAGGACCCTCTTCCGCGGGCGGCGCCCGCACACCCCCGCATCCACCGACCAGGCCCAGGAGGCACCCGTGCGACCCACAGCCCCGACCGGCCCGCCGGCCGCGTCCGACACCGACGCGGCGGTGCCCCCCAGGCATCCGCGTGCGCTCGAACCGGTCACCGCCGTGCTCACCGTCCTGTTGTCGGTGCTCGGCGCGCTGATCGGCGTCGTGCTGATCACCTCGCTCGGCGTCTCGCCCAACACGGCCGTGATCGGCGCCCTGGTCGCGATGGTCATCGGGCGCGTGCCGCTGCGCGTGCTGCGGGGCATGCGCTCGCCGCACCGGCAGAACCTCGTGCAGTCCGCGGTCTCAGGATCCACGTTCGCCGCGGCCAACTCGCTGATGACGCCGATCGCGGTGCCCTTCGCCCTGGGCCGCACCGACCTGGTGTGGCCGATGCTGGGCGGCGCGGTCATCGGCCTCGCGGTGGACAGCTGGGTGCTCTACCGGGTCTTCGACTCCCGACTGCTGCCCGCGTCCAACGCCTGGCCCGCCGGGATCGCGGCGGCCGAGACCATCAAGGCGGGCGACTCGGGCGGGCGCAAGGCCGCCGTGCTGGGCGTCAGCGCGCTCGTCGGACTCGTCGGCGCGGCCCTCAAGCTGCCGACCAGCGCGGCGGGCGTCGCGTTCCTCGGCAACATCTGGGCGCTGCTGATGTTCGGCGTCGGGCTCCTCGTCGCCCAGTACGCGCCCACCGTGCTGCACACCGACCTGTCGGCGGCGCACGTGCCGCACGGGCTGATGATCGGCGCGGGCCTCGTGGCGCTGGGCCAGGCGATCAGGCTGATGCGCGGGGGCCGCGGCAAGCAACCGGACGTGCAGGGCGGCGGGGCGGGCGCGGAGGATGCGGGCGCGGACGGCGCCCCCGCGGCTCCCGGGGCGGGCGCCGCAGGGCTGCCGGGGCCCACGGTCGGCACCGGGCGGCTGCGCCGCGGGCTGCTCGAAGGGATGGGCCTCTTCCTCGTCGGCGCGCTGGTGGTCGCCCTGACCGGCGGGCTCATGGGCGGCATGGCGCCCGCCGCCCTGGCCGGCTGGGTGGCACTCGCGGGGGTGGCCGCTGTCGCGCACCAGTTGATCGTGGGGCTCGCCGCGATGCACTCGGGGTGGTTCCCGGCGTTCGCGGTGACCCTGATCGTGCTGATCGTCGGCCTGTTCCTGCACATCCCCACCGTGCCGCTCGCGCTGCTCGTGGGATACACGGCCTCCACGGGGCCCGCCTTCGCCGACCTCGGCTACGACTTCAAGGCGGGCTGGCTGCTGCGCAGGGACGCCGTGCCGTGGCAGCCGTTCGAGCTCGACGGGCGGCGCCAGCAGTACATCGCCCAGCTGCTCGGCTTCGGCGTGGCGCTCGTCGTGGTCGCCGTCGCCTGGCACTCGTTCTTCACCGACGGCCGCGTCCCCCCGGTCTCCAAGGTCTACGTCACGACCATCACGACGGGCCTCGACCCCGACGTCATGCGCACCCTGCTGCTGTGGGCGATCCCCGGCGCGCTGATCCAGCTGGCCGGCGGCTCGTCCCGGCAGCTCGGCGTGCTGCTCGCCACCGGTCTGCTGGTGGCGACGCCGCAGGCGGGCTGGATGGTGCTGGGCGCCCTCGCCGTGCGCTACGGCTATGTGCGCTGGCGCCGCCGCGGCGCCCGGGACGCGGCCGAGCGGCGCCGCAGTGACGAGGAGGCCGACAACGAGCTGTCCCTCGTCGGCGCGGGTCTTGTGGCGGGCAGCTCGCTCAACGACCTGGGCCAGCTGACGAAGGCCCTGTGACAACGGCGCAGACCATGTACCCGGCCGGCCCGCACCACCGGCCGCCGCCCCCTGGAGAGGTCCCGATGAAGACCGTGCAAGACCCCGAGCGGGAACACGCCGCCGCGGCGGCCGGGTGCGCACGGCGCCCCGGCGCCGCGCTCGGCCTGGTGACGATCGGCCAGGCGCCCCGCGACGACCTGCGCCCCGACGCGGAGCCGCTGCTGCCCGGCGTGCGGCTGATCGAGCACGGCGCGCTCGACGAGGAGGTGTTCTCCGGGAACGCGGAGGCGGAGACCCGCAGGGCGCTGGCCCCTGAGCCCGGCGAGGCGCCCCTCGTCTCGCGGCTGCGCGACGGCCGCTCCGTGGTGCTCGGCCACGGCGCCGTGGTGCCGAGGATCGCGCGCGCCGTCGCGCGCGCCGAGCGGGACGGGGCCGCGGCGACCCTGGTGCTGTGCACCGGGCACTTCCCCTCCGTGCCCTCCGCGCGGCCGCTGCTGTACGCGGAACCGCTGGTGCAGCACGCCGTGGCCGCCCTCGTGGGCGGCGACCCTGTGGGGCTCGTCTGCCCGCGTGACGACCAGGCCCTGGACGTGGGCGAGCGCTGGGCCGGGCTGCTGCCCGGCCGGGTGTCCGCCGCGGGCGCGGACCCGTACGCGCCGCGCGAGGAGGCGGTCGGCCTGGTCGCGGAGGCCGCCGGAGAGCTGGTGGGCGCCGGTGCCCGCTGGCTGGTCCTCGACTGCATCGGCTACACGGAGGAGATGCGGCGCGCCGCCGCGCGCGCCGCGGGCCGCCCCGTCCTGCTCGCCCGCTCGCTGGCGGTCAGGGCCGCGGGCGAGGCCGTCGCCGCCCACGGCTGACCCGTACCGCCCGGTCCCCCACCCGCCCACAACCGACCCGCACGCCGGGGTTCCCGGCCCGCATGCAGGAGATGCCCGTGACCACAGCACGCCCCTTCCAGGCCCCGTCGGCAGACACCGGGGAACGCACCGCGCCCGTCGGGGTGATCCGCGTGCTCACCAGCGGCGACCCGGCCCTCGTCAACGACCACGGGCGGCTGCTGACCGAGCGGTACGGCTTCCCCACCGTCTCCCGCTGCATCCCGGACCAGCCCGACGGCATCCACGACGACGCGACCCACCGGACGGCCGAGCCCAAGATCGTCGCGCTCGCCCGCGAGCTGGCCGCCGAGGGCGTCGGCACGATCGTCATCAGCTGCGCCGCCGATCCGGCGCTCGACGAGACGCGCGCGGCCGTGGGCGTGCCGGTCGTCGGCGCGGGCTCGGCCGCGGCCGCGCTCGCCCTGGGGCTGGGGCGGCGCATCGGGGTGCTGGGCATCCGCGAGGAGGCGCCGCCCGCCGTGGCCGCGCTGCTCGGGACCCGGCTCGCCGGGTCGGCGCGGCCCGAGGGCGTGCGCGGCACGCGGGACCTGCGCACCCCCGAGGGCGCGGAGGCCGCGGTGGCGGCCGCGGCGCGTCTGGTGGAGCGCGGCGCCGACACCCTGCTCCTCGCCTGCACGGGCCTGACCTCGATCGGGGTCAGGAGCCGCCTGGAGGCCGCGCTCGGGGTGCCGGTCGTGGACCCGGTCCTGGCGGCGGGCCTGGTAGCCGCCTACCGCCGTACGGCCTGAGCCGCCGGGCGCCGGTCCTCGCGCCGTACCGGGCCGGGTGCGCGCTCAGCGCACCCGGCCGCGCGCCTTCAGCGGGGTGGGCGGCAGCGCGGGGGCGGGCAGGCGTGCGCCGTCGTAGCCGCGGACCTCGCCGAAGCGGTCGCCCGCCATCCAGTCCTCGCGGGCCCGCGCGATCTCATCCTGGGTCCTGCCGACGAAGTTCCACCACATCAGCAGCTTCTCCTCGAAGGGCTCGCCGCCCAGCAGCATCAGGGACGCGTCCGTGGCGGCCCGCAGCGGCAGTTCGCGGCGGCCCGCGCCGAGGTAGAGCATCGATCCGGGCAGCACGGTGACCCCGTCGACCTCCGCCTCGCCCGCCATGGCGAGCACGCCGTACTCGAAGTCGGGTTCGACGGGGACGCGTGGCGCGGCGCCCGCGGCGAGGGTGAGGTCGGCGCCCATCAGCGGACTGTAGGTGGTGCCGGGCGACGCGGCACCGTCGACGCTCCCGAGGACCACGGTGGCCGCGAGGCCCGGTGCGGTGACGGCGGGGAGCTCGGCGTGGTGCTCGAAGTGCGGCTCGACGTGGCGGTGCGCGTCGGGCAGCGCCACCCAGAGCTGGGCGCCGTGCAGCAGGCGTGCGTGGTCGCGGGGGCTCTCCTCGGAGTGCGCGATGGCCCGGCCCGAGGTCATGAGGCCGAGTTCGCGCGGCCGGATCGTCTGCAGGCTGCCGAGACTGTCGCGGTGCAGTACCTCGCCCTCGTGCAGCCAGCTGACGGTCTGCAGGCCCATGTGCGGGTGGGGCGGCACCTGCATGCCGGGCTCGTCCGCGATGTCGTCGGGGCCGTAGTGGTCGACAAAAGCCCAGGCTCCGATCATGCGGCGCCCGAGGTTGGGCAGCAGCCTGCGGACCTCGGTGGACTCGCCGAGCCGTACCCGGCGCGGGCTCAGCAGTTCACGGACCGGCGCGGCGCCCACGTCCTGCCGGCCGCCGCAGGTGGTGACGGTCGCCCGGCGCTCCAGATTACTCATGGCGCCCAACGTAAGCCCGGGGGCGCGGGCCGCGCACCGGCACCCGCCCAAAGCTTGTGGAATATTCAACTAACCATGCGGGTTGACGCGCACGTCCGAGCAACCCGGCCCGTGAGGAGGCCCCGTGGAAGAGTCGAGCTACTTCGAGTACGGCACCCCGGCGCAGCGCTGGGACCGGGCGCAGATGTTCTTCGACGCCAAGGAGTACGTGACGGCCGCCCGCATCCTGCTGGGGCTCGTCGAGGAGGCGCCCGAGCAGGTGGGACCCAGGCTGCTGCTGGCGCGCGCCTACTACCACTCCGCCCGGCTCGGCAGGGCCGAGGAGCAGCTGCGCACCGTCCTGGAGCGCGACCCGGTCGAGGCGTACGCGCACCTCATGCTCGGCAGGACCCTGGAGCGCCAGGGCCGGGACGGGGAGGCCGCCACGCACCTGCGGATCGCCGCCGCGTTCGCGGGCGAGCCGCCTGACGGGCCCGGCACCGCGCCGGCCGGCGTCACGGTGCGCTGATCAGCGCAGGGCCCGCAGCCGGCGCGCGGCGGGTCCGAGGCCGCGGCCCCTGGTCGGCAGGTGCGACCAGGGGCCGCTGCGGGCCTGCTCCAGCACGTCGCCCACGCTCCAGCGCCCGGCGTGGACCGTGGGGTCGTCCAGCTGGTCCCAGGTCAGCGGGGTGGCGACCGGGGCGCCCGGCTTCGCGCGCACGGAGTAGGGGGCGACCGAGGTCTGCGCGTAGGCGTTGCGCTGGAGATCCAGGTAGAGGCGCCCACCGCGCGCGTCGGTGCGCATCTCGGTGGTGAGGTGGTCCGGGTCGCGCGTGGTGAGCAGTTCGGCCGCCTCGCCCGCGAAGGCGCGCACCTCGTCGAAGGCGGCGCCCCGGTCGAGCGGCACCAGGACGTGCAGCCCGCGGGAGCCCGTGGTCATCAGGGCGGCGGGCAGGCGGATCTCTTCGAGGAGTTCGCCGAGCCGCCTGGCCGCCCACCCTGACCTGCTCGAAACCGCCGCCCTCGGCGGGGTCGAGGTCGAAGACGAGCCGGTCGGGGTGGTCGGGCCTGTCGGCGCGCGACTGCCAGCGGTGGAAGGCCACGCACGCCTGGTCCGCGAGGTAGAGCAGGGTCGCCGTGTCGTCGCAGACCGCATGGGTGACCGTGCCGCCCTTCTTGGGGAGTTCGGCGCGGCGGATCCACTCCGGGTACGACTCCGGCGTGTTCTTCTGCATGAAGCGCGGCCCGCCGACGCCGTCCGGGTGGCGCTCAAGCATCAGCGGCCGCCCCCTGAGCTCGGGCAGCATGTGCGGGGCGAGGTCCCGGTAGTGCCCGGCCAGGTCCGCCTTGGTCAGCGGGGGCTCGTGGTCGGGGAAGAGGACCTTGTCCGGGCGGTGGACGCCGATGTTCCTGCGTCCCGCCCGTACCGTGCGGACGTCGCCGCCCGTGCGTCCACCGCTCACCGCGTGCTCCCTTCCGCCGTACGTGCCGGGCCGGGCCTCAGCCCTGCCAGGTCCAGTCTGCGACCTCCGGCAGGTCGGTGCCGTGCTCGCGGATCCACGCATGGTGCCGGGTGCGGACGTCCGCCATGGCCTGACGCACCGACACCGCCCGTACCCCGAGGCCGGGTACCCGGTCGAGCACGTCCATCACCAGCCGGTAGCGGTCCAGGTCGTTCCTGACCACCATGTCGAACGGCGTGGTGGTGGTCCCCTCCTCCTTGTAGCCGCGCACGTGGAGATTGGCGTGGCCGAGGCGCCGGTAGGTGAGCCGGTGGATCAGCCAGGGGTAGCCGTGGTAGGCGAAGATCACCGGCTTGTCCCGGGTGAACAGCGCGTCGTACTCGGACTCGGTCATGCCGTGCGGGTGCTCCTCGTGCGGCAGCAGCCTGGCCATGTCGACCACGTTCACCACGCGCACGGCGAGTTCCGGAAGGTGGTGGCGGAGCAGTCCCGCCGCCGCCAGCGTCTCCTGCGTCGGCACGTCGCCCGCGCAGGCGAGGACGATGTCCGGCTCGCGGGTGCCGTCCTCGGTCCCCGCCCACTCCCAGACGCCGGCGCCGCGCGTGCAGTGGGCGATCGCCTCGTCCATGGTGAGCCAGTCGAACGTGGGCTGCTTGCCCGCCACGATCACATTGACGTAGTCGCGGCTGCGCAGGGCGTGGTCGGCCACCGACAGCAGCGTGTTGGTGTCCGGCGGCAGGTAGACCCGCACCACCTCGGGGCTCTTGTTGAGCACGTGGTCCACGAACCCGGGGTCCTGGTGGGAGAAGCCGTTGTGGTCCTGGCGCCACACGTGCGACGTGAGCAGGTAGTTGAGCGAGGCGATGGGCCGGCGCCAGGCGAGCCGGCGCGAGGTGCGCAGCCACTTGATGTGCTGGTTGACCATCGAGTCGACGATGTGCGCGAACGCCTCGTAGCAGGAGAACAGGCCGTGGCGGCCCGTCAGCAGATAGCCCTCAAGCCAGCCCTGGCAGAGGTGTTCCGAGAGCACCTCCATCACCCGGCCGCCGCGCGCCAGGTGCTCGTCGGTGGGGCGGGTGAGCGCGTCCCACGCCTTGTCGGTGGCGCCGTACAGCGCTTCGAGGCGGTTCGACGCGGTCTCGTCGGGGCCGACGACGCGGAAGTCGCGGCGCCCCTCGGTGTCCGCCATCACGTCTTC
This sequence comes from Streptomyces tremellae, assembly GCF_039540215.1. Classification (NCBI taxonomy): domain Bacteria; kingdom Bacillati; phylum Actinomycetota; class Actinomycetes; order Kitasatosporales; family Streptomycetaceae; genus Streptomyces; species Streptomyces tremellae. Next base: position 224,270 of record NZ_BAABEP010000003.1, read on the forward strand.
CAGGAGCGCGCCGAGCACCCGGGTGGGCTCGTGCATCACGGTCCCGGGCCGTTCGACGGGCACGGCGTGCCGGGTCAGCGGCGGCAGCGGCAGCTCGCGCAGCAGCAGGCCGCCGTTGGCGTAGGGCGTGGCGCCCAGCCTCCGGGTGCCCTCGGGCACGAAGCGCAGCACCTCGGGCCGGGGCGCGCCGGTCGCGTCGAACAGTTCCTCCGGGCGGTACGAGCGCAGCCAGCCCTCCAGTTGGCGCAGGTGGTCGGGGTTGGTGCGGACCTCGCTGAGCGGCACCTGGTGGGCGCGCCAGGTGTCCGCGACCGGCAGGCCGTCCACCTCGGCAGGGCCGGTCCAGCCCTTGGGGGTGCGCAGCACGATCATCGGCCAGCGGGGGCGCACGGTCTCGCCGCCTTCGCGGGCGGCGCGCTGGATCTCGCCGATCGTGTCGAGGGCGCGGTCCATGGCGGCGGCCAGGGCGCGGTGGACGGCCATCGGCTCGTCGCCCGTGACGTGGATCGGCTCGTGTCCGTAGCCGCGCAGGAGCGCGTCGAGTTCCTCCTCGGGCAGCCGGGCGAGGACGGCCGGGTTGGCGATCTTGTAGCCGTTGAGGTGGAGGACGGGCAGGACGGCGCCGTCGTGTACGGGGTCGAGGAACTTGTTGGCGTGCCAGGACGTGGCGAGTGGGCCCGTCTCGGCCTCGCCGTCGCCGACCACGCAGGTGACGAGCAGCCCCGGGTGGTCGAGCGCGGCGCCGTAGGCGTGGGCCAGGGAGTAGCCGAGTTCGCCGCCCTCGTGGATGGAGCCCGGCGTCTCGGGCGCGACATGGCTGGGCACGCCTCCGGGGAAGGAGAACTGCTTGAACAACCGCTCCATGCCCGCCCGGTCCCGGCTCACGTCCGGGTACGTCTCCGAGTAGGAGCCCTCCAGCCAGGAGTTGGCGAGGACGGCGGGCCCGCCGTGGCCGGGCCCCCAGACGGCGAGCGCGTCGATACCCCGGTCCCGCACGACCCGGTTGAGGTGGGTGTGGACGAGGTTGAGGCCGGGCGAGGTGCCCCAGTGCCCGAGCAGCCGCGGCTTGATGTGCTCGGGCGCGAGCGGCTCTAGCAGGAGCGGGTTGGCCATCAGGTAGATCTGGCCGACCGCCAGGTAGTTGGCGGCCCGCCAGTGCGCGTCGAGTGCCGCCAGGTCGGCGTCGGTGAGCTGCCCCGCCGCGGTCTTCGCCTTGCGCATGTGCCTCTCCCTGCTCGTCTCCCGGCGCCCGGCCGCCCCGGGCCGCGCGACGGGTGTCAGTCTGCCGGGCCGTACCAGACCGTGGTGGCGTTCATGAATTCCCGGATGCCGTGGCCCGCCAGTTCGCGGCCGTAGCCGGAGCGCTTGACGCCGCCGAACGGGAGGGCGGGGTGGGAGGCCGTCATGCCGTTGAAGAAGACGCCGCCCGCCTCCAGGTCGCGGGTGAACCGCTCCGTCTCGCCCGCGTCGCGGGTCCACACGTTGGAACTGAGGCCGAAGGAGGTGTCGTTGGCGACGGCGACGGCCTCGTCCACGTCGGCCACCCGGTAGAGGGTGGCGACAGGTCCGAACGTCTCCTCGCGGTGGATGCGCATCGACCCGGTGATGCCCGCGAGCACCGTGGGCTCGTAGAACCAGCCCGCGTCGCGGCCGGGCGGGCGGCGCCCGCCGCACAGCACGGCGGCGCCGTGGCGGACCGCGTCGTCGACGAGCTCCTCCAGGTCGGCGCGGCCCTGCTCGCTGGAGAGCGGGCCGACGTCGGTGCCCTCGTCCAGCGGGTCGCCGACGGTGAGGGCGCGCATGGCGTCCGTGAACAGCGCGGCGAACGCGTCGTACACGTCCTCGTGGACGATGAACCGCTTCGCGGCGATGCAGGACTGGCCCGTGTTCTGCACGCGCGCGGTCACCGCGGTCTTCGCGGCCCCGGCGAGGTCGGCCGACGGCATCACGACGAACGGGTCGCTGCCGCCGAGCTCCAGCACGGTCTTCTTGATCTCGTCGCCCGCCACGGACGCGACCGCGCGCCCGGCGGGCTCGCTGCCGGTGAGGGTGGCGGCCGCGACCCGCCGGTCCCGCAGGATGCCCTCGATGGCGCCGGAGCCGACCAGCAGGGTCTGGAAGCAGCCCTCGGGGAAGCCGGCGCGGCGGAAGAGGTCCTCCAGGTAGAGGGCGGTCTGCGGCACGTTCGACGCGTGCTTCAGCAGGCCGGTGTTGCCCGCCATGAGGGCCGGGGCTGCGAACCGTACGACCTGCCAGAGCGGGAAGTTCCACGGCATCACCGCGAGCACCACGCCGAGCGGCCGGTACACCACCCGGGCCCGGTCCGCGCCCGAGTCCCGCACGTCGGCCTGCGCCGGGTGCTCGTCGGCGAGCAGTTCCTCGGCGTGCGCCGCGTACCAGCGCATCGCCTTGGCGCACTTGGCTGCCTCGGCGCGGGCCTGCGCGAGGGGTTTGCCCATCTCCTCCGTGATGGTGCGCCCGATCTCCTCGGCGTCCTTGTCGAGCAGGTCGGCGGCGCGGCCGAGGAGCGCGGCACGCTCCTCGAAGGAGGTGGTGCGGTAGGTGCGGAAGGTGGCGTACGCGGTGCTGAGCCTGCGCTCGGTCTCCTCAGGGCCGATCGGGTCGAACGTCCTGAGCGTCTCCCCCGTGGCGGGGTTCACCGTTGCGATCGGCATGGCCGATTCCTCCTGGAGTCGATGGTGATGAGCCTGGGGTGCGCCGGTGGGCCGCGCAACACGGACTCCGCCGCCCACCGGCGTGGCCGAGGGGCGGCGGAGCGGGGGCTCACTGCCGAACCCTCCCGGGAAGGGTTGGGAGCCGCGCCCGCACGGGACGGGTATCCACTCGGCCGGGCTTCTCACCTGTCGGCGCGGACACCGCGCGGCGCGGACACCGGCGGCGCGTCCCGGTGTCAGCGGATGATCTTCTCGGCGAGCAGGCGTACGCCCGCGGCGACGGACTCCGCGTCGATACCGGCGGCCCTGCGCTGCTCCTCGCCTGTGGCGGAGCCCGGCATGTTGGTGACGGCGAGCCGCACCAGACGGCGCGGCGCGGGCCTGCCGTCGCCGAACGCCTCGGCCACGGCGTCGCCGAGGCCGCCCTCGGGGTGGTGGTCCTCGACGGTGACCAGGCACTCGGTGTCCTCCGCCGCGGCCGACAGGGTGTCCCCGTCCACGGGCTTCAGCGAGTACAGGTCGATGACGCGGGCCGCGATGCCCTCGGCGGCGAGCGCGTCGGCCGCCTCAAGGCAGGAGTGCACGGTGACGCCGGTGCCGATGAGGGTGACGCGGTCGGCGTCGGAGCGGCGCAGCACCTTGCTGCCGCCGATCGGGAACTCCTCGTCGGGCCCGTAGATGACGGGCGTGCCGCTGCGCATGGTGCGCACGTAGCGCACGCCCGCCAGGTCGTACGTGGCGGCGACGAGCCGTGCCGCCTGGTTGGCGTCGCACGGCTGGAGCACGGTCGAGCCGTGGATCGAGCGGAACATCGCGAGGTCCTCAAGGCCCATCTGGGACGGACCGTCCTCACCGATCGACACGCCCGCGTGCGAGCCCGCGACGGTGATCGACGCCCTGCTGACCGCGGCCATCCGCAGGAAGTCGTGGGCGCGCGTGAGGAAGGCCGCGAACGACGCCGCGTACGGGGAGTGGCCGACGGCCTGCATGCCGACGGCGGCCGCGATCATCTGCTGCTCCGCGATGTAGCACTCGAAGTAGCGCTGGGGGTGCTCCTTGGCGAAGTACTCGGCCCTGGTCGAGTCGCCGACCTCGCCGTCGAGGACGACCACGTCCTCGTGCGCGTGGCCGAGCGCGGTGAGCGCCTCACCGAAGGCGTCCCTGGTGGGCACGGTGTCGCCGATGTCGTAGCGGGGCAGCGACAGCGGACGGCTGCGCGCCGTCCCGTTGCCGGGGGCGGCCTGCGGGCGGGCCACGTCGACACGGATCGAGCGCCTGCCGCCGAGTTCCGCGATGGCCTCCCCGGCGTCCTTGACCGGCTTGCCGTGCATGCCCTCCCGGTCCTCGACGGCGCGCACGCCCCGGCCCTTGCGGGTGCCCGCGATGATCGCCGTGGGCTTGTCCGCGGTCGACGCGGCCTCGTTGAAGGCGCGTTCGACGGCCTCGACGTCGTGTCCGTCGATCTCGACGGTGTGCCAGCCGAAGGCGCGCAGGCGCCTGCCGTACGCGTCGAGGTCCCGCTGGTGGCGGGTGAGGCCGCGCTGCCCGAGCCGGTTGACGTCGACGATCAGGGTGAGCGCGTCCAGGTGCTGGTCGCCCGCGTGCTCCGCGGCCTCCCACACCGAGCCCTCGGCCATCTCGCTGTCGCCGGAGAGCACCCAGACGCGGTGCGGCGTGTGGCCGAGCCGCCGTCCCGCGAGGGCCATCCCGACGCCGACGGGCAGCCCCTGCCCGAGCGAGCCGGTGGCGACGTCGACCCACGGCAGCCGCGGTGTGGGGTGGCCCTCCAGGCGGCTGCCGAGGGTGCGGTACGTGCCGAACTCCTCCTCGTCGAGGGCGCCTGCCGCCAGGTACATCGAGTACAGCAGCGGCGAGGCGTGGCCCTTGGAGAAGATCAGCCGGTCGTTGCCGGGGTGGCCCGGGTGGTCGAAGTCGTAGCGCAGGTGGTTGGCGAGCAGCACGGCCATCAGGTCGGCGGCCGACATCGAGGAGGTCGGGTGCCCCGAGCCCGCCGTGTCGGCGACCCGGACCGAATCGACCCTCAGCTGCTGGGCGAGCTCCGTCAGTTCATCGGTGTCCATGTCACTCCTTGGGGTTCGCGGTCCGCCGGGGGCCTGCGCGGCCCGTCAGCGGCGGGTGGTGGGGATGGGGCGTCACCGCGTCCTCGCGGGCTCGGGCGGCGATGACTCCAGGGGGACCGCGCCGGAGCGGACGAGGCCGAGCTGCACGGCCTGGCGCGGCAGCGCGGCGTCGAGCAGCCAGTCGGCGGCCACCCGTATCCGGTTGCCCGGCATGGCGGCGAGGTGGTAGCCGCGGGTGACGGCGCCCGCGAGGGGCCCGGCGAGCGGTACGCCGAGCGGGTTGGCCGCCGCCTGGACGCCGCCGAGGTCCACGACGAACCCGAGGTCGTCGTGGCGGTAGGCGCGCCAGTGGCCGAGTCCGAGGGAGGCGGCGACGTTGCGGCCCGCGACCTTGCCCTGCCGGGCTGCGTGCTGCGCCGTCATCGGGGTGTACTGTCCCGGCCGTGTCAGGTCGGGCACCGCCGCGGCGTCGCCGCACGCGAAGACCTCGGGCCTGCCCGGCACGGTGAGCCGCGCGTCGGCGACGAGGCGGCCGCGCTCGACGGGCAGGCCGAGCGCCGAGACGAGCGGGTCGGGGCGCACGCCCACGCACCACACGAGGGTGCGGGTGGGCAGGTGCTCGCCGCCGTCCAGGGTGATGCCGTCCCGGGTGGCCTCCGTGACGGACATCCGTGTGCGCACCTCGACGCCGCGCCGGCGCAGGACCCGGTCGGCGGTGTCCGACAGGTGCCGGTCGAGTTCGGGCAGCACCCGCGGCGCGATGTCGAGCAGCAGCCAGCGCGGCGGGCGGTCCTGCCGCCATCCGCGCTGCCTGCGTACGAGGGCGTCGGTGAACATCTTGCCCTGGGCGGCGACCTCGGTCCCGGTGTAGCCGGCGCCCACGACGACGAAGGTGGAGCGCGCGGCGCACTCGGCGGGGTCGTCGGCCGCGGCGGCGAGTTCTATCTGCCGGGTCACGTGGTCGCGCAGGTAGAGCGCCTCGGCGAGGCCGCGGAAGCCGTGCGCGTGCTCGGCGACGCCGGGGATCGGCAGCAGCTTGTTGACGCTGCCGACGGTCAGGACGAGCCGGTCGTAGGCGAGCGCCCCGCGGCGCCCCTCCGGGTCGGTGTAGCCGACCCGGCCCGCTTCGAGGTCGACGCGGTCGGCCGTCCCGAGCACGAGGCGCACCCCCGGCAGAGTGCCAGGCAGCGACACCGTCACCCTGCGGGGCTCCAGGATGCCCGCGGCCACCTGGGGAAGCAGCGGCAGATAGAGGAAGTAGTCGGTCGGGTTGAGCAGGACGACCTCGGCGCGGTCCCCCACCTCGCGGGTGAGGGTCCGCGCCGTCTCGTACCCGGCGAAACCCGCTCCGACGATGACGATCCGCTGTCGGCTCACGCTCGGCTCCGGTGGTCGTGTCGTTCGTCTGGCGCCGTCCGCCGGTGCGCCGCGGCCGCGGTCCGCGTCGACGCGCCACGGCGTGCTCCCGCTGTCTCCGCGCGGACGGAACCACCGCGTGCCCAGGGGTGGCACGGACAAACACGCGCCCGGTCCGACCTGCGGTTTGACAGCGCACCGTTTGGTGGCAGCGTTGTCCTTGGAAGGGCCGGAGGACGGCCCGGGTCCCGGGTGCGCCCGGGCCGGCGGCCGCCGTGGGTAGTGCGGGCTGCGCCGGGTAGCCGGGCTGAACGCAATCGGACTCGACGAGGTGATCCACGTGACCGCGGACAACAGCGACCCCATGGCCGACGACGTCTACCAGCCCGACGCGGACGCCGACGTGACGGAGGACGAGGGCATCCTCGACCCCGAGGACACTCTCAACGAGAGCGAGCTCGACCCGTACGACCAGGGCTACTCGCCGCCGGAGAAGCCGCTCGGCGTGGAGTCCGAAGGCACCACCGCCGAGGAGCAGCACGAGGGCGAGAGCCTGGACGAGCGGCTGGCCGAGGAGGTGCCCGACCCGCCGCTGCCGGACGGCGACGGCATCGGCGACCTGGACGAGGGCGACGGCGAGGTGCGCGACGACGAGGTGGGCGCGCAGCGCTCGGGCCGGCTGGTCGCGCCGGACGAGGGCGCGCACGCGGACGCGGAGAAGGACATGGTCGCCGAGGACGTGGGCATCGACGGCGCAGCGGCGTCGGCCGAGGAGGCGGCGGTGCACACGGTGGACGAGGACAGCGCGCTCTGACGGCGGGCGCGGGCGTGCCCCGTACCCCTTGCGGGTCCCTCGCGCCGAGGGCCCGCGGGGGTGCGGGGCGCGTGCCGTGCTCGGGCGGTGTCGCGACCGCGGCGGTCGAGGGCCCGCGGCGTCAGGCCGGTTCCGGTACGCGGGACGTGCGGGACGCGGGCTCCCCCGCCGCGGTCACCGCCTCGGCCGCGGGCTCGGCGCGCAGGGCGGTGTCGACCGGGGTCGGCGGCACGGCGCGGACGCGCGGCTCCGACACCGGTGCCTGGACGCTGCGCGTGAACCAGACGACCTTGCCGTCCGCGGTGGGGCAGGTCCCCCAGCTGTCGCTGAGCGCGGCGACCCGGGCGAGTCCACCGCCGCCCGCGGTGAGCAGGCGCGGCATGGCGGGTCCGTCGTCCGTGACGGAGGCCGTCAGGTGGCGGCCGCTCAGGCGCAGTTCGAGCACGCACCTGCTGGTGCCGCCGACATGGTGGTGGACGTTGGTCAGCAGCTCGTCGACGCCGCGGCAGACCGCCTGTACGTGCGGATCGAGGTTCCAGTACCGCAGGTACGCGGCGACGATGCGCCGGATCTGCGGCACGCGCTCCTCGGAGACGTGCAATTCCAGCTCGTAGTGACGGTCGAGTGGAACTGTCATGGTTGAGGCTCCTCACAGAGAGGCCCACGTGCTTCAGACCGCGGACGGCCCCCGAGCACGAAGCGTGAGCAACAGCCACTTCTGGGTCACCCACAGCCTCGCCCCGCTGGGCCGAATGCGCAACACGATCACCCGGGCACACTCCGTGACCTGGGCGGTACGCAAGCGGGGGACCGGCTCCTCCCGGCCCCCCGCGCGGCCCCTCAGCGGGTGGCGAGCCGCAGCTGGACCTCCTGCTCCTGGTCGCCCGACGAGGTGCCCACGATCCGCACCGCGAAGGCCGACTCCAGCGTGGAGCGCACCCCGTGGACGGCCTGCGGACCGCCTTGGAGCACGGCGGTGACGGGCGCGCCGAGCGGTACGGGGTGCGCGTCGCCGTGCCGGGCCGCCGTGTCGAACGTGGCCGCCCAGACCGTGGCGCCCGAGCCGCTCGGCGCGTCGTCGCGGTCGCGGTCGGAGGCGTAGGCGCTGTGCAGGACGCCGAAGACGGCCTGGGCGTCCTCGGGGGCCGAGCCGGTGAGTTCCACCGCGACCTCCGCATCCGGGTTCGCGGAGGGCTCCGTACTGGTCATGTGCTGACTCCTTCCGGTCGCCGGGGCCGGGGGCCGCCCCCGGCCAGGGCCGGGTACCCGGGGTCGTCCGGCGCAACCGCGGACCGGGGACGCGGCCCTCAGCGGGCCCGCGTCCCGCCCGCGGCCGGGGGTAGACGGCAGCCATGACCGTCGTGAAGACCACCGTGCTCGTACTGGACGCCGCGGAACCCGCGGAACTCGCCGACTTCTATGCCGCGCTCCTCGACGCCGAGCCGCGGCCGGGTGACGACCCCGACTTCATCGAGGTCGTCGGAGAGAACGGGGTGCGGCTCGCCGTCCGCAGGGACCGCGGCTACGCGCCGCCGAGCTGGCCGCGCCCCGAGACCTCCCAACAGGCCCATCTGCGGGTTCTGGTGGACCGCGCCGACATCGACGAGGCGGAGCGCGAGCTGATCGCGCTCGGGGCCAGGCCGCTGGACACGAAGGACAACGGCGGCCCCCGGGACACCCGGATCTACTCCGACCCCGCGGGTCACTCCTTCACGCTGGCCGTACGGATGTGACACCGCGGGGCGCGGCAGCACCGTACCGGTGTGGCGGGGGCACCGTACGGGCGCGGGGCCCCGGCGCACGGCCGCGGCCCCGCGCACGCGGCGGGAGCGCGCGTCAGCCGCCGAGCTGCGTGACGAGGGCCTCGCAGAAGGCGGGCAGGTCGCCGGGGTTGCGGCTGGTGATGAGGGGGCTCGGCGCGGCCGTGCAGACCACGACCTGCTCGTCCACCCAGGTGCCGCCCGCGTTGCGGATGTCGGTCTGGAGGCTCGGCCACGAGGTGAGGGTCCTGCCCCGCACCCGGTCGGCCTCGACGAGCGTCCACGGCGCGTGGCAGATGGCCGCGACGGGCTTCCCCGCCTCGAAGAACGAGTCGACGAACGCGACGGCGCCCTTGTCGGTCCGCAGGAAGTCGGGGTTGGCGACGCCGCCGGGCAGCACGAGGCCGTCGTAGTCGTCCACGGACGCCTCGCCGACCGTGCGGTCCACGGGGAACGTGTCGGCCTTGTCGAGGTGGTCGAAGCCCTGGACGCGACCGGCTTCGGTCGAGACCAGATGGCGTTCGCCGCCCGCGTCGCCGACCGCCTTCCAGGGCTCGGTCAGCTCGACCTGCTCCACGCCCTCCGGAGCCATCAGAAATGCGACTCGCATGTGTGTCACGTCCTTTCCGCTCGCACGGGAACCCCGGGCCGGTGGGCCCGGAAGCTCCGTGTGCCCAGCGCGGCCCTTCTCACACCGCGGCGCGCTCAGGCCCGGGCCGCCCCGACGGGTCCGACCAGCGGCGTCGGGCCGTCCGTGCGGCCGGGGCGCGGGGCAGGCACGGCGGCCGGGAGGGGGGCGGCGACCGGCGCGGGCCTGGGGGCGGCGAGCTGCGGGTCGACGGTGAGGGCCGTGACCCCGAGGGGCTGGGCGAGGGCGCGCAGCGCGGGCTCGGCCAGCCGGATCCACGGCCGGCCCGCGCCGAGCGTGGCGGCCAGCAGCCGCGGGGAGGTGAACGCGACGGCCGTACGCCCCCCGAGAGGGGTGCGGAACAGGCGCAGGCGGTACCCCGTGCCGTCCGGCAGGACCGGTACGACGAGGGGTGCGGCAGGCCCGCTGGGCGCGGGCTCGGCCGCTTCTGCGCTGGGCAGCTCCGGCATGGGGCACTCCTGACGGCGGGCGGGACGGCCCTGCCGGCCGTCAGGACCGGCGGGGCACCGGTCCTACGATATGCCCCATGCGCGGCACCCGGTGCCACCCCCCTTGACGCCCCGGGGGACGGGTTCAGTCGGACGACGGCGCGGTGTCCTTCACGAACTCCGTGGTGTACGTCTTGTCCACGTCGACGTCCACGTTCTGGAGGTTGGGGTCGAAGGTGGACAGGACGCGCTTGACGGTGGCCGGGCCGTCGGGCGGCATCACGCCGTCGGTGGTGAACATCGGCAGGCTGTTCCTGACGGCCTCGGCGTAGAGCGCCTTGCCGCCGCCCTGCTGGTAGTCGGCGGGCATCTTCGCGGCGATGTCCTCGGGGGTGTGGGAGGCCATCCAGCGCAGGGTGCGTACGAAGGCGCGGGCCAGCCGGTGCACGGTGTCCTTGTGGCCGTTCACCCACGCGGTGTTCATGTAGAGGCTCGACGAGGGGTAGAGGCCGCCGAGCGCGGCCCGCGACCCGTCGGGGGTGCGCAGGTCGACGAGGACGGATCCCGCCTTCTTGTCGAGGATGGTCGACACGGTCGGCTCGGTCGTCATCCCGGCCTGGATGGAGCCCTGCTGGAGCGCGGAGACGAAGGTCTGGCCCGCGCCGACCGCGACGGGGGTGAACTCGCTCGTCTTCAGCCCGCCGCGCACGGCCAGGTACTTGGTGAGGAAGTCGGTGGACGAGCCGAGCCCGGTCACGCCCAGCTTCTTGCCCTTGAAGTCCTTCGGGCTCCTGATCTCGTCGGCGGCCTTGGTGGAGACGACCTCCACCTCGCCCGGCGCCTGCGCGAACTGCACGACCGACTCGACCTGCTTGCCCTTGGCCTGGAGGTCGAGGGTGTGGTCGTAGAAGCCGACGGTGCCCTGGACGTCGCCGGAGACGAGGGCCGTCTCCGCCTGCACCCCGGCGGACTCGGTGAGCAGCTGCACGTCCACGCCCTCGTCCTTGAAGTAGCCGAGGCGCTGGGTGAGCATCGCGGGCAGGTAGATGACCTTGTCGAGGCCGCCCACCATGATCTTCACCTTGCCCGTCCCGCCCGCGGAGTCGGACGAGCCGGACGCGTGGTCGGCACAGCCGGTGAGCGCGGTCAGGGCGAGGACGCCGGTGAGGGCGACCGCGGCCCGCGCCGCGCGGCCGGCGCGGCGGGTCGTAGTACGCGGGGTCGGAGCACGCATAGGGGTCACGTCCTTGTGAAAGTGCGAAAGCCTGAAGTGTGGTGCCTGGGGATGGCGGGGTGGTGAGGGGCCGGCGTGAGATGTGCGGCGGCGGTGTGCGGGTGTGGCGCACGGCGCGTCCGCGGCCCTCCGGCGGCCGGGTGGCGCGGGCGGGCGCGGCGCGCGAACGTCAGCGGCCGTCGCCCGGCTCCGCGGGCTTCCAGCGGAAGAGGCGCCGTTCCAGGAAGGTCAGCAGCCCCTCGGCGAGCAGGGCGACGACCGCGAGGATGACCATCGCCGCGTACACGCCCGCCGCGTTGAAGCTGCCCTGCGAGGCGGAGACCAGCAGGCCGAGCCCCTTGGTGGCGCCGATGTACTCGCCGACGATCGCGCCGATCAGCGCGAACCCGAAACTGACGTGCAGGCTGGTGAAGATCCAGGAGGTGGCGGAGGGGATCACCACGCGGTAGGTGACCTGCCGGTTGCTCGCGCCGAGGATGCGCGCGCCGTCCACCAGGCGGCGGTCCACCTCGCGGGCGCCCTGGAAGGCGTTGAAGAAGACCGGGAAGAAGACGAGGACGACCGCGGAGGCGACCTTGGAGGCGGGCCCGAGCCCGAACCAGATCAGGAAGATCGGGGCGAGCACGATCCGCGGCAGCGCGTTGAGCACCTTGATGTACGGGCCGAGGACGTCGGCGAGGAAGCGGACGCGGCCGAGCGCGATCCCCAGCACGACCCCACCGAACACGCCGGCGAGCCAGCCGAGCAGCGCCTCGTAGAGCGTGTACCAGATCTGCTCCGCGAGGGAGCCCTGCGCGGTGCCCTCGGTGGTCCACGTCCAGATCTGGGACCAGATCTTCGACGGCATCGAGAAGTTGAAGGGGTCGATGACCCCGGCGCGGGCGAACCACTCCCACAGGCCGAGGACGGCCACAAGGACCAGCACGCGGACGGACTGCACGAGCCGGCTGCGGCGGCGCGCCGCGCGCGCCCTGCCCCGGGTGCGGGCGCCCTCAGGGGCGGCGGGCGGCGCGGCGAGCGCGGTCTCAGGCGGCATGTCCCGCTCCCCTCTCGCGGGTGATGCGGACCTCTTCGCCGAGCGAGGACCAGATCTCCCGGTAGATGTCGGTGAACTCCTTCTCCAGCCGCACCTGTTCGACCTTGCGCGGGCGCGGCAGGCCGATCTCGAAGACCTCTTTGACGGTGGCGGGCCCCGCCGTCATGACGACGACCTTGTCGGCGAGTGCGATGGACTCCTCCAGGTCGTGGGTGACGAAGACGACGGAGGCACCGGTGCCCGACCACAGGTCGAGGAGCTCGTCGGACATGAGGGCGCGGGTCTGCACGTCGAGCGCGGAGAACGGCTCGTCCATCAGCAGGATCTCGGGATCGCCGACGAAGGTCGCGGCGAGGGCGACGCGTTTGCGCTGCCCGCCGGAGAGCTGGTGCGGGTAGCGGTCCTCGAAGGCGCCGAGGCCGACCCGGTGCAGCCACTGCCTGGCGCGCTCGCGCGCCTCCGCCTTCGGCACGCCGCGGAAGCGGGGGCCCGCCATCACGTTCGACAGGACGGTGCGCCAGGGGAAGACGGCGTCCTGCTGGAAGACGAAGCCGACGTTGTCGGGGATGCCGCGAACGGGTTCGCCGCCGATCAGCACCTCTCCCTCGGTGGGTTCCGTGAGGCCGCTGACGAGGGTCAGCGTGGTCGACTTGCCGCAGCCCGTGGGCCCGACGACGGCGACGAACTCACCGCGGCCCACGGTCAGGTCGAGGTCGCGTACGGCGGTGTGCGGCATGCCCGACGGGGTGCTGAACACCTTGCTTGCGCCCCGCAGTTCGATGGCGGGGCCGGTCCGACTGTCCATGGCGCCAGACGGTAGGAGCGGCGCACGGCGGGCGGGAGTCTTGTTCGCACTACCTGCGTTGTGCGCACAAGCCGGTGTTCTGCCCGTTCTGCTCACCGCGTGGCGGACGAATCCGGGACCGGGACTGGGCAGCGGGCCCGCCCTCGGTCTACCGTGCGGCGACGCGGGCGCGGACGGCCCGCATCGCCGGCGAGGCCGCCGGTGGCACGGACGGAGGGGTCGCATGCGCATCCGCTGGCCGCGCCGTGTCTTCGCCCAGGTGCTGCTGGTCCAGCTGGCCACCACGACCGGGGTGCTGATGCTGGTCACGGGCCTGTTCCTGGCGCCGCTGAGCCGGCAGCTCGACCAGGGCACGATGCGGCAGGCGCTGTCCATCGCGCGGACCACCGCGGCGGAGCCCGGGCTCGCGCGCCTGCTCGCCACCACGGCGCCGAGCGCGTCGGGCCCTGTGCAGGCGGAGGCGGACCGGATCAGGCGCTCCACGGGCGCCCTCTACATCGTGGTGATGGACCGGCGCGGTGTGCGCTGGTCGCACACGGACACGGGCAGGATCGGCGAGCGGGTGTCGACGGACCCGAGCGGCGCGCTCGCCGGGCGGGACGTGATGGACATCGAGCGGGGCACGCTCGGCCTCTCAGCGCGGGGCAAGGTCCCGCTGCGGGACGGCCGCGGCCGGGTCGTCGGGGCGGTCTCCGTGGGAATCGCGTACGGCAGTGTGCGGGACGAGCTGATGCGGGCGGTGCGCGGGCTCCTGCTGTACGCGGGCGCGGCGCTCGCCGCAGGGGCGCTGGCCGCGTACGCCGTCTCGCGCCGGCTCCAGCGCCGCACGCACGGGCTGGCGTTCGCGGACATCTCGGCGCTGCTCGACGAGCGGGAGGCCATGCTGCACGGCATCAGGGAGGGCGTGGTGGCGCTCGACGGGCGCGGCAGGATCCGGCTCGTCAACGACGAGGCGCAGCGCCTGCTCGGGCTCGGGCAGGACACGGCGGGCCGGCGCCTCGACGAGGTGCTGCCGCCGGGCCGCGGGGCGGATGTGCTGGCGGGCCGGGTCGCGGGCGCGGACCTGCTGATTGTCTCGGGCGACCGGGTGCTGGTCGCGAACCGGATGCCGGTACGGGACGGCGGCGCGGTCGTCACACTCCGGGACCGTACGGAACTTGAGCTGCTGGGACGGGAGCTGGACAGTACGCACGGGCTGCTCGACGCGCTGCGGGCGCAGGACCACGAGCACGCCAACCGGCTGCACACGCTGCTGGGGCTGCTGGAGCTCGGGCTCTACGAGGAGGCGGCGCAGTTCGTGGCCGACGTGTCGCAGGCGCACCGTGCCTCCGCCGAGCAGGTCGCGGAGCGGGTGCGCGACCCGCTGCTCTCCGCGCTGCTCGTGGGCAAGGCGGCGATCGCGGCCGAGCGGGGCGCCGTGCTGCGGATCGCGCCCGCGACGCTGCTGCGGGAGCGGGTGGTGGACCCCAGGGACCTGGTGACGGTGCTGGGCAACCTGATCGACAACGCGCTGGACGTGGCACGCACGGTCGAGGTGGAGCTGCGCGCCGAGGGCGCAACGACGGCGGTGGTGCGGGTGAGCGACGACGGGCCCGGGGTGCCGCCCGCGCTGCGGGAGCGGATCTTCGCGGAGGGCTGGACGACGAAGAGTTCCCCGGCGCACCGGGGCCGCGGGCTCGGCCTCGCGCTGGTGCGGCGGCTCGCCCAGCGGTACGGCGGGATGGCGCGGGTCACGGCGCGGGCGGGCGGCGGCGCCGTGTTCACGGTGGTGCTGCCCGAGGCGCTCGCCCCGGACGCCGCCGCGGCAGGGACGCGGCGGCCCGGCGCGGTGCCCTCGGCGGGAGGCAGGACGTGATCGAGGTGCTCGTCGTCGACGACGACTTCCGGGTGGCGGAGATCAACGCCGCCTATGTGGCCAGGGTGCCGGGCTTCCGGGTCGCGGCCCGCGCCCACACGGCGGCGCAGGCGCTGATGACGCTGGAGCAGCACCGCGTCGACCTGGTGCTGCTCGACCACTACCTGCCCGACGCGCCGGGTCTCGCGCTGATCCGCCGGATGCGGCAGGAGGGCCACCACGCCGACGTGATCATGGTCACGGCGGCGCGGGACGTGGCGACGGTGAGCGCGGCGATGCGCCACGGTGCGCTCCAGTACCTGGTGAAGCCGTTCAGCTTCGCCGGGCTGCGCGCCAAGCTCGAAGGCTACGCGGCGCTCAGCCGCACCCTGGACGCGGTCGGCACGGACGGCGGCGAGGCGGGCCAGGAGCAGGTGGACCGGATCTTCGGCGCGCTGCGGCCCCCCGAGCCCGGGGGCGGCCCGCTGCCGAAGGGCCACTCGGCGCCCACCGCCGACCTGGTACGGCGGGTGCTGGGCGAGGCGTCGGCGCCGCTGTCCGCCCAGGAGGTGGCGGAGCGCGCGGGCATCAGCCGTTCGACGGCGCAGCGCTATCTGAAGGTGCTCGAACGGGCGGGCCGGGTGACGCTGACGCTGCGCTACGGCGACACGGGCCGCCCGGAGCACCGCTACGGCTGGGCCCGCCGGGGCTGAGCCGCGCTCAGCCGTCGAGGCAGCGGTCCAGGTTGATGGCGGAGCTGATCAGCGCGAGGTGGGTGAAGGCCTGCGGGAAGTTGCCCAGGTGCTCGCCGTTGAGGCCGATCTGCTCGGCGTACAGGCCGACATGGCTGGAGTACGTGAACATCTTCTCCAGGGCGAGCCGCGCCTCCTCCAGTTGCCCGGTGCGGGCCAGCGCCTCCACCCACCAGAACGAGCAGATGGAGAAGGTGCCCTCGGTGCCGTCGAGCCCGTCGGGCGCCTGCTCGGGGTCGTAGCGGAAGACCAGGCTGTCCACGACGAGCCGGTCCCGCACGGCGTCGAGGAGGCCGAGGAAGCGCGGGTCGGTGGGCGCGACGAACTTGACCATCGGCATCAGCAGCAGCGAGGCGTCGAGTACCGGCGCCTCGGGCACCGGGGAGCCGTCCGCGATGCGCTGGCTGAAGGTGCGCGCGCCCTCGTGCCAGCCGTGTTCCATGATCTGCCGGTAGACCGCGTCGCGCACCGACGTCCAGCGGTTCAGGTCGCAGGGCAGCCCGCGCTGCCTGGCCACGCGGATCATGCGCTCCACCGCGACCCAGGTCATCAGCCGGGAGTACGTGTGGTTGCGACGGCCCGCCCTGGTCTCCCAGATGCTCTCGTCGGGGTGGTCCCAGTGGTCGAGCAGCCATTCGAGGATGGTGCACAGGTCGGTCCACGCCTCGTGCGAGATGCCGGAGCCGTACTTGTTGAACAGGTAGACGGAGTCGATGAGTTCGCCGTAGATGTCGAGCTGGACCTGCCCGGAGGCGGCGTTGCCGACCCGGACGGGGGCGGAGCCGCGGTAGCCCTCCAGTGGCCGAGCTCCTCCTCGGAGAGGTCCGCGTGGCCGTCTATGGAGTACATGACGCGCAGCGGCCCGCCCTCGGCGCCCTCGCAGGCCCGCCGGAGCATGCGGGTCAGCCAGCCGATGAACGCGTCGGCCTCCTCGGTGAAGCCGAGGCGCAGCAGCGCGTAGAGGGAGAAGGCTGCGTCCCTGATCCACACGTAGCGGTAGTCCCAGTTGCGCGTGCCGCCGATGCGCTCCGGCAGGCCGAGCGTGGGGGCGGCGACGATGGCGCCCGTGGGCTCGTGGGTGAGGAGTTTGAGGGTGAGCGCGGAGCGGTGGACCATCTCGCGCCACCGGCCGGTGTAGGCGGACTGCCGCAGCCAGCCGCGCCAGAACCGCACGGTCTGCTCGAAGAGTCCGTCGACGGCGGCGGGGTCGGCGCAGGGCACGGGGGACCCGGGGGTCTCGGGCGCGGGTCCCGGTTCGAGGACGAACAGCGCCGTGGCGCCCTTCTCCAGGGTGAAGCGGGCCGCCGCGTCGTCGCCCTCCACGTCGAGGGGGACGGTGGAGCGCAGGGTGAGGGCGAGGTCGCCCGAGGTGAAGCGGACGCCGTCGTCGTACCGTTCGGTGCGGTGCCCTCTGCGGCCGTAGTCGAAGCGGGGGGCGACCCGCACGGCGAGGTCGACCGAGCCGCGGACGTTGACCACGCGCCGGGTGAGCCGCTGTACATGGCCGGGGTCGCGGGGGCGTACGACCGGCATGAAGTCGTGGAGTTCCACGATGCCGGTCTCGGTGTGCATCCGGGTCACGAGGATGTTGGTGTCGGGGAAGTAGAACTGCCGCCGCTTGACGGGTCCTGGGCAGACGGTGGTGATGTCCCAGTGGCCGCCCCCGCGCGCGTCGAGGAGCGAGCCGAAGACGCTCGGCGAGTCGAAACGCGGGGTGCAGAACCAGTCGACGCGGCCGCCCGTCGTGACCAGCGCCGCGGTCCGCAGGTCCCCGATGAGGCCGTGTTCGCTGATCGCCGGGTAGTCGTCCGCCCCGCCCCCGCGCTCATCCGTCCCGTCCGCCGGGGGCGTGCGCTCCTTCGCCTCCATCCGGGCAGTGTCTCGCAGAGCGGAGCGGCCCGCATCCGGCGGGCCGGGCGCCGGGGTGCGGGCGCCTTCCCCGGCCGAGCGGTACGGCGCGGGCACGGCAGGGCGCGCGGGGCGGGGCGCCCTGCCGTACCCGCGGCTCAGGCGGCGGTGCCGGAAGCCGCGGCGGGCGGCCGCAGGCCCGCGGCCACCGCAGGGTCGGCGAGGGCGCACAGCACCCGCGCCGCGACCGCCGTGCGCTCGGTCATCCCGGCGATGCTGATGTGCTCGTCCCGCGCGTGGGCGCCTGCGCCGACCGCGCCGAGGCCGTCGAGTACGGGCACGCCGAGCGCGGCGACGAAGTTGCCGTCGCTCGCGCCGCCGACGGCGCACTCGCGCAGCTCCACGCCCTGTTCCGCGGCGTGTGCCCTGGCGAGTTCGAACAGCCGGGCTATGCCCTCGGTGCGGGCCATGACGGGCCGGTTCCAGCCGCCGGTCAGGGCAAGCGAGGCCCGCGGGTCGTGCGGCCGCAGCGCGGCGAGCGCCCGGTCGACGCGCTCGGTCTCCGCGCCGTCGGAGACGCGGATGTCCAGGTCGGCGACGGCGCGCCCCGCGGCCACGTTGGGCCGGGTGCCGCCCGCGAGCACGCCCACGTTGACCGTGGTGCCCGCCGCGGTGTCGGTCAGGGCGTGCAGGGCGAGCACCGCCCTGGCGATCTCGTCGACGGCGCTGACCCCGTTGGCGGGGTCGAGTCCGGCGTGCGCCTCCACTCCGGTCGCGGTGACCCGGAAGAGGCCGACACCCTTGCGGGCGGTCTTGACCGCGCCGCCCGCCGACGCCTCGAAGACGAGGGCGGCGGGCGCGTCGCCGGCCTCGGCCTCGATGACGGGGCGGGAGCCGGGGCTGCCGAGTTCCTCGTCGCCGTTGAGCACGAGCCGCAGCGGCGGCCTCGGCAGGCCGAGCGCGTCGAGGGCGCGCACCGCCCACACGGCCTGGACGAGCCCGGCCTTCATGTCGAAGACGCCTGGCCCGGTGGCCGTGTCGCCTTCGAGGGCGAAAGGCCGCTCCGCGACGGTGCCCTTGGTCCACACGGTGTCGTAGTGGCACAGCAGCGCGACGGGCGGCGCGCCGTCGCCGTGGCCGGTGCGGGCGCCTGGCCAGTCGAGGACGAGGGTGTCGCCGTAGACGCCGCCGTCGAAGCGGCGGCGGGCGGCCGGGGTGCCGAGCGACGCGGTCAGCCACTGGTCGAGCCCCGGCAGGGCGGCGTCGAGGCACTCCTTGTCGTCGCTCGGCGTCTCCGTGTCGACGTAGCGGGCCAGTTCGGCGACCATGTCGTCGCGGTGGGACGCGACCCAGGCGGTGAGGTCCGCGGGGGTCGGGGTGGGGGTGCGGGGTGCGGTGTTCACAGTCACTTCCGGGGGGTGGCGGGGTCGTACAGGTCGGTCAGGTTGTCCGGGGCCATGGGGCGCTCCCCCGACTCGACCTCGGCGAGCATGGTGAGCAGGCGGCCGAGCAGCGGCACGGGGACGCCGTGCCGGGCCGCGGCCTCCTGTACGGGCCGGTAGTGGTGGTGCACCTCCACCGGCCGGTGGCGCACGGCGATGTCGCGCCAGATGCCGCTGCGGTCCTTGGCCTGGCCCGCCAGCCACGCCACCAGGGTGTCGGTGGCGCTCTCGCGCAGCTCGCGGGGCGCGCCGGGCAGGTACGCGGCGGGGTCGTAGGCGTCGAAGGGTTCGAGGGTGTGCCCCTCGGCGGCGGCGACGGCCTCGACCTCGGCGGCGAGCGCGTACATCAGGGGCCTGTGGACGTCGATGACGCGGGCCATCGGGGCGTCGACCAGCGCGGTGGCGGTGAGCATCGTGCCGAAGGCCAGCTTGGACCAGAGGTATCCGGAGACGTTGCCGGTGGCACGGGCGGGCCCCCAGGCCGCGAGGTCGGCCACGAGCGCGCCGACCCGCTCGCTCGGGGAGCCGTCGAGCTCCCCGACGACGAGGGCGCCTGCCCCGCCGTCCTGCACGACGCCGGGCGCGACCACGTCCGCGAAGAGGTTGACGAACGCGCCCACGGTCCTGTGCGCGCCGACCCGTTCGGCGATGAGCCCTTCGTTGAGGCCGTTCTGGAGGGAGACGACCCAGCCGTCGGGGGCGAGCCGGGGTGCGAGCCAGTCGGCCGCGACGGCGGTGGCCTGCGCCTTCACGCAGAGCAGCACCCGGCGGGGGGTGTGGTCCAGGGCGTCGGGCGTGGTCGCGGCGACGGGCACCGTGCGCTCGCCGTCCGGGCCCCTGAGGGTGAGTCCGCGCTCGCGCAGGGCCGCCACATGGGCGGTGTCCGTGTCCACGACGTGGACGGTGTGCCCTGCCTCGGCGAGGTGGAAGGCGAGGGTGCCGCCGATGGCTCCGCAGCCGACGACGGTGTACTCGGCGCGGGGCCCCGCGGCGTCGGGGCCGCTCATGACACCGCCTCCTCGCGGCCGGCGCCCGCCTGGGCACCGGAGAGTCCGGGCCAGTGGCGCGGCAGCGCCGTGGTGCCCGCAGACGCGCCGCCGTCGAGGCGTACGACGGAACCCGTCATCCAGGACGCCTCGGGGCCCGCGACCCAGCGCACCGCGCGGGCGATGTCGTCGGGCTCCCCCGGGCGGCCGAGCGGGTTGACGGAGACGGCGGCCGCGTAGTCCTCGGTGACGGGGTTGACGGCGCTGTCCACGGTCACGAACCCGGGCGACACGGCGTTGACGCGGATGCCGTGGGGCCCGAACTCGACGGCGCAGGAGCGCGTCAGCATCTCCAGGGCGGCCTTCGACGCGCTGTAGTGCGCGGCGCCGAAGCGGGCGCGCAGCGCGGCGCCCGAGGTGATGTTGACGATCGCCCCGGGGGTGCCGGCGTCGGTCAGCAGGCGGGCGAGCGCGGCGCTCGTGAGCATCGCGGCACGGACGTTGACGTCCTGCACGCGGTCCCAGAGTTCCGCGGTCATCTCGGCGAGCGGCACGGCCGGGTAGATGCCGGCGCCGTTGACGAGCACGTCGGGCGGGCCCGCGAGGTCCGCCGCGCGCTCGACGAGCGCGGCCGCCGCCTCCGCGTCCGCCAGGTCGGCGGGGAGCGCGTGGGCGGCGGCGCCGTACGCGCCGAGGCGCGCCACCAGTTCGGTGAGCGCGGCGGAGGGCAGGTCGCTCGCCGTGACGGTGCAGCCCTCCTCGGCGAAGGCGGTGCACACGGCCGCGCCGATGCCTCCGGCGGCGCCGGTGACGAGGACGTGCCGGCCGGGGGGCGGCTCGGCGTGGGGGCTCATGCGATCTCCTTGTTCTTCGTCTCGGGCATGGTGGCGTAGACGATCACGCCGACGAGGGCGGCGGCGGCCAGGTAGAGCCACACCAGGTCGCGGTGGCCGTTCGAACTCATCCAGGTGGTGAGGTAGGGGGCGGTGCCGCCGAAGACGGCGACGGCCAGCGCGTACGGCAGGGCGATGCCCGTGGTGCGCACCTCGGGCGGGAACTGCTCGGCCATGATGACGGCGCAGTTGGCGGAGTAGCCGACCAGCAGGACCACGCCGACGAGTTCGACGCCGAGCAGGGTCCAGAAGTTGTTGTCGAGCACGTGGAACAGCGGCCACGCGAGGACCAGGAAGCCGCCCGCGAAGGCGGTCATCGTGGCCTTGCGCCCGATCCGGTCGGAGAGCATGCCGCCGAACGGCAGCAGCACGATGAACACCGCGAGCGAGAGGGTGTTGGCGAGCAGCGCCTTGTTGAGCGGCATGCCGGTGGTGACGTGGACGTACGACGGCATGTAGCTGACCCACAGGTAGTAGATCAGGGTGCCCGCGACCGTCACGCCGACCACGCGCAGCGCGGCGCGCGGGTGCTGTACGAGCATGGCGCGCAGCGGGTTGGCGCGGGCGCCCTCGGCGCGCTCCAGGCGCTGGAAGGACTCGGTCTCCTCGACGTGGGTGCGCAGCCAGAGCCCGACGAGACCCAGCAGGCCCGCCACGGCGAAGGCGATCCGCCAGCCCCACGTGTCGAGGGCGTGGTCGTCGAGGCTGCTGGTGAGGATGGTGCCCATCAGGGAGGCGATGAGGGTGCCCGCGCCGACCGACACCTGCTGCCAGGAGCCCGCGAGGGCCCGCCTGCCGGGGGCGGCGGACTCGATGAGGAAGGCGGAGGAGGTGCCGAACTCGCCGCCCGCGGAGAAGCCCTGCACGAGCCGCGCGAGGACCAGGATGACGGGGGCGCCGACGCCGATGGTGGAGTAGCCGGGGCACACCGCGATGACGAGTGCGGCGCCCGCCATCATCGAGATGGTGAGGGTCATGGCCTTCTTGCGGCCGTGCCGGTCGCCGTAGGCACCGAGTATGGCCCCGCCGACGGGGCGCATCAGGAAGCCCACCGCGAAGACCGCGAGCGTCGAGAGCAGGGCGGCCTC
Source organism: Streptomyces tremellae (assembly GCF_039540215.1). NCBI lineage: Bacteria > Bacillati > Actinomycetota > Actinomycetes > Kitasatosporales > Streptomycetaceae > Streptomyces > Streptomyces tremellae. The sequence goes on from NZ_BAABEP010000003.1 coordinate 245,951, forward strand.
GGGCGCGTGCGAGGGGAAGAACGTACCGGCGAACACCGAGGAGAACGTCGAGTAGACGGCCCAGTCCACCCACTCGACGGTGTTGCCGACGGCGCCCGCCCACAGGGCGCGGCGGCGGCGTGCGGCGGCCTCCCGGTCCCCGGGGCCCGGAACGGGGGTGTGTTTCGCGGATGCCGGCGGTGTGCCGGGGGGCGTGGCGTGCTGCGTCATCGTCATGGTCCTTCGTGGGCGGCGGTGCGCGGGGCGGATGGTGTGGTGCCTGCGGGGAGCCCGGCCTGCCCGGCCACGTGGCGGGCGAGGTCGGCGTGGGTGGTGAACCAGACGCCGGGGTGGGCGGCGATGTGGTCGAGCAGTTCCGCGAGGACGGGCAGGCGGGAGCGGTGGCCGATGAAGTGGGGGTGCATCGTCAGCTGGAAGACGCCGCCCTCGCGGTACGCCTGGTCGAACTCGTCGCGCCAGATGCCGAGGACGGAGCGCGGCGGGGTGTAGGGGCGCAGCCCGGTGTAGCGGTCCATGTTGAAGTAGGGCGCGTCGTCCCTGATCCACTCGACGGGGATCTCCACGATGCCGGTGGGTTCGCCGTCGGCGAGGAGTTCGTACGGGTCGTCGTCGGCCATCAGGGACGAGTCGTAGAGCAGCCCCATCTCGCGGGTGATGGCCAGGGTGTGGTCGGAGAAGTCCCAGGAGGGCGTGCGGATGCCGACGGGGCGCTGCCCCGCGACGCGCTCCAGGGTGTCGGCGCTGCGCAGCTGGAGTTCGCGCTCGGCCGCGGGCGGCAGCTGCATGTTGCGCTCGTGGATCCAGCCGTGGACGGCCACCTCGTGGCCCCGGTCGGTGTAGGAGCGCGCCTCCCCCGGGTGGAGCAGGGCGGAGACGGCGGGCATGAAGAAGGTGGTGGGCGCCTGGTGCCGGTCGAGCAGCCGGAGGATCTTGGGGACGGCGACGCGGGATCCGTACTCGCCCTGCGCGAGCTTGCCCGGGCGCACCTCGCCGTCCCGCAGGGACGGCGTCTCGTGGTCGGAGTCGAAGGAGAGTGCCACGGCGACGCGGGCGCCGCCCGGCCAGGACGCCGGGACCAGGGAGCGGCCCGCGCGCACCCGCTCGACGTGGCCGCGCCACGTGGGCTCGTCCCACTGCCAGGGCTCCCCGGCCGTCGCGGGGCCTTCGCCGGGGGTGCGGGAGGGTTCGTCTGCCATCGTGGTCTCCTGGTTCGTTCCGGCCCGGCGCCGCCCAAATGCGCGGGCGTGTCCGTCTCGTCGTACGGGAGGGGCGTCGCCGGCGGGTGCGGCGCCGCATCGGTGTGCGGGGCGCGTGGGTGCGGCGGCGCGGCTCTCCGGGGCGCGGCCGCGGTGCGGTGGTGTGTCGTGCGGTAGTGGTGTGTTCGCGGTGCGGTGGTGTGACGCGGTGTGGTGTGTCCGGTCGGTGTGGCGGTACGGGCCTGCGGGGGCGCTGCGTCCACGGTGGTGTACGGGCCCCGCGCGGGCCAGGGACTTCAGCCCTCGAAGATGTCCATCTCCCGGCTGAGCCGCTCGCCGGCCTCCAGCCGGTCGGAGCCGAGGTGGCCGACGACGCCGAGGGTGAGGGCGAGGCCGAGGCTGACGGCCGCCGTGGTCGACGGCAGTCCGCCCGGCGCCTTGCCCGAGATACGCAGGACCAGCTCGGCGTCCTTGGCGAGCGAGGGGCTGCCGTCGTCCGTGACCAGCAGGATCGGCACACCCCGTGTGGCGAACATCCGGCCGATGTCCGCCGTGCTGCGGGTGTAGCGGCGGAACGTGAAGGCGATGAGCAGGTCGCCGGGTCCCACGTCGAGCAGCGGCTGGTAGTCGTGCAGGATCGAGGAGTTGACCCCGCGGACCCCGTCGCGGACCCGGGCGAGCGAGAAGGCGAGCGCCGCGGCCGACGACTCGGACGCCCGGCCGCCGAGCACCCAGACGGTGCCCGCGCGGGCGATCATCCGGGACGCGGCGTCGAGCACGTCGTCGGGCAGTTCCCTGAGCTGTTCGAGGTTGCGCGCCTCGCGTTCCCAGACGCGCGCGTATCTCCCTTCGCCGCCGGTGGGCGCGACGGGCGGGGCGAGCACGGCGCGCAGGTCTCCCCGTACGCCGTCCTGGAGGTGCGGGTATCCGTCGAACCCGAGGCGCTGGGCGAAGCGGGTCACGCTCGCCGCGCTCACCCCGAGCCGGTCGGCGATCTCGGCGGCGCGCAGGAAGGGCACGTCCTCGATGTGTTCGAGGAGGTGGTCCGCGATCAGCCGGTCGGTGCGCGACAGCCCCGAGGAGCACGACGCGATGCGTTCTGCCAGCACGGTTCCTCCGGGGGCTCGGTGGTCGCCGGGGCGGTGGCCCTGACCTGACCGCCACCCCTGCAATCTCGATTTCAGTTGCCGGAACCTTACAAGCAGTCTTGCGGAATGGGAAGGGGGTGCGCCACCGCGGAGAATGCCCGCAGTCCGGCGCTCCGCAAGCGCCCTGGCCAGGCGGGATACCGCCCGGTCTGGCGCGACGGCCACCCTGCGTAACCGGCACGGAACACACTCGTAACAGGGCAAGTCGGGAGCCTCAGGCACCACGCCCCTTCTGCCGCGGTGACAACCGACTTAAGGTGATCAACATGGAATACCGTCACCTCGGGCGCAGCGGCCTGCGCATCAGCGAGATCTCCTACGGCAACTGGCTCACCCACGGCTCCCAGGTGGAGGAGGACGCGGCGACCGCCTGCGTGCGGACCGCCCTCGACTCGGGCATCACCACCTTCGACACGGCCGACACCTACGCGGGCACCCGCGCCGAGGCGGTGCTCGGCCGCGCGCTGAAGGGCGAGCGCCGCGAGGGCCTGGAGATCTTCACCAAGGTCTACTGGCCGACCGGCGAGGGCCAGAACGACCGGGGCCTGTCGCGCAAGCACATCAGGGAGTCGATCGACAACTCCCTGCGCCGCCTCCAGACCGACTACGTGGACCTCTACCAGGCCCACAGGTTCGACCTGTTCACCCCGCTGGAGGAGACCATGTCGGCCTTCGCCGACGTGGTGCACTCCGGCAAGGCCCACTACATCGGCGTCTCCGAGTGGACCGCCGACCAGATCCGCCGCGCGCACGCGCTCGCCACCGAGCTGCGGATCCCGCTGGTGTCGAGCCAGCCCCAGTACTCGATGCTGTGGCGGGTCATCGAGGGCGAGGTCGTGCCGGCGTGCGAGGAGCTCGGGCTCGGCCAGATCGTCTGGTCACCCATCGCGCAGGGCGTCCTGACCGGCAAGTACGAGCCGGGCAAGCAGCCGCCCGCCGGATCGCGGGCGACGGACGAGAAGGGCGGCGCCAACACCATCAAGCGCTTCCTCCGCGACGAGGTGCTCGAACGCGTGCAGCAGCTGAAGCCGCTGGCGGACGAGGCGGGCCTGTCGCTCGCCCAGCTCGCCGTCGCCTGGGTGCTGCAGAACCCGAACGTGGCCTCGGCCATCGTCGGCGCCTCCCGCCCCGAGCAGGTCACGGAGAACGTGAAGGCGGCGGGCGTACGGCTCGACGCCGACCTGATGGCGAAGATCGAGGCGATCGTCGGCCCCGTCGCGGTCACGGACCCCGGGCTGACCCGCCAGCAGGTGCCGGCCGCCCGCCCCTGACCGGCCGCGCCGCGTCAGCCTCCCGGCGGGACGGGACGCGTCATGGTCCGCGCGCCCGTCCCCGCACGGGCCCCGGCCCGTTTTCGCACGGACGGGCCGGGGCCCGTGCGGGTGGACGGGTCAGCGGCTCGTGCCGGAGGGGGAGCCCGGGCCCGTGCCGGGCTGGAGCGGGCCGACGTGCGGAGCCCCCGCGGCCGGCGGGTGCTCGCTGACCGGGCCGTCCTTCCAGGGCACCGTGAGGTACGCCGTCTCGTCCGGCGGGGTGATCCTGACCTCGGCAGGGGTCGCTGTCCTGCCGCCCACCACGCCCGGGTTGGGGAAGCCGAGCGCGGCCCAGGCGCTGTGCCCGGGGGCCAGGCGCACCGTCTGCTTCCGGCCGCCCACGCGCTGCGGGTCCTGCGTCACCTGGCGGCCCGAGGAGTCGACGAAGGCGAAGCCGGGGAAGCCGTGGACCGTGCAGGTGCGGCCCGAGGTGTTGGTGAGCACCAGGGCGTAGTTCTCCTGGCCCGCGCCCGGGTCGTCGGGCCCCACGGACGCCCTCAGCTCCGAGGTGTGGCAGCGGGAGGCGCCCGCGGGCGCCGCCGTGGTTCTGCCGCCGTCCGCGGCGCGGGCACCGACCGGCGCGGACGGCGTCCGCGAGGACGCCCCGGCCGCCGGCGTACCGGAGCCCGCGCCGTCCGACGCGGACGCGGTGTCCGACACGGACGCGGCCGGCGTCTCCGGCGCCCCGGAGGCCTTGTCGGCGCTCCCACCCGTGGAGGGCGCGGCGCTCCCCCTGTCCGCGGCGGGTCCGACGCTCCCGCGCGGCGTCCCCTGCGCCCCGGCGCCGCAGCCCGCGAGGGCCACCCCCGACGCGGCCACCAGGGCCACCGCGCCCGCCGCGAACCGCGCGCGGGGGCGTGCCCGGTGCGCATCGCGTACCGCCGTGTGCCGCCGCTCCCCCTGCTCAAGGTTCCTGACCATGCCTGCCATCCCGTCCGCCCGCGCTCCCCGCGGGCCGCGCACCCGTGCACGGCCCGTCCTGCGCGTGCACCCGATCCGATGACGGCGGGGCCGGAAAAGTTCACGCGCGTTCCGGCTCCCCGGCCGTGCCCGCCGCGCGGCGCGGCGGGCAGTGCTCCGGGTACCCCTCTCAGGCCGACACGTGCAGGCTGCGCAGAATGCGGTCGGTCGTCGCGTCGGAGTCGTCGCCGCTCCCCCGCCTGACCTGCACGTACACCTCCGGCGGGCGGCCGTCGGCCGGTGCGAGCGCGACCTCGTCGAGCGCCCTGCCCGACGTGCCGCAGGACGTCCAGGTGCGGACCGTACCGCGCCACGACGCGTCGGAGAACGTACGGCTTCCGCCGTACGTGCACGCCGTGTGGTCCACCGCCCCGACCTTCGCCGTGAGGTCCTTCGCCGTCCCGCCGTACGCGCCGACGAAGACCCCGCTGACGTCGGTGCCCAGGTCCGGCCAGTCGCCGACGTCCTGCGCCACGGTGAGCCCCGGCTGGTGGCCGCCGCTGAGCCCGAGGCCCTTCGGGGACCAGCCCGAGTCGACGAGCTGGCGGCCCCAGGAGCGCGGCACGGCGACGCTCACGCGCCCGGTGGCGTCCGCGACCCGCTCGGTTCCGGGCGCACCGTCGTGGCGCAGCAGCGCGGCCGCGGCGGCGGAGCCGCCGCCCGCCACCACGACCAGGGCGGCGACCCCGGCGAGCACCGTGCGGGTACGGCTCCGGCGCCGCGGCCGCGCGCCCGGCGACCCGGGCCCGCCGGCCAGCCGGTCGAGCTCGTCCGCGAACGCAGCTGCCGTGGGCCAGCGCCGCTCACGGTCGGGCTCCATGGCCCGCAGCACGGCCCGCTGCACGTCCTTCGGCACGTCGGGCCGCACCTTGACGGGCGGCAGCACCTTGCCGGGCGGCCCCGGCACCGAGCCTGTGACCAGGTGGTACAGGACGGCGCCCAGGCTGTACACGTCGGCGCGGGCGTCGATGCCGTCGAACGGCTCGGCCTGCTCGGGCGCCATGTATCCGGCGGAGCCCGCGACGACGGTGAGGCCCGAAGCCTGGGCGAGGTTCTTCGCGAGACCGAGATCGGCGAGCAGGACCCGCTCCTGGCCCTCGCCGCCGCTCGCGAGCAGGACGTTCGACGGCTTGATGTCGCGGTGCACGATGCCCGCCTCGTGCAGGTCGGCCGCGCCGCGGGCGGCCCGCGCGGCCAGGGAGAGTGACTCGGCGAGGGTGGGCGCGCCCGCCGTGAGCCGGTCCTCCAGCGTGCCGCGGTCCGCGTACTCCATGACGAAGTAGGGCCGTTCGTCCGGCAGCTCCCCGACGTCGAAGACCTGGACCACCCCGGAGGACATCCCCTTGCGCAGCAGGCGGGCCTCCGCGAGGAAGCGCTCGCGCACATCCATCCGGTAGGCCCAGTTGTCGGCCATCACCTTGACGGCTACGGGGGCGTCGAGGCGGTCGTCGTGGGCCAGCCACACCACACCGAAAGCACCTGTGCCGAGGCGTCGTTCGATGCGGTAGCGGCCGATCAGCTCTGGTCGGGACATGTGGTTATCATGCCCGGGTGACCGAGCGACCCGTGCAGACCCCGTGACCGGACCCGACGACACCGAGGCCCTGGCGGCCCGCGCGGCCGCCGGCGACGACGAGGCACTCGACCGGCTGCTGCGGGAGATCAGACCCGAGATCGTACGGCGCTGCGGCCGGTTCCTGCCCTTCAGGGAGGACGCGGAGGAGGCGGCGCAGGACGTGCTGCTCCAGGTGTCCAGGAACATCCGGCGCTTCGAGGCGCGCAGCAAGTTCAGCACCTGGCTCTATACGATCGTTACGAACTGCGCGCGCCAGAAGTACCGGGAGCTGAAGCGCCGGGCGACGGAGCACCCGCTCCCCGACACCGAGGCGGCGGGCCCCGACCCGCGCACCACGAGCGTGATCGCCGGCTCCCGGCTCGACCTCCTCGACGCCCTCGAACGGCTGGAGAAGGACAGTCCGCACCTGGTGGCGCCGCTCGTCTACCGGGACATCTGCGCGATGGATTACGCGGAGATCGCGGAGCGTACGGGCATCCCCGTGGGTACCGTGAAGTCCCGCCTGCACCACGCCCGCAAGCAGATCCGCCCCTGGCTGCTCGGCGAGCACCGCTAGGCCGTGTCCCCGAGTGCCCGTCACACCTGGGCGCGCACCCCGCCCCGGGCGGGCCTCGCGGGCATAATCCGCAGGTCGGTACGGTTGACGGGAGGGCCGGGAACGACCGGGTACCGACCAAGGGGAGACGAGCAAGATGACGCGACCGACCGAGCGCGCAGTCCTCGCCGGAGGCTGCTTCTGGGGCATGCAGGACCTGATCAGGCGCCTGCCCGGGGTGGTCTCGACGCGCGTCGGCTACTCAGGCGGCGACACCCCCCACGCCACGTACCGCAACCACGGTACGCACGCGGAGGCGATCGAGATCCTCTTCGACCCGACGCAGACCACCTACCGGGACCTGCTGGAGTTCTTCTTCCAGATCCACGACCCGAGCACGCTCAACCGCCAGGGCAACGACATCGGGCTGAGCTACCGCTCCGCGATCTTCTACACCGGCGACGAGCAGAAGCGGATCGCCGAGGACACCATCGCGGATGTGGACGCGTCCGGCCTCTGGCCGGGGAAGGTCGTCACCGAGGTGGCGCCCGCGGGCGACTTCTGGGAGGCCGAGCCCGAGCACCAGGACTACCTGGAGCGCTACCCCGACGGGTACACGTGTCACTTCCCGCGCCCGAACTGGAAGCTCCCGCGCCGCCGGACCGCCGTCTGAGCCGGCCGGCCCACCGGACCGGCGTCTGAGCCGGCCGGCCACGCGGTGGGCCGCGCCGGGCCGGCCCGTGCGGCTCCGGCCCGAACGCCGCCCGGCGGGCCTGACGGCGCCGGGGCCGGCCGCACCACAGGACCGGCGCAGCCCCGCAGGCGGCGGGCTGCACCCGCTCCGCCCGTCGCCGTGCGTTCCCCCTCCGGTACGCACAGGCACCCACACTCGTTCTCCTGTGCGAAAATCGGTTTCGCCGATCATGTGAACGGGGCGGCCCCCGGGGTCCCGGGGGCACGCGGGAGGGACGGGTGAGGGGCATCCTGCGCGAGACCGAGTTCCGCAGCGAGGACCTGCCGGAGCAGGACCGCTTCGACGCCTGGCGCGAACTGATGAGCAGCACCCACGCGCCGATGCGTCTTGAGAGCGAGCGGGCCGCCGACTTCCGCGCCCACCAGAGGCTGATCGACCTGGGCGCGGTGGCGGTGTGGCCCGCGCGGTTCGAGCAGTTGGTGTTCCTGCGGACGCCGAAGCTGATCCGCCAGGCGGACCCCGAGGTCTACCACCTCTCGCTGCTGCGGGACGGCCGGGCCGGGGTGTCCTGGGGCCGCGAGCAGAACGTGTACCGGGCGGGCGACTTCCACCTCAACGACTCCTCGCGGCCCTACGAGATCTGGACCCACCGGGGCTGGATCTCCTCCGTGGGCGTGGAGATCCCCAAGTCGCTGCTGCCGCTGCCCGCGGCCACCGTGGACCGCGCGGTGGGCCGCCACCTCTGCGACCGCTCGGGTCCCGGCGCGCTGCTCGCGCACTTCCTGACGCAGCTCGCCGCCGGCACCGGCGGCTACCGGCCCTCCGACGGACCGCGGCTCGCGACGGTCCTCGCCGACCTGGTCGCGGCGGTGCTCGCGCACGCCGTCGAGGACGAGCGGGCCCAGCCCGCCGAGACCCGTACCCGCGTCCTGACGCTGCGCGCCAAGGCGTTCATCCGGCAGAACCTGCACGACCCCGACCTGACGCCTGGCCGGGTGGCCGAGCACCTCCACATCTCGCGCGGCTACCTGCACCGCCTGTTCAGGGCCGAGGGCGAGACTGTCGCGGCGTACGTCCGCGGCGCCAGGCTCACGGGCGCGCACCGCGACCTGGCGGACCCGGCGCACGCCGGCACGCCCGTGCATGTGATCGCCGCGCGCTGGGGGTTCCCGCGCGCCGCCGACTTCACGCGGGCCTTCCGCGCGGCCTACGGCATGCCGCCGTCCGAGCACCGCGGGCTCGGCACCGGGACGTGACGGCGGCGCGCCCCCGGGAGCACCCGGCGCCCCCCGCCCGCCAGGTGCACCTGCGCTCCGCCGCCCCACAGCGAGCGGCCTGGCCCCGGTCCGGGCCCGCGGTGCTGCTCACAGCCTGCCGTGCGGCGGGCCTCCTGTCGTTCGCACCGGGTGCCCAACGCCCTTGGCACTGCGTGCACCGGGCCGGTGGCGGACCGGGTGGCGCACAATGGGCCGGGAGGTGAGGCGGATGTCGTTCGATCGCGCGGCCGCCGCGGGCACGACCAGGACGGGTCTCGGGCTCGCGGCCGTCGGCAGGCCCGCGTACATCACGTCGGGCAGGGCCGAGGAGCTGCCCGCCGCACGGACCGTGGAGGCTCTGCGCGCGCGGGCCTTCGAGGTTCTGGACGCGGCGTACGAGAACGGTGTGCGCTATCTCGACGCGGCGAGGTCGTACGGCAGGGCCGAGGAGTTCCTCGCCGACTGGCTCGCGCACCGGCCCGCGGCCTCGGACGTCACGGTCGGCAGCAAGTGGGGCTACACGTACGTCGGACAGTGGCGTCTCGACGCGGACGTGCACGAGGTGAAGGACCACAGCGCGGCGGCCTTCGAGCGCCAACTCGCCGAGTCGCGCGCGCTGCTGGGCGACCGGCTCGACCTCTACCAGGTGCACTCCGTGACCCCCGGGAGCCCGGTGCTCACCGACCGGTCGCTCCAGGGGCGGCTCGCCGCGCTCGCCGCGGAGGGCGTCACGGTGGGGCTGTCAGCGAGCGGCCCCTGCCAGGCGGACGCGATCCGCGCGGCGCTCGAACTCGACGTGGACGGCGTCCCGGTCTTCTCGACGGTGCAGGCGACGTACAACCTGCTGGAGACCTCGGCGGGTCCGGCCCTCGCGGAGGCGCACGCGGCGGGCCGCACGGTCATCGTGAAGGAGGCGCTGGCGAACGGCAGGCTCGCGGCCCGGGACCTGCTGCCCGACCAACTCGCCGCCGTGGCACGGGAGTCAGGGGCCGCGCCGGACGTGGTGGCGCTGGCGGCCGTCCTGCGCAGGCCGTGGGCCGACGTGGTGCTCTCCGGCGCGGTGACGGCCGCCGGCGTGCGCAGCAATGTGCGTGCCGCGGACGTCACCCTGGACGACGCGGCGCTCGGCGAGCTGTCGGCTCTCGCGCAGCCGCCCGAAGGCTACTGGCGCGAGCGCGCGGCGCTCCCCTGGTCCTGAGGGCGTGGTGTCACGAGACGCGTCGGCGCCCGGCGGCCCCGCACCCGGCCGCTCGGTGGATCCTCGGTCAGAGGATCCCCATGGACCGCTCAGGCGGGGCCGGGGTCTCCCCGGGCGGTCATGTCGGCGGGGCGGGGGGCGCCCGTGGGAGGGCCGGGCGGTCGGCACCCTAGGTTCGCGGAGACTTCTTCGCGAAGAAGTCTCCGCGAACCTAGGGT